>NZ_CM003841.1 GCF_001579645.1 Streptococcus infantis
GACCGCCTGCTCCAGCTTCTCTACAACATCAGACACAAACGTCTTCAGTCGTCCAACAAAATCCGAAGTAAAATTAAAGCCATCGCCAAACAGTTTAGGAGTAGCATTTTCTAATTCTTCCTGCAACTCTTTGGCAACTCGACGTCTATCTAAATCTCTATACGAAATTTTCGATAAGTTACTTGATTGTTCCACCAAAAGTTGCGTTTTTTCTCTATGAGCTCTCTCCAGACGAACCACATCATCGCTCAGACGCTTAGAATCGCTTTTTAACCCCTTTATTTCCTCCTGACGACTATTTACCTCAGAATTTAACTCAGATAGCTCTGAGAGCCTCTCAGAAGCCTCAGAATCGATTTTACCGTATTCGTCAATCTTTTTCTCAAGGACACCCTCTAAACGTCCTAAATCTGCCCTTAAATCGTTTCTATGAGTGTCTAGCCATTTGAAACGCTCTTCCAACGTCGCTTCTCGGATTTTAAATGTCACGTCTGAATCTGTAAATAAAGAACCTATGTCCTCATAATCTTGAATTTCTGAGATTGTTGCAGGTCTACGTTCTTCCGTATGCCAATATTTTGGCGCTCCTAAATCTAGCAATTCCTGATTAAGAGCTTCACGCCCCATTTTTTCCTTGTAATCCGCCACACTCAAATGCTGTTCTTTGCTATCTCGCTTTCCACGTTGCAACTCAAAACCATGCTCATTCATGTACCTTGGCAAATCTTCCTGAATATGCTTTAGCTCCTCACGGTTAAACATAACCTTTGATGACAGCTTACCATTTCTCATTGGAACAATCCCTAAGTGCATGTGTGGGGTACTCTCATCAAGATGTACACTGGCATAAGCAACGTTGTTTTCTCCGTAATTCTCCGCGAAGTAGTTTTTAGCCGTTTCAAAAAATTTTCTCGTCTGCTCCTGGCCCAACTTTTCAAAAAAATCTTTATCTGACGTAATAATCCATTCATCACACAAAACAGCGTCTTTCCGTATCCCACGTTTAGAACTCTTGTTCTCGTTCACATAGTCCTTAATTTGCCGTTCATACGACACAGAGCGGTCACGATCCGTCAACTCATAGTTGAGGTGTGACCTGCTCGTGTCGATGTCTTTGTTTGAGTGCTTTTCAAAAATCCGTTCATTGTGCTTATGTGCGCCACCCAAATTCCCAACTTTCATTTTCTGCATTCTCGCAACCATGTAGCTCATAACTTTTACCTCCTCAGGTGGGTCATTCGAGTAGCGAATGACAGACGAGCCGGCAAGCCTATTGCTCGTCTATTGTGATAACATTCTAGCTAGAATTTTAGCACAAATTTCGGCTAACTTCCATGTAAAGTATAACGTACTATACTTTACTTCGTAAAGGTGCGTTCTCCGAAGGCTCTTGCAGAGAGCTAGTCCGCCCACTTTATGCCAGGGCGAACTACAAAAAAGCCCTCGAATCGCAAGGGCATTTTTTGAAAAATTGGGGGACTTATATAAGTCCCCCAAAGTCATTTTTTCAAAATGACAGTCGGACGGCTTCGCTATTGTCCGACCAAAAAATCAAAGTAAACATAGTTGAGAAAATTATCGCCATAGGAAACATTGATACTATCAACTCCACACATCCTACATAGACAGTTTCCATTATATTTTTTAATATTCTTCAAAACTATATCTTATACAAATTATTTAATCTTTCTAACTCTAATACATTCATACATACTTCTACTCCAGTAACTCCCCCCTTACTATGAATAACCCCACAAGAAAACACAATCCTCTCCTTACTCAAAATATTTGACAACACCACTAATGATTCTAAAATATAATCCTTTATAATAATAAAACTATTATTTTCATCCTTAGCAAACTCTATAAATCCAATATCCTTACACCTATCACCAAGATGAAACCTAAGTGATTTCAAAAAATAATCAAAAAAAACATCACTCTTCATAGAAAACCTTTTCATTTTTTAAAATATTCTGATATAATCATACAAAAAATAAAGGAGAACTGCCATGAAAAAACTTATTTTATTTATAACTACCTTTCTCACTCTTCTTTCATTTACTGTTACAACATATGCCGAAACTCCAAAAGCAAACCAAATCACCCCATATTCTACTGCAACTGGAAATGGTGGAGTTTCCAAAATAGAAATTTATGATAACCGAAGTAGAGCATGGTGGTACGCACGACCTTATACTAAAAGCTCTTATCAATTCTCTGGAGGAGTTCGTATTACATTAACAAATGGCCGTACCTTATATTACCCGGTAAGCGCTCAAGGTAGGGCAGGACAATCAGTTAGTGGTTCAATATATGTAAGCGGAAAAATAAAAAGAGTAACTTTTACAGGTGTAGCTTACGGCCCTGGTGGAATACAAATAGCACTTCCTCAATCAGAAACAAATAATTACAGTAGTGGTGGTTCAGGGATGAGAATACCGAACCCTGAAATTCTATACGAAGAATAATTCACTAACAAGAAAGAGACTGGAACAATTTTGTCCCAGTCTCTTTAAATTTCATCAACATCAAGCTGCTTTTTCATCTCAATAGCATCTTTTTACTCATAAATTAGATATAAACAAGTGTTTTCCATGGCAGTTACAACCATTTGAACCATACTTAGATTTTTGAACAGTGCTTAATCTAAAAAATCATAAATATCTGTCTGTCGACTTCTTTCTTCAGCTTGCTTGATTATCTCTGCAGTTGGTACTTGTCGATTATCAGTAATCTGCATTTCATAGCCAATGACCTTTCGGCCATTTTTAACTACGTTTAGATAAACATCTACCCCTAATTTTTTCTCTAGCTCTTCTGCCCCAACTTTCAGACAGTTCCTTGCAAAGATTGCAGGGGGCATTCTTCTCTCTTCCCCTAAAAACCAATCTTGCCAATCGTCTAAATCTCCTTGAATGGTTGTGACACGTTGATTTTTAAAGCGATTTGCTTCCCACAATTTCATCAAAATAATGGCATACTTTGATTTGATTTGAGCTAACTCTGCCAATTTGAACGAGAAGAACTGGCTACGTAAAGCAAATACGTAAGGCGCAGCATCTTCTGAAAAGATAAATTCCACTTCGCCATTAGCTAAGAATTTAATTTTTCTAAATAACTGGGTCATCAATATCCCTTTAACGCCATTCTCAACGATTGGCAGATATAACGCAGTGTTTTCGTTTAGGGCTTTAAAGCCACGTGCCACACGCTCATAGTTTTTCCCTGAAGCGTTCAATCCAAAGTGCTTCAGCACCTCTTTTGCATTTGTCGTAAATGTATCTGTTGCAGTGCTTTCTTTGGTCACATAGCTAAAACAATAGTCCAGTAGCTTATGTTCAAAGGCTTTTAAATTCCCAAAGGCTTTGGCTAGGTCATTCGCTTGTACTACTAGATAATCTTGTCTAGACATCAAGCCCTCAAACGCATTTTCTGACTTCCCTTTTTTCATGGCTTAACCTCACGTACTTTTTTGTCATAAATGATTATATAATATTACATGACAAACTTCAAGAAATTTATTACTTTTTTGTCATGTATCACGTACTTTTTTGTCATGTATCACGTACTTTTTTGTCATGTATCACGTACTTTTTTGTCATGTATCACGTACTTTTTTGTCACTTATATCCTCGTAAACCCTTGATAATACTGACTTTTTGACACCCCCAAAGTATATATAAAGTAAGTTATAAAGTAAGTATGAAAGTAACTCCTTTAGAAAAAAATCCTTCATTTTTTTAATTTTTCAAAAAAAAAAAAGACCCTATCGGGCCAAGCTCTTAAAAACGTATTCGGGGTCTTTACAGCTCGAAGCTGAAGGCAGTCCCACACCCGACACAAAATAGTGCCCTTTGAGCTATCCGTTTCCAGTTGCCCGACAATAAAGAGCTTCACGCCACCGACCGTATCGCTGAGGCGCCTCATAAAGATTATAACACAAATGTCTATTTTTGACACCAATTATAAAACTATGTTATAATTTAATCAACAACAAGAGTAGTGAGTTCATCACGCTAAACGAAAAGCACCCTGTCCGCCAAGACTTAGGGTGCTTTTTTTGCGCTAGCTACAACACACTAGCGTTCGTGAAAAGTGACACTATTTCTCGTTGTCATCGAAGCGCTTTTCAATCCACTTCATCCCATAGGCTTTCCCCAACTCGTACGCTAAGGGCAACACTACTCGGACAACAACAAGAAGAGTAATGAGTTCTAACAAGCTAAACACCTCCTTTCGAAGGCTTAGTGCCAGAATATTGCTATTATACCATGTCCGCTTGCTTTATTCCATGGTCTATTTGACAACAAGGAACCTAGGTCGTTAGTCTTTGGTTTGTCGGTCAGCTGAACAAAGTTCAGACTGAACCGCCTTAACCAGTCTAACTTGACCTAGCTTATTGTCAAATAGCTTTCACGGCATAAATCGCTCAGATACTCCGCCCTTTTGTAGGCTCATGTCTTGTCCTAGACAGTTCTCGTGTCTCTCTTAAGTTTTCTAAACGCTTATTGAGACTGGTTACTTCTTTTTCTGTTATGACTTCAGAAAGGTCATCTAAGAGATTTTTAGAAACTTTCAACTCCCTGTTTTCTAGCTTTAATGCTTTGTTTTCAGTCTCTAATTGCTGATTTTTCCATTCTGCATGAGATAGGCTATTTTCAAGCCTACTCTTTGCTTCTTTCATGCCTGCTAGTGCATTTCTAAGTAACTCATTTTGATT
>NZ_KQ970818.1:0-13719 GCF_001579645.1 Streptococcus infantis
CCAATCGCTGGTTTTTTTATTGCTGTCTCCAGCATTTATCAGCAAAAGTTGATCTTTCAACAGAAAAATGATCAGCCTTTAAACCAATCATTTTTTGAATATATTTTATACTCAATGAAAATCAAAGAGCAAACTAGGAAGCTAGCCGCAGGTTGCTCAAAACACTGTTTTGAGGTTGTGGATAGAACTGACGAAGTCAGTAACAAATATACGGCAAGGTGAAGCTGACGTAGTTTGAATTTGATTTTCGAAGAGTATTATTTTTTAAATATGGAGATAGAGCCTTGTAAACTAGGCAAACAAAAAAGAGGTTGGGACAAAAGATCCCGACCTCACTTTTTGTTAGCAATCAAACTTTGACGCGGTAGCTGATTGAACTTTTTGTTCGTCTTTTAGACTCCAAAAAGCTCATAAACATCCTCGCGGGGTTGGGACTACGAAATCGAGACTTTGTCTATCGATTTCTGTCCCACCGCCTTTTTAAAATATAATGGAGCCGGTGGGAGTCGAACCCACGTCCAAACACCTGCTAACATATTTGTCTACAACCATAGGTTATGTATTGTTTTAACAGCTCCTTGACACATAACTCAAGCCTAGAAACTGCGAGTCTATAAATCTCTTATCAAACTGCTAGACAAAGTTTGATCGTATCTCGCTAATAATAAGACCTGTCATTGAACACGAGCGATCCAAATCGGGTCACGCCTGCTGGTTTTTAGGCAGCTAGAGCGTAAGAAGTGTTATTTTTTGCAGTTATATTTAACTGAGCGTTTACGTCGCCACACGAGTCGCAAAATATGCCTCATAATGCCTGTCGAATCCGTAACGACCCCAAAAGACAATACAATTATTATACCTTATCTGAGGGGAAATTGCAAAAGTCAAGTAAAAAAAGGAATGACACTTTGGCATGTATATGTTTTAAAAGTGACTGTTTAGAGCGATGAAGAGTCATCAAATTAGTTAGAAAATCAAGAGAAAAACTGAAAATCATGTTATAATAAAACGATAGAATCGTAAGAAAGAGTGGATGATTTTTTTGATAATTCCTACTTATAATTGGCAATTTGCTCCGCAAGTTGAGGATGCGGATTTTACAAAGATCGCTAAGAAAGCTGGTTTGGGCCCTGAAGTAGCTCGTTTGTTATTTGAACGAGGTATCAAGGATGAGACCAGTCTGAAAAAATTTTTAGAACCTTCTTTGGAGGATTTGCATGATCCCTACCTTCTGCATGATATGGAAAAGGCAGTAGAACGGATTCGTCAGGCTATTGAGCAAGGGGAGTTGATTCTCATTTACGGGGACTACGATGCAGATGGGATGACTTCGGCTTCCATTGTCAAGGAAAGTTTGGAGCAGTTAGGTGCCGAGTGTCTTGTTTATCTTCCCAATCGCTTTACGGATGGTTATGGTCCAAATGCCAGTGTCTACAAATATTTCATCGAACAGCAGGGGGTGTCTTTGATTGTGACGGTGGACAATGGTGTGGTGGGGCATGAAGCCATTGATTTAGCTCAGTCTATGGGAGTGGACGTCATTGTGACCGATCACCATTCTATGCCTGAAGTTTTACCAGATGCCTATGCTATTATCCATCCTGAACATCCAGGGGCGGACTATCCTTTCAAACATTTAGCAGGTTGTGGTGTCGCTTTTAAGTTGGCATGTGCTCTTTTGGAAGAAGTGCAGGTTGAGATGTTAGACTTGGTTGCTATCGGTACAATTGCCGATATGGTCAGCTTGACGGACGAAAATCGTATCATGGTCCAGTATGGTCTTGAGGTCTTGCGCAACACTCAACGAATGGGTCTGCAGGAAATGTTTGAAATCGCTGGGATTTCGAGTAGCGATGTGACAGAAGAGACGGTTGGTTTTCAGTTGGCACCTCGTTTAAATGCCCTAGGACGCCTGGATGATCCCAATCCAGCCATTGATTTGTTGACTGGATTTGACGATGAGGAAGTGCATGAAACTGCCCTTTTGATTCATCAAAAAAATGAAGAACGTAAGGAAATTGTTCAGTCGATTTACGATGAAGCCAAAGGCATGGTGGATCCTGAGAAAAGTGTTCAAGTTTTGGCTAAGGAAGGCTGGAATCCGGGAGTTCTTGGAATTGTGGCAGGGCGTTTGCTTGAAGAACTAGGTCAGACAGTTATTGTACTGAATATCGAAGATGGACGTGCCAAGGGTAGTGCTCGAAGCATAGAAGCAGTCGATATCTTTGAAGCCTTGGATCCACATCGAGAACTGTTTATCGCATTTGGTGGTCACGCAGGTGCTGCAGGTATGACCCTTGAAGTGGATAAGTTGGAAGTCTTGTCTGATGTTTTGGAAGCCTATATCCGAGAAAAAGGTGCAGATGCCCAAGGTAAAAACAATCTATTTTTAGACGAAGAACTGGATTTAGAGGCCTTGAGTTTGGAGACGGTGAAAAGTTTTGAACGTCTAGCTCCTTTTGGGATGGATAACCAAAAACCTGTCTTCTATATTCGAGATTTTCAAGTTGAAAATGCTCGCGTTATGGGGGCTGGTAATGCTCATCTCAAGCTGAAAATTTCCAAAGGTGAGGCTAGTTTTGAGGTGGTCGCTTTTGGTCAAGGGAAATGGGCGACTGAATTCTCACAGACCAAGCAATTGGAATTGGCGGTGACTCTCTCTGTCAACCAATGGAATGGACAAACCACCTTGCAGTTGATGATGGTTGACGCCCGTGTAGAAGGTGTCCAGCTCTTTAACATCCGTGGCAAGAATGCCCTGTTGCCAGAAGGTGTACCTGTTTTGGACTTTAGGCAAGAGTTGCCTGATGTGACCTCTTGTTCAGCTATTGTCATAAAAAATATTCCTGAAGATTTATCCTTTCTTAAGAAAATCTGTCAGGAGCAGGATTTTTCTGCTATTTATTTTAAAAATGATATAGCCAAGGCTTACTACTTAACGGGCTATGGAACGAGAGAGCAGTTTGCAAAATTGTATAAAACCATCTATCAGTTCCCAGAGTTTGATATTCGCTATAAACTCAAGGATTTGGCGGCCTATCTCAAGATTGAGCAAATCCTATTAGTCAAAATGATTCAGATATTTGAAGAGCTTGGATTTGTGACCATTGACAATGGTGTCATGAGGGTGAATAAAGAGGCTGAAAAGCGTGATATGGCTGAAAGTCAGATTTATCAAAAGCTAAAACAAACTGTTAAAGATCAGGAGATTATGGCGCTTGGAACAGTCCAGGAAATCTATGATTTCTTGATGGAAAAAAGTGAATAGAGATCGAAAGAGTTGGCTTGCTGACTCTTTTTGTTTGCTATCAAGTGGAAGTTGGCTGGAGGAGAAAATGGAGAAAGGAATGAAAAAGGAATTCTTGGTAGATTATAAACACTGACAGGGAAAAGGGGTGAAGTGACTTCATCTTTGCTAAAGGGATACTTTTGGATATGTATGATTTTTGTAATAAGAGATAAAGCTGCTTGCCAGGATGATTTTCTATTAGAAGGTAATGTGAAAAAGTGTGTGATATAAAGGTTGATGGAGGATAAGGATTTTGGGAGAAAAGAGAACCTGCTGTGGCTGAGAATCCCTTTTGGATCTTGTTAAAACAGTTGAAGATTAGAAGTAATCTGACGGCTTAGTTGGGATTTAGCCAACTTGGCTTTATAAGATAAAAATAGATATTTGAAGTGTTAGGTTCTGTAAGATTCATTTTGAAAATTACTAAAAAAATGGTATAATGAATGGAAAAGATTCGGCTGAAAGTGAATTGGACTTTCAGAAAAAGAGAGTTTTTAAAGCTCTACAAACAGTTGAAGTGACTATTCGGAGGAAAAATGAATACTATTAAATTAACAACACTTGGGGGTGTACGTGAAAATGGTAAAAACATGTACATCGCAGAAATTAACGACTCGATTTTTGTATTGGACGCAGGTTTGAAATATCCTGAAAACGAACAGTTGGGTGTCGATGTCGTTATTCCAAATATGGAATATCTGTTTGAAAATAGCGACCGTATTGCTGGGGTTTTCTTAACACACGGGCATGCGGATGCGATTGGTGCCCTTCCTTATCTCTTGGCAGAAGCTAAGGTTCCTGTATTTGGCTCAGAGCTGACCATCGAACTTGCCAAGCTTTTTGTTAAGGGGAATGACAGTGTCAAGAAATTTGATGATTTCCATGTCATTGATGAAAATACAGAGATTGATTTTGGTGGAACGGTAGTATCCTTCTTCCGTACAACCCACTCTATCCCAGAAAGTTTGGGTGTGGTCTTAAAAACGTCTGAAGGAAATGTTGTTTACACAGGAGATTTCAAGTTTGACCAAACGGCTAGTGAATCCTATGCTACTGACTTCGGTCGATTGGCAGAGATTGGTCGCGAAGGGGTCTTGGCTTTGCTCAGTGACTCGGCTAATGCAGATAGCAATATCCAAGTAGCCAGTGAAAATGAAGTTGGTGTAGAAATCACGCAAACCATCTCTGACTGGGATGGACGTATCATCGTTGCTGCGGTTGCAAGTAACCTTTCTCGTATCCAGCAAGTTTTTGATGCAGCCGCGGAGACAGGACGCCGTGTTGTTTTGACAGGATTTGATATTGAAAATATCGTCCGTACAGCGATTCGCTTGAAAAAATTATCTTTAGCAAGTGAAAATCTTTTGATTAAACCAAAAGATATGTCGCGTTTTGAAGTTCATGAGTTGATCATTCTTGAAACTGGACGTATGGGTGAACCGATTAACGGCCTACGCAAGATGTCTATCGGTCGTCACCGTTATGTTGAAATCAAAGAAGGTGACCTAGTTTATATCGTTACAACACCATCAATCGCCAAGGAAGCGGTTATGGCGCGTGTAGAAAATATGGTCTACCAAGCAGGTGGAGTTGTCAAGCCAATTACTCATAGCTTGCGTGTGTCAGGACATGGGAATGCGCGTGATTTGCAATTGATGATCAATTTCTTGCAACCTCAGTATCTCTTCCCGATCCAAGGAGAATACCGTGAGTTGGATGCCCATGCTAAGGCTGCTATGGCAGTTGGTATGCTACCAGAACGTATTTTTATCCCTAAAAAAGGGACTACTATGTCTTACGAGCATGGGGACTTTGTTCCATCTGGTGCAGTTACAGCAGGCGATGTTTTGATTGACGGGAATGCTATTGGAGATGTTGGGAATGTCGTTCTTCGTGACCGTAAGGTCTTGTCAGAAGATGGGATTTTCATCGTGGCTATCACTGTTAACCGTCGCGAGAAGAAAATCATTGCTAAAGCTCGAGTGCACACGCGTGGATTTGTCTATCTCAAGAAGAGCCGTGATATCTTGCGCGAAAGTACAGAGTTAGTCAATCAAACAGTAGAAGACTATCTACAAGGTGAAGAGTTTGATTGGGCAGAGCTCAAAGGTAAGGTACGTGATAATTTGGCCAAGTTCCTCTTTGACCAAACCAAGCGTCGCCCAGCTATCTTACCAGTAGTCATGGAAGCAAAATAGGATCAAATAGCAAGAGAAAGTCGAGTTTCGGCTTTTTCTTATCTTAAATGAATAAGGAGCAAGTTATGGCAGTAATGAAGATTGAGTATTACTCAGAAGTTTTAGATATGGAGTGGGGAGTGAATGTTCTCTACCCTGATGCGTCTCGGGTTGAGGAGCCAGATTCTACGGATATTCCTGTTCTTTATCTCCTTCATGGGATGTCAGGAAATCACAACAGTTGGCTCAAACGGACCAATGTAGAGCGCTTGGTGCGAGGGACCAATCTGATTGTTGTCATGCCTAATACAAGTAACGGTTGGTATACAGATACTCAGTATGGCTATAACTACTATACAGCTCTAGCAGAAGAACTGCCTAAAGTGCTCAAACGTTTCTTCCCTAATATGTCTAGCAAGCGTGAAAAAACTTTTATCGCTGGCCTTTCAATGGGAGGCTACGGTTCCTTCAAGTTGGCTTTGTCAACCAATCGTTTCTCACACGCAGCTAGTTTTTCTGGTGCTCTTAGTTTCGAAGAGTTTTCTCCAGAAAGTCAAAATCTTGGAACGCTTGCTTACTGGCGAGGAGTTTTTGGCAAGCTTGATAACTGGGAAACTAGTCCTTATTCACTTGAAAGCCTTGCAAAAATGTCAGACAAGAAGACCAAGCTTTGGGTTTGGTGTGGCGAGCAAGATGTCTTGTATGCTGCCAATAACCTAGCGGTGAAGAACCTCAAAAGGCTTGGTTTTGATGTGACCTATAGCCATAGTGCAGGAACTCATGAATGGTATTATTGGGAAAAACAATTGGAACGGTTTTTGGCTACACTGCCGATTGATTTTGTTTTGGAAGAACGCTTGTCTTAGTTTTAGTTTTCTTTCAGCTTACTAAAGTAAAATAAGGAATCTATCTTTAGAATGGGAATCCATGGTTTAAAGGTGGATTCTTATTTTTTTAGAAAGGCGGGAAATCATGTTCTGGATTATACGTGTTCTATGTCGATTGTTACTAGGAATTTGGCGCATGTTCTGGCGCCTTGTGTGGACTCTTGTAGTCTTAATTCTCATTGCTTTAGGGATTCTCTGGTATGTGACGGGAGATTTATCTGGTGTCTTCAATCAAGCGGGGCAACTTGTTCAAGTTGGTCAAGCAGGTTGGCATCAATGGCAAGAAACTGGTAAGTTGCAAGGCTTGTCTCAGACCGATCATCATCAAGATTCAGGAGTAAAATGGCCCCAAGCGCAGGCGACAATTTATATTGATCCTCAAATGGATGCAACCTTTCAAAAGGCTTATGTTGAGGCTATTACCAATTGGAATCAGACCGGTGCTTTTAATTTTGTACTTGTGACAGAACCTGACCAAGCAACTATTTTTGCTACTGAAATGAATGATGGTTCCACATCTGTTGCTGGTGAGGCGGAGAGCCAGACAAATCTCCTAACCAAACAATTTACTTCAGTAACAGTTCGTTTGAATCATTATTATCTATCCAATCCAAACTATGGCTATACCTATGATCGTATCTTGCATACGGCAGAGCATGAGCTAGGTCATGCCATTGGCTTGGAACATACTAATGAAGTGTCAGTCATGCAGCCAGCAGGTTCTTATTATGGTATTCAGGCTCAAGATGTTCAAGCAGTTCAAGAACTATATGAGTCTGGAGAATAAGTGATTTTCAAACGAAAAATAGAGCTCCTTGATGTAAGCAATGAAGGGGGCTTTTTGCTATAATGGAACTATGAATAACTTGATTAAATCAAAACTAGAGCTCTTGCCGACCAGCCCTGGTTGTTATATTCACAAAGATAAAAACGGAACGATTATCTATGTAGGAAAGGCTAAAAATCTACGTAACCGTGTACGGTCCTATTTCCGTGGGAGTCATGATACCAAGACAGAAGCCTTGGTGTCTGAAATTGTAGACTTTGAGTTTATTGTTACGGAATCCAATATTGAGGCCCTCCTTCTGGAAATCAACTTGATTAAGGAAAATAAGCCTAAATACAATATTATGCTCAAGGACGACAAGTCCTATCCTTTCATCAAAATTACCAATGAGCGCTATCCTCGCTTGATTATCACCCGTCAGGTCAAGAAAGACGGAGGTCTCTATTTTGGACCCTATCCGGATGTGGGGGCGGCCAATGAAATCAAGCGACTTCTGGATCGGATTTTCCCTTTTCGCAAGTGTACTAATCCACCATCGAAGGTTTGTTTTTATTACCATATCGGGCAGTGCGTGGCTCACACCATCTGTAAGAAAGACGAGGCTTATTTTAAAGCTATGGCCCAAGAAGTCTCTGATTTTCTTAAGGGACAGGATGACAAAATCATCGATGACCTCAAGGAAAAGATGAATGTGGCAGCTCAGAGTATGGAATTTGAGCGTGCAGCTGAATATCGAGATCTGATTCAGGCCATTGGAACCCTTCGGACCAAGCAACGAGTTATGGCCAAGGATCTCCAAAATCGCGATGTCTTTGGTTACTACGTGGATAAGGGTTGGATGTGCGTTCAGGTATTCTTTGTCCGCCAAGGTAAGCTCATTGAGCGTGATGTCAACCTTTTTCCTTACTACAATGATCCAGATGAAGATTTCCTGACTTACGTTGGGCAGTTTTATCAAGAAAAATCTCATCTGGTTCCCAATGAAATTTTGATTCCTCAGGATATTGATGACGAGGCTGTTAAGGCTTTGGTGGATACCAAGGTTCTCAAACCCCAACGTGGGGAGAAAAAACAACTGGTTAATCTCGCTATCAAAAATGCGCGTGTTAGTCTAGAGCAGAAATTTAACCTGCTAGAAAAATCAGTTGAAAAGACTCAAGGTGCCATTGAAAACTTGGGACGACTCTTACAAATTCCAACCCCAGTCCGCATCGAGTCCTTTGACAATTCCAATATCATGGGGACTAGTCCAGTTTCTGCCATGGTTGTTTTTGTCAATGGTAAACCGAGCAAGAAGGATTACCGCAAGTACAAGATTAAGACGGTGGTCGGACCAGATGACTATGCTAGTATGCGAGAGGTCATCCGCAGACGCTATGGGCGCGTCCAGCGTGATGGCTTGACCCCGCCAGATTTGATTGTCATTGATGGGGGGCAAGGTCAGGTAAATATTGCTAAGCAAGTTATCCAAGAGGAGCTAGGCTTGGATATTCCCATTGCAGGTCTGCAAAAAAATGACAAGCACCAAACCCATGAATTACTCTTTGGAGATCCGCTTGAGGTGGTGGAGCTGTCTCGGAATTCTCAGGAATTTTTCCTCCTGCAACGCATTCAGGATGAGGTACACCGTTTTGCCATCACCTTCCACCGACAACTCCGTTCGAAAAATTCCTTCTCCTCTCAATTGGATGGAATTGAAGGCCTGGGTCCAAAACGTAAGCAGAACTTGATGAAATATTTCAAATCTCTGACAAAAATCAAGGAAGCCAGCGTGGATGAGATTGTCGCAGTTGGTATACCAAGAGCAGTAGCAGAGGCTGTTCACCAACACTTGAATCCCCAAGAACGCGTAGAACTAGCTCAGGTAGCAGAGTCGCCTGCTGAATACAAGTGATAAAGTAACAAGGAAAGGTTTTTGCTTTAGCGAGTGCAAGCTAGTCAGAATTGTGGTAAAATAGATAAGATATGACTAAAGAATTTCATCATGTAACGGTCATGCTCCATGAAACCATTGATATGCTTGATGTAAAACCTGATGGTGTTTACGTTGATGCGACCTTGGGTGGAGCAGGCCATAGCGAGTATTTATTAAGTAAATTAAGTGAAAAGGGGCATCTCTATGCCTTTGACCAGGACCAGAATGCCATTGATAATGCCCAAAAACGTTTGGCACCTTATATCGAAAAAGGAATGGTCACCTTCATCAAGGACAACTTCCGTCATTTGAAAGCCCGTTTACAAGAAGCGGGTGTAGAAGAAATTGATGGCATTTGTTATGACTTGGGAGTTTCGAGCCCGCAATTGGATCAGCGTGAGCGAGGTTTTTCTTACAAGAAGGACGCGCCACTGGATATGCGGATGAACCAGGAAGCTAGTCTGACAGCTTATGAAGTAGTGAACCATTATGACTATCATGACTTGGTTCGTATTTTCTTCAAGTATGGCGAGGACAAATTCTCCAAACAGATCGCTCGGAAGATTGAACAGGCGCGTGAGTTGAAGCCGATTGAAACGACAACAGAATTAGCAGAGATTATCAAGTCTGCTAAGCCTGCCAAGGAACTCAAGAAAAAAGGTCATCCTGCCAAGCAAATTTTCCAAGCCATCCGTATTGAGGTCAATGATGAATTAGGAGCTGCAGATGAGTCCATCCAACAAGCTATGGAATTACTAGCAGTGGATGGAAGAATCTCAGTCATTACCTTTCATTCGCTGGAAGATCGCTTGACCAAGCAATTGTTCAAGGAAGCTTCAACAGTGGAAGTGCCAAAAGGCTTGCCTTTCATCCCAGATGATCTTAAGCCCAAGATGGAATTAGTCTCTCGCAAACCGATTTTACCAAGCAAGGAGGAGTTGGAGGCCAATAATCGTTCCCACTCAGCCAAGTTACGAGTAGCTCGAAAAATTCATAAGTAAGGGGATAAAATGGTAGAAAAAAGAGAAACGACGAGCCAATTACTGCAAGCTCGTATCAAGAGATTTTCACGTGTTGAGAAGGCTTTTTACCTTTCGATTGCCATTACAGCCCTTGTCTTAGCCATCAGTGTGGTTTATATGCAGACCAAGCTCTTGCAAGTCCAAAGTGAACTAACGACTGTTAATGCTCAGATTGAAGAAAAGAAGACAGAGCTGGATGATGCTAAGCAAGAAGTCAATGAATTGATCCGTTCAGAGCGTCTGACAGGAATTGCGGATTCGCAAGAACTGCAACTGAATAATGAAAATATCCGATCGGCGGAGTAGTATATGAAAACCTGGAAAGAAAAAATAGTACACTTTGCCATTAAGAATCGCAAATCTCCCCTTGAAAACCGCAGACGAGTTGGGAAGAGCCTTAGTCTCTTAGCCGTCTTTCTCTTTGCTGTTTTTTTGGTTAATTTTGCGGTGATTATTGGTACGGGGAAGAAGTTTGGTGTTGACCTGGTCAAAGAAGCCAGTAAGGTTCACCAAACGACTCTAACAGTTCCTGCTAAGAGGGGAACCATTTATGATCGTAATGGAACGCCGATTGCAGAAGATGCAACCTCCTACAATGTTTATGCTGTTATTGATAAGGATTATAAGTCAGCTAATGGAGATGTTCTATATGTAGAAGAATCTCAGTACAATAAGGTAGCCGAAATTTTCCATAAGTACTTGGATATGGAGGAGACCTACGTCAAGGATCAACTCTCTCAACCAAGTCTCAAACAGGTTTCCTTTGGTGCTAAAGGAAATGGGATTACCTACGCTAATATGATGTCCATTAAACAGGACTTAGAAGCTGCCAAGGTCGAGGGTGTCAATTTTACCACTAGTCCCAATCGAAGTTATCCAAATGGAAAATTTGCTTCATCCTTTATTGGTTTAGCTCAGTTACATGAAAATGAGGATGGGACAAAAAGCCTTATTGGGACATCTGGTATGGAGAGCTCCTTAAATAGCTTGCTGGCAGGGACAGATGGCATTATTACCTATGAAAAAGATCGTTTAGGTAATATTGTTCCAGGTACGGAACAAGTTACCCAACAAACGGTAAATGGAAAAGATGTCTACACGACCTTATCCAGTCCATTGCAATCCTTTATGGAAAGTCAAATGGATGCTTTTCAAGAAAAAGTTAAGGGCAAGTACATGAATGCGACCTTGGTTAGTGCCAAGACAGGGGAAATTCTTGCCACAACCCAAAGACCGACTTTTGATGCAAATACAAAAGAAGGCATAACAGATGACTTTGTTTGGCGAAATATCCTCTATCAAAGTAATTATGAGCCAGGTTCGACCATGAAGGTCATGACCTTAGCTGCTGCTATTGACAATAAAACCTTCTCTGGAGGCGAATACTTTAATAGCAGTGAATTAAAGGTTGCTGATGCGACTATCAGGGACTGGGATGTTAATGATGGCTTGTCAGCTGGAAGTATCATGACTTACTCGCAAGGTTTTGCACACTCAAGTAATGTGGGTATGACCTTGCTCCAACAAAAGATGGGGGATGCTACTTGGTTAGAATACCTTAATCGATTCAAGTTTGGAGTTCCAACTCGTTTTGGAATGCCCGATGAGTATGCGGGACAACTACCTGCAGATAACGTTGTTAATATTGCCATGAGTGCTTTTGGTCAAGGTATCTCTGTTACCCAAACCCAGATGCTTCGAGCTTTTACAGCCATTGCTAATGACGGGGTTATGCTAGAGCCTAAGTTTATCAGTGCCCTTTATGATCCTAATGATCAGACCGTGCGGAAGTCCAAAAAGGAAATTGTAGGTAATCCTGTATCAAAAGAAGCGGCTAGTCTGACTCGAGAAAATATGATTTTGGTTGGTACAGATCCCGTTTATGGTACAATGTACAATAAACTTACCGGTAAACCAATCGTTACTGTACCAGGTCAGACTGTTTCTGTAAAATCAGGAACTGCCCAGATTGCTGACGAACAAAAAGGGGGATACTTAAAGGGAGGCACCAACTATATCTACTCAGTAGTTTCGATGAATCCGAGTGAAAATCCTGATTTTATCCTCTATGTGACAGTTCAACAACCAGAACATATTACTTCAGTACAACTAGGAGAGTTTTCTAACCCGATTTTGGAGCGAGCTTCAGCCATGAAAGAGACGCTCAATCTTCAATCTGCGGCTAAGAATTTGGACCAAGTGACAACTACAACTAGTTATGCCATGCCTAGCATTAAGGACTCTAGCCCTGGAGATTTAGCTGAAGAACTCCGTCGTAACCTTGTACAACCAATTGTTATCGGTTCGGGAACAAAAATCAAAGAAAGCTCTGTAGCAGAAGGAACCAATCTAGACGCCAATCAGCAAATCTTACTCCTTTCAGATAAGGTAGAAGAGATGCCTGACTTATATGGCTGGTCTAAGAAAAATGTTGAAACCTTTGCCAAATGGCTGAATCTTGAAGTTGAGTTTGAAGGCACAGGAGAAACTGTTAAAAAGCAAAGTGTTCGTTCTAATACAGCTTTAAAAGATTTACAGAAAATAAAAATAACATTAGGAGATTAGAATGCTTATTTCTATCTTTGCTGGAGTGATTGCCTTTATTCTAACAGTCATAGGAATTCCAGCCTTTATCCGTTTTTACCATAAAGCACAGATTACCGGTCAACAGATGCATGAGGATGTCAAACAACACCAAGCAAAAGCTGGGACACCAACAATGGGAGGACTCGTCTTTCTCCTAGCAGGAGTTTTCGTTAGTCTGGTCCTTGCTCTCGTGACTAATCAATTAACCAATAATGTCGGAATGATCCTCTTCATCCTGGTCTTATATGGTTTGGTCGGTTTCTTGGATGATTTCCTCAAGGTTTTCCGCAAAATCAATGAAGGACTTAATCCTAAACAGAAGCTCTTGCTTCAGTTGGTCGGAGGAGTGATCTTCTATTTCTTCTATGAAAGAGGAGGAGATATCTTAAATGTATTTGGTTATCCCTTGCATTTAGGTGTTCTTTATATTCTCTTTGCCCTCTTCTGGTTGGTCGGTTTTTCAAATGCAGTTAATCTGACTGACGGAATCGATGGCTTGGCAAGTATTTCGGTGGTGATTAGCCTATCTGCCTATGGAGTGATTGCCTATGTGCAAAATCAGCTTGATATCTTACTAGTGATTGTAGCTATGATTGGTGGTCTTCTTGGCTTCTTTGTCTTTAACCACAAGCCTGCTAAAGTTTTCATGGGAGATGTTGGTAGCCTAGCTCTTGGAGGGATGTTGGCGGCTATTTCCATGGCGCTACACCAAGAATGGACGTTACTCTTGATTGGTTTGGTCTATGTTTTTGAAACCACATCTGTTATGATGCAAGTTACCTACTTTAAGTTGACTGGAGGAAAACGTATCTTCCGTATGACACCAGTTCATCACCATTTTGAGTTGGGTGGTTTTTCTGGGAAAGGTCAAGCTTGGAGTGAGTGGAAGGTTGATTTCTTCTTCTGGGGAGTGGGCTTACTTGCTAGTCTCTTGACTTTGGCTTTCATGTATTTATTCTAAAAAAGAATGTAGAATCATTAGATAGAGGCTGGGACAAAAGTCCTAGCCTCTCAATTGTCTATGGATTGTCGAGCAAGACGCAGTTGTTGAGTGGA
>NZ_KQ970818.1:13739-22728 GCF_001579645.1 Streptococcus infantis
TCTGTCCCACTCTCTTTTTATACTCTTTAAAAATCTCTTCAAACCACGTCAGCTTAGCCTTGCCGTATGTATGGTTACTGACTTCGTCAGTTTCATCTACAACCTCAAAAACATGTTTTGAGCTGACTTCGTCAGTTCTATCCACAACCTCAAAACGGTGTTTTGAGCAACCTGCGGCTAGCTTCCTAGTTTGCTCTCTGATTTTCATTGAGTATTAATTTCCATCAGTTTATTGCATCCCCTTCTCAAAAAAAAAGTAAATTTATGGTAAAATGGAGATAGAAAGTTGAAATGATGAGTTATTTTAAAAAGTATAGATTTGATAAATCCAAGTTTAAGTTAGGGATGCGAACTTTCAAGACAGGGATCGCTGTTTTTTTAGTTCTTATGATTTTTGGTTTTTTTGGTTGGAAAGGACTTCAGATTGGAGCCTTGACTGCAGTTTTTAGTTTAAGAGAAGACTTTGATAAGAGTGTTCATTTTGGTACTTCTCGTATTCTCGGAAATAGTATCGGTGGTTTTTATGCCCTGATTTTCTTCCTTTTAAATAATCTTTTACACGGCGCCTTCTGGGTAACCCTCCTTGTTGTTCCGATTTGCACCATGTTAACCATTATGACAAATGTTGCTATGAACAATAAAGCAGGTGTTATCGGGGGAGTTGCTGCTATGTTGATTATTACCTTATCAATTCCGAGTGGAGAGACTGTTTTGTACGTGTTTGCTCGTGTATTTGAAACTTTTATGGGTGTTTTTGCAGCAATTCTTGTAAATTACGATATTGATCGTTTACGGAGCATTTTACTGAAAAAAACAAAATAATGTCACAAGATATAACATTATTGATTGACGATTGAATTTTTTTAGACTATAATAGACAGAAAGAAGGAAGTGTACATGAAGGAAAAAGAATTTCGTCGCAATATGGCAGTTTTTCCTATTGGTAGTGTTATGAAACTGACCGATCTTTCGGCGCGCCAAATTCGTTACTATGAAGACCAGGAATTGATTAAACCTGATCGCAACGAAGGTAATCGCCGTATGTATTCTTTGAATGATATGGATCGATTGCTTGAGATTAAAGATTATATCTCTGAAGGTCTTAACATTGCTGCCATTAAGAAAAAATATGCTGAACGTGAGGCGAAGTCTAAAAAACCAGTGAGTCAAACTGAGGTACGTCGAGCCCTTCGAAATGAAGTTCTTCAACAAAGTCGCTTTGCTTCTCAACAATCACCTTTTGGTCGCGGTTAGGCAACCGCTAGTCGTCATATATAAGGAGAAAAACCATGCCAATCACAGCTGCAGATATTCGTCGTGAAGTTAAGGAAAAAAATGTAACCTTTATCCGCCTCATGTTTTCAGATATTTTGGGAACCATGAAAAACGTCGAAATTCCTGCTACAGATGAACAACTAGACAAGGTCTTGTCAAACAAGGCTATGTTTGATGGATCTTCTATTGAAGGGTTTGTTCGTATCAATGAATCAGACATGTATCTTTATCCAGATTTGGACTCTTGGACGGTCTTCCCTTGGGGAGATGAAAATGGTAGTGTTGCAGGTTTGATTTGTGACGTCTATACTACAGAAGGAGAGCCATTTGCTGGGGATCCTCGTGGAAATCTCAAACGAGCTCTTCGTCACATGGAAGAAGTTGGATTCAAATCTTTCAACCTTGGGCCTGAGCCAGAATTTTTCCTGTTTAAGCTTGATGAAAACGGAGATCCAACTCTTGAGGTAAATGACAAGGGTGGTTACTTTGACTTAGCACCTACAGACCTTGCGGATAACACTCGTCGTGAGATTGTGAATGTCTTGACTAAAATGGGATTTGAAGTAGAAGCCAGTCACCACGAAGTTGCCGTAGGTCAACATGAGATTGACTTTAAGTACGATGAAGTTCTTCGTGCATGTGACAAGATTCAAATCTTTAAACTTGTTGTAAAAACAATTGCCCGTAAACATGGTTTGTATGCAACCTTTATGGCTAAACCTAAATTTGGTATCGCTGGTTCAGGAATGCACTGCAATATGTCCTTGTTTGATGCTGAAGGGAACAACGCCTTCTTTGATCCAAATGATCCAAAAGGAATGCAATTGTCAGAAACAGCCTATCATTTCCTTGGTGGTTTGATCAAGCACGCTTACAATTATACAGCTATCATGAACCCGACAGTTAACTCATACAAACGTTTGGTTCCAGGCTACGAAGCGCCGGTTTACATCGCTTGGGCTGGTCGTAACCGTTCACCACTTGTCCGCGTTCCTGCTACTCGTGGAATGGGAACACGTTTGGAATTGCGCTCAGTAGACCCAATGGCAAATCCATATATCGCAATGGCTGTTCTTTTGGAAGTTGGTTTGCACGGTATTGAAAACAAAATCGAAGCACCAGCGCCAATCGAAGAAAACATCTATATCATGACTGCAGAAGAGCGTAAAGAGGCTGGCATCACAGACCTTCCATCAACTCTTCACAACGCTTTGAAGGCCATGACAGAAGACGAAGTGGTAAAAGCAGCTCTAGGTGAACACATCTACACTAGCTTCCTTGAAGCCAAACGAATTGAATGGGCAAGCTATGCAACCTTCGTTTCACAATGGGAAATTGATAACTACCTAGATCTATACTAATGATACATCAGAAAGATTGTCCGTGAGGACAATCTTTTTTTCTTGCAATTTATATCGAGGTGTGATATATTTTATATAACGAAGTGCGATATATCGGATTAAATAGGAGGTCTGATTAAATGGAATTAACAGATAAGATTAGGCGGGTTTACCTTCCCATGACCGAAACGGGTTTTTATATTCTGTTCTGTCTGCAAAAGGAGAACCACGGCTATGGTATTACGCAAAAGGTTAAAGAGATGACAGATTCGCAAGTATCAATTAGTCCTGGAACTATGTATGGAACCCTATCGAAGATGGAAAAGGATGGTTTGGTTTCCTTTGTCCGAGAAGAGGAAAAACGTAAAATCTATCACATAACAGACTTGGGTCGAAAAGTTTTAGAGATTGAGTTGAAACGTATTGAGCGGCTCTACAGAAATAGTCGGGAGGAGCTTTGATGGAAAAGAAAGTTGTTTATAGAATTGCTACCATTGCGGATTATGATAGAGAGGCTCTCTATCTCGGAAAAATGCATGCTCAGGGCTGGAAACTTAAGGAAGTAAATTATTCTAACTTAGTAGTTGCGGTTAAGTATACTTTTGAAAAGTGCCAACCGGAGCAGGTGGTTTATCAGTTGGACTTTTATCCTATGAAAAAATCAGAGAGAGCTTCCTATTTACAACTATTTAAAGATTGTGGCTGGGAGCATATTACAGACTTTAATGGTTTTTCCTACTTTAGAAAGCTTTATTCTGGGGTTGAGTCGGATGCCGAGTTTGAAATTTATAATGACGCGGCCGGGAAGTTAGCAATGGTCAAGAAGATTTTAACAATGCGGATGCTTCCTATTTTACTTCTCTTTTCAGCGCTACTACCGATTTTCCCAAAGTTTGTCAGTGGAGGTAGTTCTTTCAGTTGGGAAATGTTTTTGATTGTTATCATAAACTGTACTTTATTGATAGTTTTCGCGATTCAGATTTCTTATATTTTTTGGAGATTGTTTCAAAAGTGGAAAGAATTATCTGATAAATAAAACCATGCATGTTTTCTAATTTGGAGGTCAGACAATGAATAGCAAAGTACAATTTCGAATGTTTACCATTTTTGATTTGGATAAGGTAGAAGATTATTTGCATGAGATGCATTTGAAAGGTTGGAAATTTAAATCGAATCGTTTTGGTTTTTTCTATTTTGAACAATGCCGACCAGATGATGTAATTTACCGTGTATGGAATACTAGCTACCTTAGAAAAAATGAGGTAGATTTACAAAGTATTAAGGATAGAGGATGGGAATTTGTGGAAAATTGTTCTTATACTGTTTTTCGAAAAGCAACTTGTGATGTAGATTTAAATGATCAATCTTTCATGAACAATCATCTTCGATGGGCTGGTGTTAAATCTGGACTTCGTACATCGACAGTAACCATCTCTGGTGGTCTAGTTGTTTGTATGAGCCTATTTCGGGAAAGCCTCTCTCATTCTTTCTTCCTTATTTTTGCCCTATATGCTCTCATGATTTCTTATCTAATCTATAGTTTTTACAGACTTAGACGAAAATATTTGGTTGATTGACATTGGTTTCTAGGTCCTCAGACTGATTTTTAGCACTCTTGACAAAAGAGTGCTAATTTTTTGAGTTTTTGTCTTGACATTCTTTTCTAAGGGTGTATAATAGAATCATAAGTTAGCACTTGGATGTATCGAGTGCTAAAAAAGATCTATCAGAGAGGAGTGACGAGATGGTTACAGAACGTCAGCAGAATATTTTAAATCTGATTATTGACATCTTTACCAAAACGCACGAACCTGTGGGATCTAAGGCCTTGCAAGAGTCTATCAACTCTAGTAGTGCTACCATTCGAAATGATATGGCAGCTCTAGAAAAGCAAGGTTTGCTTGAAAAGGCTCATACTTCCAGTGGTCGGATGCCGAGTGTGGCTGGATTTCAATACTATGTCAAACACTCCTTGTCCTTCGACCGTTTAGCTGAGAATCAAGTTTATGAGATTGTAAAAGCATTTGATCAGGAGTTCTTCAAGCTTGAGGATATCCTTCAAGAGGCAACTAAAATCTTGTCAGACTTGAGTGGTTGTACGGTTGTAGCACTGGATGTCGAACCAAGTAGGCAGAAGCTGACAGCTTTTGATATTGTTGTCCTCGGACAACATACAGCTCTGGCAGTTTTTACGCTTGATGAGTCTAGAACAGTTACCAGTCAGTTTTTGATTCCGAGAAATTTCTTGCAGGAGGATTTAAATCGCCTCAAGACCATGATTCAAGAACGTTTCCTGGATCAGACTGTTTTGGATATTCACTACAAGATTCGGACAGAGATTCCGCAAATTATCCAACGTTACTTTACAACAACGGATAACGTCATGGACCTCGTCGAACATATCTTCAAAGAAATGTTCAATGAAAATATCGTGGTTTCTGGCAAAGTCAATCTTTTGAATTTCGCAAATCTAGCAGCTTATCAGTTTTTTGATCAGCCACAAAAAGTAGCTTTAGAAATTCGAGAGAATCTGATTGGCGACCAGATGCAAAGTGTCCGAGTTGCGGATAGCCAAGAATCTTGTCTTGCTGACCTAGCAGTGATTAGCAGTAAGTTCCTCATTCCCTATCGTGGGTTGGGAATTCTAGCTATTATAGGTCCGGTTAATCTGGATTATCAACAATTGGTCAATCAACTTAATGTTGTCAATCGAGTTTTGACTATGAAGTTGACGGATTTTTACCGCTATCTCAGCAGTAATCACTATGAAGTGAATTAAGATTGAAATCATTAAAGGAGGCGAAAATGGCCCAAGATATTAAAAATGAAGAAGTAAAAGAAGAGGAAGTTGTGGAAACAGCTGAAGAAACAACTCCTGAGAAGTCTGAATTGGACTTGGCAAATGAACGTGCCGAAGAATTTGAAAACAAATATCTTCGAGCTCATGCAGAGATGCAAAACATTCAGCGCCGTGCCAATGAAGAACGTCAACTCTTGCAACGCTATCGCAGCCAAGATTTGGCAAAAGCAATCTTACCATCACTAGATAACTTAGAGCGTGCCCTTGCCGTTGAAGGTTTGACAGATGATGTGAAGAAGGGTTTGGAAATGGTGCAAGAAAGTTTGGTACATGCTCTAAAAGAAGAAGGAATTGAAGAAATTCCAGCGGATGGAGAATTTGACCATAACTACCATATGGCCATTCAAACAGTCCCAGCAGATGACGAACATCCAGCAGACACCATCGCACAAGTCTTCCAAAAAGGCTACAAACTCCATGACCGCATCCTAAGACCGGCTATGGTGGTTGTATATAACTAGGCTAGAGAACTTAAAAACCTTGTCCGAAATGACACTAAACTATGAAAGAATGATAAAACGCAAGCCGGAGGCTTGCAAGGAAGATATTTCCCGCCGTGGTGAAAGTTTCAGTAGCTTGTGCTACTGAAACAGGGGATTTTTGAGACAGTAGGCTCAAAAATAAGTGATGAAATCCCGAAGGGAGTTGCTCACGTCCCCACCACTTAAGGGAAAATATCAAAAAGAAGAAAAGAAGAAAAAACAACAAGGAGAAAAACATATGTCTAAAATTATCGGTATTGACTTAGGTACAACAAACTCAGCAGTAGCAGTTCTTGAAGGAACTGAATCAAAAATCATCGCAAACCCAGAAGGAAACCGCACAACTCCATCTGTAGTGTCATTCAAAAACGGTGAAATCATTGTTGGTGACGCTGCAAAACGTCAAGCAGTCACAAACCCAGATACAGTGATTTCTATCAAATCTAAGATGGGTACTTCTGAAAAAGTTTCTGCTAACGGGAAAGAATACACTCCACAAGAAATCTCAGCTATGATTCTTCAATACTTGAAAGGTTATGCTGAAGAATACCTTGGTGAAAAAGTAACTAAAGCAGTTATCACAGTTCCAGCTTACTTCAACGATGCTCAACGTCAAGCAACTAAAGACGCTGGTAAAATCGCTGGTCTTGAAGTAGAACGTATCGTCAACGAACCAACTGCAGCAGCTCTTGCTTACGGTTTGGACAAGACAGATAAAGAAGAAAAAATCTTGGTATTTGACCTTGGTGGTGGTACATTTGACGTATCTATCCTTGAACTCGGTGATGGTGTCTTTGACGTATTGGCAACTGCAGGGGATAACAAACTCGGTGGTGACGACTTTGACCAAAAAATCATCGACCACTTGGTAGCAGAATTCAAGAAAGAAAATGGTATCGACTTGTCAACAGACAAGATGGCCCTTCAACGTTTGAAAGACGCAGCAGAAAAAGCGAAGAAAGATCTTTCTGGTGTAACTTCAACTCAAATCAGCTTGCCATTCATCACTGCTGGTGAGGCTGGACCTCTTCACTTGGAAATGACCTTGACTCGTGCGAAATTTGACGATTTGACTCGTGACCTTGTAGAACGTACTAAAGTTCCAGTTCGCCAAGCCCTTTCAGATGCAGGTTTGAGCTTGTCAGATATCGACGAAGTCATCCTTGTCGGTGGTTCAACTCGTATCCCTGCCGTTGTAGAAGCTGTTAAAGCTGAAACTGGTAAAGAACCAAACAAATCAGTGAACCCTGATGAAGTAGTTGCTATGGGTGCTGCGATCCAAGGTGGTGTGATCACTGGTGATGTGAAAGACGTTGTCCTTCTTGACGTAACGCCATTGTCACTTGGTATCGAAACAATGGGTGGAGTCTTCACAAAACTCATCGACCGCAACACAAAAATTCCAACATCTAAATCACAAGTCTTCTCAACTGCAGCGGACAACCAACCAGCCGTTGATATCCATGTTCTTCAAGGGGAACGCCCAATGGCAGCAGATAACAAGACTCTTGGACGCTTCCAATTGACTGATATCCCAGCTGCACCTCGTGGTATCCCACAAATCGAAGTAACATTCGACATCGATAAAAACGGTATCGTATCTGTTAAAGCCAAAGACCTTGGAACTCAAAAAGAACAAACAATTGTTATCCAATCTAACTCAGGTTTGACAGACGAAGAAATCGACCGCATGATGAAAGATGCAGAAGCTAACGCTGAAGCAGATAAGAAACGTAAAGAAGAAGTTGACCTTCGTAACGAAGTAGACCAAGCTATCTTTGCGACTGAAAAGACAATCAAAGAAACTGAAGGTAAAGGCTTCGATGCAGAACGTGATGCTGCACAAGCTGCCCTTGATGAGCTTAAGAAGGCCCAAGAAGACAATAACTTGGACGAAATGAAAGCAAAACTTGAAGCCTTGAATGAAAAAGCTCAAGGACTTGCTGTGAAACTCTACGAACAAGCCGCAGCAGCACAACAAGCTCAAGCAGGAGCAGAAGGTGCCCAAGCAACAGGAAACGCAGGCGATGACGTCGTAGACGGAGAGTTTACGGAGAAGTAAAACAATCCAGTGGATTGTTTTAGCGGAACCTCTTGAAATAAAGAAAGGTTCCGAGATTTTAGGATTCCTTTAATCCGAAACTTAATTCAGCCTAACTCGTTAAGAATGACTAATCACTAAAGTGATTGTCATTCTACGGCAATCGCTATGGCGACTTGCCTAAACGCCTTACTAGTTCAAAAACATAGTATAATCGACTTTGTTTTTGAACGTCGTAATGATAAGAAGAAATCCAGAGGTTGCAACCCAGCCTCTGTTTTTCGGTAAAATAGAGGATGTTGCGAATGAAAAAAGTACTTTGTATCATTTATCCTAATTTTTCTCTTTATGAAATAACCGCTTTAACGAGTACTTTAGCTCTGTCTTTTGACGTCACGATTGATTATGTCGCTTCAGATCACTCGATGGTGGTCTCTGAGGATGGTTTTCCCTGTCAACCGACGAAAACACTAGATCAAATCCGTATAGAAGAGTATTCTTGTGTGATTTTGCCAGGAATGGTAAATATAGGGCCTGCTCTACACGATGAGAAATTGATTTCGTTCTTGAGGGATCTTGGTGAGCGAGATGTCTTGATTGCAGCCATTTCTTCAGCGCCCCTTTTATTGGCGAAAGCAGGTTTGTTGAAGGACACGAAATTTACAGGTGGAATTTGGCAAAACTTCTTTGACTATTTTGAATTTCTTCCACGTGAAAATTTCCAACCGAAAGTTCTTGTGCAAGATAAACAGATCATTACGGCTATCGGTTTTGCTCATCAAGAGTTTGCAAGGAAAGTGATTCTAAGTTTAGGGTTGGCAGAGAATACGGATAACTATTTTAAAGAACAGAACGAGTACGCTGAAGAGGATTTGATATTTACTCTATCAAACCAAGAATTTGAACAAGTGAAGCAAAGTATAGAAAACATCCTCTAAAGATTTACTTATAAATTATAGAAAGGAACAAAGAGTGTTCGCAACTGAACACG
>NZ_KQ970818.1:23070-27761 GCF_001579645.1 Streptococcus infantis
TTGAACTCGAGCGGAAAGCTTGGAAATTAGATAAACCTCCTAAGAAATCAGGATTTCTTGTCGGTTTCCTAAATTTCAGTCGCTTTCTGTTCGCTCTTAGTATCTTGTATGAACAATACTGAATTTTACGACCGTTTGGGCGTTTCTAAAAATGCATCTCAAGATGAGATCAAGAAAGCCTATCGGAAATTATCTAAGAAATATCATCCAGATATCAACAAGGATCCTGGAGCTGAGGACAAGTACAAGGAAGTTCAAGAAGCTTATGAAACTTTGAGCGATGAACAGAAACGTGCGGCCTATGACCAATATGGTGCTGCTGGTGCCAATGGTGGTTTTGGTGGAGCAGGTGGTTTCGGTGGCTTCGATGGAGCAGGTGGTTTTGGTGGATTTGAGGATATTTTCTCAAGTTTCTTTGGTGGTGGCGGTGCATCACGTAATCCAAACGCCCCTCGTCAAGGTGACGACCTCCAGTATCGCGTTCATTTGACTTTTGAAGAAGCTATTTTTGGTACAGAAAAGGAAGTCAAATACAATCGTGAAGCAAGCTGTCGTACTTGTAATGGGTCTGGTGCTAAACCTGGAACAAGTCCAGTTACTTGTGGACGCTGTCATGGTTCAGGTGTGATCAATGTTGATACCCAAACACCTCTCGGTATGATGCGTCGCCAAGTAACCTGTGATGTCTGTCATGGCCGTGGTCAAGAAATCAAAGATCCATGTACAACCTGTCATGGAACTGGTCATGAAAAACAAGCCCATAGCGTACACGTAAAAATCCCTGCTGGTGTGGAAACAGGTCAACAGATCCGCCTAGCTGGTCAAGGTGAAGCAGGATTTAACGGTGGACCATATGGTGACTTGTACGTGGTGGTTTCAGTTGAAGCTAGTGATAAGTTTGAACGTGAAGGAACCACTATCTTCTACAATTTGAACCTCAATTTTGTTCAAGCAGCACTTGGTGATACAGTAGACATCCCTACAGTTCATGGTGATGTAGAATTAGTCATTCCAGAAGGAACTCAGACTGGTAAACGATTCCGTCTACGTGGTAAAGGTGCGCCTAGCCTTCGTGGTGGTGCCCTTGGTGACCAATACGTGACTGTCAATGTCGTGACTCCAACAGGCTTGAACGAACGACAAAAAGCAGCCTTGAAAGAATTCGCAGCTGCAGGTGATCTAAAAGTCAATCCAAAGAAAAAAGGCTTCTTTGACCATATTAAAGATGCCTTTGAAGGAGAATAAAGCATAAAGTAAAAAGAGCCTTCGGGCTCTTTTTTCGTGCAATCTTAAGACTTTTAGCATAGGAGAAAGAATCTCCAACTGGTCTACTATTGATATTTTTGAATGAGTAAGCCGGCCGCATCCATCTCCTGAATGAGTTGCTTGAGTTCTGCTTCCTTACCAGGCTTAACGGTGACGGTATCAATGTGTTTAATTGCCGAATTGTCCTGGATATCCACCAAGGTCAAAGCTTTTTCATAGAATGCGATTCCCTTTTTCATGCTTTCCGAATCATTCAAAGTTAGAATTGTGTAAGAAGAATGTGATTTCTTTCCGTTTTCTCGGAAATACTTCTCGCCTTCCTCCTCTAAAAATTGGGATAAACCATGATTAAACAAGTTATCTTCTACTTTTCTATAGGAAATGTCACCTGCCTGTAGAACATAGACTTTGAGTCGGTTTTTAGTGAGATTAGGGCTTTCTTTTAGGACTGGGTGGCTATCAATGACCTCGTCTGAGAAAGTCACATAAAAATCTAAGCCCCCACCCTCGAATTGATAGCTTCCATTTGATTCTACTTTTTCAGGAGGTAGGTCAAGGGAGATAAAGATTTGTTTTAAGGCCTCATTTCCTTCTCGGATGTCACTCGGTGAGGCCTTGAACAGATTGGCCAGTATTAGAAATGCCAGGGCTACAAGAAGGCAGAGGCCACCACAAATAATCAGGATGATCCGCGTCAAAACGTTAAAAAACTGTTTCATTTTCATGCCCTCACTTGTCTATTAGGATCTGCTAACCCAAAATGGATTTAAAGGGGATATAAGGAAAGTTGGAGTTTTCCTCTCCTTAGTTTTCTTCAGTTTCTTGTAATTCTTTTATCACACTAAGTCTTGCTTGAAGGTCTTTTTCTAGGACTTTAAACTTATAGGTCAAATCTTTTTGATATTCCTTGATGAGTTCTTTTTGTTGGTCGATAATTTGCAGGCTATCTTGGATGATATCCAAGTCATCCTTAATGGCTTCAACACGATCAGTAGTATCTAGAACTTCTTCGGTGATAGCTTTGCGATTCTTAACGAGGAGGTATGAACCGACTGCAGAGCCTGCAAAAAGTAGTAAATTTGATAGTTTCATAGTGACTCCTTAAGCGTTTTTGATAGTTTCAGCAACTTGAGCAAGTTTGTCGAAGTCTGGTTCATGTGCGATAAAGTCAATTTTTAGGTCGTCATCTGCACTATAGCGAGGAACGAGGTGGACATGGGTATGGAAAACGGTTTGTCCAGCAACTTCTTCACAGTTGGCGATGATATTCATACCTTCAGCTTTGGTAGCTGCCATGACTTTTTGAGCAATCTTTGGAACTTGGGCGAAAAGTTGGCTAGCACTTGCAGCATCCATTTCTAAAAGATTGCGGTAGTGTTCTTTTGGTACGACCAAGGTGTGACCAGGTGTTACTTGTGAGATATCTAGGAAGGCAAGAACTTGATCATCTTCGTAAACCTTTGATGCGGGAATCTCCCCTGCGATAATTTTACAAAAAATGCAATCTGACATAAAATCTACCTCTACTGTATTGAATTTTGATATAATATAGCTACATTATACCAGATTTGGAGAAAATATGTTAGAAATTAAAAACCTGACAGGGGGCTATGTTCATGTTCCTGTCTTGAAAGATGTGTCCTTTACAGTCGAGAGTGGGCAGTTGGTCGGTTTGATCGGTCTCAATGGTGCTGGGAAATCGACGACCATCAATGAAATTATCGGTTTGTTGACACCTTATAGTGGAGAAATCAACATCGACGGGCTAACCTTAGGTGCTAATCCTCGTGAATATCGTCAGCAGATTGGTTATATTCCTGAAACTCCTAGTTTGTACGAAGAATTAACTCTCAGAGAACATATCGAGACGGTTGCCATGGCCTATGGTATTGAGCAAAACCTAGCTTTTAAACGTGTAGAACCTCTTTTAAAGATGTTCCGTTTGGATCAGAAATTAGATTGGTTCCCTGTTCATTTTTCAAAAGGGATGAAACAGAAGGTCATGATTATCTGTGCCTTTGTTGTGGTTCCGAGTCTCTTTATCGTCGATGAACCTTTCCTTGGTCTTGATCCTCTGGCGATTTCGGACTTGATTCAGCTTTTGGATCTTGAAAAGAAAAAAGGGAAGTCTATCCTCATGAGTACCCACGTTCTTGACTCTGCTGAAAAAATGTGTGATTCTTTTGTCATTCTCCACAAAGGTCAAGTCAGAGCTAAAGGGGATCTTGAAGAGCTGAGACAAGCTTTTGCCATGCCGGAAGCAAGTCTCAATGATATCTATTTAGCTTTGACCAAAGAGGAGGACAGATGAAAGACTTGTTTCTAAAGCGAAAGCAGGCTTTTCGTAAAGAGTGTGTCGGTTATCTGCGTTATGTGCTCAATGACCACTTTGTCTTGTTTTTACTGGTCTTAGTAGGTTTTCTAGCCTATCAGTATAGTCAACTGCTTCAGCATTTTCCTGAGAATCATCTACCAATCCTAGGTTTAATTGGGATTGTCTCTGTTTTACTCTTACTTTGGGGAGGAATAGCGACCTATGTGGAAGCGCCTGATAAGCTCTTTCTCTTAGTAGCTGAAGAAGAAGTGAGAGAACACATCCAGAAGCAAAGTTTAGTTTCCTTCATCTTTTGGGTTAGTGTACAGACTCTCTTTTTGCTCCTTTTTGCTCCTTTATTTTTAGCCATGGGCTTAGGCTTAGGAGTTTTTTGGGTCTATGTTCTTCTTTTGGGAGTCGGGAAATATTTCCTGTTTCAGAAAAAAGCTGGCAAGTTTTTTAGTGCAAATCATCTGGACTGGGACTATGTGATTGCCCAAGAAAGTAAACGCAAGCAGTTTTTACTTCGTTTCTTTGCCCTCTTTACCCAAGTCAAGGGAATTTCAAACAGCGTCAAGAGACGAGCTTATCTAGATGTTATCCTAAAAGCAGTTCAGAAGGTGCCGAGCAAGATTTGGCAGAACCTCTATCTTCGTTCTTATCTGCGAAATGGAGATCTTTTTGCCCTCAGTCTTCGTCTCCTCTTCCTATCTTTGCTGGCGTTGATCTTTATTGAGCAAGCTTGGATAGCGACAGCAGTGGTGGTTCTATTTAACTACCTCTTGCTCTTTCAGTTATTGGCCCTCTATCATGCCTTTGATTACCAATATTTGACTCAACTTTTCCCGCTAGACAAGGGGCAAAAGGAAAGGGGATTACAGGCGGTTGTCCGAGGATTGACTGGTTTTGTTTTATTGGTTCAACTGGTAGTTGGGTTGATTACCCTCCAAGAAAAACTAGCCCTTCTAGCCCTCCTTGGAGCTGGACTGGTCTTGCAAATCTTGTATCTCCCTTATCAGGTGAAACGTCAGATGCAGGACTAATACTCTTCGAAAATCTCTTCAAACTAGGTCAGCATCCATCTGCAACCTCAAAGCGGTGCTTTGAGCAA
>NZ_KQ970818.1:28040-37727 GCF_001579645.1 Streptococcus infantis
CCGTAGAGACTCAACTTGGTTTTGACTTGGTCAAAGTGAAAGCGGTCATAGGCTCTCCAAGCGGCGCGAGTAGGAGCGTCTGGATTGAGAGCACTGAGGCCCATGAGAAGACTGGAAGTCTGGTAAAATTTTTCCAGCTCAATCAAGAATCGATTATCCACTGTCTCAGCTTTAGAGAGAAAGCGGAGGATATTGTCCAGTTGCTCCTGAAAGCGGACATCGTCAGTTGTTGCTTGTTTGCAGACTTGGTAAGCTTTGTTTAACTCAGTTATCAGTGTCTGAGCTTTTTTGATGGGGGCTGGATCCGTCATGAGAATTCCTCCTTTGTGATGGTTTTAAAGTTGTTTTAAGCCTTTGTCTTTCTAATCATAGCCTATCACTTTTTACTCTTTTTTTATCTACAAATCTTTAATTGTCATTGAAATTTCCTGAATGGTAATAGCGGGATTTTATGATAAAATAGTTGTAAGGTTATCGTGGTTATTTAGTAAAAACTTCAACACTTTAGGAATTTTTGAGGACCGTTTAGGATTTGGTGAAAAATAGTTTCTAGATTTATGCTATCCTCTTTTTAGGAGGTTTTATCCATGAACTACATTATCATCCAAAAAGAGAAAGAAATTTTCAAATTAAACATAAAGGATATCTACTATATCCAAACGCATCCAAGTAAAGCCCATACCGTGCAGATTGTTACAGAAGACGCTAGCTTTGATCTGTTTCAAAATTTAAGCAAGCTTGAGAAACAATATGGGGAAACCTTAACGAGATGTCATCGGAATTGTCTGGTCAACCTTGAACGAGTAAAATCCATGGAACTCCAATCAAAGACTCTTTTTCTTGGAGAAGAAGGTCGATATGCTGTTCAGTATTCCAGACGTCGTTATAGAGAAATTCGCCAAAAATGGTTGAAAGAAGGAGAGTAAGAAGATGAGAATTTTTGTTTTAGAAGATGATTTTTCCCAACAAGCAAGAATTGAAACGACGATTGAAAAACTTTTGAAAAAACAGAGTATCATTCCCAGTTCTTTTGAAGTTTTTGGCAAGCCAAACCAACTGCTGGCAGAGGTGCATGAGAAGGGGGCGCATCAGCTTTTCTTTTTGGACATTGAGATTCGAAACGAAGAGATGAAGGGTCTGGAAGTGGCTAGAAAGATTCGGGATCGGGATCCTTATGCCCTGATTGTCTTTGTGACGACTCACTCAGAGTTTATGCCCCTGTCTTTTCGCTACCAAGTTTCAGCTTTGGACTACATTGATAAGGCCTTGTCGGCAGAGGAGTTTGAATCTCGTATCGAGACAGCCCTCCTCTATGCCAATAGTCAAGATAGTAAAAGTCTGGCGGACGATTGCTTTTACTTTAAATCAAAATTTGCTCAATTCCAGTATCCTTTTAAAGAGGTTTACTATCTCGAAACATCCCCAAGACCCCATCGTGTTATCCTCTATACCAAGACAGACAGGTTGGAATTTACGGCGAGTTTAGAGGAGGTTCTCAAGCAGGAGCCACGTCTCTTGCAGTGCCATCGCTCCTTCCTCATCAATCCAACCAATGTAGTTCGTTTGGATAAGAAAGAAAAACTCCTTTTCTTTCCTAATAGCGGAAGCTGTCTGATCGCGCGTTATAAGGTCAGGGAAGTGTCTGAGGCTATCAATAACTTACATTGAGCTAGGAGAGTTTATGAATATTGCTTGGATATTATTGCATACACTTATTACTAATGGGCTAGAAATTGTCATTTTCTTTAAGGTGGATGGAATTGGTCTCACTTTCGAGAGGATTTTTAAGGCCTTTCTTTTTAAGATACTGTTGGCCTTTGTTTTTGTAATGATTGGCTATATAGTAGGAAATATTTACCTATCTTATTTTATGGAACCCTTGTATGGCATCGGCTTGTCTTTCTTACTGTTAAGAGGGCTTCCTAAAAAACTTCTCTTCTTTTATGGTCTCTTTCCAATGATATTGGTGAATCTCTTTTATAGAGGGGTCTCCTATTTTGTGCTTCCATTTTTGGGACAAGGGCAAGTATATGATGACTACTCATTTACTGGGTTATGTATAATAATTTTCAATTTCTTCATTTCTCTAGCCTTTTTGAAATGGTTGGACTATGATTTTACTAGTTTGAGAAGGGAGATTCTAGATAAAGCCTTTCAAAAGTCCCTGACTCAGATTAACTGGATAATGGGGGCTTACTATTTGGTGATACAAAGTCTGTCTTACTTTGAATATGAGCAAGGTATTCAATCAACGACTGTTCGCCATCTCATCCTAGTGTTTTACCTACTCTTTTTTATGGGGGTTATCAAGAAATTGGATACCTATTTGAAGGACAAACTCCATGAGAGACTGGACCAAGAGCAGGACTTGCGCTACAAAGATATGGAGCGGTATAGTCTGCATATAGAGGAGCTTTACAAGGAAGTACGGAGTTTTCGCCATGACTACACCAACCTCTTGACCAGCTTACGACTAGGCATTGAAGAGGAGGATATAGAGCAGATAAAAGAGGTCTACGACTCCGTCTTGAAGGACTCCAGCCAAAAATTGCAGGACAATAAATATGACCTTGGCAGATTGGTGAATGTTCGGGATCGTGCCCTCAAAAATCTTCTAGCTGGAAAATTTATAAAAGCTAGAGAAAAGGACATTGTCTTTAATGTCGAAGTTCCTGAGGAGATTCAAGTCGAGAGTATGAACCTGCTTGATTTTTTGACCATCGTATCTATCCTTTGTGACAATGCCATTGAAGCCAGTGTAGAGGCCAGTCAACCTCATGTTTCAATCGCCTTTTTAAAAAGTGGAGCACAGGAGACCTTCATCATCGAAAATTCCATCAAAGAAGAGGGCATAAATATTTCTGAAATCTTCTCTTTTGGAGTTAGTTCTAAAGGGGAGGACAGAGGTGTTGGTCTTTATACTGTCATGAAGATTGTGGAAAGTTATCCCAATGCTAGTCTCAATACCACCTGTCAAGATCAAGTCTTTCGTCAGGTGCTTACTATGATACCTATAGAATGATGAAAAAATAAGACCGAGAGTGCTTGTTTCTCGGTCTTATTTTTTATAGTTGTATTGGATGATGAAGTCCTTTCGTATTGTTATGCTTAATTATATTAAGGCTGTATAAGATATCTTCCCACCATCCTCCACCTGTAATTTGGTTGAGTTCGGTAGTTGTTAGTTCTTGAAATGAGGTTAGATTTTGATTCTTATCCATGTTACAATTCTCCTGTTTTATAAGATAATAAATAGTTATAGAGTGTTATCTGAAAATTAATCAGAATGTGTTAAAATTTTATCTTTGAAATAATCAAAATATGTTTTCTTTGCAGTTACACTAGTGACGCGACCTTGTAAGCCATATTGGATGAGTTTACTATCCTCATTAGATAGTTTTGCAAGAGCGGTTAATTTAAAGAGATTTCCTTGCTCTGTTCTGGTAGGAGTTTGATCAATTGTCTGAAGTTGGCCGATGATGGTAATGCCATGATTTCCAATCTTCTCAAGCTTTAATCTTACAGTTTGTCCTTTATCTAGTAAGGGGAGATAGTCAGATGATACGTAGTAAGTGATTAGTACTTCTCTTGTATCTGTTATAATAGGGAATATTTGAGCAATTTCTGTACCAGTTGGAATTCTATTTTTACCTTCAAATTCACTGTTCAGATGAACGATACCTTTACTTGGAGCGGTTAAGGTATTGTTTTCTAAGCGCTGTGTCGCTTGATCTAGTTGTACTTTTAATTCTGTTAATTGATTCTCCACGGTTAGTTGTTGCTGAGAAGCTGTCTGTAAAAACTGAGTGCGAAGTACATCAATTTTGGTTTCTAAACTATTGTCATAAGTTGCTACACTTCCAATACCAGCTTGTTGAATTTTAAGATTGGCGATAGATGATTCGAGACCTGTAACACTTTGATTAATTTGAGAGAAAAATTGCTCATCTATAGCTCCTTGTGTCTGTCCTTGTGATGCTACAAGATAACTATTCAAGGTTGACTGGTGTGGATTACCAGTTGGTAATCGAGATTTTTTATTTATGATAGCATCTCTCAGTTCTTCATATTCTCCAATTCGTTGTTGGATTTTTATGATTTCTTGTTCGATAGCTGATGAACTGCTATTGGCAAGGTTGGCTTGATTTGAAACCTCAGTGTTAGTCTTTGATATACCCAGTTCAATATCACGAGCTTGTTTGGTAAAATTCATAAAGGTATTATGGTAGCCAAACTCATCCTCACCAGAAAAAAGATCGGTATTTTTTTCTAAGCTTTGTTTCAAAATTCCAAGTCCTTCTTTTTGCTTCTCAAGTCTTTGTAATTGAGTTTCTAAGGCAGTTTTCTGGCTCTCTTCCATTGTTTCAGAGTATTTGATGAGTAAATCACCTTTCTCAACTACTTGATTTGCCACTAAATGATTAGCTAAGATAGTATTATCACTGGTTGACTGAATGGATGCAATGACACTTGTAGGAGTGACTTCTCCTTGCGATGTAACAGTAATCTCTTTTGTAGCAACAAGGGAGAAAATCACGATGAAAGTAAACAGTAATGAAAGTGGTATGATTAATACTGTCGCATAATTATGGTAACGTCTCTGATAAAACTCGACGCTTCTAAAAAGATTAGGATTCATAACATTCCCCTTATTTGTTGAATAGATGATGGTAGAAGCCCTGCGCCTTCATTAACTCTTGATGACTACCAACTTCAATGATTTTACCCTGGTCAAGAACAATAACACTATTAGTTCGTTCGGCTATACTGAGACGATGGGCTACAAAGAGAATGGTTTTATCAGTTAGGGACATAAGATTATCTATAACTTTTTTCTCAGTCAAGACATCAAGACCGCTAGTAGCTTCATCTAGTATTAAAACAGGAGCTTTAGTTAAAAGAGCACGAGCGAGGGCTATTCGTTGCTTCTGTCCTCCTGATAGACCAGCTCCATCAGAGAGCTGGGTTTGATAGCCCATAGGCATTCTTTCAATGTCTTGACGGATTTCAGCTAATTCACAAGCTTTTAGAATATCTTCTTGGCTAATCATATGATTACCTCCTAAGGTTAAATTTTCCAATATAGAGCCATTAAAGATATAGGCTTGTTGAGGCAGGTAATTAATATGACGTCGTAAGACTTTTTTATCAATGTTTTTAATATCCTGATGATTGATGGTAATATGTCCTTTGTAAGGGTCAAAGAAATTAACAATCATTTTGGCTAGAGTTGTTTTACCAGAACCACTAACTCCAACCAGGCTTACCTTATCTCCTTGTTTAATCGTTAGATTAATATCCGTTAAGGTATCTCGTCCAAAACCATACTTATAAGAAAGATCATCAAATTCAATATCGCCCATCAAAAAATGTGAATGAACAGGAGTTTCTTGGACTTGAAACTCAGATTCGACTAGATAGACTTCGTTCAAACGGTTATTAGCGACCTTCGCAGATTGGAGTTTGGTTTGGAGGTTGATAATATTTTCCATAGGAGTTGTAAAGTAAGAAAGAAGTGTGTTAAAAGTAATCAGCTGACCGATAGAAATTTTACTCGACATGACTAATTGAGCGCCAAACCATAGGATAAGGATATTCAGAACTAATTTTGTTCCCTGCTTTAAACTCGTTTGTAAAATAGAATATTTGCTGAGTTTAAAGGACTTTTCCAAATAATCTACAAATTCGCTGTCTATATTTTGGTAGCGATTTTCTTCACTTGTGAGTGACTTGATGGTTTCAATCCCGTTAATATCTTCGATGATGGCAGAACTAACCATAGAATTACTTTGCATGACATCGTGGTTCATTTTTTCAAAAGGCTTCATAAAAGAAAAGATGATGAACATGTATATAGGAATGGAAATAAGAGAAAGAAGGAAGAGACTAGGGTTTTGTGCAAGTAAGACGCCCCCTACAAGAATCAGAATGGAGACATCAAGAAAAAGAGAGAGAATGGTAGAAGCCAAGGCATCTATGATAGAGTTGGCATCTGTGAACCGTGAAATGATTTCCCCTGTACGACGTGTCGCAAAGAAAGACATAGGAAGTTCAAAAATATGGCGAATATAGGATAAAATCACATCAATACTTAATCTTTGACTCAGAACGGTTAGGAGATAATCTCTGGAGAAGCTCATGACTTGTTGGAGGATATAGGTTATAACCAGACCAACTGAGATGATTCCTAAAGTTGATTTCATCTGATTTGGAATGTATTCATCCAAGATTCCTTGAAGATAATAAGAACCACCGATATTGATAATCGTGACCAATAAGCTTGAGAGAACGATGTAAGCAATGAGAGATTTTTGCTTGAAAATCAGAGGAAGGAAGCTTAGTAGACCATTCTTTTTATCTTTATGGGGTTGATAGCTGGGTTTGGGAGCTAGAAAAATAGCTACTCCAGTCCATTCAGAGAAAAAGCGTTCTTTTGACATTTTGGTGATTTTTACAGAAGGGTCAGGATCACCAATAATCAGATAGTCTTTCTTTGTTTGATAGACAACATAGTAATGTTGGAGTTTTCCTTCTTTGTTAACGTGAACGATAAATGGATAGGGGACATCACTCATGTCAAAGAGCGTCTTATCTGCTTGAACAGGTCTTGTTTCAAAGCCCATTTCATCAGCGGCTTTTACAATGCCAAGAGCAGTCGTTCCTTCTTTATTGGTCTTTGCAAGTTCTCTCAAGTGAGCTAGAGAAAAATCTGAACCATAGAATTTAGCAATCGAGGCTAAGGCAGCAACACCGCAGTCTCTAGCATCTATTTGAGGAACAAATGTACGTTTATAAGAAGTCATTGGCAATTCCTTTCATATAGTAGATAGGTATATTATGCCATAATAATAAGTTCATATCTTATAAAATCTTGAATAGTCATTGAAACTTCCTGAATGGTAAAAAAGTGATTAGAAATTATCTTTTAAAAAAATTTTAGAGGTGGTTTTAAATAAAAAAGCTAATTTAAGACGTTTCGATGACAATTCAAGATTTGGATGAAAAATTTTAAAAAACAATGATATACTAAACTTGTCAAAGTTGCAACAAGACAAAAAAGAAATGTATCAATCTTACAGGTTTTACTCATAGTAAATACTTATAAAGTATATTGTATGAACCAGATTAGAGTGTATATCAATTTTGTAAAATGGGGGGCTTGATGAAATTTCAAAACTGTAGTTCGCAATTTGGCCTATGTTTATTTGGTCTGTACGTAGTTGTAGAACATCAGGATTTATTAAACTTTATTATTGGAGGTGTGTTAATTATTACTTCCATTATATCGTGTCATGTTAATTATAAGAAATACAAAAGGAGAAAAAATGATTGATTTAGCTATTAATGACTTAGAAAATGTTGTTGGCGGAGGAAATGCGTTGTCTTGTGCGACCGGAATTGGCATGAGTGGTGCCATTTTAGCAGCCGCTTCAGGTCCGATTGGCTGGGGAACTTTTGCACTGCTGGCGGTTGGAGCAGCGGCTACTGGATTTGGCACAGGATATTCTTGTGGTGCATGGTATCACACTGGTGATTAAGGAGATAATTATGAAAAATATTGATCAAACTACTCTAGAAGAAATTTCTGGAGGTGGGAACATTGCTGATTGTGCGTATGGTATTGGTGCCAGTGCGTTAGCAATTGCGGCAGGACCTGCTGGTTTGGCAGGTTTGCTTGTGGCAGGTGCAGCTGGTTTTAGATTAGGCTATGCATGTACTAGTTTATATCTTCACGGGGATTAATTTATTATTTTCATTGTTTAATTACTCTTAAACATTTTAAATATACAATATTGTGACTCAACTTGTGGTTTTGATACAGTTTTAATAGAGCCTGAGATAACACTCTCTCTGACTCATGCAAAAAGCAACGGCTTTAAAACCGTTGCTTTTTGCCTTGTTATGTGACTATTAGTCCGTCTCGCTCCGTGAGGTGCGAGACAAATAAACCACCCGCTATGCGGGTGCGCGTCGAAGGTTATACCAAAAAACTCCGAACGCGATACAATAAAGGTGTTCAAGCCAATTGTAAAGCGAAAGGAGAAAAATATGGCACAAAAGGCTCATAGTTTATCGCACACAAAGTGGATGTGTTCTATCACATTGTGTTCACCCCTAAGTATAGACGAAAAGTAATCTATAATCAATATCGAAGTAGTTTAGGAGAAATATTTCATCGCTTGTGTAATTATAAAGGAGTTGAAATTATCGAGGTTCACTTAATGCCAGAACATGTACACATGTTAGTAAGTATTCCACCAAGGATAAGTGTTTCAAGTTTCATGGGGTATTTAAAAGGTAAAAGTGCACTCATGATGTTTGAAAACCACGTCAATCTCAAGTACAAGTTTGGGAATCGCCATTTCTGGGCGGAAGGTTATTATGTAAGTACAGTAGGGCTTAATGAAGCCACAATTAAGAAATTTATTCAAGAGTAAAGAAATTATCCAGTGGATGATTTCTTCACGAGTATGAAAATTTGAGAACGAGTAAAGTATGATATAGCACTAGATAAATTAAGTGTAAAAGAATATGAGAATCCCTTTAGGGATAGTGGTAAGTAATACTAAAGCCTCTTTGAGAGGCAAGTGACGAGTCAAGAGCAATAAGGCTTGAACAAAGTGAAAGCCAGCGTCTTTAGGCGCTGGCTGGTAATTTGTGCTTATAGCCCTGGGACAAACCACCCGTTTGACAGGTAGTTATGATTTGTATAAGATATTTCTTTTATAACTTTCTAAATCATATGTATCTTTAATCTCCTTTTAAATATAAAGCAGCGCAATTATATCCCGTTAGGAAGCCAAAGCCTGCTGCAGAAACTAGTGCGACACCCCAGCCAACGGGACCTGTTATTGCTCCTACGCTAGCTATCGTACCTAGCGCACCACTCGCTGATAGCATGCAGTCGGATACATTTCCTCTAATTTATTGAAATTTAATTCTAACATATTTACTCCTTGTCCTTGCGTTTAATTTTAAAAAGTCCTATTATGGATAGAGTTATCATAGTTATTGAAGTTAAGCTGGTAAAGACAAATACTTTTGATGTTAATCCAATAGAAAATAGTAATACACCATAAAAAATAGATACATAATAAATCTTATTCTTAATGACACTCAACTCTGAACATAGATTTTTGTCCTGTTGCAACTTTGACAATGCTATACTATACTTGTCAAAGTTGCAACAGGACAAAAATTAAAAATAAAATGGAGGTATTCATCATGGATACAAAAATGATGGAACAATTTTCTGTTATGGCTACTGAGATGCTTGCTTGCGTTGAAGGTGACGGTTGCAATTGGGGAGATTTTGCTAAAGCAGGTGTTGGAGGAGGAGTAGCAAGAGGTCTTCAACTAGGAATTAAAACAGGAACATGGCAAGGCGTTGCAACTGGTGATGCAGGAGGAGCTATACTTGGAGGTGTAGCCTATGTAGCAATATGTTGGTGGTAATTATGGATTTTAAGAGTTTTATTATTGGTTTAGTAGTTGGTGTATTTAGTCCTTATATGGATGATTTAATTAAAAAAATATTTTCAAAATCTCCCAAAAAGAATACAGATAGTACCCCCTGAAAAATAAATCCCTCCCCTGTATTTGCTAGCATAATCTACAGGGGAGTTTCTTTAATATTGTTTCGGCTGTCAAAATGATATGTGATAGCAGGATGAAAAGTCTACAAAC
>NZ_KQ970818.1:37784-47939 GCF_001579645.1 Streptococcus infantis
CATGTTTTTCGTGCTTGCTTTTTTATTAACAATTTAGGAGGTTTAGATGACCATTCATGATTTGAGTAATCAAAGATCAAAAGGAGTGCTAAACTAAGAGAGTAAAGGTTAAAGCTTAACTAAGATAAAGCACATATCACATATTAAGAAGGGGATCTTATGAAGAAAAAAATACTTGTCATTTTCATCTTGTATCTAATCATGTCCATCTTTCTTTATCCGCTTAGGGAGAGTACTTGGTATCAGCTATTTTATACCATAGTCTATGTGATTGCGGTTATGATCTATTTTGCTTTAATGAAAAAGAAAGGAGCAAAGAAATGAAAACTTTTCTTGCTAAAAAACGGAACATCTTTCTTGCAAGATTGTTCCTAGGTCAGTTGCCCTTACTTGTCTCCACTTATCTATTTCTATCTCGTCAGTTTTTAAATTTTTCCTTGGTTTTCCAATTTCTTTTAGTGGTTATTAACTTGGCTTCTATTTTGGCTGTTGTTTATCTCACTAGGGAAATGAGAGTGAAAAAATTTGAAGATGATGATTTGGTAAGTCCTAGAGCCAATCAACTAATGTTCGTAGGATTGACATGTTTCATGACTATCATCTGTTTGTATAGAGGTATCACAGCAGTAGAATCCTATCAACAACTAATCGCCTATATTGGAGCTATTCTATGCTTTATTATCACGCTTCTGCTCGTTTTGGGGTTGAAGTATTATAAAAAGTAGAGGTTAATGAAGTATAAAAGTGTAAGTGTTTTCGAAATGCTTACCTTTTTTAATGAAGTTTTTGCAATTCAAGATGTTTCGATGACAATTCAAGATTCGGATGAAAAAACTTTAACAAATAGTGCTATACTGAAATTGTCAAGGTTGCAACAGGACAAAAATTAAAATAAAAATGGAGGTATTCGTTATGGATACAAAAATGATGGAACAATTTGAGATTATGGATACTGATATGCTTGCTTGCGTTGAAGGTGGTAAAAAATTTGGTGATTGTGAAACTGCAATTGCTGCTGGAGTTAGTGTAGGTGCTGTTTTTGGAGGTCCTTGGGGCGGTATAGGTTTAGGTATGGTAGCAGCCGCTTATTACTGTTAATAATTATTTGGACATTAGTATTTATAGTGATGTTAAACTGAATTTGGAGGTAAAAAAATGAATAAGGATAATATCAAGAAATTTGAAGTTGTTGATGTGGAGATGCTCTCAACTGTTAATGGTGGAGACTGGCGTTGTGTAGTAGGAACAGCAGGAGGCGCTATATTTGGAGGTGCATTTGGAGGTCCTTGGGGTGCGCTTGGTGTAGGCACGGCGGCTAATATGTATTTTTGTGCTACCCCTGTTAGTTAATACTTAATGAGAAACAAAGAATAAGCTAGAAGGCTGGGCGAAGAGTATAAACAACAGATAATTTATAGGTTAATGTAAAATTTAGAATTTTTATAGAAGTTTTTAAAATTTTTGAAGTTTATGCTAAGTAATATTGATATTGCTGAATAGTTTAAATATAGGTTAGTCAATAGATAACACTCCAGTACTCTTGTTTAGAGTGGGAGGGATATTAGTTAGTATTAGAATTAAAAAATTACTTACTTATCATATGTTAAGATAAAAGTGAAGGATGAAGTATCAATATGAAAAAGTATGTAGATTATTTAGATTTATTTGCCCGAGTTGTAGTAATATTGATGTCTCTTTTTCTTTGTATAAGAGTACTCATGATTTCAACGGAACTCTGGAGAAATATTGTGGTATTGGTGAGTACTCCTGTTACAATCTATAGTCTTATAAAACATAAATTAGATTATAAAGTATATAAAAATAAAGAACGTTCATAGTAAGAAAAAGTTATGAAACTATAGAACTGGTTTACTTAATGTGTAAAAAACAGAATGATAGTAGATCTACTCAAGTATTCATCTTTTTAATAGACCTTTGGTACAACTCAATTAAAAAAGGTAAGTGTTTTTGAAATACTTACCTTTTTTAATGAAGTTTTTACAATTCAAGATGTTTTGATGACCATTTAAGATTTAGATGAATTTGTAATCTTAAATAAGGTAAGATAAATATATCAAATGTAAAGGAGTATTCTTATGAAGAATCAAAAGATAAAATCGCTATTACTTGTACCACTTGTATTTGCATCTATTACTACGGGTGTTGTATATGCAGAAGAACAGACTACTTCTTCCTCTATCCAGGCTAATGATAGTTCTGTTGTGGCACCAGATCTGCAATCGGGTACGGAAAATGTTGAGCATAAACCTTCCGTTGTAACTCCCGAAGAGTATGAGCAGAATGTTGCGGAATTTAAAAAGATAGATATTGAAGCCGTTCGTCAATCTTTTACAGAGGATCAATTGGAACATACTATATATTTTGGTAGAAAAACTTGTTCTCATTGTCGTCAATTTTCTCCTGAATTGAAAGAATTTAATAACTTAATTGAAAAGAAGTTAGAATATTATGATTTGGATGGTAAAGATTTTGACGGGGAAGCGAGAGAGTTTCTATTTAAAAAAGTCGGTATTCCAGGAACACCAACAATTTTGTATTTAAGAAACGGACGTCCGATATCTGGATGGGTTGGTGGCGGGGCAACTGCACAACAGGTTTATGATTATATGTACTCGAGAAACTCACCTAAGCAAACGGAAACAGTAGCATCTTCTGAGGATACAGTAACAGAAAGTGTCCGTGATGATAAAACAGGAGAGGTGGAGAATTCAAAGGAAAATTTAACTAATAATAGTGATAGTAGAGAACAATTGAAGAATAATATTCCTCCTTCTAACACTATAACTGTTCAGCCTGAAGATTTGGTAATGACAGATAAGAAGAAGCGAGGAGATACATCTAAGACAATCTCTGAAAATACTGATAAGTTACAAACTTCTTTATCCGAAGTTAAGGGGAATGATTCTGCCTCCCAAACCATTCATTTGAGCAAACAATTACTACCTAATACAGGAGAGGAAGAAAGTTACAATCTATTACGTATAGCTGTTGCACTCTTGATTACTTCAGGTATGATCAAGTGGAAACAAAGAGTTCATAAATAAAAATTTTTGCATCCTTATTTTGATGATTCTAAATAGGAGAGAGGTTGTGTTTATGGCCATTTTTAATAAATGTCATGCTGTGTTTGTTGGGTTTTTAGCCTTTATAATAGTTACTACAGTAGGCTATACCATCAATCAAGGAGATTTTTTTCAAAATGAGTACCTATTTATTATCGCAAAGACTTTCTGGATTTCACTGAGTGTTGCCTATGCGAAATGGTTTGATATGGTTTCGCTAAGAAGGTTAACGAAGAAAGAAATTCTACTTTTTATTGGAAGCTTTCTTATTTGTGTGCTGGTAAATATAGGTTATTATAGTTTTTTTACAGTATCTTCTGGTGCTGGATATCAACACCTTGAGGCTACTAGTACAGGAATTTCATTATCCTTTATTGCAAGCGTGACAGTTTTTGGGCCTATTCTGGAGGAATTTGTTTTCAGAGGTATCCTTCAAGGTGCGGTTTTTGAAAATTCTTGGTTGGGGCTTGTACTGACTGCCTCTCTCTTCTCTTTCATGCATGCACCTTATGATTTTCCTTCGTTTTTCTATTATCTATTTGGAGGTTTGATGCTGGGCTTTGCTTATAAAAAGAGTCAAAATCTATCGGTGCCTATTTTAATCCATTTCTGTTACAATTGTTTATCATTCTTCTAGTAGGTGACAGTGCTAAATTTACAAAGGAATATAGAGGACGGTCAGTTAGCACCATAGTGACTATAGAACTGATCTGGTAGATGTGAAATCAATAGATGGAGGAATCATATGAAAAAGTATGTGTATTTTTTAGATTGCTTTGCCCGAGTTGTAATAATATTGATATCTCTTGTTCTTTGTATAAGAGTACTCATGATTTCAACGGAACTCTGGAGAAATATTGTGGTATTGGTGAGTACTCTTGTTACGATCTATAGTCTGTTAAAACATAGACCAGGTAAGAAGAACATAAAAAACCTGTGAGAATCTTAAAAGAAAGATTAAAAAGATGCAAGCACAATATAAAAATAAAATAGTAGAAGTTTGGGAAATTGGTAAAGATACTCCTAAACCAGATTGGGTAGAAGACGCCTTGCAAAAGAATTACATAGTATGGCTAGACAATCATGTCCGAATTTTAATGGCAGGACTTCAGTCTTCTCTTGTAACCAATCTCAAAATTGGACTAGTCGGAACAGCAGGAGGAGGTTTTGCTGGTTATAGTATGTATGTCCTTGGCTATCCAGGAGATTATCTTGACCTCACAAATCATCGAGTGGTATCTGCCACAACTTTTCATCGAGAGTATCAAGTATTATAAAATGATTAGGTAGAAAAAGGATGATGGTCTATCATTTTGAAAAGAATTGACTACCTAGATGATGAAAAATATAAAGTTTTTAACAGCAACAAAAGTACACAAGGGTAGATGTATTGGCTTATCAAAGTTATGGTGATAGCTACCGAGACTGAATGATAGAGGATTAATACTCAATGAAAATCAAAGAGCAAACTAGGAAGCTAGCCGCAAGCTGTACTTGAGTACGGTAAGGCGACGCTGACGTGGTTTGAATTTGATTTTCGAAGAGTATAAATGATAATTGATGGCAGCTACGATAGCAAAGCTACGAAGGAGCTTCTATGAAAAAATATTCTATTCTTTTCAAAACGAGTGCAATCCTTTCTTATTTATTTTTGTTTTTCGGCTTGTTTTGGACTACCCAATTTTGGAGAAATTATTGGGAGTTTTCATCTTGGGTAGGAAATATTATCTGGATTCGAAACATCATCAGCCTTCTCTTTATAGGCTTGATGGTTTGGATTTTGATCAGGTCGGGCCATGCTTATCTTTTTCGTATCCCTAGGAAAAAGTGGTTGAGCTATTCTGTTCTGACGGTGTTAGCAGCTGTCGTGCTTATCTGCTTTAACTATCTGACAGCTAAACACGTTCAGGGGACAAACGAAAGTTGGAATTTGTTTATTGTCTATAGTGAGACGAATTTTGCAGAGTTCGGCGTTTACCTAACCTTAATCGTACTAGGACCTCTGATGGAAGAATTGGTATGTAGGGGACTGCTTCAACATGCCTTCTTTAAGAATTCAAGATGGGGACTGGATATTCTATTTCCTTCGATTTTGTTCGCCTTACCTCATTTTTCAAGTTTTCCTAGTCTACTAGACCTTCTGGTTTATACAGCAGCTGGATGTATATTTGGTGGTTTGACCCGCTATACCAAGACCATCTATCCATCTTATACGATTCATATCATCAATAATATCATCGCAAACTTACCATTTTTGCTCACTTTTCTACATAGGGTCTTGGGGTGAAAAAACCAAAAGGCTTGCTTTCAGTCATAGAGGAGGTCATCATGTATAAACACTTATTTTTCCTAGATTCAAAAACCTTAGACTGGTTGACACCCTATATTCTAGTCTTGGCTTCTGACACCATTGCCTTTAATGTTTTTGTGCTAACCTTTGTGTCTGCGGTGGTCTTTAATTTCCTAAATCCCATGCTAGCTTTCATAGTTATATTTTTAGGTGCTGGCTATGTTGTCGGATTTTGGCTACTAAAATGGTTTGTTTTGGAAAGACTAGAGTTAAAGGATGATTTGTAGGAAGGTTTGTTTGTTGAGGAGGATAGCTTTATGGAGTTTTTTGATAAATTTCATGCCTTTTGTTTTGGATTTTTAGTACTAATAATCGTAATTACAGTTCCTTATACGATTAACCATGGGGATTTTTTTCAAAATGAACCTGCATTGATTATTGTAAGTCTTCTTGTAACATCGCTGAGTGTTGCTTATGCTAGACAGTTTGAAATGATTTCTTTTGGGATGTTAAGTAAGAAACAACTTTTACTTTTCATTGCAATCTTTCTTCTAAGTGTGCTTGAGACACTAGTTTATATTCATTTCTTCGCTGTTTCTTCTGGAGCGGGAGTTCAACACTTGGCGGAAGTAAGTAGAGGAATTTCCCTGTCTTTGATTTTGACTACCTCAGTTTTTGGTCCAATCCAGGAGGAACTCATTTTCAGGGGAGTTCTTCAGGGGGCTATATTTGAAAATTCTTGGTTGGGGCTTGTTCTAACTTCCTCTCTCTTTTCTTTCATGCATGGACCTTCTAATGTCCCTTCGTTTATTTTTTATCTACTTGGGGGCTTGTTACTGGGCTTTGCTTACAAAAAGAGCCAAAATCTATGGGTTTCTACTCTAGTCCACATGTTTTACAACAGTTGGCCACTCTTATATTATTTATAAAAATCATGAAAGGTAAGTAGGAGATTGTGCTTACCTTTTTCGTTCTATAATGATAACCCACCCCACCCCAGAGGCTTTTATTTGAGAATCAGGTCTGGACTGGTTGACGAATAGCCTAAAAACTAGTAGAATAGTAAGGAAACTTTATACGGAGGAAAGAAATGGACTTGGGTGATATTGAGCTAACGCTGACCCCTATACCTGGGAAAAGCGGAAAAGCTTATATGGGAAGCTACCCTGATGGGAAGCGCGTCTTTATTAAAATGAACACCTCTCCAATCCTACCTGGTTTAGCCAAGGAACAAATCGCTCCTCAATTATTATGGACTCGCCGTTTATCGGATGGGCGTGATATGTGTGCCCAAGAATGGTTGAATGGTAAAATTTTGACCCCTTATGATATGAATCGCAAGCAGATTATCAATATTTTGAGCCGCTTGCATCGTTCGCGTCCTTTGATGACGCAATTGACTCGTTTGGGCTATTCTTTAGAAACACCTTTTGACTTGCTTCAGGCTTGGTTAAAAGATGCTCCAGAATCCTTGAAGAACAATCAATATCTAAGAATGGTAGTAGAGGATTTGCGAGGAAGTTTGCCAAACTTTAGGGAAGATTATGCAACGATCGTTCATGGAGATGTACGACATAGTAATTGGATTGAGACAGAGAGCGGTCTTGTTTATTTAGTGGATTGGGATTCCGTTCGTTTAACGGATCGCATGTTTGATGTAGCGCATATGCTATGTCACTATATTCCAGACTATCAGTGGAAAGAGTGGTTGACTTATTACGGTTACAAATACAACCAAACAGTCATCAACAAACTATTTTGGTATGCTCAGTTATCCTTCTTGAGCCAGATTGCCAAATATTATACAAATGAAGATCTAGAAAATGTCAATCGGGAGATTTATGCCTTGCGTATCTTCCGTGACAAGTATGGAAAGAAGAGATGAGAGTTAGAAATCGAAAAGGGGCAACAGAATTACTAGAGGCTAATCCTCAGTATGTTGTCTTAAATCCTTTAGAAGCCAAAGGGAAATGGCGAGATTTATTTGGAAATGACAATCCTATCCATGTTGAGGTTGGTAGTGGTAAGGGTGCTTTTGTGACAGGTATGGCCAAGCAAAACCCTAATATCAACTATATCGGGATTGATATTCAAAAGTCTGTTTTGAGTTATGCCTTGGACAAGGTCTTGGAAGTTGCTGTACCCAATATCAAGTTGTTGTGGGTTGATGGTTCTGATTTGACCGACTACTTTGAAGATGGTGAGATTGATCGCTTGTACCTAAACTTTTCAGATCCGTGGCCTAAAAAGCGTCATGAAAAGCGTCGTCTAACCTATAAGAGTTTCTTGGATACCTTCAAGCGTATCTTGCCTGAACACGGTGAGATTCATTTCAAGACAGATAACCGAGGCTTGTTTGAATACAGCCTAGTGAGTTTTTCTCAATATGGCATGAAGCTCAATGGAGTTTGGTTGGACTTGCACGCCAGCGACTTTGAAGGCAATGTCATGACAGAATATGAGCAAAAATTCTCAAGTAAGGGTCAAGTTATCTACCGAGTTGAGGCAGAATTTTAAGAAAAAGCTTAAAATCAAGCCTTCTGAGTGCTTATGCTTTACATAAGTAGTTAAAAGTGCTATACTGTAAGTAAGAATATGAGAAAGTGAGGCGGGGAAATATCTTCGCCTCTTGCTTATGAGGAGGTGGACGCAATCGCAACTATCGTAGAATTAGTCAGAGAAGTCGTAGAACCTGTCATTGAAGCTCCCTTTGAACTCGTGGATATCGAGTACGGAAAGATTGGCAGTGACATGATTCTTAGTATTTTTGTAGATAAACCAGAGGGAATTACCTTGAATGACACAGCGGACTTGACAGAAATCATCAGTCCTGTCCTAGATACTATCAAGCCAGATCCCTTCCCAGAACAATATTTCCTAGAAATCACCAGTCCAGGCTTGGAGCGTCCTTTGAAAACCAAGGAAGCAGTCGCTGGAGCGGTTGGGAAATACATCCATGTTGGACTTTACCAAGCCATCGATAAGCAAAAGGTCTTTGAAGGAACCTTGCTAGCCTTTGAAGAGGATGAGTTGACTATGGAATATATGGACAAGACACGTAAGAAAACAGTCCAAATTCCATACAGTTTGGTGTCAAAAGCACGTTTAGCAGTAAAATTATAGTAAAAGAAAGGAAGCTTTTGAAGATTCAAAAGTGAATAGAAGATGAGTAAAGAAATGCTAGAGGCCTTCCGCATTTTGGAAGAAGACAAGGGAATCAAAAAAGAAGACATCATTGATGCAGTGGTGGAATCACTTCGTTCAGCCTATCGCAGACGCTATGGGCAGTCGGATAGTGTAGCCATTGATTTCAACGAAAAGACAGGTGACTTTACAGTTTATACTGTTCGTGAAGTTGTTGATGAAGTATTTGATAGCCGTTTGGAAATCAGCTTAAAAGATGCTCTTGCCATTAACTCAGCTTACGAGCTTGGGGACAAGATTAAATTTGAAGAAGCACCAGGTGAGTTTGGTCGTGTAGCAGCTCAATCTGCCAAACAAACCATCATGGAAAAAATGCGCAAGCAAACACGTGCCATTACCTACAATACTTACAAAGAGCATGAACAAGAAATCATGTCTGGTACGGTAGAACGATTTGACAACCGCTTTATCTATGTCAACCTTGGCAGCATCGAAGCACAATTGTCAAAACAAGACCAAATCCCTGGAGAAGTTTTTGCTTCTCATGATCGTATCGAAGTTTATGTCTACAAGGTTGAAGACAATCCTCGTGGTGTGAACGTATTTGTGAGCCGTAGCCATCCAGAAATGATTAAACGTTTGATGGAACAAGAAATTCCTGAGGTTTATGACGGAACTGTTGAAATCATGAGTGTTGCTCGTGAAGCAGGTGACCGTACCAAGGTTGCTGTTCGTAGCCACAATCCAAACGTGGATGCGATCGGGACAATCGTCGGACGTGGTGGTGCTAACATCAAGAAAATTACTAGCAAATTCCACTCAGCTCGCTACGATGCTAAGAGCGATCGTATGGTTCCAATCGAAGAAAACATCGACGTTATCGAATGGGTAGCCGATCCAGCTGAATTTATCTACAACGCTATTGCTCCTGCAGAAGTTGACCAAGTTATCTTTGATGAAAACGACAGCAAGCGTGCCTTGGTCGTTGTGCCAGATAACAAGCTTTCTCTTGCCATCGGTCGCCGTGGGCAAAACGTTCGTTTGGCAGCTCATTTGACAGGATATCGTATCGATATCAAGTCTGCAAGTGAGTTTGAGGCCATGGAAGCAGCAGAAGAAGCTGACCAGGTAGAATCAGACGAATTGGTCGAAGAATAAGAGCTGATCAGAGGAGGGAAGGATGAAAACTAGAAAAATCCCTTTGCGCAAGTCTGTTGTTTCCAACCAAGTGATTGATAAGCGAGATTTACTCCGTATTGTCAAGAACAAAGAAGGACAGGTCTTCATCGACCCGACAGGCAAGGCTAATGGTCGTGGCGCTTATATCAAGCTAGACAATGCAGAAGCCCTAGAGGCTAAAAAGAAAAAAGTCTTTAACCGTAGCTTTAGTATGGAAGTTGAAGAAAGCTTTTATGACGAGTTGATTGCCTATGTCGATCACAAAGTGAAAAGAAGAGAGTTAGGACTTGAATAAACAAAAAATTGCCAATCTCTTGGGACTTGCTCAAAGAGCAGGGAAAATCATCTCGGGTGAAGAAATGGTTGTCAAGGCCATCCAAGACCAGAAAGTAAGACTGGTATTTCTCGCTCATGATGCCGCCCCCAACCTGACCAAGAAGATTCAGGATAAAAGTCATT
>NZ_KQ970818.1:48168-51296 GCF_001579645.1 Streptococcus infantis
TGTTTTCAACACTGGAATTAAGCATAGCAGTCGGGAAATCAAGAAAAGTATTGGCTGTAACAGATGCTGGATTTACAAAGAAAATGAGGTCTCTTATGGAATAGAAGAGGAGGACATGATTTGTCTAAGAAAAGATTGTACGAAATCGCAAAAGAACTTGGAAAAGAAAGTAAGGAAGTTGTAGCGCGTGCAAAAGAGTTGGGCTTGGATGTGAAAAGCCACTCATCAAGTGTGGAGGAAGCAGCTGCTTCAAAAATTGTAGCAAGTTTTAAACCTGCTCCTGCTCCTGCTCCAAAGGTAGAATCGAAACCTGTGGCTCCAAAGCCAGTTGACGCTAAGGAAGAGGTAAAACCAGCAGCAGCGGTTGCCCCTAAAGAAGAAAGAGTGGCGCCAGTAAAACCGCAGAGTCGAAACTTTAAGGCTGAGCGTGAAGCTCGTGCAAAAGAGCAGGCTGAACGACGCAAGCAAAATAAGGGTAATAACCGTGACCATCAACAAAATGGGAATCGTCAAAAAAATGATAACCGTAACGGTGGTAAACAAGGTCAAGGTAATCGCGACAACCGTCGATTCAATGATCAAGGTAAAAAACAACAAGGTCAGCAAAATCGTGGGAATGATCGCCGTCAGCAAGAGGACAAACGTCCAAATCAGGCTGGACCACGCATTGACTTCAAAGCCCGTGCAGCTGCTCTAAAAGCAGAGCAAAATGCAGAATATGCTCGTTCAAGTGAGGAACGCTTCAAGCAGTCTCAAGCTGCCAAAGAAGCCTTGGCTCAAGCAAACAAACGCAAGGAACCTGAGGAAATCTTTGAAGAAGCTGCTAAGTTAGCTGAACAAGCGCAGCCAGTTCAACCAGTGGTTGAAGCAGCTCCTGCAGCTAAAGAACCTGTAGTGGATACACGTCGTAAGAAACAAGCCCGACCAGACAAAGATCGTGATGATTACGATCACGAAGAAGATGGTCCTAGAAAACAACAAAAGAATCGAAGTAGTCAAAATCAAGTGAGAAATCAAAGAAATAGTAACTGGAACAATAACAAAAAGAATAAAAAAGGCAATAAGCAAAATAACCGTAATCAGGCACCAAAACCTGTTACAGAGCGTAAGTTCCATGAATTGCCAACAGAATTTGAATATACAGATGGTATGACCGTTGCGGAAATCGCAAAACGTATCAAACGCGAACCAGCTGAGATTGTTAAGAAACTCTTCATGATGGGTGTGATGGCGACACAAAACCAGTCCTTGGACGGTGAAACAATCGAACTCCTCATGGTAGATTACGGTATTGAAGCTAAACAAAAGGTTGAAGTGGACAATGCTGATATCGAACGTTTCTTTGCAGAAGAGGGTTATCTCAATGAAGATGAACTCGTAGAACGTCCACCAGTTGTAACGATCATGGGACACGTTGACCATGGTAAAACAACCCTTTTGGATACCCTTCGTAATTCTCGTGTTGCTACGGGAGAAGCCGGTGGTATCACTCAGCATATCGGTGCTTATCAGATTGAAGAAAATGGTAAGAAGATTACCTTCCTTGATACACCAGGACACGCGGCCTTTACTTCTATGCGTGCGCGTGGTGCTTCTGTTACCGATATTACCATCTTGGTCGTAGCGGCAGATGACGGTGTAATGCCTCAGACTATCGAAGCCATCAACCACTCAAAAGCGGCTAATGTTCCAATCATCGTAGCTATCAACAAAATCGATAAACCAGGTGCCAACCCAGAACGTGTGATCGGTGAATTGGCTGAACATGGTGTTATGTCAACAGCTTGGGGTGGAGATTCTGAGTTCGTAGAAATCTCAGCCAAGTTCAACCAAAATATCGATGAACTCTTGGAAACTGTTCTACTTGTGGCTGAAATTCAAGAGCTCAAAGCTGATCCAACAGTTCGTGCCATCGGTACTGTTATCGAAGCTCGTTTGGATAAAGGAAAAGGTGCGGTCGCAACCCTTCTTGTTCAACAAGGTACTTTGAATGTCCAAGATCCAATCGTTGTCGGAAATACTTTCGGACGTGTCCGTGCTATGACCAACGACCTTGGACGTCGTGTGAAGGTTGCAGGCCCATCAACACCAGTATCAATCACTGGTTTGAATGAAGCGCCAATGGCAGGTGACCACTTTGCAGTTTACGAAGATGAAAAATCTGCGCGTGCAGCTGGTGAAGAACGTGCTAAACGTGCTCTTATGAAGCAACGTCAAGCTACTCAACGTGTTAGCCTTGAAAACCTCTTTGATACCCTTAAAGCAGGAGAACTCAAGTCAGTAAACGTCATCATCAAAGCCGACGTACAAGGTTCTGTTGAAGCTCTCTCTGCATCACTTCAAAAGATTGATGTGGAAGGCGTTAAAGTAACTATTGTTCACTCAGCAGTAGGTGCTATCAATGAATCTGACGTGACTCTTGCCGAAGCTTCAAATGCCTTTATCGTTGGTTTCAACGTGCGTCCTACACCACAAGCTCGACAACAAGCAGAAGCTGACGATGTAGAAATCCGTCTCCACAGCATCATCTACAAGGTTATCGAAGAGATGGAAGAAGCTATGAAAGGGATGCTTGACCCAGAATTTAAAGAAAAAGTTATCGGTGAAGCGATCATCCGCGAAACCTTCAAGGTATCTAAAGTGGGAACAATCGGTGGATTTATGGTTACCAGCGGTAAAGTTACTCGCGACTCTAAAGTCCGTGTCATCCGTGATGGTGTCGTTATTTACGATGGTGCCCTAGCTAGCTTGAAACACTATAAAGATGACGTCAAAGAAGTTACAAACGGCCGTGAAGGTGGTCTCATGATTGACGGCTACAATGATATCAAGATGGATGATGTGATTGAGGCCTACATCATGGAAGAAATTAAGAGATAAGATTTTTGCTCCTTTCTTAGGTGGTGAGGGACGCAAGCAAACCGATGGTTTCATTGCTTATTTTTGAGCCTAGAGTCTCAAAAATCCCCAGTGATTGAACTGAATTATCAGTACAATCACTTTCACCACGGCGAAAGAAGCAGATAAGTTCAAATTGAACTTCGTTTCAATTTGAATTGAAAATCAATAAGTTTAAAAATAGCTAGGTCTGCTGGCCTAGCTTTTGGTTCAATTGAGAGAAAGGAAAA
>NZ_KQ970818.1:51345-54887 GCF_001579645.1 Streptococcus infantis
GAAAGGAAAAAGCATGGCAAATCATTTCCGTACGGACCGTGTGGGCATGGAAATCAAGCGCGAAGTCAATGAGATTTTGCAAAAGAAAGTCCGTGATCCCCGTGTCCAAGGTGTGACTATCACTGATGTTCAGATGCTAGGTGACTTGTCTGTTGCTAAGGTCTACTACACTATTTTGAGTAACCTGGCTTCAGATAATCAAAAAGCTCAAGTCGGACTTGAAAAAGCAACTGGTACTATCAAACGTGAACTTGGTCGCAATTTGAAATTGTACAAAATTCCAGACCTAACTTTCGTCAAAGACGAATCCATCGAATATGGAAACAAGATTGACGAGATGCTACGCAATCTGGATAAAAACTAAGTAGAAAGAGGGGCAACCCTCTTTTTTGTGTGGAAAATCGGTGGAATTTAAAATGGAAAAATATTCTTTTAAAAATGGGATTCTGTATTTATAAAATGTTTGCCAATTAGGAAATGCTTTTTTCTTTTAGGAAATATGATATGATAATTTCATAAATAAAAGGAGATTCTATTAATGAATAAATTAAAAAAAGTTTGTCGTTTAGCTTTACTATGTCTGTCCGTTTCTACTCTAGTTGCTTGTAGTTCTCTGTCTGAAAAAACAAGTAATTCATCTAGTGATAGTAAAACGGAAAGTTCTGGGAAAAAAGGATTTTTAGATAAAGCAAAAGATAAATTAGGTTCTAGTGACTTTAATCCACAAGATGTCAGTGATGAGACAATTGAATCTATCAAAACTTATGAAGATTATTTGACTATGTGTGAGAAAATTATCAATAATTACTATACAGAAGCTGATGAAGCCTTTAAGGGAACTGCTTTAGAAGATAGTGTTTCTATCCAAGAATTAAAAGATGCTACTAAAAAAGAAATGGAAGAACAGAAAAAACAATATGGTCCATTGAAGAAAGCACCTATTCAAGGAAAAGAGGAAATAATTCAGTTTTTAAAGGAATATCGTGATTCTCTACACGATCAAGTCGAACAGTTGAAAGCTAGTCTTTAATAAGAAGAATGGAGTTCGGGATGGACTATCAATTGTTACCTCATGAATACATGGTTATGAATAGTGAACATGTTAGTTTTGGGAAAAATAGTATGTATACTGATGAGCTCATTTTAACAAATTTACACTTGATACATATCAAAAAAGGTATTTTTGGAGGAAAAAAAGATCAAACTACTATACCAATTAACCAAATTAAGGTTTTTGAGGGGAAACCACAAGTTTCAGTTACGAAATCCAATGGTATGAAACGATTAGAAATCTATTATAATGGTGGACAAGTTATCTTCTCATTCTCTAATACTAAGGATACTGAAAAGTGGGCAACGAATATTATTAAATTAATCTCTGGTGATACAAGCAACTTTGCAACCTTGGGTGATAATAGCTTATTTGGTGTAGAAATTTTAGCAGAGACTCTAAAAGATACGTTTGACACCTTCAAAGCAGGGCTTGGTATTAAGGATGCAGAACCAGAGAAATTATCTACTAAATGCAGTTTTTGTGGAGCTCCTCTGTCTGGAACCGTAAAACAAACTGTCAAATGTAGTTTTTGTGATATGGAACAGACCTTGTAGGAGATGAAATATGGGAATAATTAAAGCATTTACAGATTCAATTAGTGGTACTTTTGCAGATCAATGGAAGGAAATTATTACAGTTCAGGCTTTTGATGAACATACAGCTGTAAGTCCGGGTGTTCTTCAAGTCAGTAATAATGGTAGAGGAGTTAATAGTCAGGGGTCTATAGGTGTCATTTCAAATGGGTCTAAGATATTTATTCCTGAAAATACTGCTGCTTTTATTTTTAGTCAGTCTGGAATAGAAGAAATTATCACTGAACCAGGTGGATATGAATATCAAAATGGGGAGAGTAGTGTTTTTAATGGTGATGGGCTAAAAAAATCACTGTTTGATAATGTTGTTAATCGTGTTGGATTTGGCGGACAAAGTGATCAGCAAAAACAGATTTGTTTTGTCAATTTGAGAGAAATTCGCGATATTAGGTTTGGTACTCGTGGTCCGGTTATGTATAACGACTTATTTTATGGTACAGACTTAGAAGTACGTGCTTTTGGAACTTTTTCTATTCAAATTACAGACGCTATCAAGTTTGTAAAAAATTTCCTTCCTGCAAATGTAACCTACTATAGCTTTGATAGTGCTCAAGCAAGGGCTCAGATAGTCACGGAATTTCTTCAATCCTTTACCGTTGCCCTTAATTCGTTATCAACAACTTATCGTATCTCACAACTACCATCACAAGCATCAGTACTTGCAAAACAAGTATCGAATGATGAACAGTATGCTGGTACTTGGAAAGATCGTTTTGGATTTGAAATTATAAAAGTTGCGATTGCTAATATAGAATTCTCACCAGAATCTAAGGAATTAGTTAAGAACTTTTCATCAAATAAGATGAATTTAAAGGCCTTTGATGATGTATCGCAGAAAGCTTCTAATATTGCTGCACAACAAAAAGTCGCATCAGGGATCGAACAACATGGGCTAGGAGATGGTGCGGGGATGATTTTCGGTATGAATATGGCACAACAGTTAGATGAAAAAGCAACTAAACCAAGTTTGTCATTTGATGAGCAAATCGAAGCTCTTACTAAACTCAAATCACTTTTAGATGCAGGTATATTATCTCAAGAAGAGTTTGATCGAAAGAAAAAAGAAATTATGGACTTATAAGATTGACGAGATGCTACGCAATCTGGATAAAAACTAAGCAGAAAGAGGGGCAACCCTCTTTTTTGTGGCTATAAGTCGGTCATTGTCTAGTCAGATTATATAAATAGAAATTCAGAAAATAAAATAAATCTTGAAAATATCATTTATTCCATAAATATGATAAGATAAAGCTTGATATGAATGAAAAATGGAGATAGAGATGGCTAAAGAAGATGTGGCGATGCAAGTGTTGCAACAGGTAGTAAAACTTCCTGTCGTCAAAGTGAACCGGTCAAAATTTTTAATGGACAAATTCTCTAAGGAAGTGGCTTCAAAGGATATTCCTAGATTATTGGAAGAAGGGCCGACAGCTTTATTACCTCAGGAAACCTTAGATCGAGTGGCTAATGCCTGTATTAGAGATAATGTATTGCTAGCAAGTGGAACATCTGTTTTAGCAGGTTTGCCTGGAGGTATTGCCATGGCAGTTACCATTCCGACAGATGTAGCCCAGTTTTACGCATTTTCACTGAAACTAGCTCAGGAGCTAGGTTATATTTACGGCTATGATGATCTTTGGGCTTCACGAAATGAATTGAGTGAAGAAGCCAAAAATACCCTCTTGCTCTATCTGGGAGTGATGTTGGGAGTAAATGGTGCGGGCGCTCTCCTTCGTTCTGGTGGTGTTACAGTTGCTAAGCAAGTGATGAAAATTGTAAACAAAAAGGCTTTGACAAAGACTCTTTGGTATCCAATTTTGGAAAAAGTTCTGAAAATCTTTGGAGTGAATCTGACCAAGGGAGGATTGGCTAAGGGGATGGGGAAAGTTATTCCT
>NZ_KQ970818.1:55262-74862 GCF_001579645.1 Streptococcus infantis
TAACACCAATTGTTGGTTTGATAAAAATACTCTGGTTCCTAATCTCTTTCGCCTTCCAATTACTGTTCTATAGAATTCTTTTCAAGATCATAGATTGGTTTTTCAAACTTCTCTGATGATCATGGTAAGGATAAGACTTTGAGGTTTTACTAGGAAAAGTCTATATAATTAGAAATAATGAAATTATACGAAATAAACTAGCAAGTCTTCTACTGCTAGTTTTTTAATCTTTGCCCTTGTGGTATAATAAAAAAGAAAAAACTGTTAGAGAATATGATGGAGGTTCTCATGGACAATATAATCGATGTATCAATTCCAGTTGCTGAAGTGGTAGATAAGCATCCAGAAGTTTTGGAAATCTTAGTAGAGCTTGGTTTTAAACCTCTTGCAAATCCCTTGATGCGTAATACTGTAGGGCGAAAAGTTTCGCTCAAACAGGGCTCAAAGCTTGAAGGGACTCCTATGGATAAGATTGTGCGTACGCTTGAAGCAAATGGTTACGAAGTGATCGGGTTAGACTAATGACAGATGAACGTATTCATATCCTGCGGGATATTTTATTAGAATTGCATAATGGAGCCTCTCCAGAGTCCGTTCAGGAACGCTTTGATGCGACCTTTACTGGTGTATCAGCTATCGAGATTTCTCTTATGGAGCATGAGTTGATGAACTCTGACTCAGGCGTAACCTTTGAAGATGTCATGGAACTCTGTGATGTTCATGCCAATCTCTTTAAAAATGCTGTTAAGGGCGTAGAAGTTGAAGATACCGAGCATCCTGGTCACCCTGTGCGTGTCTTTAAGGATGAAAATTTAGCCCTCCGTGCTGCTATGATTCGGGTCCGTAGATTGCTCTCGACTTATGAATCTGTGGACGATGATGAGATGCTCGCAGAGGTTCGCAAAGGCTTGGTACGTCAGATGGGGCTTGTTGGTCAATTTGATATTCACTACCAGCGCAAGGAAGAGCTCTTCTTTCCTATTATGGAACGTTATGGCCATGATTCACCTCCCAAAGTTATGTGGGGAGTGGATGATCAGATTAGGGATCTCTTTCAAACAGCCTTAGTGGCAACTAAGGCGCTCCCAGAAGCGCCAATTTCCGCCGTAAAGGAAGCTTTTGAAGCTTTTGCGACAGAGTTTGAAAGTATGATTTTTAAGGAAGAATCAATCCTTCTCATGATTCTGCTTGAATCCTTTACCCAGGATGACTGGTTTCAGATTGCTGAGGAAAGTGATGCCTATGGATATGCTATTATCCGTCCGTCTGAGAAATGGGTTCCTGAACGTCAACGTTTTGTTGAGGAAAAAAGTGTAGAAGAACCAAGTCAGTCAGAAACTGTAGATGGACAAGTTCAGCAAGTGATTGATACTCCAGAGGGTCAGTTTACTATCACCTTCACACCTAAGGAAAAGGAAGCGGTAGTAGATCGCCATAGTCAACAGGCTTTTGGTAATGGCTATCTCTCAGTCGAGCAGGCTAATCTTATTCTCAACCATCTGCCAATGGAAATTACCTTTGTTAATAAGGATGATATTTTCCAGTATTACAATGACAATACGCCAGCAGATGAGATGATTTTCAAGCGGACACCTTCTCAAGTCGGGCGCAATGTTGAGCTTTGTCACCCGCCCAAGTACCTTGATAAGGTAAAGACCATTATGAAAGGTCTTCGTGACGGGGTCAAGGACAAGTATGAGATGTGGTTCAAGTCCGAGTCACGAGGTAAGTTTGTCCATATCACCTATGCTGCAGTACACGATGAAAATGGAGAATTTCAAGGTGTATTGGAGTATGTTCAGGATATCCAGCCTTACCGTGAGATTGATACAGACTATTTCCGTGGATTAGAATAAGGAGAAAAAATGAGTTACGAACAAGAATTTATGAAAGAATTTGAAGCCTGGGTTAATACCCAGATCATGATTAATGATATGGCTCTCAAGGAAAGCCAAAAGGTCTATGAAGAAGACCAAGATGAGCGTGCTAAAGATGCTATGATTCGCTATGAAAGCCGCTTGGATGCCTACCAGTTCTTGCTAGGCAAATTTGAAAACTTCAAGGCAGGCAAGGGGTTCCATGAATTGCCGGAAGGTTTATTTGGTGAGAGACATTATTAAGAGCTATAAAAAAAGTGTGGTCTATAAACCGCACTTTTTACATATGATGGGTATGCTTGGTAATCCATTGTTCTGTTTTTATTTTTAACCAAAATGAATAGATTCCAAGAGTGATAATCGTCAGTAAGAACCATTTGATCCAATTTCCAAATAACTGGGCGCCAGTTCCATCAAAATATAAACGTTGACCATCGATGACAGTATGTCGGACTTTCCAATCTTGCATAAAACAAACGGCCCAAGGTGTGGCAATTCCTAGAGTTAAGCTGATGATGAAAAAAGCGACAATCGAGTGCCCGATAAAGCTGAGTAATCCACCGTCAAAATAACTTTCTTTGTTCATATAGAATCTCCTTAGAATTTTATGGATAAGTAAATCGTTACTTTGAGGTGTTGTACCATAGGAGGAGATAGGAGTCAATATTTCTTGAAATGAGGAACTATAGTTCAAACGAAAATAGCATTCACGATTTGTCCTACTTATCTTTTTGTGTTACAATGTTAGCATGAAAACGAAAAATATCATTAAAACAGGTTTGGCATTAGTAGGCCTCGGAGCACTTGCTTTCGGAGCTAAGAAAGTAACCGATGACCATAAACTCATGAAAACGCAGGAAGAGTTGACCGCTATTGTGCGTGACTCCTTTTCAGAGATGGGTGAGATAGCGACTCTCTATGTCCAAGTCTACGAAAGTAGCCTAGAACGTCTCGTCGGTGGTGTCATTTTTGAAGATGGTCGTCACTATACCTTTGTCTATGAAGATGAAGATCTCATCTATGAGGAGGAAGTCTTATGATTTCTCCTAAGAGTATCGAAGAACTAGCTAATCTAGTTGAACAGGATGGCAAGAAGGTCTTCCTTTTTATTGCGGATTGGTGTGGCGATTGTCGTTATATCTACCCTGCTTTGCCAGAGATTGAAGAATCAAATCCAGAGTTTACCTTTATACGAGTAGACCGTGATGAGTACATGGAACTAGCTAAACTTTGGGATGTTTACGGGATTCCAAGTCTTGTTGTTTTAGACAAGGACAAGGAGATTGGGCGCTTTGTCAATCGTGACCGTAAAACCAAGGCACAAATTAACGACTTTTTAGCAGGATTAAAATAGGAGAAAAGAAAGAATGATTTTTACATATAACAAAGAACATGTTGGTGATGTCCTTATGGTCATCGTGAAAAACAGTGGCGATGCCAAACTAGATGTTGAACGTAAAGGCAATGTGGCGCGTGTTTTCCTAAAGGAAACAGGTGAAACTGTTGCTTGGAATATTTTTGAAGTTTCTAGCTTATTCGAAATTGAGGAACGTGGCCAAGTATTCTTGACAGACGACCAAGTAGCTCATTTGAACCAAGAATTGCAAGCTCAAGATTTTACCGAAGAGATTATCAATGACAAGGAACCGAAATTTGTGGTTGGAGAAATTGTAGAGATGGTGGCACATCCAGATAGTGATCACTTGAACATCTGTCAAGTTGCTGTTGGGAATGACAAAACAGTACAAATCGTGGCAGGTGCTCCAAATGCGCGTCTTGGTTTGAAAACCATTGTTGCTCTTCCAGGAGCTATGATGCCAAAAGGCAATCTCATTTTCCCAGGGGAACTTCGTGGTGAAAAGAGTTTTGGGATGATGTGCAGTCCTCGTGAACTTGCCTTACCAAATGCTCCACAAAAGCGTGGCGTCATTGAATTGTCAGAAGACCAAGTTGTTGGTACTCCATTCGACCCAGCAAAACACTGGACAGCTTAAATTTGTTAAGTTAGATAGGAGAAAGTAAGATGGCAAAAAATGTTGTGATCACAGGTGCAACATCAGGTATTGGTGAAGCAATTGCGCGTGCCTATCTAGAAAAAGGTGAGAATATCGTTCTCACAGGGCGTCGAACAGAAAGACTTGAAGCTCTCAAAACTGAGTTTGCAGAATTCTTTCCAAATCAAAAAGTTTGGACCTTTCCCCTTGATGTGACCGATATGACAATGGTTAAAACTGTTTGTTCAGAAATTCTTGAAGCAGTAGGTTCGATTGATATTTTAGTTAATAATGCCGGGCTGGCTTTAGGCTTAGCTCCCTATCAGGACTATGAAGAGTTGGATATGCTGACCATGCTGGATACCAATGTTAAGGGCCTGATGGCTGTTACTCGTTGTCTCTTGCCTTCTATGGTGACTGCAAATCAAGGCCATATCATTAATATGGGTTCAACCGCAGGTATTTACGCTTACGCTGGTGCAGCAGTCTATTCAGCAACCAAGGCTGCAGTCAAAACATTTTCAGATGGACTACGGATTGATACCATCGCAACGGATATCAAGGTGACGACTATTCAGCCAGGTATTGTAGAGACTGACTTTTCTAAGGTCCGTTTCCATGGAGATGAGGAACGGGCTGCAACGGTCTATCAGGGACTCGAAGCCTTGCAGGCACAAGACATCGCAGATACTGTAGTTTATGTGACCAGTCAGCCACGTCGTGTGCAAATCACAGATATGACCATCATGGCCAATCAACAAGCAACTGGATTTATGATTCACAGAGATTAATATTATTTAAAAAAGTTACAAATTTTGTAACTTTTTTTGATTTCCTTCGAATAGATAAGTAGGAGGATGAAAAAATGTATAATAAAATTATTCTTATTGGAAGAATCGTGGCAACACCAGAATTGCACAAAACCAACAATGATAAGTCCGTTGCACGAGCAACTATCGCAGTGAATCGCCGTTATAAAGATCAAAATGGGGAACGTGAAGCAGACTTCATCAATATTGTAGTATGGGGCAAGCTTGCTGAAACCTTGGCGAGTTATGGAAGCAAGGGTAGTCTCATTTCTGTGGATGGGGAACTTCGTACCCGTAAGTTTGAGAAAAATGGGCAGACCAACTATGTAACAGAAGTTCTCTGTACAGGTTTCCAACTCTTAGAAAGCCGTGCCCAACGTGCTATGCGTGAAAATAATGCAGGACAAGACTTAGCAGATTTGGTCTTGGAAGAAGAGGAACTTCCATTTTAATATCAATCAAATAGAAGAGCTGGTTCGCCTATAGACCAGCTTTTTTCTATTGTTTTTATGGTATTGTTCGGAAATTAATTCTTAAATAGGTCAAATAAATGCACTTGTACAATAAAATCAAGCACTTTTTTTGAAAAAGTAGTAGAATAAAGTAATATATATTCAAAATTTTCAGAAAAGGAATGAAATTTGACGAAAAATAAAGAGAAAATAGAATTGTTGAAATGGCTGATAAAGCGTCTATTACTGCTGATTCCAGTGGTCTGTGTTCTCTTATGGGTTTTCGGCCGTTGTCAAACAAGTGGCATCAAGGATCAGACTAAAATTGGTGTCACCTATATGACCATGAACAATGGGTTCTATAAAAGTATTCATTCGGAAATTAGTCGAATTGCCGATGAAAGAGGAGCTCTTGTTTATGTCCGAGATCCAGAATTGGACGAAGAAAGACAGAGCCAACAGATTGATGATTTTTGTGCTCAAAAAGTTGATATGATAGTGATCAATCCGGTCAAGGGGGATAGCCAGTCAATTTTAACTGCTCTTGAAAAAGCTAGAAAACAAGGAATTAAAATCATTGCGGTCGATACCCAACTGAAGAATTTTAAGCCAGATGCAAGTATTGTATCCGATAACTACCAAGCGGGAGTATTGATTGCTAAAGAGTTGATGAAACGTTCTTCTAGTGCTCGGGTCCTCCTTTTGGAACATAAGGGGACTGTTTCAGCAGATACGCGGATTCAGGGCTTTAAAGACACTATTGAGGGGCACAGTTCTTATCAGATTGTATCGGAACTGGAAACCAAGGGGCAAACGGAAATCGCCATGCCGGCTGTCCAGAATTTTTTACAATCAGGGGTTGAAATTGATACCTTGGTTGCCTTAAATGATCGCTCAGCTATAGGAGCTCTGGCTGCAATTAAGGAGCAAGGAATAACTTACCCCGTTGCGATTTATGGAATCGATGGTTCACCAGATATGAAATCTTTGTTGCACTCGACGGATGATGTTGTGGGGACCGTTGCTCAGTCCCCTTTGAAGATGGGAGACCGCGTGATGGAGGTTATTCAAGATATTGTTGAAGGGAAGAGCTATACCAAAGAGGTGAGCATTCCAGTTGAAATGATGACAAAGGAAAACATTGATCAGTTTGATGTGAATGGGTGGCAGTAATGAGAAAGTTTAGAGGTGTTCGATACAGTTTGGCCATTCTTATGGTCGTCAATTTTATCGCTGTTATGCTAAACAGTATCATCTATCTTCAAGCAACCAACTATATCATAGCTCAACGCCAAGCCTCTCTATTATTAGAGCGTCTAGAGCGTATTCCCTTTGCTCCATCTACGACTTTTTGGTTGTCTGCAGTTTTGTTTGCTGGGATTGCTTTGATATCGATGAGTCGATATCTGCCTCAAACGAGTCGATGGTCTATTTTTGATAAGAGGAATATTCTGGAGATTCTCCTGATGCTGCTTCTGATGTGGGTTCAAAATGTAGCTTATAACGGGCTCATTCTCTTGGTTTTTGCGGATATCTTCTATGGTTCCAAAGAGTTGAATACCAAGAGAGATCGGAAGTATTGGTTTGCCTTTATCCTAGTGAGCTTCTTGATGCTCCTTGTGACAAATTCAGATGTCTTTTCGCTTTTCTTCCCGATTCCGTCCTTAGATGTCTATATTCATTTTTATCCTGAATCTATTCGCATTCTGGCCTTTTTCTTAAAGAATTCCCTTTATGCCTCGAATATGGTATTCTTCATTATTTCACTTTTGTTTTATATTATGAACGTCCTTGCGGAGAACCACGAAGTAGAGGAAGAATTGGCCATGGTGTCCAAGGTTAATACGGAGTTGAACAATTATATGGCCTTGTCTGAGAAGATTGCAGAGGATCGGGAGCGTAAGCGGATTGCTCGTGAGATTCATGATACTCTGGGGCACGCACTAACAGGCATCTCAGCAGGTTTAGATGCTGTTGGGGTCTTGATCGATATCGATCCAAATCGGGCAAAAGAGCAGGTGAAAAACGTATCAGAAGTGGTCCGTGAAGGAATCCAAGATGTGAGAGGTTCTCTTAATCGTCTTCGTCCGGGAGCCCTTGAGGGACGAACTCTCAAAGATGCTTTAGAAAAGACCATCCGCGAGTATCAAATTCTTTCCAACTTACAAGTTGATCTAAACTATGAATGGGTAGATGTCGATATGGATGTCATGATTGAAGATACGATCTTTCGTGTGATTCAAGAGTCTATGACCAATGCGGTTCGCCACGGTCACGCCAGCCAACTAAAACTCCATTTTTTTGAGGATAAAGAGAATTATTTGATCGCTTTGCAAGATAATGGAGTTGGGTTTAAAACCTTAACTTATGGTTATGGACTCAAACAGATGATGGAGCGTATTTCCATACTAGGAGGACAGCTTCAATTTGAAAGTCGCGATGGATTTTTCACACGTGTCAGTTTACCAAAATATAAAGAAGGGAGATAAGATATGGTGATAAAAGTAATGGTGGCAGATGACCAAGCCTTGATTCGAGAATCTTTGAAAATTATTTTGTCGGCTCACTCCGACATCGAAGTGGTAGCTACAGTGGAAGATGGGAATCATGTCTTGTCCAGCATTCCACAGACGCATCCGGATCTGATCCTGATGGATATTCGGATGCCAGGCATGGATGGGGTTTTGGCTACAAAAGAAGTAAAAGAACACTATCCGGATATCAAAATTATTATTTTAACAACTTTTGACGATGATGAATTTATCTATAGTGCACTCAAGTATGGTGCTTCAGGATATCTCTTAAAGGGAGCCTCGACAGAAGAGCTCTATGAGGCTATTAAGGTGGTGCATCAGGGTGGAGCTATGATCAATCCCAATATCGCAAGCAAGGTCTTTCAGATCTTCTCTCAAATGGCCAAATCGAATTTCTCTATTGCTGTGGATGAGGACAATGTCAAGGATTTGAGCACGACAGAATGGCGAATTATTCAAGAAGTCGGCTATGGCGAGTCAAACAAAGAAATTGCTGCAAAACTCTTCTTATCAGAAGGAACTGTGCGCAATTACTTATCAACGATTTTGGCGAAATTAAACCTAAGAGATCGAACGCAATTAGCAATTTGGTCAGTTCAAACAGGAGTGACTAGACGCGATTTTTCAAAAGGAAATACGGAATGAAATTAAACCGAAAGCATCTTTGTTGGGGAATCGTTCTCCTTTTTGTGGTCTCTGTGAGTACTGGTTTTTATTGGTGGAAACAACAACCGATCGTGCTCCATATAGGCGTTTATGCAGGATCTAGTTGGGATGTACCGACCAGTCAACGCTCCCATGCTTTGGATCTTGCGATTCAAAAATTTGAAAAGTCCCATCCTAATGTCCGTGTGGAATATGAAAATGGGATTCCACAGTCGGATTATTCAGACTGGCTCTCAGAAAAGATTGTTTCAGGAAAGACGCCGGATGTGTTTATGGTATCTGAGCAAGATCTGTCCTTATTGGCGGCGCGTGGCGTTCTAGAAAAGTTAAATGGCTATATGAATCAAGAAGACCAAGCTGCTTTTTATCCTGTTGCATTTGAATCAGGTGTCTATCAGGGGCAATCCTATGCATTACCTTATGAAAGTAATCCTATTTTGATGTGTGTCAATAAAGATTTGCTGGACAAAGAAGGCATTGAGGTTCCCAAGGAAGGTTGGAGCTTGGAAGAGTTCTATACAATTTGTAAAAAACTAACCAAAGATACCAATGGAGATGGTCAATTGGATCAGTTTGGGAGTACAGAATATACCTGGAAAGAAGCTTTGGCAGCAAATGGGGGTAGTCTTTTTCAAGGAGGGATGCTCAAACTTACGGCTCCAGAAGTCAAAGAGTCTTTGACTTTTTTACAAAAATTGGAAGAGTTGAATAAGAACTATAAGGTGAGTTCCAAAGATTTTGACCAGGGGAAAGTCGCTTTTTATCCCATGACTTTGGCTCAATATAGAACCTATAAACCTTATCCTTACCATGTTTCAAAATATTCAAACTTCACCTGGACCTGTATCCCTATGCCTGCTAAGTCAAAAACTACCATGGCGACTTTGGTTACGACGACTTCTTTTGCCATGTCTGCTCGGACCCCTCATTCCAAGTTAGCTTGGGAATTGATGCAAGTGTTGACAGAAGATCCAGAAATTCAACAACTCCTCTTTGATCAATCTCAAGGGATTTCCGTTATGCCACAGGTGGTCCAAAGTCAGTCTAGTAAAGATCTTTTACAGGTAGATGATTTTGGCACGGATTCCTTGACCAATCAGACCTTGAATCGTATCATGGAACAAGCTGTTGAAAGTAGTCCCAAGAATGTCTCTAAAGAAATGTTGGAAAAGCTGGACTACTTGATTGGCAATGCTTTGCGCGATCAAGATGTCGAGAACCGCTTGCCTCAAATTCAGAGGGAAATTGAAAGTAGTCTTCAGGTAGGAGTTTAAAGAAAAATAAGATGACATTGTGTCAAGTGACAGATGTCATTTTTTTGTTGCTAAATGTCATGTTTATCATGTGACATTTGACAATGTAAAAGCGCTTCCAAATATTCTACAATAGAGTCAAATAAAGGAGGTGTAGCAAAATGAAATATCTCATTTTAGTCAGTCATGGTGGATTGGCAGAAGGACTAAAAACATCGCTAGCTATGTTTGCTGGTGACAAGATGAATCAGGTCATCGCAGTTGGACTTAAAGAAGGAAAATCGGTCGATGACTTTGCAGTTGATTTTAGAGAGAGCATTTCAGAATTGACAGCAGATGATTCTGTGCTGGTCTTGGCAGACATTGTAGGTGGTAGTCCATTAACCACGGCAACCACTGTCCTAGAAGAAGTCGGAAAGCTAGATGGAGCTTTGATCCTTGGTGGGATGAACCTGACCATGGCCTTGACAGCAGTTGTGATGAAGGATGTGTTGGATGGAGACGATTTGTCAGCAACTATCTTATCAGAAGCAAAATCTGCACTACAACCTTTTGAAGTTTCAGCCACTAGTGCTGAAGAAGATGATGACGATATTTAATAGGGAGGTACCTTATGGTAGTAACATTTGTACGGATTGATGATCGCATGATTCACGGTCAAACAGTCACACGCTGGGCAAAAGAAAAACCATGTGATGGTTTGATTGCCGTAAACGATGCAGCAGCATCAAACAAGGTTTTGATCCAAGCTTACAAAGGCGCATCAGACAAGAAAACCTTTGTATGGACAAAAGAAGCCTTTAAAGAAAAGTCAGCAAAAGTAACGGAATCTGACAGTCGGTACTTCTTGATTACCAAAAACCCAATCGATATGAAGGAAATTTTGGTGGATCAAGGTTTTGTCCCAGGAGATGTTAAAGAAATCATCGTTGGCCCTGCAAATGATAGACCTGGTGCAGTGAAATTGGGCAATAACCAATCCATCACCCAGGAAGAAGCAGAAGCCTTTCAGGCAATTCAGGCAGCAGGTTACAAGGTTAAATTCCAATTGTTGCCGGATGTTTCAATTGGTTACTGGGATGATTTCAAATCTAAATTTGGTTTTTAAACCTAACAGTTTTATTAGTTAGGTAAATAAATTTACAAACATAAGGAGCGTTTGTTATGACAATTTCATGGATTCAAGCAATCTTGCTTGCTGTTTTCGCCAGCTTGTCTTCAATGCCTGGTATGGGAGGTTCCAGTATCGGGAACTATACACTCGGTCGTCCCTTGATCGGTGGGTTGATTTCAGGTTTAATTCTTGGAGATGTGACAACTGGTATTATGGTCGGGGTTGCCCTTCAAGTCGTTTATATCGCCTTGGTAACACCTGGTGGAACCGTATCTGCCGATGTTCGTGCCATCTCTTATATCGGTGTTCCTCTTGCTATCTTGTTTGTGCATGCAAATCACATCACAGACGAAGCTGGAATTGCCGCAGCTGCAGCCCCAATCGGTGCGGCCGTTGGGACAATCGGTACTGTTCTTTTCTACGGTACAGCTACAATGAACTTGCTTTGGCAACACATTGGTTGGAAAGCCGTTGAAGAAGGAAACTTCAAAAAACTCTACGCAGTTGACTGGATTTATCCTTGGATCTCTCACTTCCTCTTCTCTTTCCTTCCAACTATGATTATCACCAAATATGGTGAAAACATGGTTGATTTGATGAAACTTTACCTTCCTATGGATGGTTTCTGGATGAAAGCCCTCTTTACAGTTGGAGCCCTTCTCCCATGTGTCGGTATTGCTATCTTGTTGAAACAAATTGTTACAAAAGCAACTGACTTCATTCCATTCTTTGTTGGATTTACCTTGGCTAAATCTCTAGGATTGAACTTGGTAGCTAGTGCGGTTGTTTCATTGATCTTTGCAGTAATCTACTACGAACTTGAAGTAATCAAATCTATGAAAGCTGCTCCAGCTGGGGTTGTTTACGTAGACGATGATGAGGAGGATATTTAAAATGGCTGATAGAAAGAAAATTTCAAAGAAAACATTAGCAAAAGCATTTCATCATTGGTATTATGGTCATTTGACTTGTTTCTCTCAAGAACACATGCAAACCTTCGGGTACTTGACTTCTATGCTTCCAATCGTAGAAGAAATGTATGATACAAAAGAAGAACAAAAAGATGCCATGCAAACCTATACTGCCTTCTTCAATACTGAACCACAACTTGGCTCTCTCGTTGTAGGGATTACGGCTGGTTTGGAAGAAGCGCGTGCAAATGGAGATGCAGTGGATGGTGAAACCATCAATGGTATGCGTGCCGGTTTGATGGGGCCAATCGCTGGTATCGGTGACTCTTTGGTCGTTGGGACCTTGATTCCAGTTCTTTTGGGGATTGCCCTCGGTCTCTCTAAAGGTGGTAACATCGCTGGTGCTATCTTCTACATCGTTGTATGGAACCTCTTAGTATACTTTGGTATGCGCTTTGCCTTCTTTAAAGGGTATCAATTAGGGGATAAAGCCGTTGAATTCCTAGTAGGACCAAAAGGACAAGCACTTCGTAAAGCAATCAGCGTTGTCGGCGGTATGGTTATCGGTGCGGTAGCAGCAACTTGGGTATCTGTTACAACAGCTCTTCAATTCGAGAATTCTGAAGGAAAAGTCTTCTTAAATATCCAAGAAAAGATTGATGGTGTTTATCCAGGTCTCTTGACAGCAACTTTCATCACTATTTGCTGGTGGTTAATGTCTAAGAAAAAAGTTTCACCAAACAAAGTTATGTTGCTTCTAGTTGTTGTCGCTTTGGTCGGTGTTGCTCTAGGTATCTTTGACCCACATCTTAATTACTAAGCTCAAGAAAAGCACATATTTACTAGTAGAAAATTTTGAGAATGAAGTAGACTAACCTCCTTCTCTTACCCTTCATTCTCAATTTTTGTCAGGAGGATCCTCATGGTTACAAAACAAGAACTTGTTAATGGATATGAAACAGAAATTAAGTATCAACGTCATATGATTGAAAATCTTGGCCGTTGGTTTAGCTTACTCTTTATCATTGCCAGTATAGGTATGGTCTTAATTTTTCTCTTTCATAAAAGCTTCCTCCCAATCTTAATGTTCGGAATTTTACTTGCCTTAGTTGGAATATTGGGAATGGTGGTTTTTGGATATGGTATCTATCGAGGACGTATCAATCTCCAAAAAGTCGTCGATGATTTTAATCGAAAGTTAATAATTCTAAAGTGATCTTTAAGGAACATCTCATTCATTTTGAGGTGTTTTTTTCTTGACTATTTCTGACTAAGTGATACAATAGAACTATGGTTTAGCACTCGTTCGTAAAGAGTGCTAACAATATGATTATGTTATGGAGGAAAACAGATGTTGAAACCATTAGGGGACCGTGTGGTCTTGAAAATTGAAGAGAAAGAACAAACAGTCGGAGGCTTTGTCCTCGCAAAATCAGCCCAAGAAGAAACGAAAACAGCTACAGTAGTGGCTACTGGACAAGGTGTTCGCACCTTGAACGGTGATTTGGTTGCCCCAAGTGTAAAAGTTGGAGATCAGGTTTTGGTTGAAGCTCATGCAGGTATCGAGGTCAAAGATGGTGACGAAAAATATGTCATCGTGGGTGAAGCTAACATCTTAGCAATCGTTGAAGAATAATAGGAGGAAGTAAGTATGTCAAAAGAGATTAAATTTTCATCTGATGCACGTTCAGCAATGGTCCGTGGTGTTGATATCCTAGCTGATACTGTTAAAGTAACCTTGGGACCTAAAGGCCGTAACGTCGTTCTTGAAAAATCATTCGGTTCACCATTGATTACCAATGACGGTGTAACCATCGCTAAAGAAATCGAACTAGAAGACCATTTTGAAAATATGGGTGCTAAATTGGTGTCAGAAGTGGCTTCTAAAACCAATGATATCGCTGGTGACGGGACAACTACTGCAACAGTATTGACCCAAGCTATTGTTCGTGAAGGAATCAAAAACGTTACGGCTGGCGCAAACCCAATCGGTATCCGTCGTGGGATTGAAGCAGCAGTTGCAACTGCTGTAGAAGCCTTGAAGAACAATGCCATTCCTGTTGCCAACAAAGAAGCTATCGCGCAGGTTGCTGCTGTCTCTTCTCGTTCTGAAAAAGTTGGTGAGTATATCTCTGAAGCCATGGAAAAAGTTGGCAAGGATGGAGTCATCACAATTGAAGAATCACGTGGGATGGAAACAGAGCTTGAAGTTGTAGAAGGAATGCAATTTGACCGTGGTTATCTATCACAGTACATGGTCACTGACAATGAAAAAATGGTTGCAGACCTTGAAAATCCATACATTTTGATTACAGATAAGAAGATTTCAAATATTCAAGAAATCTTGCCACTTTTAGAAAGTATTCTTCAAAGCAGTCGTCCCCTCTTAATCATTGCAGACGATGTTGACGGTGAAGCTCTTCCAACTCTTGTTTTGAACAAGATCCGTGGAACATTCAACGTAGTTGCTGTTAAGGCGCCTGGATTTGGTGACCGTCGTAAGGCTATGTTGGAAGACATCGCGATCTTGACAGGTGGTACAGTCATTACAGAAGATCTTGGTCTTGAGTTGAAAGATGCTACTATCGAAGCGCTTGGTCAAGCGGCTAAAGTGTCTGTTGATAAAGATAGTACAGTCATTGTAGAAGGTGCAGGTAATCCTGAAGCGATTGCTAACCGTGTAGCTGTCATCAAGTCTCAAATCGAAACAACAACTTCAGAATTCGACCGTGAAAAACTCCAAGAACGCTTGGCCAAATTATCAGGTGGAGTTGCTGTTATCAAGGTAGGGGCTGCAACTGAAACAGAATTGAAAGAAATGAAACTTCGTATCGAGGATGCCCTCAATGCGACTCGTGCAGCTGTTGAAGAAGGTATCGTTGCAGGTGGTGGTACTGCCCTTGTTAATGTTATCTCAGCTGTCGCTGCCTTGGAGTTAGAAGGTGATGAAGCAACAGGACGTAACATTGTTCTTCGTGCCTTGGAAGAACCTGTACGTCAAATCGCTTACAATGCAGGTTATGAAGGTTCAATTGTTATTGATCGTTTGAAAAATGCAGAGCTTGGAACAGGCTTCAATGCTGCAACAGGTGAATGGGTCAACATGATTGAAGCAGGAATTATCGATCCTGTTAAGGTTAGCCGTTCAGCCCTTCAGAACGCAGCTTCAGTAGCAAGTTTGATTCTAACAACAGAAGCAGTCGTAGCGAATAAACCAGAACCAGCTGCACCAGCGCCAGCTATGGATCCATCAATGATGGGTGGCTACTAAGAAATAAATAAAAACAGGTAGAAACGAGAATTTTCTACCTGTTTTTTAGATATTACTAAAAAAGAGGAAGCTCAGCCTCCTCTTTTTACATTCAATTAATTATGGTTTGATAACTTCAGCTCCACCCATGTATGGACGAAGAACTTCTGGAATGGTCACAGAACCATCTTCGTTTTGATAGTTTTCAAGGATAGCAGCGACTGTACGTCCAACAGCAAGTCCAGAACCATTCAAAGTATGAAGAAGTTTAACCTTACCATCGGCTTCATCACGGTAACGGATTTGGGCACGACGAGCTTGGAAATCTTCTGTATTTGAACAGCTTGAGATTTCACGGTAGGTATTTTGCGCAGGGATCCATACTTCCAAGTCATAAGTCTTAGCAGCTGAGAAGCCCATGTCTCCTGTAGAAAGAGCAACTACTCGATATGGAAGGTTGAGTTTTTGAAGGATGTTTTCAGCGTTGGCTGTCATCTTTTCTAGTTCTTCGTATGACTCTTCAGGTTTGGCAAATTTCACCATTTCTACCTTGTGGAATTGGTGTAAACGAATCAAACCACGAGTATCACGACCAGCTGAACCAGCTTCAGAACGGAATGATGGGCTCATAGCAGTAAAGTAGATTGGCAAGTCTTTTCCGTCAAGAATTTCATCACGGTAGTAGTTGGTCAGAGGAACTTCAGCTGTAGGAATGAGGACGTAGTTCGTATCTTTCAATTCAAATGTATCTTCTTTGAATTTTGGATATTGACCAGTACCGAACATAGAATCATGGTTAACCATGTAAGGTGTGATGACTTCAGTGTAACCTTCTTTTCCATGCTCATCCAACATGAAGTTGTAGATAGCACGTTCCAAACGAGCCCCAAGTCCTTTATAGAAGAGGAAGCGCGCTCCAGTTACCTTTCCACCACGTTCCCAGTCAAGAATACCAAGATCTTCACCTAGATCCCAGTGAGCTTTTGGTTCAAAGTCGAACTCGCGAGGAGTTCCCCAACGGCGAACTTCTACGTTATCGTCTTCGTCTGCACCGATAGGAACGCTGTCAGCGGGGATGTTTGGAAGAGTTGTGGTAAATTCTGTCAATTTCGCATCGATTTCTGCCAATTCAGCATCAAGAGCTTTTACCTCTGCAGAGAGGGTTTGCATAGCAGCAATCTTATCATCTGCATTTTCCTTGTTACGTTTAGCTTGTGCAATCTCAGCAGAAACTGTGTTACGTTCAGCCTTGAGGGTTTCAACCTTAACCAAGATGTCACGTCGTTTGGCATCGATTTCTTTCATCTCGTTCAAGATAGCAGCATCTACACCACGTGTAGCTAGTTTTTCTGCGACAGCATCAAAGTCTGTACGAATACGTTTGATATCTAACATATAAACTCCTTTATGAAAAAAGCACACCTGACAAAGCGTTGGAGTGGCAGGGCCACGGTTCCATCCAACTTCACAGGTGTGCACTTGATTCTGTATTTGATTTAAAACAACGGTAGAATTTCAATTAAATCTTCTATCTGCTCGCAGCACCCGCAGACTTTCTGAAAGAAGGAAGTAACCTACTTATCCGTTTCTATGATTATACTAAACTTTCTATTTTTTTGCAAATAGATTTTTAATTTTTCGACCAATGATTTGGACTAAGGTAGGAAGTTTGACTACCTTGTCATTTCCCAATTTTTCACGAGCTATTTTAAGTATTTTTCCAGAGTCTTTTGAGGCGAAGAGAAATTTTCCTTGATCTGTAAAGACTTCAAAATGACGACTAACCTTGCGGCCTGAAACATTGGCTCCGATTTGATTAATGCTGGACCATGGGATTTGAATATAGTCCTCGACATTACGATCTGCGTAAAATTCTAGGGCATGATCTCCGACCAGAAATTTTCCAACCTTTCCTGTAATGGAGAGATAGGAGGTTCCAGTTGTTTGCAAGTCGACGACCTTATTGAGGGATTGTGCCATGTTTAGTCTTCCTTATTTTCGCCGAAAAATGCTTGGTAGAGAGCTTTAAGAGCGGCTTTTTCTTGGTCTTTGTGGACAACAAACATGATAGAAACTTCACTAGAACCTTGTGACATCATTTGGATGTTGATGTTGTTTTCAGATAAGGCACGAGTGGCTGTAGCAGTTACCCCAATATGACGCTTCATTTTTTCCCCAACAATCATAATGATAGAGAGGTCGTGTTCGATTTCAGCGTGGTCTACCTCTGCTTTTTGGACTAACTGACGAAGGATTTCTTCTTCCTTGATAGGAGTTAATTCTCGTGAACGTAGAATGATAGACAGGTCATCGATACCAGTTGGCATATGTTCCCAACCAATATTAAGGTCCTCAAGAATCTGAAGAACTTTACGACCAAAACCGATTTCGCGGTTCATCAAATACTTAGACATATTAATGCTGACAAATCCTGAATCACCAGCAATTCCCACAACTGGAAATTCATCACTACTGTGTTTTAGAACGATACGAGTACCTGGATGCTCAGGATTGTTGGTATTTTTGATAACCAGAGGAATTTTCCCACGGTAGGCTGGTAGAAGTGCTTCATCGTGTAGTACAGAGAACCCTGCATAGGCCAATTCACGCATTTCACGGTAGGTCAATTCTGGGATAGAGTGTGGCTTATGGATAATACCAGGGTGAGCTGCAAAGATTCCATCTACATCAGTAAAGTTTTCATAGAGATCAGCCTTGACACCAGCAGCGATGATGGAACCAGTAATATCTGATCCCCCACGTGAGAAGGTACAAATTTGATCTTCTTTCGTAACACCGAAGAAACCAGGGATAACAAGAACTTCAGTTGAATTTGTCAATTCCTCGATTTTATCATAACTAGATGGGATGATTCGCGCATTTCCAGGCTCACTAGTAACTACAATTCCAGCTTCTCTAGGATGAACATAACGCGCCTCCAAGCCATTTTGGTTAAAGTAGGCTGCAATCAATTTGGCATTGTTATTTTCTCCAGCTGCTAGAAAGGTATCATAGAGAAACTTATTATCTTCAATTGGAAGAGTAGCTAGAGAGCGAATGCTTTTTGAAATTTTGTCTAAAACGGCTGGTTTAAGACCTAATTCGCTAACCATAGCAGCATAGCGATCAATAATCCAGTTTTGGCTTTTGCTAATGTCATTTCCAGCTACATAGTCGCGGTAGTATTTAATCAAGGCATCTGTCACCTTAGTATCTTCAGAATTGCGTTTACCAGGGGCAGATACAACCACAAAACGACGTTCTGGATCACTTTTGACAATATTTAAAACTTTTTCTAACTGACTAGCAGAGGCAAGCGAGCTTCCACCAAATTTAACAACCTTCATAAGAACTCCTAAAGTAAGTATTTTATACGATTATAGCAGAAAGAGGGGCTTTTTTCAATCTGGAAAATTACCTATATAATTGTTTGAAAGTCTCATCAGGAAAGCTTATAATAAAGGTGTAGGAGGAAAGACTCTTCTAATGAAAGGAGTTGGGGGAAGATGATTAAAAGAGTAGTTTGTTTAATCTTACTAGTCCTTACCTTCGTGATGATTCCTACAAATATCGGAGCAAGTTCTCAACCTCTTCCCAGTGGTCGTTTGACCGGAGAAGAATTAGCGATAGAATATGCTCAGGAAGGTCAGATTTCAGTTGAGAGGGCTAAAATTATCTTATCTATCAGCTTGTCAGATAGTAAGGCAAGGACCTATCGAATTCTCTCTGAAAAGATTATCGTCAATCCTGACTATGAAGCTAGAGTCAAGTTTTATTGTCGAACAGATGAAAGTGGACAATTTAGAGGAATCACGAAACTCTTAGCTACAAGTCTGGTTAACAAGGACGGAAATAAGGAAGCTCCTTTTACAGGAAATCTTTTTGCCTACCTTGAAGATCCAAATCGTATTTTTTACATGGTTTCAGGAGAATTCTACTATAAAGGCTCCAACAAAGAACAGCTTTATCAGAGAGAAGGAGGACGAATGCTTGAAGTGATTTATGATTTCATGGATGATACAAGTACTGGTTTTCCTTCATTTTTAGAGAATAAACTAAGCTTTTAAAAATCGGCCGATACATTTTTGGTCGATTTTTCTCTTGTTTAATAAATCAAAAAAAGATATAATTTGAAAATAAAATAATTTAATCTTCGTTGTAAATTTAAAGGAGTGGTTATGAATCATATTCTCTATCAAGTTCAAGACGATTTAGCGATACTAACTTTAAATCGTCCTGAGGTGGCCAATGGTTTTCATATTCCTATGTGTCAAGAAATTCTAGAAGCATTGGAATTAGCTGAAAAAGATGCTTCGGTTTCGTTTGTTCTCATCAATGCTGCTGGCAAAGTCTTCTCTGTTGGGGGCGATCTAGTAGAAATGAAACGTGCTGTCGAAGAGGATGATATTGCCTCCCTCACCCAAATTGCGGAGTTGGTAAATACGATTTCCTATAAGATTAAACAAATTCCTAAACCAGTCATTATGGAGGTGGATGGAGCAGTTGCTGGAGCTGCGGCTAATATGGCTTTAGCAGTTGATTTCTGTATTGCTTCTGACAAAGCTAAATTCATCCAGGCCTTTGTAGGCGTGGGCTTGGCTCCAGATGCGGGTGGTTTATTCTTACTGACACGATCACTTGGTGCGACTCGGGCAACGCAATTAGCTATGACTGGTGAAGCTTTCACAGCAGAAAAAGCACTGGAAGCTGGAACTGTCTATCGTATGTGTGCGAGTGAAC
>NZ_KQ970818.1:75006-90079 GCF_001579645.1 Streptococcus infantis
GCTGCTGTTAAGAAGTTAGTCTGGGAGAGCGAATTTAAGCAGTGGCACGAGTACGCACAGCTAGAACTGGAATTGCAAAAATCTCTATCTTATACGGAAGATTTTAAAGAAGGTGTTCGTGCACATTCTGAAAGACGACGTCCAAAATTTATCGGAAAATAAAAAAATACTTGCACAATTCTTTGAAGTTTGATATACTTTTTTTGTCAAATGTTTTGATAGTTAAACTTTTTTGATAAGGGAGGGAAGAGAATTGGACTACCAACGGATCAATGACTATTTAACATCTATTTTTAATAACGTCCTGGTGATTGAGGAAGTAAGTTTGCGAGGTAGTCGTTTCAAGGACATCTCTATCAAGGAAATGCACACGATTGATGTGATTGGTAAGTTTCCAGATGTGACACCAAGTCAAGTGTCCAAAGAGTTGATGGTAACTCTAGGAACAGTGACAACTAGCTTGAACAACTTGGAACGAAAAGGTTACATCGAACGCTTACGTTCAGATCAGGATCGTCGTGTAGTACATCTGCATTTGACCAAGAAAGGTCGACTCGTACATCGTCTCCATAAACGTTTCCACAAGGCCATGGTCGAGAGAATTATCGAAGGCATGAGCCCAGAGGAAATGGATGTCATGAGTAAAGGTTTGACCAATCTTTATCAATTTTTGGAGGATTTGAAATAATGGCTTTTGCAAAAATAAGCCAGGTTGCTCATTATGTACCAGAGCAGATTATCACAAATGAGGATTTAGCTCAGGTTATGGATACGAGTGATGAATGGATTTCAAGTCGAACTGGGATTAAGGAACGTCGCATATCTAAGACAGAATCAACTGGAGATTTGGCAACGGCAGTTGCAAAACAACTCCTAGAGAAGTCAGGGATTTCTGCTGAAGAGTTGGATTTTATCATTCTAGCTACGATGACACCTGACTCGATGATGCCTTCAACAGCCGCTCGTGTTCAGGCTAAAATCGGCGCTCACAAGGCTTTTGCCTATGACTTAACGGCTGCCTGTAGTGGCTTTATCTTTGCCCTATCAACTGCAGAGAAGCTTATCTCTTCAGGAGTTTATCGTAAGGGTCTAGTTATCGGAAGTGAAACCATGTCAAAAGCTTTAGACTGGTCGGATCGCTCAACAGCTGTCCTATTTGGAGACGGTGCTGGGGGCATCTTGTTAGAAGCAAGCGAAGAGCCACATTTCCTAGCGGAGAGTCTCAATAGCGATGGTTCGCGTAGTGAGTGTTTGACCTTTGGACAGACTGGTTTAACTTCACCATTTTCAAATCAAGAAAAGCCCGATGCTTTCTTGAGAATGGATGGCCGAGCAGTTTTTGATTTTGCGATTCGAGATGTTGCTAAGTCTATAAAAACACCATAGAAGAGAGTCCTCTGTCGGCAGAAGAACTAGACTATCTCTTGCTTCATCAAGCTAATATCCGCATTCTAGATAAGATGGCTAGAAAGATCGGTGTAGATCGAGACAAGCTTCCTGCCAATATGACCAAGTATGGAAATACCAGTGCGGCAAGTATTCCGATCCTACTTTCAGAGTGTGTAGAGGAAGGGCTCATTCGTTTAGATGGTAGCCAAAATATTCTCTTGTCAGGCTTCGGTGGAGGTTTGACATGGGGCACGCTTATTGTTACAATTTAGGTAATCATGTGGTGAACACATTGTTATAAAAACTATTAATTTTAAAGGAGTCTATCATGGCAGTATTTGAAAAAGTACAAGAAATTATCGTTGAAGAACTTGGAAAAGATGCATCAGAAGTAACACTTGAATCTACTTTTGATGATTTGGATGCAGATTCATTGGACTTGTTCCAAGTGATCTCAGAAATTGAAGATGCTTTTGATATCCAAATCGAAGCTGAAGACAACTTGAAAACAGTTGGTGACTTGGTTGCTTACGTTGAAGAGCAAACAAAATAATTAAAATAAATGAAGAAGGAGTAGGGGGGACCCGCTCCCTCTTGTTTAGGTAATAGTTTGACTGTCAAATTATAATGTAGTCGAACTATTACGTAAGCAAGACATATGGAGGCACTATGAAAACACGTATTACAGAATTATTGAATATTAAATATCCTATCTTCCAAGGTGGAATGGCCTGGGTTGCAGATGGTGACCTTGCTGGAGCTGTTTCAAAAGCAGGTGGTCTAGGTATCATCGGTGGAGGAAATGCTCCTAAAGAAGTGGTTAAGGCCAATATCGATAAGATTAAATCTTTAACAGACAAGCCTTTTGGTGTCAACATTATGCTTCTGTCTCCATTTGTTGATGATATTGTTGACCTCGTCATTGAAGAAGGGGTTAAGGTAGTCACAACTGGCGCAGGAAACCCAAGTAAATACATGGAGCGATTCCATGAAGCGGGAATCACCGTTATTCCAGTAGTTCCTAGTGTTGCTTTGGCTAAACGCATGGAAAAAATCGGTGCAGACGCTGTTATTGCAGAAGGTATGGAAGCAGGTGGACACATTGGTAAATTAACAACTATGACCTTGGTGCGTCAAGTTGCAGCGGCAGTCTCAATTCCTGTAATTGCTGCTGGTGGTATTGCTGATGGTGAGGGAGCTGCAGCTGGATTTATGCTTGGTGCAGAAGCTGTTCAAGTAGGAACTCGTTTTGTAGTTGCTAAAGAATCAAATGCCCATCCAAACTATAAAGCTAAAATTTTAAAAGCTCGTGATATTGATACAACGATTTCGGCACAACATTTTGGACACGCAGTTCGTGCCATTAAAAACAAATTGACTCGTGATTTCGAGCAAGCTGAAAAAGATGCCTTTAAACAAGAAAATCCAGATTTAGAAATTTTTGAGCAGATGGGCGCAGGAGCCTTAGCTAAAGCAGTTGTCCATGGGGATGTGGATGGTGGTTCAGTGATGGCCGGCCAGATTGCAGGTTTGGTATCTAAAGAAGAAACTGTTGAAGAAATCTTAAAAGATATTTATTATGGTGCAGCTGAAAAGATTCAAGCAGAAGCTGCTCGTTGGGCAGGAGTTACAAGAAATGACTAAAACAGCCTTTCTATTTGCAGGTCAAGGAGCTCAATACCTAGGAATGGGTCGCGAGCTCTATGACCAATATGCTATCGTCAAGGAAACAATTGACCAAGCTAGCCAAGTATTAGGCTATGACCTCCGTGACTTGATTGATAATGATGGAACAAAGCTACATCAGACTCGTTACACGCAGCCAGCTATTTTAGCTACATCAGTTGCTATTTACAGACTATTAAAGGAGAAAGGTTACCAACCAGATATGGTGGCAGGTCTGTCTCTTGGTGAATATTCTGCCCTGGTAGCTAGTGGTGCCTTGGATTTTGAAGATGCAGTGGCTCTAGTTGCTAAACGTGGGTCTTATATGGAAGAAGCAGCACCAGCAGGATCAGGAAAAATGGTGGCTGTCCTCAATACACCGGTTGAAGTGATCGAAAAAGCTTGTCAAGAAGCTTCTCAACTTGGTGTTGTAACTCCAGCCAACTACAATACGCCGAGTCAAATTGTTATTGGTGGGGAGGTAGCTGCAGTAGATCGTGCAGTTGAACTTTTGCAAGAAGCGGGAGCAAAACGTTTGATTCCGCTCAATGTTTCTGGACCTTTCCATACAGCCTTATTGGAATCTGCAAGTCAAAAACTAGCTCAAGCCATAGAAGATGTTGAGTTTTCTGACTTTGCTTGTCCACTTGTTGGCAATACAGAAGCAAAGGTCATGGAAAAAGAACGTATAGCAGAACTCTTGACTCGTCAAGTTAAGGAACCTGTCCGTTTTTATGAAAGTATTGCAGTCATGCAAGAAGCGGGTGTCACTCGTTTTATCGAGATTGGACCTGGTAAAGTTTTGTCAGGATTTGTCAAAAAGATTGATAAAACAGCTCAACTTGCTAATGTGGAAGATCAAGCAAGTTTACTAGCACTCTTAGAAAATTAGACCAAAATGGTAGAAGTTCTGAAAGGAGAAAAATGAAACTAGAACAGAAAAATGTCTTTATTACAGGCTCAAGTCGAGGAATTGGTCTCGCCATTGCTCATAAATTTGCCAGCTTGGGAGCCAACGTTGTCTTGAATAGTCGTGGTGAAATCTCCGAGGAGCTTCTAGCCGAATTTAAACCATACGGGGTGAAGGTTCTTGCTATTTCTGGTGACGTTTCTGATTTTGCGGACGCAAAACGTATGATAGACCAAGCCATTGAAGAGCTGGGTTCAGTTGATGTCCTCGTTAATAATGCTGGGATTACTCAAGATACTCTCATGCTCAAGATGACAGAAGAAGATTTTGAGAAGGTCTTGAAAGTCAATTTGACAGGGGCTTTCAATATGACACAAACAGTCTTAAAACCGATGATAAAAGCACGCGAAGGTGCTATTATCAACATGTCGAGTGTCGTTGGTCTGATGGGAAACATCGGTCAAGCAAACTACGCTGCATCTAAGGCTGGTTTGATTGGATTTACCAAATCGGTAGCACGTGAGGTTGCTAATCGTAATGTGCGTGTCAATGCCATTGCTCCAGGAATGATCGAATCAGACATGACTGCTGTTCTATCTGATAAGGTCAAAGATGCTATGTTAGCACAAATTCCGATGAAACAATTTGGCCAAGCTGAGCAAGTCGCAGAGGTCACAGCCTTTCTTGCAAGTCAAGATTATCTAACGGGACAGGTCATTGCAATTGATGGTGGACTAACCATGCAATAAGAGTTAAAATAGAGGTATGAAAATGAAACTAAATCGTGTAGTAGTAACAGGTTATGGATTGACATCTCCAATTGGGAACACACCAGAAGAATTTTGGAACAGTCTTAAAAATGGAAAGATTGGAATTGGTGAAATCACCAAATTTGATCACAGTGCTTTTGACGTTCATAATGCGGCAGAGATCCAGGATTTTCCGTTTGATAAATACTTTGTAAAAAAAGATACCAATCGTTTTGATGACTATTCTTTGTATGCCTTGTATGCAGCTCAAGAAGCAGTGAACAATGCTAATCTTGATGTAGAGACTCTTGATAGAGACCGCTTTGGTGTCATCGTTGCATCAGGTATCGGTGGGATTAAAGAAATCGAAGACCAAGTGCTTCGACTTCATGATAAGGGACCAAAACGTGTAAAACCATTGACACTTCCAAAAGCTTTGCCAAACATGGCTGCAGGAAATGTTGCTATGCGCTTTGGGGCAAATGGGATTTGTAAATCTATCAATACAGCTTGTGCCTCATCAAATGATGCTATCGGAGATGCCTTCCGTTCTATCAAGTTTGGTTTCCAAGATATCATGTTGGTTGGTGGTTCAGAATCATCTATTACTCCATTTGCGATTGCTGGTTTCCAAGCCTTAACAGCTCTTTCAACAACAGAGGACCCAACTCGTGCTTCTATTCCATTTGATAAGGATCGTAATGGATTTGTCATGGGTGAAGGATCAGGTATGTTGGTACTTGAAAGTTTAGAGCATGCTGAAAAACGTGGTGCAACTATCTTAGCTGAAGTTGTTGGTTACGGTAACACTTGTGATGCTTACCACATGACTTCACCACATCCAGAAGGTCAAGGGGCTATTAAAGCTATCAAACTTGCCTTGGACGAAGCTGAGATTACACCAGACCAAGTAGCCTATGTCAATGCTCATGGTACCTCAACTCCTGCTAATGAAAAGGGAGAAAGTGGAGCGATTGTAGCTGTTCTTGGTAAGGAAGTACCTGTATCTTCAACTAAGTCATTTACAGGACACTTGCTCGGTGCAGCTGGTGCAGTTGAAGCAATTGCAACAATTGAAGCCATCCGTAACAACTATGTTCCAATGACAGCTGGAACAACAGAATTATCAGACTACATTGAAGCAAATGTTATTTATGGACAAGGCTTGGAACGTGAAATTCCTTATGCTATCTCAAATACTTTTGGATTTGGTGGGCATAATGCAGTTCTTGCTTTCAAACGTTGGGAGAATAAGTAAAGATGAATTTAAATGAAATCAAAGACTTGATGGCACAATTTGACCAGTCAAGCTTGAGAGAATTTTCTTATAAAAATGGAACGGATGAGTTACTCTTCAGCAAGAATGAAGCAAAACTTGTTGCAGAAACAAGTCCAGCACCTCAACCAGTTGTTTCAGCACCTGCACCTACAGTAGCACCTCAAGCTCTAACTTCAACACCAGCTGTAGAAGTAGTTTCAGAAACAAGCGCTACTGAATCTGTAGCTGAAGGAGATCTAGTAGAGAGCCCACTTGTCGGAGTTGCTTACTTGGCTGCGGGACCAGACAAACCTAATTTTGTTTCAGTCGGTGATACTGTTAAAAAAGGCCAAACCTTGGTCATCATTGAAGCTATGAAGGTTATGAACGAAATTCCAGCACCTAAAGACGGTGTCGTAACAGAAATTCTTGTTGAAAATGAAGAAATGGTTGAGTTTGGGAAAGGCTTGGTACGTATCAAATGATTGATATTCAAGGAATTAAAGAAGCTTTGCCTCACCGCTATCCTATGATCTTAGTGGATCGTGTTTTGGAAGTCAGCGAAGATACAATCGTTGCTATTAAAAATGTAACGATTAACGAACCTTTCTTCAACGGTCATTTTCCTCAATACCCAGTTATGCCAGGAGTCCTCATTATGGAAGCTTTGGCACAAACAGCAGGTGTTTTGGAATTATCAAAACCTGAAAACAAAGGGAGGCTTGTCTTCTATGCTGGTATGGACAAAGTCAAATTTAAGAAGCAAGTTGTACCTGGTGATCAATTAGTCATGACCGCTACATTCGTCAAACGTCGTGGCACAATCGCCGTAGTAGAAGCGAAGGCAGAAGTAGATGGTAAGCTTGCAGCAAGCGGGACTCTGACCTTTGCTATTGGAAACTAGGGAGGTTTTCCATGTTTCGTAAGATTTTAATTGCCAATCGTGGTGAAATTGCTGTTCGTATTATTCGTGCGGCACGAGAATTAGGAATTGCCACAGTTGCTGTTTATTCAACTGCTGACAAGGAAGCTCTCCATACGCTTTTGGCTGATGAGGCTATCTGTATCGGCCCTGGAAAGGCTACAGAATCTTATCTGAACATCAATGCTATCCTTTCAGCTGCGGTCTTGACTGAAGCTGAAGCCATTCACCCTGGATTTGGTTTTTTAAGTGAAAATTCCAAATTTGCCACCATGTGTGAAGAAGTCGGTATCAAATTTATCGGGCCATCAGCTCGTGTCATGGATGTCATGGGAGATAAAATTAACGCCCGTGCTCAAATGATTAAGGCTAATGTGCCTGTCATTCCAGGATCAGATGGAGAAGTCCATACTGCAGAAGAGGCTCTGGCTATTGCCGAAAAAATTGGTTATCCAGTTATGCTGAAAGCTTCAGCTGGAGGTGGTGGTAAAGGAATTCGTAAGGTTGAAAAGGCAGAAGATCTTGTATCAGCCTTTGAAACAGCCTCTAGTGAAGCCAAAGCAAACTTTGGAAATGGGGCTATGTACCTCGAGCGTGTGATCTATCCTGCTCGCCATATTGAAGTACAGATTCTTGCCGACCAAATGGGACATGTTATTCACCTTGGTGAACGTGACTGTTCGCTGCAACGGAATAACCAAAAGGTTTTAGAAGAAAGTCCTTCGATTGCTATTGGAAAAACCCTTCGTAATGAAATTGGTGCAGCGGCAGTTCGTGCAGCGGAGTCTGTAGGCTACGAAAATGCTGGTACCATTGAATTCCTACTAGATGAAGCAAGTGGCAAATTCTACTTTATGGAAATGAATACGCGTGTCCAAGTGGAACATCCGGTAACCGAATTTGTTTCAGGTGTGGATATTGTCAAGGAACAAATCCGTATTGCGGCAGGTCAACCTTTGACTCTGAAACAAGAAGACATTGTTCTAAAAGGACATGCTATTGAGTGCCGTATCAACGCAGAAAACCCAGCCTTTAATTTTGCACCGAGCCCAGGTAAGATTACTAATCTTTATCTACCAAGCGGTGGTGTTGGCTTGCGTGTTGACTCTGCAGTTTATCCAGGCTATACCATTCCGCCATACTATGATAGTATGATTGCTAAAATTATTGTTCATGGCGAAAATCGTTTTGATGCTCTCATGAAAATGCAACGAGCTCTTTATGAACTCGAAATTGAAGGGGTTGTCACCAATGCTGATTTCCAACTCGATTTGATTTCAGATCGTCGCGTGATAGCAGGGGACTACGATACTTCCTTCTTGATGGAAACTTTCTTACCACACTATCAAGAAAAAGAATAATATAAAAAGAGTATGAGACTGAAAAGGGGGATGTATGGCTCTATTTAGTAAAAAAGATAAATATATACGAATTAATCCCAATCGTTCACTTAGAGAAAAGCCCCAAGCTAAACCGGAGGTTCCAGATGAACTCTTCTCAAAATGTCCGGGTTGTAAACACACTATTTACCAGAAAGATTTAGGGAGTGACCGTATTTGTCCTCACTGTGGCTATACCTTCCGTATTTCAGCTCAAGAGCGTCTAGCTTTAACCATCGATATGGGAAGCTTCTTAGAGATGTTTACTGGAATTGAAACGCAGGATCCGTTGAAATTTCCAGGTTATCAAAAGAAATTAGCCTCTATGCGTGAAAAAACTGGTCTTGATGAGGCTGTTGTCACAGGAACTGCTTTGATTAAGGGCGAAAAAGTTGCCCTTGGTATCATGGATTCTAACTTTATCATGGCATCGATGGGGACAGTTGTTGGTGAAAAAATCACAAGATTGTTTGAATACGCAACAGCTGAAAAATTACCAGTTGTATTGTTTACAGCATCTGGTGGAGCACGTATGCAAGAAGGAATCATGAGTTTGATGCAGATGGCTAAGATTTCTGCTGCAGTTAAACGTCATTCCAATGCAGGTCTCTTTTATCTGACTATCCTTACGGATCCAACAACTGGGGGTGTAACAGCTTCCTTTGCTATGGAAGGGGATATCATCTTGGCAGAGCCTCAAAGTTTAGTAGGATTTGCTGGACGTCGTGTTATTGAAAATACCGTAAGGGAAGATTTGCCAGAGGATTTCCAGAAGGCAGAGTTTTTGTTAGAACATGGATTTGTGGACGCGATTGTTAAACGAAGAGAATTGCCAGAAATGATTGCTCGATTAGTAAGGTTACATAAGGGGGATTGTTGATGAATATTGCAAAAATCGTCAGAGAAGCACGTGAACAAACCCGCTTAACTGCCTTGGACTTTGCAACAGGAATATTTGATGACTTTGTAGAACTACATGGTGATCGCTCTTTCAGAGATGATGGTGCTATTATTGGTGGTATCGGATGGTTGGGAGAACAAGCGGTAACTGTAGTTGGAATCCAAAAAGGTAAAAGCTTACAAGATAATTTGAACCGCAACTTTGGTCAACCTCATCCGGAAGGTTATCGAAAAGCTCTCCGTTTGATGAAACAAGCTGAAAAATTTGGTCGTCCAGTTGTAACCTTTATCAATACCGCTGGTGCCTATCCAGGTGTCGGAGCAGAAGAACGTGGTCAAGGAGAAGCCATTGCCCGTAATCTCATGGAGATGAGCGACCTTAAGGTGCCGATTATCGCTATTATTATTGGTGAAGGTGGTTCAGGAGGGGCTTTAGCTCTAGCGGTAGCAGATCATGTCTGGATGTTGGAAAATTCAATCTATGCAGTTCTCAGTCCAGAGGGCTTTGCATCTATCCTATGGAAAGATGGCAGTCGTGCTATGGAAGCAGCTGAGTTGATGAAAATCACTTCACATGAACTTTTGGAGATGGAAGTCGTAGATAAGGTTATTTCAGAGAGAGGGCTCTCTGCTAGAGAGTTGCTAGCTCGTGTGAAAAATGAACTTCAAACAGAAATTGAACAATTAAAACAATTACCATTGGAGAAACTTTTGGAAGAGCGTTATCAACGCTTTAGAAAATATTAAAAAGAAAGCTAGAACTAAGAAATGGTTCTAGCTTTTTGGATTCTATAAAAAAAGACATTTCAGGATTAAGTATTGACAGTTTAGGAAATACTTGCGAATATTGTCAAAAATCATGTATACTGTGTAAACCTAGGAAAATATATTTTAAGAAGCTACTTGACATGATAGGAACTGATTCGTTTATAGTTCTTTGGTCTGAAAACTTAGATCAGGTTTTAGGTAGTGGCATGATTTGGATGCTTGATGAAAGAAATTGGACTTGGTCTTTAGCGGATAGAGGAACAAAAGATTCGAAAAAGTTACTAAATCATGAGTTGTGGTGCTGGCTTTTGATACATTAAAGGAGTGAGTATGAAAAAACTAGGGCATTTGGGAGTCTTCATCTTACTGGTATTTTTATCGGTTTATCTACCAGAGTTAGGGATTATGCATCTAACTAAGTTTTTAGGATGGGGGATAGATGGCTATTCTATCTTTTCTACAGTTGAAGTAACAGCTCTTTTGCTATTATTTATCTACTGGCTCAAAAAGAAAGAGATGCTCTATATTTTTGAAAAAAAGGGTTCTAAGAAGTCAAGATTCTTTTACCTTGTAGTTGGTCTAGTGGCTACTTATTTTGATCGTCAATTGGTGGATGAATTTCAATTACAGTTTCATCACTTAATTGATAACAAGTATATCTTTCAAGACCTTCTTTCGATTTTATACTCCAATGGGCAACCAACTTTTCTATCAACTGTTCTCAGTTTTAGTTTAACAGTAGTCGTCGGACCTATATTGGAGGAACTGATTCATAGAGGGTACTTTATGAATACCTTTTTCCCCCAGTCCAAGTACTATCTGGATGTTATCCTATCTGCTCTTATCTTTGGACTTAGTCATTTGATCCTAACTCACCGAGATCCTATCAGTTTGATCATTTATAGTTTAGGCGGTCTCTTCTATGCCCTTGTCTACCGTTGGACAAAGAATCTAAAAATCACAATCCTGTGCCATAGTTTTTTCAACTTTCTCATTTATGCAAAACCTATCTGGATATTTGTTTATAATTATGTCTATTACCACTTTTTTAGATAGTGGAAGGCAAAGAAAAAAGTGTTTGATAACTGTCAAACACTTTTTCTATATTATTTAATCTTCTTCTGTCACAAATTGACTAAGGAGTCCATTGATGAAACGGGCTGACTTTTGATCTGAAAAGCTCTTAGCAAGTTCAATAGCTTCGTTAACAGCTACGAGTTGAGGAGTATCAAATGAAGTGATTTCAAAAACTCCTAGGCGTAGTAAATTCTTTTCTACCAAAGTCAGACGATCGATGGTCCAACCGGTTTTCAAATGTTGAGTAATTTGTTTGTCCAGATCATCCTTTTTAGCTTGGACACCAGAAACGAGCTCTACAAGGAAGTTAGGAAGTTGTACGTCTGTATCTTCGCGATCATGTGTGTAGGCGAAGCGACAAGCAGTTTCTAGATCTGAACCAAATTCAAGACTCATCAAGGCTTGGAAGGCACACTTACGTAGTTCACGTCTAGATTCTAATAATGGACTAGTCATTGAGGAAGTCCTCGTCGAATAAGTCTTTCAATTCTGGTTTTGGTGTTTTATCTGGAACGATACCTGCAACGTGAATGTTGACAGCAGAGATTTCAACATCAGCCATGTTACGGACAGCATCCTTAACAGCTTTCTGGATAGCCATAGCAACCTTAGGAACTTTGACACCGTACTCTAGGTAGAGGTAGATATCAGCTGTGAGCTCATCGTTTGCTTCTTTTAGATATACGCCACGACCAAGAGAAAGTTTTGAAAGGGTGTCAGATACTGATTTGTTTGAAAAAGAGTGTACTCCTTCAACTTTCGCAGTTGCAATAGCAATGATTTTTTCAAGTACACGTGGGGCGATGACGATTTCGCCAAGTTGTTCTTCAATTCCCATAGAATGACCTCTTTCTAGTTTCTAGAGATTAGGCGCGAGAAACGTAAGTTCCTTCTGCAGTGTTGATAATCAATTTTTGACCTGCTTCGATGAAGTCTGGAACGTTTACAACAAGACCAGTTTCCATTGTTGCTGGTTTACCAGAACCTGTAACAGTAGCACCTTTAATAGATGGTTGTGTTTCAGCAACTGTCAATTCAACAGTAGTTGGTACAGTCACACCGATTACTTCAGTTCCGTAGAATTGGATTTTTACATCTGAGTTTTCAAGGATGTAAAGCAATTCATTTTCAACATTCACAACAGGAATTTCGTATTGGTCGTAAGTTTCTGTGTTCATGAAGTAAGCTGTGTCGTCCATTTTGTACAAGTATTGAGCTGGAACTGTTTCGATGATCGCTTGCTCAAATTTTTCTTCTGGGCGGTAGCTTGTTTCAAAAGTTGAACCAGTGCGGACATCACGCAATTTCATACGCATGATAGTGTTTCCTTTACCTGGTTTGTGGTGGCTAGCTTCCAAAACACGGATCAATTTTCCTTCAGCTGTTTCAAAAGTCATACCAGCCTTTAGTTTACTTGCTTCAATCATGATTTTACCTCTTTAATAAATAGTTTACTCTTTATTGTACCATAAAATGCAATAATTCTCAAATATCAGATGAGCTTGAATTAGTTGACTGGTACGATATTTCCTTCTTCATCTTTGGTTACGAGAACATACTTACCGTCTACCTCGATGTAAAAGTTCTTGCTTGCAGTTTGCCCGTTATTTTGAACAGGGGCTTGAGTTTGGGCTTGTTGGTTGAGTTGACCACCAAGTGTTTGTCCTAGGTTCATTCCCATAATCATGTTCATACCATTGCCATTGCCTTCATTGTTAGCAGCAGCGATGAGAGCTTCATTACGAGCTCGACGTTCTTCAATCTCAATCGTATTGTACTTCATAGCGACAAGCTCGCTATCAAGCTTACGGACAATATCTAAGCTTTCCTGATCATAGCTCAAATCTTCAAGCAGGATGTTGGTTGTTTCAATCCCATAAAGTCCAGCCCATACCTTATTAACTTCTTGTTTAGCTAGCTCATTGAAAGTATCTTGATTGGCATTAAGGCTATAGATATCTACTTTGTTTTCATTGGTAAATTTAGCAATTGCAATGGCAATCTTTGGTGCGATATTTTGTCGGAGTGTTCCTTGAGCTACATTTTGTAATGTAAAGGCTTTATGGTCTTCAATTTGTTGACTGATGGAGCTAACATAGAATAGGACTGGATCAGCAACTTTGATATCAAACAAACCGTAGAAGCGGATGTTGAGCAGTTGTTGATAACGTTCACTGAAATATTCTACAGCATTCTGTGTACCGAATTTATTTCCGGCAACGGGTTGCATACGAATAAAGATGATTTCTTGTTGGGTAATGACTTGACCACCAAAAGAGAAGCGGTTTTTGAAGTTTTCCCAAGTACCCTTTATACCACCTTTTTCAAGGAGCCAGGCATTATCTCCTGAACGCCATTCGTGGCTACCAGCTTCTAAGACATCTCCAAGGAAGGTACCGTTGTTCACTAGAATAGCGACATAGCCTTGAGGCACAATGACAATGCTACCATCTGTTAGTAGTCCAGTGTTTTGATTGCTTTGTCTAGATTTACCATCTGGATCTTTTGAAAGAAGTTGGCCTTTAATAGCCAAAGCATCGGCTGTTAGGTTGTTTGGAAGTACGATAGCTTCTTTAAATTTGCTATCGTTGAAACTATTAAGCCCTGAAGATAGAGCGGCACGAATAAATCCCATAATTTCCTCCTAATTATAAAGTTCGTCTTCATCCACAACATCGTAGGTATCAAGTACCCATTGATTTGGACTACGTGTGAGCTCAGCTCCGCAGTATTCACATTTACTGATAGCTGAGATTTTCAATGGTGCACCACAGTTTGGACAGTGGTCGCTAACAGCTTCATCTTGAACAGTGTTTTCGGTTTGGCTACCATGTTTGCGGATGAAGTTCATTTGATAGACTGTAAACAAGTCCTCTTGAGGATCACCTTCGATGACACGTTTACTTTGGTCTTCAATGACATAGTCTCTGAGTGTAGATGACAAGATAACAACAAGGGTATCGTTACCATCAGGATTTTCATAGAAATCTTTGATGCGGATATTTTCAACATAGACTTTTTCTAAAACATTGGTTGTTTTTGCCCGAATATGATCTTCGAGTTGAGTACTATGTTGGGAATAGAGACTAGTACTTTCGAGAGAACGAACCAAATTCCAATCCTTTTTAGTCCAGGCTGCCTGTAACTGAATATAGACTTCTTTAACCCATGAAGCGAAGGCATCAGCATCAAAGTTTGGATCACCATATTTGACACGACTAACAGCTAGTGTGTTGTGTTCAACTCGGCGATGGCTAGGTGGATTATATCCAGTTGAACTACCGTAAGACTTGCCAGAAGATGAATTCTGGTCGCTTAGATATTTGATGAACATGTAGAGTAAGAATCCTCCGACACCAAACATGATAAGCATGTTCATACCAGTACCTAAAGAGCCACCTGAACTAGAGGAGCTGCTTCCAGAGCGATTGCTACTTCTATAAGAAGAGCTACGACTTGAGCTACTGCGGCTGCTACTTCTTGAACTACTTCGGCTAGAGCTACCACTTCGCGAATGGCCAACGCCAGCATCAATTGAGTTAAATGGTGTGAAGAAGAACAACAATAAACAAGTGGCGAGAAGAGTATATAACTTTTTCATATGTCTCCTAACTATGTGAGTACAAAGTGCAAGGCATCAAGCAATGACTGATTTCATCAACTTGTGACAGTTATATTGAGATTGATTATTGATCGTTTTTCAACTTAGCCAATTCTTGGGCAAGTAGTTTAAGGGCTACTTGTGGGTTGGCTTGACCCTTGGTCGCTTTCATGAGGAATCCTGTGAAGGCCTTGTCAGCGTTACGTTTTCCTGACTTGAAGTCGGCAACAGCGGCTTCGTTATCGGCAAAGACTTGGTGGATGATTGGAATCAAGACATCGGGATCTGAGATTTGAACCATACCTGCTTTTTCCACGTATTCACGCGCTCCACCACCATTTTTAGCTAGGTGAACAAAGACTTTCTTGGCAATCTTAGATGAAATCGTACCATCTTCGATGATAGCAATCATTTCAACCAAGTTTTCAGGCGTCAATTCGATTTGTTCCAGTGTC
>NZ_KQ970818.1:90311-94776 GCF_001579645.1 Streptococcus infantis
CTTACCTTCGGCGTTCAAGAATTGAGCGACTTCACCTTGGAGCCAGTTAGAAACTTGCTTAGCATCACCACCGAGGGCGACAGCTTTTTCAAAGAAATCAGAAGTGACTTTATTGGTAGTCAACTGGATAGCATCGTAGTCTGATAGACCAAGTTGAGATACGTAGCGAGCACGGCGTTCTTTTGGAAACTCTGGCAATTCAGTACGCATTTCTTCGATCCATTCATCTGAGATTTCAAAGAGTGGTAGGTCTGGTTCTGGGAAGTAGCGGTAGTCTGCAGCACCTTCCTTGACACGCATGAGGATAGTTGCCTTGTTAGCTTCGTCATAGCGACGTGTTTCTTGGCGGATTTGACCACCTGAACGAAGGATTTCAGCCTGACGTTGCACTTCGTATTCAAGACCTTTACGAACGTTTGAGAAGGAGTTGAGGTTTTTTAGCTCAGTTTTGGTACCGAATTTCTCTTGACCATAAGGACGAAGAGAGATGTTGGCATCCACACGCATGGAACCTTCTTCCATCTTAACGTCAGAAATGCCAGCGTATTGGATCACTTCCTTGAGGGCTGTTAGATAAGCGTAGGCTTCTTCTGGTGAGCGCATGTCGGCTTCAGATACAATCTCAATCAATGGCACGCCTTGACGATTAAGGTCAACATAAGAGAAACCATCTGTACCGTGGGTGTTCTTACCAGCGTCCTCCTCTAGGTGAGCACGCTCGATACCGATTTTCTTAGTTGTACCGTCTTCTAGCTCCACTTCAATCCAGCCGTTATAACCGATTGGCTCATCAAATTGAGAAATTTGATAGGCTTTAGGATTATCAGGATAGAAGTAGTTTTTGCGATCAAAGTGCATCTTCTTATGGATGTCCATGTTAAGGGCAAGAGCTGCCTTGATACCAGCGTCGACAACACCTTTATTGAGAACTGGCAGTACGCCAGGGAAAGACCAGTCAATCACGTTAGTATTGGCATTTTGGTCATTTCCGAAGTGGGCAGAAGTAGGTGAGAAGATTTTTGAATTGGTGTTGAGCTCTACGTGGACTTCAAGTCCAATGACTGTTTCAAAGTTCATTAGTTATCACCTCCAAAAATCACGGGTTGTTGTTTGTGGTAGTCTGTTGTTGCTTCAAAAGCAGCAGCAGCTTGGTAGATAGTCTCTTCTGAGTATTTAGGACCAATCAATTGGAGCCCGACAGGTAGACCTTGGGCAAATCCTGCAGGAATTGAAATTCCTGGAAGTCCAGCCAAGTTGACTGGGATGGTCAAGAGGTCAGCCAAGTACATGGCAACTGGATCGTGGTTGAGTGAATCCAAATCAAAGGCCACGCTTGGAGCTGTTGGACCAAGGATGAGATCGTAATCTGCAAAGACTTTTTCAAAATCTTGGATGATGAGGGTACGAACTTGACCAGCCTTCTTGTAGTAGGCATCGTAATAACCTGATGAAAGGCTGAAAGTTCCAAGCATGATACGACGTTTCACTTCATCACCAAATCCTTGGCTGCGAGTATTAACGTAAATCTCGTCCAAGTTTTTAGCGTCTTCAGCACGGAAACCATAGCGGATACCGTCAAAACGTTGTAAGTTTGATGAAGCTTCTGATGAAGCGATGATGTAGTAGACTGCTACACCGTATTTAGAGTGAGGAAGGCTCACTTCTTCAACGATAGCACCAAGTTTTTCAAAGTGTTTAGCAGCGTTCAGAATGGTTTCCTTAACTTCTGGGTCAATCCCTTCGCCAAGGTATTCCTTAGGCAAAGCAATTTTCATGCCCTTAATGTCTTGACCGATTTTTGAAGTAAAGTCAGCAATGCGGACTGGAGCAGAAGTAGAGTCTTTTGCATCTTCGCTAGCAATAGCATTGAGCAAGAGCGCATTTTCCTTAACAGTTGGTGCAAAAGGACCAATTTGGTCTAATGAGCTACCAAAGGCAATGAGACCGAAACGTGAAACTGTTCCGTAAGTTGGTTTGAGACCAACAATCCCGTTAAAGGCAGCAGGTTGGCGGATAGAACCACCAGTATCAGAACCAAGTGATAAACGGACTTGTCCAGAAGCTACAGATGCAGCTGAACCACTTGATGATCCACCAGGAACCTTGCTGTGGTCCCAAGCATTTTTAGTAGCACCGTAGTAAGAAGTCTCACCTGATCCACCCATGGCAAACTCGTCCATGTTAGTTTTTCCGACAACAATCATGCCCTTAGATTTTGCATTGGCAACAGCTGTCGCATCAAAGATTGGCTCGTAGTTATAAAGCATTTTTGAGGCTGCAGTTGTTAGGATACCGTCTGTAGAGATATTATCCTTAACAGCTAGCGGAATTCCTGAAAGGACATTATCAGCGTCAATTCCAGTTTCGTCAATAGCTTTAGCTTGAGCAAGAGCTTGATCTTCAGCGATAGTGACAAAGGCATTGATAGCCTCTTCACGCGCCTTGATATCTTCAATCGTTGCTTGCGTTAGTTCGGTTGCAGAAATTTCCTTAGATACAAGGAGGTTGTGCAACTCTTCAATCGTTTTATTGTTAAAAGTCATTAGGCATCTCCTCCATCATCCAGGATAGCTGGTACCTTGATATAGTAGTTATCTTTTTCAGGTACATTTTTAAATAAGCGATCACGGTCAGTTCCTTCTTCGGCTACGTCTGGGCGAAGAACGGTCTTGCGATCTGCCATGGTAGTCGTTGGTTCAACACCAGTAGTGTCGACTTCGCCGAGCAATTCGACCATATCAACAATCTTAGACAAGGTTGTCGCAAACTCAGCAGTTTCTTCTTCTGAGAATTTTAATTTTGAAAGATTGGCAACGTGAGTTACCTCTTCTTGCGTAATTTTCATCTGGTATCCTTTCGTGAAATGATGATTATTTATCTGTTCTATTTTACCATATTTTCCTATAAATAAGGTGAGCTAAGTTGAAAAGAAATAGAAATTGAAAAATGGTTTTTAATTCGATATAATGGTTGAAAATAGAAGCAAGAACAGCATTGGTTTTTAGCCGGCAAACAAGATGGAGACATTGACCGATTCGAACAAGTTAAGGAGGACATATGAAAATTTGGGATTTACTTTTTACCAGTAAAAAAACAGTCCCTCCTCATTTGGGGATGTGGTACTTCTTATTACCCACTTCTTTGGTAATCATAGCTGTTTTATCGATTCGTTTCGCATCATCTAAAGGTTACAGAAAATTTTGGTATTGGGGTCAATTGATTCAGTTGCTCATTATCAACGCTTGGTATATTTCGGCACGCCTGCCCTTGTCAGAGGCTCTCCCTTTTTACCATAGTCGCATGGCTATGTGGATGATTCTTTTTGCTCCTAACAAGACCTTTTTCAAACAATATTTTGCCCTGGTTGGAGTATTTGGTTCTATTATGGCTTTAGTTTATCCAGTCTTCTATCCTTTTCCTTTTCCTCATGTTTCCTCGGTTAACAATGTTTTCGGCCACTGGGCCCTCTTAGCAAATTGCTTGATTTATCTTGTTAGATATTATAAAGTTGAAAAAGGGGATACTTGGAAAATATGCCAGATTACCTTTGGTGTCAATGCTATTATCTTTCTAGCTAATCTTGCAACAGGAGGGAATTATGGCTTTATGAGCAAACCCCCTGTGATTGGGGATCATGGTAGTTTGCTTAACTATTTGATAGTAACCAGTTTGATGACAGGTATTCTCGTCCTTATCAATCAACTCGTCAAATATAAACATAAGAATAGTTAGCGAACAAATGAATTAATTATTCTAAGGAGATTTTATGCATCATTTTATTACAAGAACCCAAACCACACCACCGCCTATTCCGATTTTTTGGTACGGTGTCATGATAGGCCTTCTTGCCTTGTCTATTTATGCTTCTCTTACTTACTACAAAAATCCCAAATTTATTCGATTATTTAAGTGGATTCAAATAGCGCAACTGCTAGCTCTTTATACTTGGTATATTGGTTTTAGTATTCCATTTTCAAATAGTCTGCCTCTTTACCATTGCCGTTTGGCCATGTTTGCAGTAGTTTTCTTGCCGGATAAATGGAAAACCAAGCAGTATTTTGCCCTTATGGGAGCTAGTGGAGCAGTATTTGCTTTGGGCTATCCGGTTTTTGATCCCTATGACTTTCCGCATATTACCAGTTTTTCATTCCTGATTGGGCATTATGCTCTCTTGGTTAATTCCTTGGTCTATCTCATGAACCACTACGATAAGACCTTACTTAAAAAGTATCGCATTATCGCCTACACTTTTGTTCTCAACCTTTTCCTAGTTGGAGTTAATCAAGTAACAGGTGGGAATTACGGGCTTTTGAATACCACGCCTTTTATCCCAGATGCTCCTATATGGATAAAGTATCTTCTGGTTTCAATCATTCTATCTGCAGCCCTAGTACTCTTTGATATCTTGTTTAAGAAACGTTGGCAAAAGAAAATTGCTCTAGAAACGATTCATCTGTGAAGCGAT
>NZ_KQ970818.1:95075-97703 GCF_001579645.1 Streptococcus infantis
AATCAACAAAAGAATCTGAAGAGCAGGTCTAGTATCTTGACCTGCTTTTTCTTGTGTAAGCAATTGAAAAACTCTCTAAAATCCGATATAATGGAGTGTTGAAAGGAATTTTAGAGTCCGATGTAATAAAGAGTGATTATAAATTGAAATTATTAAAAAGTAGAAAGAAAGAGAACTTATGAACATTCAAGAAGAAATTAAAAAACGCCGTACCTTTGCCATCATCTCTCACCCGGACGCGGGTAAAACGACTATTACAGAGCAATTGCTCTATTTTGGGGGAGAGATTCGTGAGGCAGGTACTGTAAAAGGAAAGAAAACAGGAAACTTTGCCAAGTCTGACTGGATGGATATCGAGAAACAACGTGGGATTTCGGTAACCTCATCTGTTATGCAATTTGACTACGATGGCAAACGCGTGAACATCCTAGATACTCCAGGGCACGAGGATTTCTCAGAAGATACCTATCGTACATTGATGGCGGTGGATGCTGCGGTCATGGTAGTAGACTCTGCCAAGGGTATTGAGGCCCAAACCAAGAAATTGTTTGAAGTTGTTAAACACCGTGGGATTCCAGTCTTTACCTTTATGAACAAGTTAGACCGTGACGGTCGTGAGCCACTGGATCTCTTGCAAGAATTGGAAGAAGTTCTAGGTATTGCGAGCTACCCGATGAACTGGCCAATCGGGATGGGGAAAGCCTTTGAAGGCTTGTATGACCTCTATAACCAACGTTTGGAACTCTATAAAGGGGATGAACGCTTTGCTAGTCTGGAAGATGGGGACAAACTATTTGCTAGCAACCCATTCTACGAGCAAGTCAAGGATGACATCGAACTCTTGCAAGAAGCTGGAAATAAATTCTCAGAAGAAGCCATCCTTGCGGGTGAATTGACTCCGGTATTCTTTGGATCAGCCTTGACTAATTTTGGTGTGCAGACTTTCTTAGAAACCTTCCTCAAGTTTGCTCCAGAACCACACGGTCACAAGAAGACAGATGGAGAAATTGTCGATCCTTACGACAAAGACTTCTCAGGATTTGTCTTTAAAATTCAAGCCAACATGGACCCTCGTCACCGTGACCGTATCGCCTTTGTCCGTATCGTATCGGGTGAATTCGAGCGTGGTATGAGTGTTAATCTCCCTCGTACTGGTAAGGGAGCTAAGCTGTCAAATGTTACTCAGTTTATGGCAGAAAGTCGTGAGAATGTCACTAATGCCGTAGCTGGAGATATCATCGGGGTTTACGATACCGGTACTTATCAGGTTGGGGATACACTAACTGTTGGAAAAAATAAGTTTGAGTTTGAACCACTGCCAACCTTTACCCCTGAGATTTTCATGAAAGTTTCTGCTAAGAACGTCATGAAACAAAAATCTTTCCACAAGGGAATTGAGCAATTGGTGCAAGAAGGAGCTATTCAGCTTTATACCAACTACCAAACAGGTGAATATATGTTGGGTGCCGTTGGTCAATTGCAGTTTGAAGTCTTCAAACATCGTATGGAAAATGAGTACAATGCAGAAGTGGTTATGAGCCCAATGGGTAAAAAGACGGTTCGCTGGATCAAACCTGAAGATCTGGATGAGCGTATGTCTTCAAGCCGAAACATCCTTGCCAAAGACCGCTTTGACCAGCCTGTTTTCCTCTTTGAAAACGACTTTGCCCTCCGTTGGTTTGCAGATAAGTATCCGGATGTAGAGTTAGAGGAAAAGATGTGATTCAGTAAGTCTACTTGATTGCAAAGCAATCTAAGTAGACTACGGCAAGTCCTATAAGACTTGCCTAACTGCCTCACTAACTTAGTTTTACAAATGGAATCGATTTGTAAAACTAAGCGTCGTAATCTAATAAACGGTAACCGCTTTGCCGTCGTAACAGAAAGGAAGTGGTCTAGCTACCTGTCTTACTAACTGCGTTTGGCAAATGAAATCGATTTGCCAAACTCTGTGTCGTAGTTCAGTAAATTTATGTGGTTGTATAACAATCTAAGTAACTAACGCCAAGTTTCTATGGAACTTGGCTAGGCGCTCCACTAGTAAAACTTTACGTCGTAAGGATTAGATAGTGTATTACCTACCTGCCTTACTAACTCATCGACGAAAAATAATCGTTTTCGCCTCTTCGTGTCGTAACATTTAGGAGTGGTCTAGCTGACTGCCTTACTAACTACGTTTGGCAAATATAATCGATTTGCCAAACTCCGTGTCGTAATCTAATAAACGGTAACCGCTAGGGCAGTTTATCTAAACGCTTTACTAGGCAAAACCCACGAATGGTATCGATTCGTGGGTTTTGCCGTCGTAACAGAAAGGAAGCGGACTAGCTAACTGCTTTACTAACTGCGTTTGGCAAATAAAATCGATTTGTAAAACTCAGTGTTGTAGTAAAAAAGTACTTGCTTTGAAACCTTAAATCTATTTTAAAAAGCCAAGAAAAATATCTTCTTGGCTTTTCTTGTAGGCTGGTGTTAACAAAATTCCTAAAACTCCGCCCTGGTGAGGGACGGAGTTTAGGAGGTCTTTTTTTAGGTCGCTAATCGGTAAACAGCTTCAGCATAGATATCCATTTTTAAACTCTATAAAATTTATGCAGAAAAAATTTTTTAAGATGGTAGAAAAAATGA
>NZ_KQ970818.1:98080-113424 GCF_001579645.1 Streptococcus infantis
AAACAAAAAAATCCCTTAGACCAGGACGATTGATCCAGCCTAAAGGAATGGATAGTTGGGTATTAGATACCGAAATTTTTCATAAAAATTGTAAAGAGTGCCAGTAAGATGAAGCTGATACTATTAAGTAGCATATGGACCGAGATAGACATTTCCAAACGTCTGGTACGATAAGCAGTCCAAGTGAGTACAGTAGACATCCAACCATAAATCAAGAAGGAAGGGAGATTAGAAGGCATATGTGCAAGGAGGAAGATTAGCCAACCAATGACATAGCCAAACTTTTCGTAGCCTTGGAAGAGTTTGGTAGGAATAATCCCGCGACAGATGATTTCTTCACAAATAGGTGCGATTAAAACGATGAGGAAGAAACTGCTAATCAGAGAGCTTTCAGAAATAAGGTTGTTAATTACTTGTTGATTAGAAGTTGTTGTTTGCTTCACGAGTTGTAACCAGATTCCACCCACAAGATTTCCAACATAAATAGCTAGGTAGCTAAAGAGAATGCGAGGAAGATCGTTAACGGTGAAAAGTTTAGATTTTAAATCCAGCAACTTGCTCTTATGGGCTCCGTATAAAAAGATAGCAAGCACAAGAATCGAAATAAGGGACACAAGAATTGTTGACCAGATTGGATTAAACTGAATTTTAGTTAGTATAGCTAGAGTTAGCATAGGAGTCTGAGATAGAAAGATAGCTACTAACAAAATCCCAAACCAAGCGAGTCGCTTACGAAAATCTTTAAAAAAGTTCATTGATGTATCTCCTAAAAAATTTTTATTAATTATAACATAATTATTGCAAGGATTCTATTTGTTACCATAAGAGGAACGTACAGACGACAAATAGAATATCCCGAATCAAATGACCGTAGAATGACACTTCTTGTCTTAAGTTTTTGGGGAATAAAAAACTGAGAAATAAAGCGCCAAGGCCAATATAAAAAGCGATCGATAAAATGGTGATTGGATTACGTAGGAAGATTAAAATAGAAATGATGATGACGGAAAATCTCACTTCCTTGCTACTGGAATTTTTTTGTAACCTTCTCCATTTTTTCAAGGGGAGAAAGGTAACGAGATCAACTCCAAAGAGAAAAAAGAAGGAGGGGAGGATGAGATCTACAGCTTCTTTTTGAAGTAAGTTGACAGTAACGATAGTCTCTGATAGAACCAGCCCAACCCCGCAGAGATTGACCACAATCATCATACTATAAAATAAAAAGATAAAGCGACTCCTGTCAATCAGTCTATCTCTTTTCAGGTTGTGACTAGATAAATAATGCATAAAGGCACAAGACCCAGATAATCCCAATAAAGCCAGTAGAAAATAAAAACAGGATTGTTTGAGGGCCAGAGAGGTTCCAGACCAAAAGATACAACTACAAAGTGCCAGTTGGATTAAGGCAAAGAACAAGAGTAGTCGAATTGATTTTATGACTTTTTCCATAAAGTATCCCCTATATTTTTTTCTTATTATAGCTAAAAGATAGGAGAGAAAAGTCCTTAAATTCCCAATTGTCGATTTTTAGGGCTGTCTTGTCTTTTGAAACTAAAAAATCCCCCTTCAAGGGTTCCTTGAAGAGAGGAGATAGGTGTTCTAACGTTTAGACCAAGTGCGCTTCATAAAGAGTAGTATGATTGGATAGATTTCAAGACGTCCTGCAATCATAGCAAAGGATAGTAGAAGTTTTGAAAATGGACTAAAAATTGAGAAACTTGCAGTTGTTCCTAAAATAGGACCGATATTGTTAAAGCAACTGAAAACAGCACTCGTGACAACCATTAAATTATTGGTATCTAAACTGACGATGAAAATCAAACTGAGTAAAATCATGATATAAACCACAAAGTACTTCAGAATCTTGTGCTGGGTATCCTTATCAATAACCGTTTGATTAACCTGAAGAGTTAAAACGCGGTGAGGTGATATGGTAGACAAGACTTGATTTTTAGCAATTTTAGATAGGATGACTCCACGGATAACCTTGAGACCACCTGCAGTGGAGCCTGCAGAACCACCGATTGCCATCAGCATTAGCAAGATGTATTGAGAGAACAAAGGCCAGTTCGTGATATCTCCATATCCAAAACCGGTAGTGGTAATGATGTTAGATACTTGGAAGAAGGCCATCTCAAAGCTCTGTGAAACTCCGCTGTAGAGGTGGAGTGTGTTAAGCGTGATTAAGCCAGTTGATATGGCTACAATCAAGAGATAGGCTCGGAGTTCTTCATCAAAAAAGAATTCCTTAATACGACGGAGCATGAGGTAGTAGTAAAGGTTGAAATTGACACCAAACATTAAAACCCCGATACTTGTCAGATAGGTGATGAGAGAACTGTGATAGTGGGCAATTCCGTCATTATAAACAGTAAAGCCACCAGTACCAGCAGTACCCATAGCGATAACAAAACTATCGTAGAGTGGCATCCCAGCAAGGTAATAAATAACCACAAAGAGGGCAAACATAGCCAGGTAGAGGATATAAAGGATTTGAGCTGTATTTTTTAGCTTAGATACAACCTTGCCAAATACTGGTCCTGGAACCTCAGCCTTCATAACTTCTAGGTGACTATTTTTAGCATTGTCCATAATAGCTAGGGCAAAAACCAGTACCCCCATCCCTCCGATGAGGTGGGTAAAACTTCTCCAAAATAGAAGAGAACGACTTAAGACCGAAACATCATTTAAAATGGTTGCTCCCGTTGTTGTGAAGCCAGAACTAATCTCAAAGAAGGCGTCTATCATATTGGGAATTTGCCCTGAAAAGACAAAGGGAAGGGCACCAAAGAATGACCAGAGGATCCAACAGAGGGCTACAATTAAGACCCCTTCTTTTGCATAGATTCGCTGTTTTTTAGGCTTGCTGATGATTCCAAGAAGACCTAGAACAACAAGGATCCCGATGGTAGAGAAAAGAGCTGTAAAAACTTGACTCGATTCTCGATAATAAAGAGCAATGCTAACTGGAACTAAAAGTAGACCAGCCTCGATCAAGAGTAGCTTTGCAAGAAGAAATCGTACCATACTTCTATTCATAGCTTACCTCTCTAACAGATCATAAATCTTGGTGATATTTGATAGTAGTGTGATGACAACTAACTTATCACCGACTTGAAGGCTATCTTCACCTGTTGGGAAGATTGTTTTCCCATTACGAATAATAGCAGCGATCAACAAATCTTTTTTGAATTTCAATTGAGACAAGGGTTTGCCAGTCATTTTATTGGCTTCCTTGATGAGAAATTGAAGAGTCTCAACATGTCCATTTGCAAGGTGGTGCATCGCTTGAAGATCTGAATATTGGGCATTGGCACGACCGTGGATAAAGTGCATGATAGTATCTACAGCGATGGTTTTTGGTGTGATAATACTAGAAAACTCAGGTGCATGGATAATCTCTAAAAGGCTAGTTCGATTGACCTTGGTGATGTTTTTCTGAACACCAACACTATCTAAGAACATAGATGTAATAATGTTTTCTTCGTCAACGCCAGTTAGAGTTGCGACAGCATCGTAGTGTTGGGCGCTTTCTTCTAGGAGGATATCTTTTGCGGTTCCATCACCTTGCACAATATAGAGTTTTGGATATTTTTGACTGAAAAATGCTGCACGATCTGGATTAAGCTCAATGACCTTGGTATCAATACGGCTATCTTTCAAAATACCAACAAGGTAGTAAGCGATTTTTCCAGCTCCAATAATGAGTAAACTTTTAACGACACGAGATTTGACATAGTTATGAAAAAGCATCATGTCTACACGGTTACCTGTAACAAAGATCCGATCCTTATCTTGGAGGACCATATCCCCACTTGGAATCATGAGCTTATGATCGCGCTCAATGGCACAAACGATAACATTACCAAACTTTTTACGGAAATCAGCAATAGACATCTGACAAATATTACTATCAATTCGAACCTTGAATTCCATCAAACTAACCAAACCACCTGCAAAACGCTCAACAGAAAGAGCATTTGGGAAATCGATGATATTAGCGATAGCACGAGCTGCAAGGAGTTCTGGATTGACAATAAGAGAAAATCCGAGAATATTTTTTTCTTTAAAGTAAGGGTTGGAATACTCAGGATTGCGGACACGGACGATGGTTTCTTTAGCCCCCATCTTTTTAGCTAAGACAGCAGAGACCATATTGACCTCATCATACTGAGTCATAGCGATGAAAATATCGCAGTCTTGAACATTGGCAGCTTCTAGCATGGCAAAGTCAGCCCCATTACCAGCAATTCCAATAATGTCAAAACGGCTTGTCATATAATTAAGAACCGCTTCGTTCTGTTCAATTAAGACAACATCATGATTGTCAGCGACAAGTGAACGACAAAGGGCAGAACCAACTTTCCCCCCTCCGACAAGAATAATCTTCATATCAAATAACCTACTTTTTCAATATGTATCTATCATACTCTTTTTTAGAATAAAATGCACTCGGCAACCGACTCTTTTCATTATTAGGGTAGAAAATTGTCCCACTGATAATCTTACTTGTTAAAAATTTAAGATATAAATCAGCTATTTTCGTGTAATTCTAATGAATACATAAGCATTTTAAGCTAATGTAAATATGTTTGTAAAAAAATTGAAAAAATCAAGTCATTTCTATTGACATTCAAGCTGAAAGTGATATACTAAAACAGTAGTTTCGCTGATTTACTTCAAACCTGTTGTGAGGTAAGTTAACGATGCCTTAACCACGCTGTTTGCTGAGCTTGACTCCGAGCAGTGTGGCTATTTTTTTGCACTAGTGAGAGGAAACAAGGCATGGCAAATCATATTGTATTATTTGAACCCCAGATTCCACAAAATACGGGTAATATTGCTCGTACTTGCGCAGCAACGAATGCGCCCCTTCATATTATCAAACCGATGGGTTTTCCTATTGATGATCGTAAGATGAAGCGGGCAGGTCTAGATTATTGGGACAAGCTTGAGATTCATTTTTATGATAGCTTGGCTGATTTTATGGAAAAAATGGATGGTCATCTCTACCTGATTTCCAAGTTTGCAGAAAAAGTCTATTCAGATGCAGATTTCACGACAGAAGGAGATCATTATTTTCTCTTTGGGCGTGAAGATAAGGGCTTGCCTGAGGAATTTATGCGTGAGCATCCAGAAAAGTCTCTCAGAATTCCGATGAATGATGAACATGTTCGTAGCCTGAATGTATCTAATACAGTATGTATGATTGTCTATGAGGCTCTCCGACAACAAAACTTTGTGGGCCTCGAACTGGTTCACACTTATGAAACAGATAAATTGAAATAAACACTTAGATAAAATGCTTGCGCTTGCAAGCTTTTTTTGTTATCATAAAGGGGTCTTCAGGGCTGGGTGAGATTCCCGACCGGCGGTGACTTTTACTAGCTATTTTGGCTTACTCGTCGTTGTCTTGTCTTGATATACTTAAGTATCATCTTCGACTGCGACGCCTAGATTAATCCAAAATATCTTAGTAAAAGAAGTCCGCGAGCGCAAGCTGATGTGGTGAGATTCCACAACCGACAGTATAGTCTGGATGGGAGAAGACGAAAGAATGGCTTTGTCTATTCTAATTGATTTTTTATAGGTAAATTGCAACCGCTTGCTTAAACAGAGTGAGGGGAAACTTTTGGAATTTAAAAATAAAAATAGAGGGTAGATAGAGGAATCCTTTCCAACTTCTTCTGATTTTATAGAAAATTGGAGGAACCTGTTATGACAAACACACGTCGACTTTCGACCATTGCAATTCTATCAGCGCTTTCATTTGTGTTGATGTACTTTGACTTTCCGCTTTTGCCAGCGGCATCCTTTTTGAGGATTGAGTTCAGTATTTTACCGGTCCTTGTGGGTTTGGTAGTCTTGGATTTACCAGCAGCTTTTGGAGTGCTTTTCCTTCGGTCCTTGTTGAAAATTCTTTTGAACAATCAAGGGGTTAGTACCTATATTGGTTTACCGATGAATATTGTTGCCTTGGGAGTCTTTGTGCTTGCTTTTGGTTTGATTTGGAAAAAAGAGCGAACAACCATGCGTTTCGTCCTAGCTTCACTAGCTGGTACGCTTGGTTTGACTCTAGCTATGCTAGTTCTGAACTACGTCTATGCTGTTCCTTTGTACGCTAAGTTTGCTAATTTTGATATTGAGAAAATCTTAGGATTGAGCAACTACCTGATGACTATGGTCTTGCCTTTTAATCTGATTGAAGGTATTATCTTTGCCATCTCTTTCTGGTTGTTATTTGTCCTTTTGAAACCAACTTTAAAATACCATGAAAGATAAACAAACATATTTGATGAAGGGCTCTTTTGCCCTTTTGCTTTTTGTAATTTTAGGTTATATTGTCAAGTTTTACCCTAATATGCTGATTGGCTTTGATCAACCAATCCAGACTGCTATTCGAGGTGACTTACCTGCTTCCTTGACCTTCCTTTTCAAAACAATCACACATTTAATTGATATCCCAGTCATTATCACTTGGGTCCTCATTGTAGCTTTTATTTTTTACCGTAAACAATGGAAACTGGAAAGTTATCTCATGCTGGGGAATTTGACTTTAGCTGGAATCTTAATCGTAACTTTTAAAAATATCTACCAACGACCTAGACCAGAAATAGTACATCTAGTAGAGGAAAAAGGTTTTTCTTTTCCTAGTGGACATTCTCTGGCAGTAACGATTATGGTTGGAACTTTGATTGTGATTTTGAGCCAACGGATTAAGAATACAACTTGGAGAAAAGTCGTGCAAATCGGACTTGGTATTTACTTAGTCAGTGTATTGGTATCAAGAATTTATCTGGGAGTTCACTACCCATCAGATGTGATTGCTAGCCTTTGTGTAGGCCTAGGAGTTTTGTTTATGGAGTTTCCTTTCTACGATAAACTGCGTTTTCAATGGCGCTTCAAAGGAAAACAGAAGTAGGAATTGCCCCTTCTTGAGGAGATAAAAATGGAAGTCAACATAAAGAATCTTCATCCGACTCAACTATACTTATCAGAAAAGAAGTTACAAGATATCCAGATGCTTTATCAGTCGAAAGAAAAGCCCAATATCAATCCAATTAGCGTTCTTGCATTTGGAAATTGCTTCTTGATTACAGATGGCCATCACAGGGCTTATCAGGCTTTGTTGGTAGGTCAGGATACAATTTCTGCTGAGTTTGATAGAGATGGAGGTGATGAACTATATCATCTCTATGCGCAAGCTTGTGAGAAAAGAAAGATATACTCTGTTCTTGATTTAAAAAATCATATCTTACCTCAAGATGAATATGAAGCAAGATGGTATAACTGGTGTGATGGTTTTAATCAAGCAGCGGAGCTAGTATTAGGAGTAGAAAATGATGACAAAAATCATTCAGATAGATGATTCCTTACGTCTAGTTCCCTATTTTTTAGCAGATCATCAGGATGCAGCTTTGGCCTGGTATCAAGATGTGGATTTGGTGGAACTTGTAGACGGTATTAGAATACCTTATAGTTCAGAAAAATTAAATGCTATGTATTCCTATTTAGAGAGTCACGGGGATTTGTTCTGGATTGAGTTTCGAGAAAAGGGAGAGTGGCTTCCAATTGGGGATGTAACCTTATCTCAAGAGAATCTTCCTATTGTGATTGGCAATCCAACTTATCGATATCAAGGTCTTGGACGCAAGATTTTGAAGATTTTGATTGATCTAGCTCGGCAAAAGGATTGGAAACAATTGAAAGTTCAAGAAATCTACACTTTCAATCGTATCTCTATAAGATGTTTTGAGTCTCTTGGTTTTGTGGAAAGCGGTGCTACTGAAAAGGGCTTGAGTTTTGTACTGACTTTGAGCGAATGAATTCTTTCCATCATGGTAGAAGATTTTGAAGATTAATTGCACCAAAAAAGGTGTAACATAAAGAAATATCAAAAATAAAAATTTCTCTTGCAATTTTTTTAAAATAGTGTATAATAGATGGGTATGCGTAAAGCATACTTGTGGGAGGTAAAAATCTCTAAATTACCGCCAAAACCACAAAGGAGGATTTAAAAATGGCTAAAAAAGTCGAAAAACTTGTAAAATTGCAAATCCCTGCTGGTAAAGCTACACCAGCTCCACCGGTTGGACCTGCTCTTGGTCAAGCTGGTATCAACATCATGGGATTCACAAAAGAGTTCAACGCTCGTACTGCTGACCAAGCTGGTATGATCATTCCAGTTGTTATCTCAGTATACGAAGACAAATCATTTACTTTCGTTACAAAAACACCACCAGCTGCTGTTCTTTTGAAAAAAGCTGCAGGTGTTGAAAAAGGATCAGGTACACCTAACAAAACTAAGGTTGCTACAGTTACTCGTGCACAAGTACAAGAAATTGCAGAAACTAAAATGCCAGATTTGAACGCTGCAAACATTGAGTCTGCAATGCGTATGATCGAAGGTACTGCTCGTTCTATGGGATTCACTGTTGTTGACTAATCAATAACATCCCTATATAACCCGCAAGACTTCATCATTTCGAGAAGTGACGTGGGAGATGAAAATCGATTGAACCACTTACAAGGAGAATAGAAAATGGCTAAAAAAAGCAAACAACTTCGTGCTGCTCTTGAGAAGATCGACAGCACAAAAGCATACAGCGTAGAAGAAGCTGTAGCTCTTGCAAAAGAAACTAACTTTGCAAAATTTGATGCAACTGTAGAAGTTGCTTACAACTTGAACATTGACGTTAAAAAAGCTGACCAACAAATCCGTGGAGCAATGGTATTGCCAAACGGTACTGGTAAAACAGCTCGCGTTCTTGTATTTGCACGTGGTGCAAAAGCTGAAGAAGCAAAAGCTGCTGGTGCAGACTTCGTTGGTGAAGATGACCTTGTTGCTAAAATCAACGACGGTTGGTTGGACTTCGACGTAGTTATCGCTACACCTGACATGATGGCTCTTGTTGGACGTCTTGGACGTGTCCTTGGACCTCGTAACTTGATGCCAAACCCTAAAACTGGTACTGTAACAATGGATGTTGCTAAAGCAGTTGAAGAGTCTAAAGGTGGTAAAATCACTTACCGTGCAGACCGTGCAGGTATCGTACAAGCGATTATCGGTAAAGTTTCATTTGAAGCTGACAAGTTGGTTGAAAACTTCAAAGCATTCAACGAAACAATCCAAAAAGCTAAACCAGCTACTGCTAAAGGAACTTACGTAACAAGCTTGACAATCACAACTACTCAAGGTGTTGGTATCAAGGTAGACGTTAATTCACTTTAATTAGTAATAATTTAACATGAAAGGTTGAAGACAAGTTTGTTTCAACCTTTTTTCTATTAAAAAAATAAAAATACGTATAAACTTTCTAATTCATTTAATATTGTAAAGTATCTAGATAGAAAATTCAGAAAATTTGCTCTTTTCTCTTGAAAATTTTTGAAAAAATGGTATCATAGTAACAAGCTATTTTTAAGAGAAGAGAAAGGGGAACGATGGAGAAAATCATTTTAGACTCACCTAAGACGGGATCGGATCTTGTTTTGGAAACACTTCGCGACTTAGGAATCGACACGATTTTTGGTTATCCTGGTGGAGCAGTACTTCCTTTATATGATGCTATTTATAATTTTAAGGGAATCCGCCATATTCTAGGTCGCCATGAGCAGGGCTGTCTTCACGAAGCTGAAGGTTATGCTAAGTCAACAGGAAAACTGGGTGTTGCAGTCGTCACAAGCGGACCAGGAGCTACAAATGCCATTACAGGGATCGCAGATGCTATGAGCGATAGTGTTCCCCTTTTGGTCTTCACAGGACAAGTTGCAAGAGCGGGAATCGGTAAGGATGCTTTTCAAGAAGCTGATATCGTTGGTATCACCATGCCAATCACTAAGTACAATTATCAGGTTCGAGAAACTGCGGATATTCCGCGAATTATTACAGAAGCTGTGCATATTGCGACTACAGGTCGTCCAGGGCCAGTCGTCATTGACCTACCAAAAGATGTTTCTGCGCTTGAGACAGACTTCATTTACTCTCCAGAGATAGATTTACCAAGTTATCAGCCAACACTTGAGCCAAATGATATGCAAATCAAGAAGATCTTGAAGCAACTCTCTAAGGCTAAGAAGCCAGTTTTGTTAGCTGGTGGTGGAATTAGCTATGCTGAGGCTGCAGGGGAGTTAAATGAATTTGCAGAGCGTTATCAAATTCCAGTTGTGACAAGTCTTTTGGGACAGGGAACAATCGCAACTAGCCATCCACTGTTTTTGGGAATGGGCGGAATGCATGGTTCCTTTGCAGCAAATATTGCCATGACTGAGGCTGATTTTATGATTTCTATTGGTTGCCGCTTTGATGACCGTTTAACAGGAAATCCTAAGACCTTTGCAAAGAATGCTAAAGTAGCGCATATCGATATCGATCCAGCAGAGATTGGTAAGATTATCGCTGTTGATATTCCAGTTGTCGGTGATGCGAAAAAGGCTTTGCAGCAGTTACTAGCTGAGCCAATCGTTCGTAACAATACTGAAAAGTGGATTGAAAAAGTTACCAAAGATAAGAATCGTGTTCGTTCTTATGATAAGAAGGAACGTGTGGTTCAACCTCAAGCAGTTATTGAACGCGTCGGTGAGTTGACCAATGGCGATGCCATTGTCGTAACAGACGTTGGACAACACCAAATGTGGACGGCTCAATATTATCCTTACCAAAACGAGCGTCAATTGGTAACATCAGGTGGTCTAGGAACTATGGGATTCGGAGTCCCAGCAGCTATTGGTGCTAAGATTGCTAATCCAGATAAAGAAGTTGTTCTCTTTGTCGGAGATGGCGGTTTCCAGATGACCAATCAAGAATTGGCAATCTTAAATATTTACAAGATTCCAATCAAGGTCATCATGCTTAATAACCATTCACTCGGGATGGTTCGCCAGTGGCAAGAAGCCTTCTATGATGGTCGAACTTCAGAGTCGGTCTTTGATAGCCTTCCAGATTTCCAATTGATGGCTCAAGCCTATGGAATTAAGAATTATAAGTTTGATAATCCTGAAACTCTTGAGAAGGATTTGGAAGTCATCATGGAAGATGAACCAATGTTTATTGAAGTAGACATTTCTCGGAAAGAACATGTTTTGCCGATGGTACCAGCTGGTAAGAGTAATCATGAGATGTTGGGGGTGAAGTTTAATGCGTAGAATGTTAACAGCCAAACTTCAAAACCGTTCAGGTGTTCTCAATCGCTTCACAGGAGTCTTATCGAGACGTCAAGTCAATATCGAAAGCATTTCTGTTGGTGCAACGGAAAATCCTAATGTGTCACGAATTACCATTATCATCGATGTTGCCTCACATGATGAGGTGGAGCAAATCATCAAACAACTGAATCGTCAGATTGATGTAATTCGTATTCGTGATATTACGGATCAGCCCCACTTAGAACGAGAAGTAATTCTTATAAAGGTTTCAGCGCCTGCTGAAAAACGTGCAGAAATTTTGGCTATTATCCAACCTTTCCGTGCAACAGTAGTCGATGTAGCTCCAAGTTCTATTACCATTCAGATGACCGGGAATGCAGAAAAGAGTGAAGCTTTGATTCGAGTCATTCGACCTTACGGTATTAAGAATATCGCTCGTACGGGTGCAACTGGATTTACCCGCGACTAAAAATCCAACTTAAATTTGTTAAACTAGCCTAACAGGCAATAAAAATAGAAAAGAGAGAAAAAACTATGGCAGTTCAAATGGAATACGAAAAAGATGTAAAAGTAGCAGCACTTGACGGTAAAAAAATCGCCGTTATTGGTTATGGTTCACAAGGACATGCGCACGCTCAAAACTTGCGTGATTCAGGTCGCGATGTGATCATCGGTGTACGTCCAGGTAAATCTTTTGATAAAGCAAAAGAAGATGGTTTTGACACTTACACAGTAGCAGAAGCAACTAAATTGGCTGATGTTATCATGATCTTGGCACCAGATGAAATCCAACAAGAATTGTACGAAGCAGAAATTGCTCCAAACTTGGAAGCTGGAAATGCTGTTGGATTTGCACATGGTTTCAACATTCACTTCGAATTCATCAAAGTTCCTGCAGATGTTGATGTCTTTATGTGTGCTCCTAAAGGACCAGGACACTTGGTACGTCGTACTTACGAAGAAGGATTTGGTGTTCCAGCACTTTACGCTGTCTACCAAGATGCAACAGGAAATGCTAAAAACATCGCTATGGACTGGTGTAAAGGTGTTGGTGCAGCGCGTGTAGGTCTTCTTGAAACAACATACAAAGAAGAAACTGAAGAAGATTTGTTTGGTGAACAAGCAGTTCTTTGTGGTGGTTTGACTGCTCTTATCGAAGCTGGTTTTGAAGTCTTGACTGAAGCTGGTTATGCTCCAGAATTGGCTTACTTTGAAGTTCTTCACGAAATGAAATTGATCGTTGACTTGATCTATGAAGGTGGATTCAAGAAAATGCGTCAATCAATTTCAAACACTGCTGAATATGGTGACTATGTTTCAGGACCACGTGTAATCACTGAACAAGTTAAAGAAAACATGAAAGCAGTTCTTGCGGACATCCAAAATGGTAAATTCGCCAACGACTTTGTAAATGACTACAAAGCTGGACGTCCAAAATTGACTGCCTACCGTGAACAAGCAGCTAACCTTGAAATTGAAAAAGTTGGTGCAGAATTGCGTAAAGCAATGCCATTTGTCGGTAAAAACGACGATGATGCATTCAAAATCTACAACTAATTTTTAAGAATATAAACAGAAGGCGAGTTGGGGGGAACCTAACTCGCTTTTTATATTGAAAACTCATCGAGGAGGAGTTTATGCTAAGAGCAAAAGATGTGGTGAAAGCCCACAAGATTCTGAGTGGTGTAGTGGTCAATACTCCACTTGACTACGATCATTATTTATCCGAAAAATACGGAGCGAAAATTTATCTTAAAAAGGAAAATGCTCAACGTGTCCGTTCTTTTAAAATTCGTGGAGCTTATTACGCTATCTCGCAATTGACAAAAGAGGAACGTGAACGTGGTGTAGTGTGTGCTTCAGCGGGAAATCACGCTCAAGGAGTTGCCTACACATGTAATGAGATGAAGATCCCTGCAACAATCTTTATGCCAATTACGACACCTCAACAGAAAATTGGTCAGGTCCGTTTCTTTGGAGGAGATTTTGTGACGATCAAATTAGTAGGGGATACTTTTGATGCTTCAGCCAAGGCTGCTCAAGACTTTACTGTAGCTGAAAATCGTACTTTTATTGATCCCTTTGATGATCCCTATGTTCAAGCTGGTCAGGGTACGGTAGCCTATGAAATTTTAGAAGAAGCTCGTAAAGAATCTATTGATTTTGATACTGTCTTGGTACCTGTTGGAGGTGGAGGCCTCATTTCAGGTGTTTCTACTTATATTAAAGAAACAAATTCTCAGATTGAGGTCATTGGAGTAGAGGCTGAAGGTGCTCGTTCTATGAAGGCTGCCTTTGAAGCTGGAGGACCGGTTAAACTTAAAGAAATTGATAAATTTGCAGATGGGATTGCAGTGCAAAAAGTAGGACAGTTGACCTATGAAGCAACACGCAAACATGTAGAAACTCTTATCGGAGTAGATGAAGGCTTGATTTCTGAGACCTTAATTGATCTCTACTCTAAACAAGGTATCGTAGCAGAACCTGCGGGTGCTGCTAGTGTTGCAGCTCTAGAAGTATTATCCGATTATATTAAGGGCAAGACCATTTGTTGTATCATTTCTGGAGGGAATAATGACATCAACCGTATGCCAGAGATGGAAGAACGTGCCTTGATTTATGATGGTATCAAGCATTACTTTGTAGTGAATTTCCCACAACGTCCGGGAGCACTTCGAGAGTTTGTAAATGATATCTTAGGACCTCATGATGATATTACTCGTTTTGAATATATCAAACGAGCTAGCAAGGGAACTGGTCCAGTACTAATAGGGATTGCACTTGCTGATAAACATGATTATGCGGGATTGATTCATCGGATGGAAAAATTCGACCCGTCTTATATTAACTTGAATGGGAATGAGACCCTATATAATATGCTTGTTTAATATGCTATGAAATTTTTATCATATTATTTGCCTAACCTATTTACTAGTGCTATAATGTAAGTGAAGAAAGGGGGAGATTCCCATGGTTTTAAAAGTTATACTTGTTCTAATTATTCTAATGCTTATTGTAGGAGCTATATTAATGAGCTCAATCTATGTTGTTCGACAACAATCAGTAGCTATCATTGAACGATTTGGTAAGTATCAAAAATTGAGCAATAGTGGTATTCACCTAAGAGCACCATTTGGGATTGATAAAATTGCAGCTCGTGTACAACTGCGTCTCTTGCAAAGTGAAATCGTTGTGGAAACCAAGACTCAAGATAACGTATTTGTGACGATGAATGTTGCGACACAGTACCGAGTAAATGAACAAAATGTTACAGATGCTTACTATAAACTAATGAGACCTGAGGCTCAAATCAAATCTTATATTGAAGACGCATTGCGCTCATCAGTTCCTAAGTTAACTTTGGATGAATTGTTTGAGAAAAAGGATGAAATTGCATTAGAAGTTCAAAAACAAGTAGCGGAAGAAATGTCAACGTATGGGTACATTATCGTCAAAACGCTCATTACCAAAGTAGAGCCGGATGCAGAAGTCAAGCAATCGATGAATGAAATCAATGCTGCTCAACGGAAGAGAGTAGCAGCACAAGAATTGGCCGAAGCAGATAAAATTAAGATCGTAACAGCGGCCGAAGCAGAGGCAGAAAAGGATCGCCTACATGGTGTGGGGATCGCAGAGCAACGAAAAGCAATTGTTGATGGACTTGCTGATTCTATTAAAGAGTTAAAAGGAGCCAATGTTGAATTAACTGAAGAGCAAATCATGTCAATCTTGTTAACTAACCAGTATTTAGATACATTGAATAATTTTGCAGAAAAACAAGGTAATAATACAATTTTCTTACCAGCAAATCCTAACGGAGTTGAAGATATACGAACCCATATATTATCGGCTTTGAAAGCTAAGTAAATGTAATCTTAACGTCTTATTTGATTGGATATATGTTTTTTTATTGACAAATGCCATAAAAACGTATACAATTAAATATCGTAAAGAATAAAATAGGAGAAAAACATGGCTAAGACTAACTTTGAAAAAGTAGAATCAGTTGTTAGCTGGGTTCGTGATAAGAAGATCACTGGTTATCGTATTTCTAAAGAAACGAATGCACGTGAAATGTCTATCATTGCTCTAGCTCAAGGACGTGCAAAAGTTAAAAATATTTCCTTTGAAACAGCCCTTGGATTAATTGATTTCTATGAAAAAAATCATGAAAAATTTGAAGATTAATCGGCTCTTTG
>NZ_KQ970818.1:114398-119126 GCF_001579645.1 Streptococcus infantis
CCGATTAATCTTTGGATACAAGCAGACTCTAATTAGGGTCTGCTTTTATTTATGGAATGGAGAAATAGCCATGCTATGACCTACTCAACAAATCTATTTGTTAGGATGAGCTAGGTTGACAGGAGAGGAGTGATCTCATACTCTTCGAAAATCAAATTCAAACCACGTCAGCTTCGCCTTGCCGTACTCAAGTACAGCCTGCGGCTCGCTTCCTAGTTTGCTCTTTGATTTTCATTGAGTATCACTCATGAAAATCAAATAAAAGATTAGGAATATAGCTACAAGCAATACTTGCTCAGAAAGCAGAAGATGGCATCGAAGATATAAAAATAGGTCGGAATAAAAAACTCCGACCTTGATTTTTATGTTCATGAGCCTTTGACTCAATGTTGATTGGGGATTGAAAAGGAATACAACTCTTAGTTTAAGAGGTTTATCCAACCGCTTTTATCTTATCCTAAATAGCGTTGTAAAAATTCTCTTGTACGTTCCTCTTTAGGATTTGTAAATAAATCTTCAGGTTTGCCTTCTTCTGCAATCACACCTTTGTCCATAAAGATGACACGGTGTGATACGTCACGAGCAAATTCCATTTCGTGGGTTACAACGATCATTGTCAAGCCTTCTTGAGCTAGTTCTTGCATGATTTTTAGAACTTCACCGACCATTTCAGGGTCAAGGGCTGAAGTAGGCTCGTCAAAGAGAATGGCATCAGGATTCATAGAAAGCGCGCGAGCAATGGCTACACGTTGCTTTTGACCACCAGAAAGTTGTTTTGGTTTAGCTTGCCAGTAGCGCTCTCCCATTCCAACCTTTTCAAGGTTTTCTTTAGCAATTTTCTCTGCTTCTGATCGTTCACGTTTGAGAACGGTTGTCTGTGCAACAATCGTATTTTCAAGAACGTTGAGATTTTCAAAGAGGTTAAAGGATTGGAAAACCATGCCTAGTTTTTCACGATAGTGAGTGAGGTTATACCCTTTTTCAAGTACGTTTTCACCGTGATAAAGGATCTCACCATCAGTTGGTGTTTCGAGAAGGTTGATAGAACGTAGGAAGGTTGATTTACCACTACCGGAACTACCGATGATAGAAATCACTTCTCCTTTATGAATAGTGAGAGAGATGTCTTTTAAGACCTCGTTTTGCCCGTAGGATTTTTTGAGGTGTTTGATTTCAAGGATTGGTTGACTCATTATTTCAAATCCTCCGTTTGCATTTGGTTAGCACCTGTCGTGTAGGTATCCATATCCATACGTTTTTCGATGAAGCGTAGGATACGCGTTACTGTGAAGGTGAGGACAAAGTAGATAACTGCGATGATGGTAAAGGTTTGGAAGTACTGGTAGGTTTGTGTTGCTACTGTATTTCCTGAGAAGTAAAGTTCTACAACAGAGATAACGTTCAATACAGAAGTATCCTTGATGTTGATGACGAACTCATTACCAGTCGCTGGTAGAATATTTCGAACAACTTGAGGCAAAACAATCTTACGCATGGTCTGGTTATGAGTCATGCCAAGTGCAGTTGCCGCTTCAAATTGTCCCTTATCAACAGCTAGGATACCACCACGGACGATTTCAGTCATGTAGGCACCAGTGTTGATCGAAACGATAAAGATAGCAGCTAGCGTACGGTCTAGATTGATTCCGAAAGCTTGAGCAGTTCCATAGTAGATAACCATAGATTGTACAATCATAGGTGTCCCACGGAAAATTTCAATATAGATATTGAGAATCCAACCGATTAGTTTTTGGATGCCGAAAATAAATTGATTTTCTGATAGAGGTGCTGTACGGAAGACACCGATAGCAAGACCGATAGCGAGACCAACGATGGTACCGATAATTGAAATGAGAAGTGTAATACCAGCACCACGCAAGAGTTGTTGCCAGTTTTCAGTCAGAATTTTAGCGACTTGGCCAAAGAAATTACTGTTGCTTTCCTCTGTCGTTGTAGATTCTGCTGGTTGCTCTTTGATCATACGATCCATGAGCGCAACTTGTTCATCTTTAGAAATGGTTTCAATACTGGCATTGATTTGGCTGATACGGTTATCATCTTTACGAAGTCCAATAGCGATAGATGTATCTTCTTCACCAGTTTTAAAACCAGGTTCAGGCTGAATCATTTTGAACTTAGCGTTTGCTGATTCGGCAGTTAGGGCTTCAGGACGTTCAGAAACATAGGCATCAATGACACCAGCTTCAAGAGCTTGACGCATTTGGGCGAAATCTCCCATGGCAGTTTCCTTCTGAGCGCCTGAGATTTGTGAAATTAAATCATAAAGGTAAACCCCTTGTTGAGAAGTGATTTTTGCTCCACTAAAGTCCTCTAGTGATTTGGCGTTTGCATAGGCAGAATCCTTTTTGACCAAAAGTACTGGTTCGCTAGTATAGTAGCTGCTTGAAAATGCAATTTCTTGTTTGCGTTCAGCAGTTGGGCTCATCCCCGCAATGATCATATCAATCTTACCAGAAGTAAGGGCTGGAACAAGTCCTTCCCACTTGGTTTTAACAACCAAGGGCTCTTTACCTAGGTCCTTAGCAATCTTTTTAGCTATTTGGACGTCGTAACCATTAGCATATTGGTTGGTTCCATCGATTTTGACAGCACCGTTACTGTCGTCATCTTGAGTCCAGTTAAAGGGTGCGTAGGCTGCCTCCATACCGATGCGTAAATATTCATCGGCTTGGACCTGGCTAACTAGTCCTAAAGTAAGGGCCAGGCTAGCAAGGATAGTTAAGCATAATTTTTTCATGATTTCTCCTATTTCTAGTCTAAAATTGCTTCTCTCTATTGTATCGAAAAAGCGGAACTTTTTCAATCTTAGTAAACCCTTACTTGTAAAAAATGATATAATAGTGAAAAACTTGAAAGGGAGTATACGATGAAAAAAAGATGGCTATTTACTTTGGTGTTTGCCTGTTTGCTATTGCTACCTCGCCTGGTTTTTGCTGTAGACTTTGATATTCTAGCTTATAAGGGAGATTTGAATATTCATGCAGATAATACAGCAGTTTTCCAACAAACAATCACCTATCGTTTTAAAGATGATTTTAATGGTCAATCGGTTGGACTAGGAAAAGCAGGGAAAATGCCAGAAGGCTTTGAGATTGATGATGATCCAACTGTTCTAGTATCAAAGAATGGAGAAATTATAGAAGATGCACTTTCCTACACAAAGGAAAATGGGAAAGGCTATCAAGTAATCATTTTAAATCCTGGAAAAGCTGGAGACACTGTGCGTGTAACCATTACCTGGCAATTGAAAAACCTTCTTTTCTTGTATCAGGATATTGCTGAGCTGAATTGGCAACCACTGACAGATAGTTCAGGAGACATCAAAGACTTAGAATTTCGAGTAACTTCAGATAGTCCGGCAGAGAAATTCTTTTTTCATACAGGCAAACTCCTCAACGATGGAAGTGTCGAAAAAGTAAACGATATTTATCGGGTGAAGATGAAAAATCTTCCTAGAAAACGTCAAGTTGAGCTACATGCCTATTGGCCCAGGGAGGCTTTCTCGGTAGCTCCAAGCCAAGGACTGGAAGAAGAGCGTTTAAGAGATTTTAAAAAAATTGAAATAGAAATAAAAGCTAGCAAAGTGCAAGCCAGTCTAATGATAAAGTGGATTTTTCCAATAATCTTTATCGTGTTATTGATGATGACCATCATGTATTATCGAGCATTTCGTAAACATACGACCCTCAAAAAGGTACATCCCAAGGATCATCGACTTTACGAACCTCCAATGAATCTACCTCCAATGGTTTTGGCGGAGGCTATTTACTCTACCTCCTTGGAGGAAATCAGTCCCTTGAATAAGAAGAAGTTTGGCAAATTCTCTTTTGAACGATTGATTCAGGCGACTTTGCTAGACTTAGTTGATCGGGGGCATTTATCCATTTTTCAGGGTGAAGAAGAACCGTGGATAAAAATCAATAGTGAAAAAGGCTTGTCGAATTTTGAAAAAGAATGCTTGCGGATGACTCTCTCAACTAATAAAGAACTGGCTCTTTCAGATCTTTTTCCAGAGTATCAAGTTTCTTCAGGACTATTCCATGGAGCTAAGGAAGCTGATGAGCAGCATATTCGTGAATTCGGCTTGCATCTCAAGCGTTCCTTCGAGAGACGGCTTCAACGCATGCAAAGTTGTGTACGAGACAAGGTGAAAATTCTACGTCTTCCAAGCTATTATCGTCCTTTGACGGATAAAGAAAATAGTCTTGTAACTGGTATGAAAGTCTGTTCAGCTGTAACAGGTTTAATTGGCCTTCTTATCTTCTATTATAGCCTGCGAACACGTGGTTATTTTTCACTTCCTTTACTTTCCATAGGTTTAATAGGCTTACTTGCCAGTGCCTTAGTTTATTTTGTGACTCGAGGTCCATCTCGTGATGGAGTCTTAAACGAAGAAGGGGCAGAAGCCTATTACCTTTGGACAAGTTTTGAAAATATGCTTCGTGATATTGCGCATCTTGATAAGGCAGAACTAGAGAGCATTGTACTTTGGAATCGTCTTTTGGTTTATGCAACTCTGTATGGATACGCAAAGAAAGTGAATAAGATCATGAAGCTCCACAATATTCAACTTGAAAACGAAACTATGAATCTTTATGTATCTTGTGGATGGGATAAACAGTTTCATACATCTGCTGCTCACATTAATCAATACACTTCGGTTGCAAATACAGCAAGTACCTTCTCTGTATCATCTGGAAGTGGTAG
>NZ_KQ970818.1:119146-120149 GCF_001579645.1 Streptococcus infantis
ATCATCTGGAAGTGGTAGCTCTGGTGGAGGTTTCTCAGGCGGTGGCGGTGGTGGAAGTATCGGCGCTTTCTAAAGAAAACTCAACACAGCCTTTAAAAGTATGATATAATGGAGGGTAGAAAAAGGAGTAATCTATGTATCTTATTGAAATTTTAAAATCTATCTTTTTTGGGATTGTTGAAGGAATCACGGAATGGTTGCCGATTTCAAGTACTGGTCACTTGATTTTGGCAGAAGAGTTTATCCAGTATAAAGATCAAAATGAAGCCTTTATGTCTATGTTTAACGTAGTTATTCAACTGGGTGCTATCTTAGCCGTTATGGTTATCTACTTTAACAAACTTAATCCCTTCAAACCAGGTAAGGATAAAGTTGAAGTTCGTAGAACTTGGCAATTATGGTCCAAAGTATTTGTTGCGACTCTCCCTCTTCTTCTAGTCTTTAAGTTTGATGATTGGTTTGATACTCACTTCCACAATATGGTTTCAGTAGCCATTATGTTGATTGTTTATGGGGTTGCCTTTATCTATCTTGAAAAACGTAACAAAGCGCAAGCGATTGAGCCCACAGTCACAGAGCTAGACAAGTTGCCTTATAAAACGGCCCTCTATATCGGACTTTTCCAAGTCTTGGCTCTTTTACCTGGGACTAGCCGTTCGGGCGCCACTATCGTTGGTGGTTTGTTAAATGGAACTAGTCGTTCGGTGGTAACTGAGTTTACCTTCTACCTAGGAATTCCAGTTATGTTTGGAGCCAGTGCTTTGAAGATTTTTAAATTTATCAAAGCAGGAGAAGTCTTGAGCTTTGGTCAATTCTTCTTGCTCTTAGTAGCCATGGTAGTAGCTTTTGCAGTCAGCATGGTTGCCATTCGTTTCTTGACCAGCTATGTTAAGAAACACGACTTCACAGTCTTCGGTAAATACCGTATTGTCCTTGGTAGTGTCTTGTTACTGTATAGCTTTGTTCGATTATTTGTATAAGAAAAAACCTTGAGGGAAGTTGG
>NZ_KQ970818.1:121193-130380 GCF_001579645.1 Streptococcus infantis
CCGTTTCCTTCAAGGTTTTAAAATCCAGTCACAGTGACACCCAATAAGCGAACGTCTTTATCTTTATCTGTCAGAGATTCGTAAAGTTGGATAGCCATTTGTGAAATAGTTTCAGCATCTTGGATCTTTTGAGATAAGCTTTTCCGCTTAGTCATTGTAGAAAAGTCAGCATAGCGGATTTTTAAAATAACAATCTTTCCAGATTTTTCATGTTTTTGAAGACTTAGGGCAACTCTTTCCGAAAGGAGGGTTAGCTCTTTTTTGATATCTTCTTCTAGATTGAGAATCTTACTATAAGTTTTTTCTTTTCCGATAGACTTACGAATGCGATTGGATTTGACGGGAGAATTATCAATGCCACGAGCCTTGCGATACAGGTCAAAACCGAGTCGACCAAAACGGTCAATGAGACTAATTTCAGAAATTTTTAAAAGATCAGCTCCTGTGAATACGCCCATTTGATGCAATTTTTCAACTGTTTTCTTTCCTACACCGTGGAATTTAGCGATATCCATTTGTCTAAGAAAATCTTCAGCTTCATCAGGGAGAATAACTGTTAGGCCTCGAGGTTTTTGGTAATCGCTGGCTATTTTAGCTAAGAATTTATTGTAAGACACACCAGCAGAAGCGGTCAAATGAAGTTCATTCCAAATATCTTGTTGAATTAGTCGAGCGATTTTTACAGCGGACTTGATGCCGAGTTTGTTTTCAGTCACGTCTAGATAAGCTTCATCGATACTCATAGGCTCGATATTATCCGTATAACGTTTGAAAAGAGCTCGAATCTGTTGACCGACAGCAGTATATTTTTCGTAGTTTCCAGATATGAAAATAGCTTGGGGGCAACGTTCATAGGCTTCTTTAGAACTCATAGCTGAGTGGATGCCAAAGACTCGCGCTTCATAGCTACAGGTAGAAACAACTCCTCGACCACCAGTTTTTCTAGGGTCACTACCAATCACAACCGGCTTCCCTTTAAGTTCGGGATTGTCTCGAATTTCAACAGCAGCAAAAAAGGCATCCATGTCAATATGGATGATTTTACGAGATAAATCATTCATTAGTGGAAAAATCAACATGGAGAAACCTCTCAGTGCTAGTTTGTCTAATTTTATTATACTCTTTTTCTGAAAAAATGAAAATCAAATAATCTCTTTCAAAAATATAATACAGTTCGTCGCAAATTTTGAACTGTATTAGAAAAGAAAGTGTTTAAAAAGTGAGTTTTTAGTTGTTGAAATCGTTTACTGTGTGTTATACTGAATACATGAATGTAACAGATGACTGTTACTAGAAAGAAAAAAGAGGACATTAACATGGTTGTTAAGACAGTTGTTGAAGCACAGGACATTTTTGACAAAGCCTGGGAAGGCTTTAAAGGTGTTGACTGGAAAGAAAAAGCAAGTGTATCACGCTTTGTACAAGCTAACTACACACCTTATGATGGAGATGAAAGCTTCCTTGCAGGACCAACAGAGCGTTCACTTCACATCAAAAAAATCGTAGAAGAAACTAAAGCACACTACGAAGAAACTCGTTTCCCAATGGACACTCGTCCAACGTCTATCGCTGACATCCCTGCAGGATTCATCGACAAAGAAAACGAAGTTATCTTCGGTATCCAAAATGACGAACTCTTCAAATTGAACTTCATGCCAAAAGGTGGTATCCGTATGGCTGAAACTACTTTGAAAGAAAACGGATACGAACCAGATCCAGCTGTTCACGAAATTTTCACAAAATATGTAACAACTGTTAACGACGGTATCTTCCGTGCTTACACTTCAAACATCCGTCGTGCTCGTCACGCTCACACTGTAACTGGTCTTCCAGATGCATACTCACGTGGACGTATCATCGGTGTTTATGCACGTCTTGCTCTTTACGGTGCAGACTACTTGATGCAAGAAAAAGTAAACGACTGGAACTCAATCGAAGAAATCGATGAAGAAACAATCCGTCTTCGTGAAGAAATCAACCTTCAATATCAAGCATTGCAACAAGTTGTACGCTTAGGTGACCTTTACGGAGTTGATGTTCGTAAACCAGCGATGAACGTTAAAGAAGCTATCCAATGGGTTAACATTGCCTTTATGTCTGTCTGCCGTGTTATCAATGGTGCGGCTACATCTCTTGGACGTGTGCCAATCGTATTGGATATCTTTGCAGAACGTGACCTTGCTCGTGGTACATTTACTGAATCAGAAATCCAAGAATTTGTTGATGATTTCGTTATGAAACTTCGTACAGTTAAATTTGCTCGTACAAAAGCTTATGACCAATTGTACTCAGGTGACCCAACTTTCATCACAACTTCTATGGCTGGTATGGGTAACGACGGTCGTCACCGTGTTACTAAGATGGACTACCGTTTCTTGAATACTCTTGACAACATCGGTAACTCTCCAGAACCAAACTTGACAGTTCTTTGGACTGACAAATTGCCATACAATTTCCGTCGCTACTGTATGCACATGAGCCACAAACACTCTTCAATCCAATACGAAGGTGTAACAACAATGGCTAAAGATGGATATGGTGAAATGAGCTGTATCTCATGTTGTGTATCTCCACTTGACCCAGAAAACGAAGAACAACGTCACAACATCCAGTACTTCGGTGCTCGCGTTAACGTTCTTAAAGCTCTTCTTACTGGTTTGAACGGTGGTTACGACGATGTTCATAAAGACTACAAAGTATTTGACATCGAACCAATCCGTGACGAAGTTCTTGAATTCGAATCAGTTAAAGCTAACTTTGAAAAATCTCTTGACTGGTTGACAGACACTTACGTAGATGCTTTGAACATCATCCACTACATGACTGATAAGTACAACTACGAAGCTGTTCAAATGGCCTTCTTGCCAACTAAACAACGTGCTAACATGGGATTCGGTATCTGTGGATTCGCTAACACTGTTGACACATTGTCAGCTATCAAATACGCTACAGTTAAACCAATCCGTGATGAAAATGGCTACATCTACGATTACGAAACAATCGGTGAATACCCACGTTGGGGTGAAGATGACCCACGTTCAAACGAATTGGCAGAATGGTTGATCGAAGCTTACACAACTCGTCTACGTAGCCACAAACTTTACAAGAATGCAGAAGCTACAGTATCACTTTTGACAATCACATCTAACGTTGCTTACTCTAAACAAACTGGTAACTCACCAGTCCACAAAGGTGTATACCTCAACGAAGATGGTTCAGTGAACTTGTCTAAACTTGAATTCTTCTCACCAGGTGCTAACCCATCTAACAAAGCTAAAGGTGGATGGTTGCAAAACTTGAACTCACTTGCTAGCCTTGACTTTGGTTACGCAGCTGATGGTATCTCATTGACAACTCAAGTATCACCACGTGCTCTTGGTAAAACTCGTGACGAACAAGTTGATAACTTGGTAACAATTCTTGATGGTTACTTCGAAAATGGTGGACAACACGTTAACTTGAACGTTATGGACTTGAACGATGTTTACGAAAAGATCATGTCAGGTGAAGACGTAATCGTACGTATCTCAGGATACTGTGTAAATACTAAGTACCTCACTCCAGAACAAAAAACTGAATTGACACAACGTGTCTTCCACGAAGTTCTTTCAATGGATGATGCATTGAGCTAAGATTCATAAATAGTAAATAAAAACCAGTCATTTTGACTGGTTTTTTGGTATAAAAAAATATTTAAAAAAAGTTGGTCAAAATTGGTCAAATCCCTTGACTATTACTGACCAAAGTGATATACTAAGAACATAAGGATAAGGAAATCCTTAGAAAACCTTGATTTTAAGGTGATTATGTAATTTATCTTAAGGTCAAAGTATGGGTAAAACCTAGAAAAGAGGTACAACCTATGATGAACATTAGTATTTTTAGAAGTCCAATCACAAAACCTGTATTGGATAAAGAAAAACCTGAAATTATACGTAGAGTAGCAAATAGCTAGTCTAAATTTTTTAAAACAAAGGTCAGAGAAAGTCAAATTGTTTTGACTAAGTAAATTTGAAAACAAACGAGGTATGAAATATGAACAACAACTTTAATAACTTTAACAACATGGATGATTTATTTAACCAATTAATGGGCGGTATGCGTGGATACAGTTCAGAAAACCGTCGTTACTTGATTAACGGTCGTGAAGTGACACCAGAAGAATTCGCTATTTACCGCCAAACTGGTCAACTTCCAAATGAAGGAAGCGAGCAAATGCAACACCATCAAGGTAAAGGAATGAAACAAGATGGGATCCTTGCAAAACTTGGTCGCAACTTAACCGAAGAAGCTCGTGAAGGAAAATTGGATCCGGTCATCGGACGTAATAAAGAAATTCAAGAAACTTCTGAAATTCTTTCACGTCGTACAAAAAACAATCCAGTTCTTGTCGGTGATGCTGGTGTTGGTAAAACAGCAGTAGTTGAAGGTTTGGCCCAAGCTATTGTGAATGGAGACGTTCCAGCAGCAATCAAGAACAAAGAAATCATTTCAATTGATATTTCTGGACTTGAAGCTGGTACTCAATACCGTGGTAGCTTTGAAGAAAACATTCAAAACCTGGTAAACGAGGTTAAAGAAGCTGGAAATATTATCCTCTTCTTCGATGAAATCCACCAAATCCTTGGTGCAGGTAGCACAGGGGATGGTCAAGGATCTAAAGGTCTTGCTGATATCTTGAAACCAGCTCTTTCACGCGGGGAATTGACAGTGATTGGTGCAACAACTCAAGATGAATATCGCAACACTATTTTGAAAAATGCTGCTCTAGCTCGTCGTTTCAACGAAGTAAAAGTTAATGCTCCATCTGCTGAAGATACTTTCAAGATTCTTCAAGGTATTCGTGACCTTTATCAACAACACCACAATGTTATTTTGCCAGATGAAGTATTGAAAGCGGCTGTTGATTACTCTGTTCAATATATTCCGCAACGTAGCTTGCCAGATAAGGCTATCGACCTAGTCGACGTGACAGCTGCTCACTTGGCAGCTCAACACCCAGTGACAGATGTGCATGCTGTGGAACATGAAATTGAAGAAGAAAAAGCTAAACAAGAAGCTGCAGCAGCCAAAGAAGATTACGAAGCAGCCCTTAATGCAAAAATTCGTATCGAAGAACTTGAAAAACAAATTGCCAACCATACTGAAGATCACAAGGTGACAGCGACTGTTAATGACGTAGCTGAGTCTGTAGAACGTATGACTGGTATTCCAGTATCACAAATGGGTGCTACTGATATCGAACGTTTGAAAGATATGGGTCACCGTTTGCAAACTAAGGTTATCGGCCAAGATAAGGCTGTTGAAGCAGTAGCACGTGCTATCCGTCGTAATCGTGCAGGTTTTGATGAAGGAAACCGTCCAATCGGTAGCTTCCTCTTTGTAGGTCCAACTGGTGTTGGTAAAACTGAGTTGGCTAAACAATTAGCACTTGATATGTTCGGAACTAAGGATGCTATCATCCGTTTGGATATGTCAGAATACAGCGACCGTACAGCTGTTTCTAAATTGATTGGTACAACAGCTGGTTATGTTGGTTATGATGACAATAGCAATACTTTGACAGAACGTGTTCGCCGTAACCCTTACTCAATCGTCCTTCTCGACGAAATTGAAAAGGCTGACCCTCAAGTGATTACTCTTCTTCTTCAAGTATTGGATGATGGTCGTTTAACAGACGGTCAAGGTAACACTGTAAACTTCAAGAATACAGTGATTATCGCCACTTCAAATGCAGGCTTTGGTTACGAAGCTAACTTGACAGAAGATGCGGATAAACCAGAACTCATGGATCGTTTGAAACCTTACTTCCGTCCAGAATTCTTGAACCGTTTCAACGCTGTGATTGAATTCTCACACTTGAGCAAGGAAGACCTTTCTAAGATTGTCGATTTGATGTTGATTGATGTCAATAAGACACTTGCTAAGAAAGAAATCGACTTGGCGGTGAGCGAAGCTGCCAAAGAATACATGACTGAAGAAGGTTATGATGAAGTCATGGGTGTTCGTCCACTCCGTCGAGTAGTTGAACAACAAATCCGTGACAAAGTAACAGACTTCCACTTGGATAATCTTGATGCTAAACACCTTGAAGCCGACATGGAAGATGGTGTCTTGGTCATTCGTGAAAAAGCCTAAATCAAAGTTTTGCGAATCAAAAAAGGAACCAGCTGAAAAGCTGGTTCTTTTGTGTTAAATGACATGACGCTCAAAGGCATCATCTGAGATTCCTTGTTCAAGAATCAATTTTGCCCATTCCTTAGCAGAGAAAAGGCTATGATCCTTGTAGTTACCACAAGACTCAATGGTTGTTCCTGGGACATCTTCCCAAGTTGTTGTTTCAGCGATTTCTTTCAATGAATCCTTGATGACAGCAGCGATTTCTGCGCTAGTATGACGTCCCCACATAATCATATGGAAACCTGTACGACACCCAAATGGTGAACAATCAATCATCCCGTCAATGCGAGTACGGATGAGTTTGGCTAAGAGGTGCTCGATTGTATGAAGACCAGCAGTAGGGATTGAGTCTTCGTTTGGTTGAACCAAGCGAATATCAAAGTTAGAAATGATATCTCCCTTAGGACCTGTTTCTTCTCCGATTAAACGGACATACGGTGCTTTGACAATGGTGTGATCCAGTTCAAAACTTTCAACAATAACTTCTTTTGACATGGTATTTCCTTTCAATTTTCTCCTTTCATTATATCATAAAGATTTACTTGAAAACTGCTAACAAAGAGATTTTTCAAATATGAATGCCATAAAAGTGACTGATTGTAAAAAATAATTTTAAAATGGCAATTGTTTTCAATTCAATTTGAAAAATTCTGAAAATTGTATTGACACTTAGCAAAAAAGGGACTATAATGTATAAAAAGTCATAAAGGAGTTTATTATGAAATTTTCAAAAGTAATGGCCCTAGCAGGAGTGACTCTGTTAGCGTCAGGTGTTTTGGCAGCTTGTTCAGGTTCAGGCTCTAGTGCAAAAGGTGAGAAAACTTTTTCTTATGTTTATGAAACTGACCCAGACAGCCTAAACTATTTGACAACTGGTAAGGCTGCGGTTGCTAATATCACAAGTAATGTTATTGACGGTTTGATGGAGAATGACCGCTACGGTAACTTCGTGCCATCTTTGGCGGAAGATTGGTCAGTGTCTAAAGACGGGTTAACTTACACTTACACAATCCGTAAGGATGCTAAGTGGTATACTTCTGAAGGCGAAGAGTATGCGCCAGTGAAAGCGCAAGACTTTGTAACAGGTCTTAAATATGCGGCTGATAATAAGTCAGAAGCCCTTTATCTTGTTCAAGAATCTATTAAAGGTCTTGATGCTTATGTAAAAGGTGAAGTTAAAGACTTCTCAGAAGTTGGAATCAAGGCTGTAGATGATCAAACAGTTCAATACACTTTGAACAAACCAGAAAGCTTCTGGAACTCTAAGACAACCATGGGAATTCTTGCACCAGTCAATGAAGAATTCCTTACTTCTAAAGGAAGTGACTTTGCCAAAGCAACTGATCCAAGCAGTATCCTTTATAATGGTCCTTTCTTGTTGAAATCATTAGTAGCAAAATCTTCAGTAGAATTTGAAAAGAATCCAAACTACTGGGATAAGGACAATGTTCATATTGATAAAGTAAAACTTTCATTCTGGGATGGTCAAGACAATAACAAACTTGCAGAAACCTTTAAGGATGGCGGCTTCTCAATGGCTCGTCTCTTCCCAACAAGTGGAAGCTACTCTGAACTTGAAAAAGAGTTTAAAGACAATATCGTTTATACACCACAAGATTCTTCAACCTTCTTAGTTGGTACAAATATTGACCGTCAGTCTTACAAATATACTTCTAAGACTACAGACGAGCAAAAGACTTCAACTAAGAAAGCTCTTCTTAACAAAGACTTCCGTCAGGCTATTGCTTTTGGTTTTGATAGAACAGCTTATGCTTCTCAAGTTAATGGAGAAAGCGGAGCAAGCAAACTTCTTCGTAACTTGTTCGTACCACCAACATTTGTTCAAGCAGATGGTAAAAACTTTGGTGAATTAGTTAAGGAAAAATTGGTGACCTATGGTGATGAGTGGAAAGATGTCAATCTAGATGACGCTCAAGATGGTCTTTACAATCCTGAAAAAGCGAAAGCAGAATTTGCTAAGGCTAAGACAGCTCTCCAAGCAGAGGGTGTTCAATTCCCAATCCACTTGGATATGCCAGTTGACCAAACGAATACTACAAAAGTTCAACGTGTTCAATCATTGAAACAATCACTTGAAGCAACGTTAGGAACTGACAATGTCGTTATTGATATCCAACAACTTCAAAAAGATGAAGTCCTCAATGTTACTTACTTTGCTGAAACGGCTGCCGGTGAAGATTGGGACCTTTCAGATAACGTTGGTTGGTCTCCAGACTACATCGACCCATCTACTTACCTTGATATCATCAAACCATCAGTAGGTGAAAATACTAAGACTTACCTAGGATTTGATTCGGGCACAAACAATGCAGCTGCTAAACAAGTTGGTTTAGAAGATTACGAAAAGATGGTTGTTGAAGCTGGAAATGAAGACACTGACGTTTCAAAACGTTATGATAAATATGCTGCGGCCCAAGCTTGGTTGACAGATAGTGCTTTGATTATTCCAACAACTTCTCAAACTGGACGTCCAATGTTGTCTAAGATGGTGCCATTCACACTTCCATTTGCTTACTCAGGTAACAAGGGAACAAGTGAAGCACTCTTGTACAAATACCTTGAACTTCAAGATAAGCCAGTAACTGCTGATGAATATCAAAAAGCTCAAGATAAATGGAAGAAAGAAAAAGAAGAATCTAATAAAAAAGCGCAAGAAGACCTTGCAAATCATGTTAAATAATAAAAAAGAGGCCGGACAAAAAGTCTGGCCTTTTGATACCCTTCCTGAGACTTTAGTTTAGCATGTTGATTATTGGTTTAATCCCTGCATTGAAGTAGTAGATTAGACTTTTTAAGTCACGCCCCTGTTCATAGATAAACTACATAAAAATAAGGTATCTTTTATCTATAATATTAAACAGTTTTCCCGACTATTTATCATGTGTTTGGGATAAGGTTGTGATTGAGGTATTTAACCTGTTCAGTTGTTTCTCTACATATTTTTAAAAAGTTTGATAGAAACTATATAGAAAAAACTGAGGTGTGG
>NZ_KQ970818.1:131129-157680 GCF_001579645.1 Streptococcus infantis
CCGTGTTATTCTCAGTTTTTTCTATATTTTATTGCTGTCTTCGTGGATTTTGTTGAGGTTGGTTTTGTTGTTGAGAATTTGCAGATGAGTTTGGTTGCGTTGCATTTGGATTAGTAGTACCATTCGTATTTTCGTTTGAAGAGCTTTCACTTTCAGTTGTTGAAGTTGAACTTGAGCTAGAGCTCTCTGTTGTCGAACTTGCTTGAGTTGATTGTGGAATCCAGTTGCTACGTGCCCCATTCTTGAAGACGTAATCACCGCTTCTATAAAGTCCTTCTGGCATTTTCCAGTCACCAGGATGATCGTCCTCTGCTAGATACTGCATCATAGAACGATAGATACTAGTGGCAACTGTAAAGCCATCACCAACGATTGGAGTAAGGCGGTTTGAGTAACCAGTCCAGACTGCCATTGAATATTTACGGGTATAACCAACAAACATTTCATCCGGAGCAACAAATTGACTTGTTTTAATGTGGTTTTCTATCTCTTCATCAGTGTAGTTTGATGTACCAGTTTTACCTGCTTGTGGAAGCCATGAAATATAAGCGTCTCGACCTGTACCAGAGTATAATACTGTTTTCATCATTTCTGTCATCATATAGGCGGTTGTTTCTTTCATAGCACGAGTACCTTGATCAGAAAACTCTTTTGAACTACCGTCGCTAAAGACAACTTTATTGATATACATTGGTTTGTGATAGATACCACCGTTAGCAAATGCAGCATAGGCAGCAGCCATTTTTTCACTACTTGCACCGTACTGTTTACCTGATTCAGTCGTATTACTTGAAATTGCGTTTGCATATACCATGGTTGGATAATCAATGCCAAGTCCATTTAAGAATTTTTTGGCTTTATCAAGTCCAACTCTATCGAGAGTTTCGACTGCTGGTACGTTACGAGATTGTTGGATAGCAGTTTGAAGAGTGATGTTACCATAATAGCCACGATCCCAGTTGTAGACTGGAGTGCTAGTACCTGGGAAGTTATATGGTACATCCTTAAGCATATAAGCAGTTGAGTCATAGATATCGTATTCAAGTGCAGGTGCATAGTCCGTAATTGGTTTCATAGTTGAACCCCAGTCACGGTTTGTTTCCACTGCTTGGTTAGTACCAAAGGATACATTGCTAGCTTGGTGACGAGATCCGAGTTGGGCAATAACTTTACCATTTGATACATCAACGATAGTAGAAGCTGCTTGGATATCATCATCAGGATAGTTTACGTATTGATCAGTGTTATAGACGTCCCAAAGGTGTTTTTGTACCTCTTGGTCGACGTTTGTATAGACTTCCATACCTGTTGTTAATAGATTATAACCTGTCTCTTGTTCTACTTGATCAATAACCTCTTTAAGATAGTTATCCATGTACTGTGGATAGCTATTAAGAGATTTTAGACTTTGAAGTCCATCTGTGATTGGAGTATTGATGGCTGTTTCATATTGTTCGGCTGTAAGGTATCCTTGTCTTTGCATTTCTGACAAAACAAGGTTCCGTCTTTCAAGGGCAGCTTCAGGATGAGAATAAGGATCGTATTGGTTTGGAGCCTGTGGCATACCTGCTAAGAGTGCTAGCTGTGGAATGGACAAATCTTTGAGATCCTTACCATAGTAGTTCTCTGCAGCAGTCTGCATACCATAGTTACCATTTGACATGTAGACCTTATTGACGTAATAGGTCAATATTTCTTGTTTAGTTGCAGTTCGCTCTAGCTGGATAGCTAACCAAGCCTCTTGAACTTTACGGGATAGGGTTTGATCAGCTGTTGATGTTGAGAAGTAGGTCAATTTTATCAACTGCTGAGTCAAAGTCGATCCACCTTGAAGACCGCTATTGCTTCGAAGGTTACGAAGGAAAGCTCCTGCTATACGAATGCTATCAATTCCTCTATGGTTAAAGAAACGGTGATCCTCGATAGAGACAATCGCATTGACAAGATCGGTAGGAATGTCACTACTTTGAGCATTGACACGACGTTCAGCACCTAAATCTGCGATTAGTTCATTTTTGCTATCATAAATTTTACTTGATGTAGTTGCAACAAGTTTGCTCTCGGAAAGTTCAGGAGCCTTATTTGCATAGTAAAGAAAGACACCACCACCAACCAGGAAAGCTGCGATAAATAAGCTAATCACACCAATGCCGAGGTATTTAGCGATGCGTAAGATAGTTTGTTTGTTCATATTGTTTTACCACCTAGTAAATGTTGTTTGACTGTATCAAGGTAAGGAATTTGTGGAAAAGCAGACTGCTCAATCACATAACCGAATTCTTTGATATAGTCAAGCGGCATTGACTTTTTACCCATATCCTGATGATAAAAACGGATGAGGTCAAGTGCCGGCAATAAATACGTTTCTTGATAAGAAGAAAAATGAAGAAGGACAAAGCAAATTCCTTTTTGTTCAAGGACTTGTTCCATATGCCGAATCTGATGAGGATGGAAGTTCTTCATCGGAATCGCATGTTTTTGCTTGGTTTCCTTGGCTTCGAAATCGATGTAAAACCCTTCATAAACTCCAGAATAATCGGTAGTCGATGCTTGTCTAAAATAAGCTTCAACAATCTTAGCACGACTACGCTGAGGATAGTCTACGCGGACAATCTGAACGGGAGTTGGTTTCTTATGGATAACAGCTAAACCGTGTGTCAGATAATAATCGTTTGTAGCATTGATCATCTTCTCAAAGGTCATCCCACGATTTGCGAAATTTTTAGTTTGTGAGGTGACTTGTTGTTTTTTTTTCGATGAAAGTTTATGAGGATAGTTGACCATAATTCTCCTTATTGGTACAATAACATCACTCTATTATACCATAAAAGTGAACAGAAAGGGTGAAAAAATGCATACTGCCTTGGTTTTAGGCTATTCTAGCTTTGATTTAGGATTGTTTAATGACAAAGATATTCGTTTAAAAATTATTAAAAAAGCCATTCGTAGAGATTTGGAAAAAATGGCTGACGAAGGGTTGAAATGGTTGGTGTTTACGGGAACTCTGGGATTTGAATACTGGGTTTTGGAGGTGGCCAGAGATATGAAAGATGACTTTGGTTTCCAACTTGCGACTATCTTTGATTTTGAGACTCATGGGGAAAACTGGAATGAGGGGAATCGGGTTAAACTTAGTGAATTTAAACAAGTTGATTTTGTTAAATACGCCTATCCGAACTATGAACACAAGGGTCAATTACGAGATTATCAACTTTTCTTACTTGAAAATACAGATGGAGCCTATCTTTTTTATGATGAAGAAAATGAAACAAAACTGAAGTATTTTTACGAACTGATGAAAAAGAAAGACAACTATATTACAAAAAGATTAACATTTGAGGAATTAAACGAAGTAGCTGAAAATTTTTCCGAAAATTGAGCCTTTGACCTTGCTTTTTGTTTGCCTTTTTTTATATAATAATACTAGCAACTGAGAATGGAGAGAGACATGGCAAGTATTATTTTTACAGCAAAAGATATTTTTGAGCAAGATTTTGGAAGAGAAGTACGTGGATATAGTAAAGCAGAGGTTGATGAATTCTTGGATGATGTCATCAAGGATTATGAAACTTATGCAGCATTAGTAAAGTCACTCCGTTTAGAAATTGCAGAGTTGAAAGAGGAATTGGCGAAAAAACCTCAAGTGACTCCAGTAGCTTCTGAACCAGCAGAGCTTGGAAGTACAACTTCTATGACAAATTTTGATATTTTGAAACGTTTGAATCGTCTTGAAAAAGAAGTATTTGGCAAACAAATCATGGATAATTCTGATTTCTAAGAATACTTCTGTTGTGCAATTTTTGGATAATCGCGTGAAGAGAGCTTCTTTTCATGAGGAAAGTCCATGCTAGCACAGGCTGTGATGCCTGTAGTGTTTGTGCTAGGCGAAACCATAAGCCTAGGGACGAGAAATCGTTACGGCAGTTGAAATGGCTAAGTCTTAGGATATGTCAGAGTAGACTTGAAAGTGCCACAGTGACGGAGTCTCTCTGGAAACAGAGAGAGTGGAACGCGGTAAACCCCTCAAGCTAGCAACCCAAATTTTGGTCGGGGCATGGAGTGCGCGGAAACGAACGTAGTACTCTGACTGCTATCAGCTAGAGCTGCTAGTGGTAGACAGATGATTATCGAAGGAAGTGGTCCTAGTCACTTCTGGAACAAAACATGGCTTATAGAAAATTGCATATAGGTTGGGGCTGAGATATATTCTCAACCTCATTTTTTAAAGTGAATAAAGAAAGGTCTATAAAAGACTGAAATGAAAACAACATTTAATTTAATTGCGACTGCTGCTGCGGGTTTGGAAGCTGTAGTTGGACGTGAAGTGAGAGATTTGGGTTATGATTGTCAAGTTGAAAATGGGCGTGTTCGTTTTCAAGGTGATGTTAAAGCGATTATCCAAACTAACCTGTGGCTAAGAGCTGCGGATAGAATCAAAATCGTTGTGGGAACTTTTCCTGCAAAAACATTTGAAGAACTTTTCCAAGGTGTTTTTGCTCTAGATTGGGAGAACTATCTCCCACTTGGAGCTCGTTTCCCAATTGCCAAGGCTAAGTGTGTTAAGTCAAAATTACACAATGAACCAAGTGTGCAGGCAATTTCTAAAAAGGCAGTTGTTAAGAAACTACAAAAACACTATGCCCGACCAGAAGGTGTTCCCCTGATGGAGAATGGTCCAGAGTTCAAGATTGAAGTTTCCATTTTGAAAGATATAGCGACTGTTATGATTGATACGACTGGTTCAAGTCTCTTTAAACGTGGTTACCGTACTGAAAAAGGTGGTGCTCCAATCAAGGAGAATATGGCAGCTGCGATTTTGCAACTGTCAAACTGGTACCCTGATAAGCCTTTGATTGATCCAACCTGTGGTTCGGGAACCTTCTGTATTGAGGCGGCTATGATTGCGCGCAAGATGGCACCAGGTTTGCGTCGTTCCTTTGCCTTTGAAGAGTGGAACTGGGTTAGTGACCGCTTGATTCAAGAAGTCAGAACTGAGGCAAGCAAGCAGATAAATCGAGAGATTGAACTGGATATTATGGGTTGTGATATCGATGGTCGTATGGTGGAAATTGCCAAAGCCAATGCCCAGGCAGCAGGAGTATCTGGAGATATTCTCTTTAAACAGATGCGCGTACAGGATTTGCGTACGGATAAGATTAATGGAGTCATTATCTCTAACCCACCATATGGTGAACGTCTGTCAGATGATGCAGGAGTAACTAAACTTTATGCTGAAATGGGTGAGGTTTTTGAACCACTCAAAACTTGGAGTAAGTTTATTCTGACAAGTGATGAAGCCTTTGAAAGTAAATATGGTAGTCAGGCGGATAAAAAACGAAAACTCTATAATGGTACTTTGAAAGTTGATTTGTATCAATATTTTGGTCAACGTGTCAAAAGAAATTTGACAGATTAGAAAGGAGCTGCCATGGATCCGAAGGATAAAAAAGAAGAATTGTTAGAACCGGAGAAAATCTCCCAAGAACCTCAGTTTGACTTTGAGGAAGCTAAGGATCTAACAGTTGGACAAGTTATTCGAAAAAATGAAGAAATCGAAGCAGGAGTAACTCCTGATGATACGATTTTGGACAAATACATTAAACAACACCGTGAAGAAATCGAAGCTGATAAATTTACAAACATTCAGGCGAAGAAAGAGGAACTTCAAAGTCTAGATGATTTGATCCAAGATGCTAAAGAAACGATTGAAGAAGAGGTGGAACCAGTAGAAGAAGTCTCTGAATCAGAAAAGTTTGCTGAAGAAGAGGGAGTAGCAACTGAAGAAGTTCTCCTTTCGCCACTAGAAGAAACTTTAGTTATGGACAAAAATCTTGTAGAGGAAGTATTTGAACCTGAACAGGTAGAAAATGAGGAAACTTCACAAGAAGAAACCCCAATTCTAGCTCGCTCTCTTCAAGAAGAGGATGAACCACGACGCAAAAAACTGTGGGTCATCTTGTCAGCTATTTTAGCGATTATTGTCTTGATTATTGGAGGTAGCTACTACGTTTATCGTCAAATTACGCGTTCTTCCCAAGAAATTCAGTCTCAGTCATCTGATGCAGGTTTGGTAAGTAATCAAGCAATTCTCGATCAATTTAACAGTCTCTATGATACTTTTTATACTGATGAGAATAAAACTGCCCTAAAAAATAGTCAGTTTAGTCAACTGAATCAACTCAAAGAACTTTTAGATAAACTTGAGGGAGCTAGAGAGCATACTCTTGCTAAATCAAAATATGATAGCCTTGAAACACAAATCAAGGCAGTACAAGATGTTAATGCTCAATTTGAAACACCAGCTATCACTGATGGTGTCTTAGATACAAATGCTAAAGTAAAGGCAGATGCTAAATTTACCGAAGTTAAGACTGGGAACACTGAAATTGATAAACTGCTAGATAAGGCTATTAGTCTCGGTAAGAGTCAACTTTCAAGTTCTACAAGCTCAAGCAGTAGTCAGTCAAGTTCATCAAGCCAAACAGAGTCAAGCTCAGCAACTGAAAGCAATGCTAGCAGCTCTGCAAATGCATCAACTTCAGCGGGTGAAACAGCCTCAGCAAATAATATCCTTAATAGTGGACTATCGAGCAATGGTGTGAACCTACAAAGAGGTGTCAGTCGAGTACCTTATAATCAAGCTGCTGTTAGTGATAGTAGTAATCCTGCTTGGACTTTTGCAGATGGTGTCCTTGAACGAATTCTTGATACTTCGCGTGCGCGTGGCTACATTACAGGCAACCAATATATTTTGGAACCTGTGAATATTGTAAATGGTAACGGCTACTATAATCTTTATAAACCAGATGGTACCTATCTCTTTACCCTTAATTGTAAGACAGGTTACTTTGTAGGGAATGGTTCTGGACATGCGAATGATTTAGACTACTAGTTAAATTGTTACAAAATTCTTTCTTTTCACAGATAAACATGATAAAATAAAACATATTAAACAAGAGGAGTGTCACATGACAAAAGCTAACTTTGGTGTTGTTGGTATGGCCGTAATGGGTCGTAACCTTGCCCTTAATATTGAATCCCGTGGTTATACAGTTGCTATTTATAACCGTAGTAAAGAAAAAACTGAAGATGTGATTGCTTGCCACCCTGATAAAAACTTCGTGCCAAGCTATGATATCGAAAGCTTCGTAAATTCAATTGAAAAACCACGTCGTATCATGCTTATGGTTCAAGCAGGACCTGGTACAGATGCGACGATTCAAGCCCTTCTTCCACACTTGGATAAAGGTGATATTTTGATCGACGGAGGAAACACTTTCTATAAAGATACCATCCGTCGTAATGAAGAATTGGCGAACTCAGGTATCAACTTTATCGGTACTGGTGTATCTGGTGGTGAAAAAGGTGCCCTTGAAGGTCCTTCTATCATGCCTGGTGGACAAAAAGAAGCTTACGACTTGGTGGCTGATGTTCTTGAAGAAATCTCAGCTAAAGCACCAGAAGATGGAAAACCATGTGTGACATACATTGGTCCTGATGGAGCTGGTCACTATGTGAAAATGGTCCACAATGGTATCGAGTACGGTGATATGCAATTGATCGCAGAAAGCTACGATCTTATGCAACACTTGCTTGGTCTTTCTGCAGAAGATATGGCTGAAATCTTTACTGAGTGGAACAAGGGTGAATTGGACAGCTACTTGATCGAAATCACAGCTGATATCCTTGGACGCAAAGACGATGAAGGTCAAGATGGACCAATCGTAGACTACATTCTTGATGCTGCAGGTAACAAAGGAACTGGTAAATGGACTAGCCAATCAGCGCTTGACCTTGGTGTGCCATTGTCACTCATTACTGAGTCAGTATTTGCGCGTTACATCTCTACTTACAAAGAAGAGCGTGTACATGCAAGCAAGGTGCTTCCAAAACCAGCTGCTTTCAAATTTGAAGGAGACAAGGCTGAGTTGATTGAAAAAATCCGCCAAGCCCTTTACTTCTCAAAAATCATCTCATACGCACAAGGTTTTGCTCAATTGCGTGTAGCTTCTAAAGAAAACAACTGGAACTTGCCATTTGCGGACATCGCATCTATCTGGCGTGATGGATGTATCATCCGTTCACGTTTCTTGCAAAAGATCACAGATGCTTACAACCGTGACGCAGATCTTGCTAACCTTCTTTTGGATGAGTACTTCTTGGACGTAACTGCTAAGTACCAACAATCTGTTCGTGATATTGTAGCTCTTGCTGTTCAAGCTGGAGTACCGGTACCAACATTCTCAGCAGCTATTACTTACTTTGATAGCTACCGTTCAGCTGATCTTCCAGCTAATTTGATCCAAGCACAACGTGACTACTTTGGTGCCCACACTTACCAACGTAAAGACAAAGAAGGAACCTTCCACTACTCTTGGTATGACGAAAAATAAGTAGGTCAGCCATGGGGAAACGGATTTTATTACTTGAGAAAGAAAGAAATCTAGCTCATTTTTTAAGTCTGGAACTCCAAAAAGAGCAATACCGAGTTGATCAGGTAGAAGAGGGACAAAAAGCCCTCTCCATGGCTCTTCAGACAGACTATGACTTGATTTTACTGAATGCTCATCTAGGGGATATGACAGCCCAGGATTTTGCAGATAAGTTGAGTCGAACCAAGCCAGCTGCGGTGATCATGATCTTGGACCATCGAGAAGAATTGCAAGACCAACTTGAAACAATCCAGCGTTTCGCTGTTTCATATATCTATAAACCTATCATTATTGATGATTTGGTCAGTCGTATTTCAGCTATCTTCCGAGGTCGAGATTTCATCGACCAACACTGTAGTCAGATGAAAGTTCCGACAGCTTATCGCAATCTGCGTATGGATGTTGAACACCATACAGTCTATCGTGGCGAGGAGATGATTGCTCTGACACGTCGTGAATATGACCTCTTAGCTACACTCATGGGCAGTAAGAAAGTCTTAACTCGTGAACAATTGCTAGAGAGCGTCTGGAAGTATGAAAGTGCTACAGAGACCAATATCGTAGATGTCTATATCCGATATCTACGGAGCAAGATTGATGTCAAAGGTCAAAAGAGCTACATCAAAACAGTGCGTGGTGTTGGTTATACCATGCAAGAATAGAAAGCAGTTGCAGTTGTGTAACTGCTTTTTTTGAGTCATTGAAATGTTGACATATGATTTAATCTTTGCTACAATCATTTTGGAGGAAACAAGAATGAAATTTTTGAAAAAAATGATGCAAATCGCATTAGCAGTCTTTTTCTTTGGTTTGCTAGCGACAAGTTCAGTATTGGCGGATGATTCGAATTCTGAAGGCTGGAAATTTGTCCAAGAAAATGGTAGAACCTACTATAAGAAGGGGGACCTCAAAGAAACCTACTGGCGAGTGATTGATGGCAAGTACTATTATTTTGATGGTTTATCTGGAGAGATGGTTGTTGGGTGGCAATATATACCTGCTCCACACGAAGGGGTTACGATTGGTTCTTCTATAAGGCAAGATGTTGCTTTTAGACCAGATTGGTTTTACTTTGGTCAAGATGGGGTACTACAAGAATTTGTTGGTAAGCAAGTTTTAGAAGCAAAAACTGCTACAAATACCAACAAACATCATGGGGAACAATATGATAGTCCAGCAGAGAAACGAGTCTACTATTTTGAAGACCAAAGAAGTTATCACACCTTAAAAACCGGTTGGGTTCATGATGAGGGGCACTGGTATTATTTACAGAAGGATGGTGGCTTTGATTCTCGCATCAACAGATTGACTGTTGGGGAGCTCGCACGTGGCTGGATAAACGATGATTCAACTTGGTACTATCTAGATCCAACAACTGCTACAATGCAAACGGGTTGGCAGTATCTTGGTAACAAGTGGTACTATCTCCGTTCATCAGGTGCTATGGCGACCGGTTGGTATCTAGATGGTTCGACTTGGTATTATTTAGATGCTCAAAACGGTGATATGAAAACAGGCTGGATTTATGTCGGTAATACTTGGTATTATCTTCGTTCGTCAGGAGCTATGGTGACAGGCTGGTTCCAAGTTAACGGTAAATGGTACTATGCCTATAGTTCAGGTGCCTTAGCTGTAAATACCACAGTAGGTGGCTACTACGTCAACTATAATGGCGAGTGGGTCCAGTAATGAAAACAAGCGATTGTGAAGGAAACAATCGCTTTTTTTGTGAAAATATAATAAAATAGAAAGGAATAAAGTTATAAAATTTTATCTAGAAAAAGACAGTTTTCGTCTGATAGAAGGATTAAATGACAAAAGAAGTTGGTGTCGGTCAGGCACATAGTAAAATTATTTTAATAGGAGAGCATGCAGTCGTTTATGGCTACCCAGCGATCTCTTTGCCTCTTTTAGAGGTTGAAGTGACTTGTCGGGTGGTTCCAGCAGCGACACCATGGCGTCTTTTTGAAGAGGATACCTTGTCCATGGCAGTTTATGCTTCTCTCGAGTATTTAAATATCCAGGATGCTTGCATCCGTTGTCAAATTGACTCGGCTATTCCTGAAAAACGTGGGATGGGTTCTTCAGCAGCTATCAGTATTGCGGCCATTCGAGCGGTATTTGATTATTACCAAGCAGAACTTCCGCATGATGTTTTAGAAATTTTGGTCAATCGAGCGGAGATGATTGCCCATATGAATCCTAGTGGTTTAGATGCCAAGACCTGTCTTAGTGACCAGCCTATTCGTTTTATCAAGAATGTTGGTTTTGAAGAATTAACCATGGATTTGTCAGCTTATCTAGTCATTGCTGATACAGGAGTTTATGGACATACTCGTGAAGCTATCCAGGTCGTGCAGAGCAAGGGCAAGGATGCCTTACCTTTCTTGCATGCGCTAGGAGAGTTGACCCAAGAAGCAGAAGAAGCAATAAAAACGAAAGATGCCGTGAAGCTGGGAGAAATTCTAACCAAAGCTCATGGAAATCTAAAGGAAATCGGAGTTAGTAGCCCTGAGGCAGATGCCTTGGTTGAAACTGCTCTCGACCATGGTGCTCTAGGTGCAAAGATGAGTGGTGGTGGTCTAGGAGGCTGTATCATCGCCTTGGTTGCTAATGAGAGCCAAGCGCAAGAACTAACTGAAAGATTAGAAGAGAAAGGAGCTGTTCAGACATGGATCGAAAGCCTGTAACAGTACGTTCCTATGCCAATATTGCTATTATTAAATATTGGGGTAAGAAAGCAGAAAAAGAGATGGTTCCTGCGACTAGCAGTATCTCTCTAACCTTAGAAAATATGTATACGGAGACGACACTTTCACCTTTACCAGCAGATGCTAGGGTAGATGAGTTTTACATCAATGGTCAGTTGCAAAACGAAGCTGAGCATGTCAAAATGAGTAAAATCATTGACCGCTACCGTCCTGAAGGAGCAGGTTTTGTTCGTATCGATACCAAGAATAATATGCCAACAGCGGCAGGTCTTTCTTCAAGTTCCAGTGGCTTATCTGCCCTGGTCAAAGCCTGCAATGCTTACTTCCAATTAGGGCTAGATCGTAAAGAATTAGCTTTGGAAGCTAAGTTTGCATCTGGTTCTTCATCTCGTAGTTTTTATGGCCCCATAGCAGCTTGGGACAAGGATAGTGGAGAGATTTATCCTGTCGAAACTGACTTGAAACTCGCTATGATTATGTTGGTCTTGGAAGACCAGAAAAAACCAATTTCCAGTCGAGATGGGATGAAGCTTTGTGTCGAAACTTCTACGACTTTTGATGAGTGGATTCGTCAATCTGAACAAGACTACAAGGATATGTTAGTCTACCTCAAGGAAAATGACTTTAAGAAAGTTGGAGAATTGACAGAGAAGAACGCGTTGGCTATGCATGCTACGACAAAAACTGCAACTCCATCCTTCTCTTATCTGACAGATGCTAGTTATGAGGCTATGGATTTTGTTCGTCAGCTTAGAGAACAAGGAGAAGCTTGCTACTTTACCATGGATGCGGGCCCTAATGTCAAGGTTCTTTGCCTGGAAGAGGACTTGGAACATTTATCAGAACTTTTAGGTCAACGCTATCGCTTAATCGTTTCAAAAACAAAGGATTTGAGCCAAGATGACGATTGTTAAAACTTGTGGGAAGCTCTATTGGGCTGGTGAGTATGCCATTTTAGAACCAGGACAGTTGGCGCTAATAAAGGCTATTCCCATCTATATGACGGCTGAGATTAAAGCCTCTAATGATTATCGACTCTACTCAGATATGTTTTCCTATAGTGTAGACTTGCAACCGGATTCTTCTTATGCCTTGATTCAAGAAATAGTTGCCTTGGTAGAGGAATACTTGACTGTTCAAGGAGTTGAACTACAGCCTTTTTCTTTAGACATTCGCGGGAAAATGGAGCGCGAGGGGAAGAAGTTTGGGCTGGGTTCTAGTGGTAGTGTAGTTGTCTTGGTCATCAAGGCCATGCTTGCTTTCTATAGAAGACCAGTTGAAAGAGAAGTCTTGTTTAAATTGGCGAGTGCTGTACTTCTTAAACGTGGGGACAATGGCTCCATGGGGGACATTGCCTGTATTGTATCAGAAGACCTCGTCCTCTATCAGTCATTTGACCGTGAGAAAGTGGCAGATTGGCTAGAAAAAGAATACTTGCAGGCTGTATTAGCACGTGACTGGGGCTTTTCTATTTCTAGTGTTGAACCTGCCTTGAAATTTGATTTTCTGGTTGGTTGGACCAAGGAAGTGGCTGTATCTAGTCACATGGTCAAGCAAATCAAGAATAATATGAACGCTAGCTTTTTGCAGGCTTCAAAAGAAATTGTAGCTAACTTGGTAAAGGCTTTGCAGGTAGGTCAAGAAGAAACCGTTATTGACTTGCTAGAACAAGCTAGCCTGCTCTTAGAAGACTTGAGTTCAGATATTTATACACCTTCGCTCAGACAATTAAAAGATGCCAGTAGAGACTTAAAAGCCGTCGCTAAAAGTAGTGGTGCTGGTGGTGGAGACTGTGGGATTGCTCTTAGTTTTGACCAAGATTCGACAACATTACTGAAAAATCGTTGGGCTGATTTAGGAATTGAGCTCTTGTATCAAGAAAGGATAGGACATGACGACAAATCGGAAGGATGAACACATCCGCTATGCCCTTGAACAAAACAGTTCTTATAATAGTTTTGATGAAGTGGAGTTGATCCACTCTTCGCTACCCTTATATGACATAGAGGAAATTGATCTTTCGACAGAATTTGCAGGGCGCAAATGGGACTTTCCTTTTTATATCAATGCCATGACAGGCGGTAGTGATAAGGGCAGAGAAATCAATCAAAAGTTGGCTCAGGTGGCCGAGGCTTGTGGGATTTTATTTGTGACAGGTTCCTACAGTGCGGCACTTAAGGATCCATCAGATGATTCTTTTTCCGTGAAGTCAAATCATCCTGACCTCCTTCTTGGAACCAATATTGGCTTGGATAAACCTGTTGAACTGGGGCTACAAACGGTCCAAGAGATGAATCCCCTTCTCTTGCAAGTTCATGTCAATGTCATGCAGGAATTACTTATGCCAGAAGGTGAGCGTCGATTTAGATTATGGCAAAATAATCTGAAGGATTATGCTAATCAGATCTCAGTCCCCCTTGTTTTAAAAGAAGTCGGCTTTGGCATGGATGTGAAGACCATTGCTAAGGCATACGAAATGGGGATACGTACAGTTGATTTGTCTGGCCGTGGCGGGACTAGCTTTGCCTATATTGAAAACCGTCGTAGCGGTCAACGGGACTACCTCAATGATTGGGGGCAATCAACCATGCAGGCTCTTATCAATGCCCAAGACTGGAAAGATAAGATGGAGCTTCTGGTAAGTGGAGGTGTTCGCAATCCACTAGACATCATCAAATGCTTGGTCTTTGGAGCCAAGGCAGTTGGTCTATCACGTACCATGTTAGAGCTGGTTGAAAATTACTCTGTTGATGTCGTTATCACTATTGTTGAGAGTTGGAAGGAAGACCTACGCTTGATTATGTGTGCCCTTAGTTGTAAAAGAATTGAGGATTTGCAAGAGGTCGACTATCTCCTTTACGGAAAATTAAAAGAAGCAAAAGATCAACTATAAGGAGATCGGGATTTTGGTCCCGGTCTCTTTATCATTCCTCAGACTGATGTGACTTTTTGGTTTTGTGATACAATAAAATAGAGAGGACGGATACATGCGAAAATTTCAAATTTTTCTATTTATTGAAGCTTGTTTATTAACAGGAGCTCTGATTATGATGGTATCAGAGCATTTTTCCCGTTTTCTGCTGATATTGCTCTTGTTTTTACTGCTGATTCGATACTACACTGGAAGACAGGGAAATAACCTCATATTAGTGGCAGTGAGCATCCTATTTTTCTTTATCATCATGCTCAATCCCTTTGTTATTATGGCTATCTTTGTGGCCTTGATATACAGCCTGTTCTTGCTTTATCCTATGATGAACCAGGAAAGAGAAGATACCAATCTGGTTTTTGAAGAAGTAGTGACAGTAAAGAGGGAGAAAAATCGCTGGTTTGGAAATCTTCACCACTTTTCAAGCTACCAGACTTGCCGCTTTGATGATATCAATCTTTTTCGTCTCATGGGGAAGGATACCATTCATCTAGAGCACGTGATTTTGAGCAATCATGATAATGTCATCATCTTGAGAAAGCTAGTCGGCACAACCAGAATTATCGTACCAGTGGATGTAGAGGTCAGTCTCAGTGTCAATTCTCTTTATGGAGATTTAACCTTCTTTGATCAGCCTAAACGTGCTTTGCGTAATGAGCAATTTCATCAAGAAACGAGAGACTATCTCAAGAGTCCCAAGAGTGTTAAGATTCTTTTGACAACTATGGTTGGAGATGTTGAGGTGGTGAGAGGATGAAAAAGCAACCCTATATTTTAATTGGTCTCACCTCATTTCTCTTTGTCGCTTTTCTATTTCGAAGCATTTTTAAGGTCTTAGATTTGAAATGGACTTCTCTTTTTCAGGATCTAGAAAAGACAGAAAAAGTCCTTTTTCTAGCCCTGATGTTTACTCTTGCCCTGGCATTTTTATTAGTCCTATTCTGGACAATTGTTGACGAAATTTCAAGAAGAAGAATCCAAGCAAATCTTAAACGTCTGCTAGCTGGCAAAGAGATTGAAAGTCTGGGAGATGCTGACTTAGACGCAAGTTTTAGAAACTTGTCAGGAAAGCTTGGTTTGTTGACAGAAGCTATTCAAAAAGCAGACAATCAAGCCTTGGTCAAAGAAGAAGTGATTATTGAAAAGGAGCGCAAGCGAATCGCACGTGACTTGCATGATACGGTCAGCCAAGAAATTTTTGCTGCCCATATGATTTTATCGGGACTCAGTCAACAAGCTTCCAAATTAGACAGAGAGAAGATGCAAACACAACTCCAAAGTGTGACTGCCATTTTAGAGACAGCTCAAAGAGACTTGCGCATTCTTCTTTTGCATCTACGACCAATTGAACTGGAACAGAAAAGTCTGGTCGAGGGGATTCAGATGCTTCTGAAAGAATTGGAAGAAAAAAGTGAACTCAAAGTCAGCTTTAAATATCAGGTAGATGAATTGCCTAAAAAGATTGAAGAACATATTTTCCGGATTGTACAAGAATTGATTAGTAATACACTTCGTCATGCCCAGGCTTCATGTCTAGATGTTTACCTTTATCAAACGGAAACGGAATTACAGTTGAAGGTCGCAGACAATGGGCGTGGTTTTCAGCTAGATGATGTTGATGAATTAAGCTATGGTTTACGCAATATCAAAGAACGAGTGGAAGATATGGCTGGGACTATACAATTATTAACAGCTCCCAAGCAAGGTTTGGCAGTGGATATCCGCATTCCCTTGCTTGATTTGGATAGATAAGAGGAAGTAAGATGAAACTATTATTGGTAGATGACCACCAAATGGTGCGTCTGGGTTTAAAAAGTTATTTTGAATTACAAAATGATGTAGAGGTTGTAGGAGAAGCAACCAATGGTGCGGAAGGAATTTCCATGGCCTTGGAGCTTCGTCCAGATGTGATTGTCATGGATATTGTCATGCCTGAAGTCAATGGGATTGACGCGACACTAGCTATTCTCAAAGAATGGCCAGAGGCTAAAATCTTGATTGTGACATCTTACATAGATAATGAAAAAATCATGCCGGTTTTGAATGCTGGAGCTAGGGGATATATGCTCAAAACTTCTAGCGCGGACGAATTGCTGCACGCTGTTCGTAAGGTGGCGGCTGGAGAGTTGGCTATTGAACAAGAGGTCAGTAAGAAGGTAGAATACAATCGTAATCATATTGAACTTCATGAGGACTTGACTGCGCGTGAACGGGATGTCCTTCAACTAATTGCTAAGGGTTATGAAAATCAGCGGATCGCAGATGAATTGTTTATCTCCCTCAAAACTGTAAAAACTCATGTTTCAAACATCCTTGCTAAGCTTCAGGTTAGCGACCGCACCCAGGCAGCAGTCTATGCCTTTCAGCATCACTTGGTTGGCCATGAGGACTTCTAGATGCATTTTTTGGAGCCAAAGCAAGGTTTATTCGGTAAATTGGATACATTTAGCAAAAAACAGTAATCTAGGATTAACAAGTATATCAAGCAGTCCTGAAAGCTCGGTTCTGACTTGAAAAAAGTTACTAGTATATGATATAATAGACTGTATTTAAAAAAATTTTAAGGAGAAATGACAGAATGTCTGTATCATTTGAAAACAAAGAAACAAACCGTGGTGTCTTGACTTTCACTATCTCTCAAGACCAAATCAAACCAGAATTGGATCGTGTATTTAACTCAGTAAAGAAATCTCTTAACGTTCCTGGTTTCCGTAAGGGTCATCTTCCACGTCCTATCTTCGACCAAAAATTTGGTGAAGAGTCACTTTACCAAGACGTTATGAACGCTCTTTTGCCAAACGCTTATGAAGCAGCTGTAAAAGAAGCTGGTCTTGAAGTCGTTGCACAACCAAAAATTGACGTAACTTCAATGGAAAAAGGTCAAGACTGGGTTATCACTGCAGAAGTTGTTACAAAACCTGAAGTTAAATTGGGTGACTACAAAAACCTTGAAGTATCAGTAGATGTAGAAAAAGAAGTAACTGACGCTGACGTTGAAGAACGTATCGAACGTGAACGCAACAACTTGGCTGAATTGGTGATTAAAGAAGGTGCTGCTGAAAACGGCGACACTGTTGTTATCGACTTTGTTGGTTCTATTGACGGTGTTGAATTTGACGGAGGAAAAGGTGAAAACTTCTCACTTGGACTTGGTTCAGGTCAATTCATCCCTGGTTTCGAAGACCAATTGGTAGGTCACTCAGCTGGTGAAACTGTAGACGTTATCGTAACATTCCCAGAAGACTACCAAGCAGAAGATCTTGCAGGTAAAGAAGCTAAATTCGTGACAACTATCCACGAAGTAAAAGCTAAAGAAGTTCCAGCTCTTGACGATGAACTTGCAAAAGACATCGATGAAGAAGTTGAAACACTTGCTGAATTGAAAGAAAAATACCGCAAGGAATTGGCTGCTGCTAAAGAAGAAGCTTACAAAGATGCCGTTGAAGGTGCAGCAATCGATAAAGCAGTTGAAAACGCTGAAATCGTAGAACTTCCAGAAGAAATGATCCACGAAGAAGTTCACCGTTCAGTAAATGAATTCCTTGGAAACTTGCAACGTCAAGGTATCAACCCTGACATGTACTTCCAAATCACTGGAACTACTCAAGAAGACCTTCACAAACAATACGAAGCAGAAGCTGAGTCACGTACGAAGACTAACCTTGTCATCGAAGCAGTTGCGAAAGCTGAAGGATTTGACGCTACTGACGAAGAAATCCAAAAAGAAATCGAGCAATTGGCTGCAGATTACAACATGGAAGTTGCACAAGTACAAAGCTTGCTTTCAGCTGAAATGTTGAAACACGATATCGCAGTGAAGAAAGCTGTTGAATTGATCACAAGCACTGCAACAGTAAAATAATCTGAAAAGATAAAAAGCCCACCGATTCGGTGGGTTTTCTTATACTTTATTTTCCGAAAAATTCTTGCAGGTCTTCTTGGCTAATCCCAATCATGGCTGGAATATTTGACCAGTTTTCTTCGGTTAAGATGTAGGATTGTTCAGAGTCAGTTAATGTGGCAGTTTCAGAGACAGCTTGTGTATTTTCTTCAAGATTTCCAATTAAGTCGCTGAAACGCTCAATCAAATAGGTCTTACGAGCTGTTCCGATGTGTTGGGTTGCATAATCAAAGGCCTGTAATTCACCTAGTAAAATGAGCTTACTTTTAGCACGGGTGATGGCCGTATAGATGAGATTACGTTCCAACATGCGCTTGCTTGCACTGGTGATAGGCAGGATAACAACAGGAAACTCGCTACCTTGAGACTTATGGATACTCATGGCATAGGCTAAGCGAATCTTGTACCATTCATTTCGAGGATAGGAGACCTCATTGCCGTCAAAATCAATCATAATTTCATCTTGCTTGGATTCAGTGTATTTTCCTGGAATTAAGTCTGTGATATAGCCTAAGTCTCCGTTAAAGACATTGACCTCTGCATCATTGACTAAGTGAATGACCTTATCTCCTGTTCGATAGTGACACTGAGGAGCTTCAAAGCTAAGCTGGTCTTTTTGTGGAGGATTGAGTAGGTCTTGCATGAGCTGGTTGATGGCATCAATACCAGCAGTTCCACGGTACATAGGGGCAAGAACTTGAATATCACGAGCAGGGATGCCACTTCTGATAGCAGCACCTAGGATTTTTTCAATGCTAGCAGGGATATGGTTACTAGCGATTTCAAAGTAGGAGCGATCTGCTTTTTTCTGGGTAAAATCTGCAGGCAATATTCCTTGACGAATCTGACTTGCAAGAGTGACGATGGTCGATTCTTCGCTCTGACGGTAGATTCTTTCTAAACGTGTTTGAGGGATGGTTGGTATCTGGAGTAAATCTGCTAGGACTTGACCAGGACTGACAGAAGGTAACTGGTCACTATCTCCAACGATGAGGATTTTACTGGTAGAGGAGATATTGGAGAAGAGCTGGTTAGCTAGCCAAGTATCTACCATGGAAAACTCGTCAACAATGATAAAGTCAGCATCCAGATAATCTTCCAGATGGCTGGTATCGTCGTCTCCAGTCATACCCAAGTGGCGGTGAATAGTTGCACTAGGCAAGCCTGTCAACTCATTCATGCGACGGGCTGCGCGACCAGTTGGAGCGGCTAGGAGAATGGGCAGATTGCTCTTTTTTTTGAGATCCAGTCCTTCTAAGAGAGCATAGACAGCGATAATGCCGTTGATAACAGTAGTCTTACCTGTACCAGGTCCACCTGTAAGGATAAAGACCTTGTTCTGGATAGCATCGCAGATGGCCTGTTTTTGAATACTATCATACTCAATCCCCAGTTCTTCCTCAACAGTTGTGATATGGTCTTGGATGGTTTCTAGATCCTGTTTTTTACTCTGCCCTTTTTCGAGGATTCTGATGAGATGGCTGCGAATCCCTTCTTCTGCAAAAAAGAGGCTATTATCAAAGATTTTGGTATCAATCTGCTGGACCTTATCTTCTTCAATCAGATAAGCAAGCTCTTGGGCAACTTGACTCGGCTCTAGTTCGACTGGACGGGAGGATTCAAGAAGGTTGAGGGTTTGCTCCAACAAGTCTCTAGCTTCCATATAGGTATCTCCCGTTTCCATGCAACCTTGAAAGAGACTATGGACGAGACCAGCACGGAAGCGCTCGGGAGCCTGGCTCTCAATCCCCAATTCTTGGGCCAATTGATCAGCGATGGTAAATCCCAAGCCCTTGATATCCTCGACCAGTTGATAGGGATAATTCTCGACAATCTCTAGCGTTTCTTCCTTGTAAAAGTCTTGAATCTGAAAGGCCAGCTTATTTGGGATGCCGTAATTAGCCAGTTTGGCTAAGACCATCTCTGTTCCGTAATTAAGACGAAGGGTTGAGACGAAGGCTTCACGATTTTTAGCAGAGAGTCCAGAGATTGATTGGAGTTTGTCTGGATTTTCTAAGATTTTGTCAATAGTATTCTCCCCGTAGATATCCACAATTTTCTGGGCTGTTTTGAGTCCAATTCCCTTAAAATGGCTGCTGGAGAAATACTTGACCAAGCCCTTACTAGTCGGCTTGGCTCTCTCATAGCGAGTCATTTGTAGCTGTTCCCCATATTTTGAGTGTTGGACGATTTGCCCCCAAAAGGTGTATTCTTCCCCTTCGATGATATCAGCCATAGTACCTGTGACAATGATTTCATAATCATCAAAGTCTTCAGCATTGGTATCCTCAATATCTAGGAGTAAAATACGGAAAAAATTGCTGACATTTTCAAAAATAATGCGTTCAATGGTGCCTGAAAAATAAACTTCCATAAAATTCCTTACAATAGTGTCTGAGAAAATTTATCCCAGATTTAGTCAAAATAGAATGAGAAGAGGCTGAGATAGAAAATTCTCGGCCTCTTCTTAGTTTTTAAAATGTTCCGATACGCTTGAGTGGCCAGAAGCGGAATTTGGCTTCACCGGTGATATCTTTTGCTTTAAAGGTACCAACATGTCGACTGTCGCTAGATACCAGACGGTCATCACCTAGGAGGAGGTATTCTCCTTCTGGAACAGTGAAGGTAAAGCTAGTGTTGTAATTAACATCTAGGGTAAAGGCCTGAGCCTTTTGAGCTAAAGTTCTAAAGTATTCTCCCTTTTTACCATCCCAACCAGTTCCAGTATAGGTGCTTTGGAGTTTATCTTCCTTGAAACGCTTAAGGTATTCTGCTAAATAGGGCTCATCAGTTTCTTGACCATTGATATAGAGCTTGTCGCTTTCGTAACGGATAGTATCTCCTGGCATACCAATGACCCGTTTAACGATATCCTTGTTCCCATCGTCTTCATGAGCAACCACAATATCAAAACGATTGATTGGGAGATGTTTAACCACAAAGAGGATTTCTCCATCTGCCAGGGTAGGATCCATTGAATGTCCTTCTACACTGACATTCCTCCAGAGAAAGAGACGGCTAAGACCTACTAGTGTAATAAGTAGGAAGATAACTCCCCACTCTTTTAAAAATGATTTTAAATATTTCATGATTTACCTTTCTAGCATTTTTTTGGCTTTTTCAGTATTTTTAAAGTGTAGTTTGGCGCAGAAGTTGAGTCCCTGCATACCATAGGCACGAAGGATTTGGCTAGCTACCTTATCAGAAGCCGTTCCAGCCCCACTTGGAAGTTGATAACCAAGTTCTCTACCCAGATTTTCGAGATTTTCTAGAAAGAGATCACGTGCAATGATTGAGCTAACAGCGACAGCCAAGTATTTACCTTCAGCTTTCTCCTCCAGACTGATTGGATTAGAAAAGTGATTAGCTTCATTTTTTAAGTACTTCTCATAGTTTTGAGTACTAGTAAAGGCATCGATCACAATCTTTTCTGGCAGAACTCCCTTTTGGAGAAGGAGAAAAATGGCTTGATTGTGCAGGGCTACCTTGACAGAAACGGCATTGTAGCGCTCACCGATGACTTCATTATACTTGCTTGGAGAAAGTAGTAGAGCTTGGTGCTGAATTTTTTCCTTAAGCAGAGGAGCAAGCTGACGAATCTTTTGGTCTGTCAGAGTCTTAGAATCCCCTACACCTAATTTTCGCAGAAAGTCATGCTGGTCAGGAGTCACAAAGGATGCTACTACAGCCAGACCACCAAAGTAGGAACCATTTCCTACTTCGTCAGTTCCAATCATCGGAAAGTTTTGTCCACTAGTTACTGGGCTGACCTGATAACCAAAAAAACTGGCGTAACGTTCAGCAGCTTCTCCTTGCAAGAGCACTTTTCCTGATGTGTAGATGGAAACACTTGTCTGTGGAAGCTTGAAAAAGTAGCGAATATATGGGTTTTTACTTGGAACGAGTTTTTTTTCATGCTTTTGAACAAAAGCTTGAATTTCATTTTCACTCGGAATTAATGTAATACTTGCCATGATTCTTATTGTACCATAAAAGCCGTAGAATTGGTAAAAACTGACAAACTAAGTGAAATTTGGTATAATATCGTGAGGTGAATTTTATGGCAAATTTAAATCGATACAAGTTTACATTCGGAAAAAAAACATTGACCCTAACAACTGAGCATGACAACCTCTTTATGGAGGAAATTGCCAAGGTCGCAACAGAAAAATATGAAGCAATTAAAGAGCAGATGCCTGGAGCGGATGATGAGACAATCGCTATTTTATTAGCAGTCAATAGCTTGTCAACTCAACTCAGTCGTGAGATTGAATTTGATGATAAGGAACAAGAATTAGACGCCCTCCGTCATCAAGTTGTAGCGACTAAACAAGAACAGAGCAAGATTGAGGATTCCCTATGATTTCCGTCCTTCTCTTATTGGTTCTTGCATGGAGCTTTTATATCGGTTATCGTAGAGGTTTTGTTTTACAGATTTACTATTTTGTAGCAACTGTGATTTCAGCTCTTCTTGCAGGAAATTTTTATCAATCTTTAGGGAAACAATTTGATTTGTTGATTCCATATGCAAGTCCACAGGAAGGGCAGGGAACCTTCTTTTTCCCATCCAATCAACTTTTCCAACTGGACAAGGTCTTTTATGCAGGGATTGGTTACCTCTTAGCCTTTACTATATTTTATTGCATTGGTCGTTTGGTGGGTCTCTTTCTTAATCTTCTACCGACTAAAAAGCTAGAGGGCCAATATTTCCGTATAGGTGCAGGTGTTTTATCTCTGGCTGTGACCTTATTTGTCCTCCAGATGATACTGACCATTCTTGCGACTGTTCCTTTACAAATTGTTCAAAATTCACTTGAAAACAGTTTTGTAGCTAAACATATCATCCAGAGTGTTCCCATCACTAGTCATGTGATTAAACAACTTTGGGTAACCAAAATAATCGGATAAAAGGGCGGGAACAATTCCTAGCCTTTTGTTTACAATTTCCTACTCTTCGGAAATCTCTTCAAACCACGTCAGCTTCGCCTTGGATTATATATGTGACTGACTTCGTCAGTCTTATATACAACCTCAAAGCAGTGCTTTGAGCAACCTACGGCTAGCTTCCTAGTTTGCTCTCTGATTTTCATTGAGTATCAATAGTTTAGGAGCCTTTTTGAAAAGAGTGAGAATTTTAAAAATTATTCGCTCATTACGAAGGAAAAGAAAATGAATAAAAAGATACTAGAAACATTAGAATTTAATAAGGTTAAGGCTTTATTTGAACCTCATCTTTTGACCGAGCAAGGACTAGTGCAGTTGAAAGAACTTGCTCCGACTGATAAAGGAGACAAGATTAAGCAAGCTTTTGCAGAGATGAAGGAAATGCAAGAACTCTTTGTCGAGCATCCTCACTTCAGCATTTCTGCAACAAAAGATATTGCAGCGACCTCCAAACGTTTGGAGATGGGTGCTGACCTCAATATCGAGGAATTTCTCCTTCTCAAACGTGTCATATTTGCTAGCCGTGAACTGAAAAATTTCTATGATAATCTTGAAAATGTCCGCTTGGACCACTTGGCAAATTGGTTTGAGAAACTTCATGATTTTCCACATCTGCAGGGTAATCTCCAAGCCATCAATGAAGCTGGATTTATTGAGAATTTTGCTAGTGAAGAACTAGCACGAATCCGTCGTAAAATCCATGATAGCGAGAGCCAAGTTCGCGACGTCTTGCAAGAACTTCTCAAACAAAAGGCTCAGATGTTGACAGAAGGTATCATCGCTAGTAGAAATGGTCGCCAGGTTCTTCCTGTCAAAAACACCTATCGTAATAAGATTGCCGGTGTGGTTCATGATATTTCTGCCAGCGGGAACACTGTCTATATCGAACCGCGTGAAGTAGTCAAGCTGAGTGAAGAAATCGCTAGTCTTCGTGCAGACGAACGCTATGAGATGATGCGTATCCTGCAAGAACTCTCTGAACGAGTAAGACCGCACGCGGCTGAAATCGCAAATGATGGCTGGATTATTGGACATTTAGACTTGATTCGTGCTAAGGTGCGCTTTATCCAAGAGACAGGAGCAGTAGTTCCTCAAGTCTCTGAGGACCAGGAGATTCAACTCCTTCATGTTCGTCATCCCTTGGTGCAAAATGCTGTTGCTAATGATGTACACTTTGGTAAAGATCTAACAGCCATCGTCATCACTGGTCCCAATACGGGTGGTAAGACCATTATGCTCAAAACCTTAGGTTTGACGCAATTGATGGCTCAGTCAGGTTTGCCGATTTTGGCCGATAAGGGAAGTCGTGTGGGAATTTTTGAGGAGGTCTTTGCGGATATTGGAGACGAACAATCCATCGAACAAAGTCTTTCAACCTTCTCTAGTCACATGACTAATATCGTTGATATTCTCGGTAAGGTTAACCAAAACTCGCTCTTGTTACTAGATGAGCTTGGAGCAGGAACAGATCCCCAAGAAGGTGCAGCCCTTGCCATGTCTATCCTAGAGGACTTGCGCTTGCGTCAGGTCAAGACTATGGCAACCACTCACTATCCTGAACTCAAGGCCTACGGAATTGAAACTGCCTATGTTCAAAATGCCAGCATGGAGTTTGACACAGTTAGCTTACGCCCAACTTATCGCTTTATGCAAGGCGTACCTGGTCGAAGTAATGCCTTTGAGATTGCTAAACGTCTCGGCTTGTCAGATGTCATTGTAGGCGATGCCAGCAAGCAGATTAATCAAGACAATGATGTCAATCGCATTATTGAACAATTGGAAGAGCAGACGCTGGAAAGCCGTAAACGTCTTGAGAATATTCGCCAAGTCGAGCAAGAAAACCTCAAGATGAACCGTGCGCTTAAAAAACTCTACAACGAGCTTAATCGTGAGAAGGAAACAGAACTCAATAAGGCGCGTGAGCAAGCTGCGGAGATTGTTGACTTAGCTCTGGCAGAAAGTGATGATATTCTTAAAAATCTTCACAGCAAATCTCAACTAAAACCACATGAGATTATCGAAGCCAAGGCTAAACTCAAGAAGTTAGCACCTGAAAAAGTTGATCTTTCTAAAAATAAGGTCCTCCAAAAGGCTAAGAAAAAACGAGCTCCAAAAGTTGGGGATGATATCATCGTTTTAAGCTATGGTCAACGAGGTACCTTGACTAATCAACTCAAGGATGGTCGTTGGGAAGCTCAAGTTGGCTTGATTAAGATGACCCTTGAGGAAAGAGAGTTTGACTTGGTTCAGGCTCAGCAAGAAGTACCAGTCAAGAAAAAACAAGTCAACGTTATCAAACGGGCAGGTGGTAAAGGTCCACAGGCTCGACTAGACCTTCGTGGCAAACGTTATGAGGAAGCTATGGAAGCCTTGGATGCCTTTATCGACCAAGCCCTACTCAATAACATGGCTCAAGTAGACATCATCCATGGTATCGGTACAGGAGTCATTCGTGAAGGAGTAACCAAATATCTCCAAAGAAACAAGCAAGTCAAAAGCTTTGGCTATGCGCCACAAAATGCAGGTGGTTCTGGAGCGACTATCGTTACCTTTAAAGGATAAGAAAAAGCTTGAGGAATCTTATGTATTCCTCAAGCTTTTTCTTTTTCTCGACTAGACGTCTAAAGGTTGTCCAGTATGATTGAGTTGTGTGACAGTAGCAAAGAAATCCTCTCTCATTCGTGTTAAGAGTTGATTAGGATAGATTTTTTCAAAGTTATCAAGAACGGCAAAGATATGTTTTGCAATTTCTAAACCTCTGATGTCATCTTGTCTGAGAAAATTATTAGCACGTTCCATTGATAGACCAATCATATCCACCATTTTTGCACTCAATAAAGGGAAGGTGTTAATTACTTCCAAAGTTTTAAGAGCTAAATTCTCAGCCTTATCATAGTAACCATTAACAGAATAATGTTTGATAGAAGTTCTCATACAGTCAATATAGTAGTCAGCAGTACGGGTTGAATGGTACTCAGTTTGTTTTTTAAGAGTATTTAGTAAATGATAGAGCTTGTAATCTAAAAATTCGATTGAAAAGTGGGGTATGATGGATGAAAAGATTTTTACCTCGATTTTATTCCAGTTATCTAATTCGCTAAGATAATTTTTGATATATTCCAATTCTTGATAGTCTTTTGAAGTTAGAAAAGAATTACCAATAATATTGGCGATAGCAAATTTATTGACTACGCGATTAGCAATAACATAGTGTTCAGAGACACCAGGATTCTCTAAGGGCTTATTAATCAAGCTAAGGATTTTTTTGTATTCACGCTTGTAGGCTAAATTAGCTACTTGAGTCTGTAATTTATGAAATTCAGAAGGGAACATCTTCATTTTGAGAATATCAAAGGTCTCCTTATCAATTCCAATATTCGAGAGAAGCTCATCAAATTTTTGAATAGTAATCCGAGATTTTCCTTGCTCAAACTGACGTAAGAAATGAGGGGTCACCGTTATGCCAGCAGCTTTCTTCTGTGTAAACCCCCTTTCCTCACGAATGAATTTGTAAACTAATCCATATACACTTTCATCTTGCATTTTAAATCTCCTTGAATTTTTTATATTCTTTCATAATTCTACCAGTTTTTTGGTTGACTTTTAGTGAAAAGTAATTATAGTTACGTTTTTC
>NZ_KQ970818.1:158176-173719 GCF_001579645.1 Streptococcus infantis
GGACAGAAATGAGAAGTTTAACTTAGTAATTTAATCGCTAGCAGTCTTATGACATTTTGGAAAAATCAGAGCAAGATAGAAGCAGAGTTAAAATATTATAAGTTTTTAACAGAAATACTAACACAAGTTTAAATTAATTAATGATTAGGAGTGAAATATGAGTAGAGCAATTGGAATTGATTTAGGAACTACATATTCAGCAGTATCTGTATTATCAGAAACTGGACAGCCGCAAATTTTATTGAATCAAGATGGTGAAAGTTTAACTCCATCTGTAGTATTCTTTCAAGATTTTGATGGGAAAGATGAACCACTTGTTGGGATTCAAGCCAAAAACTTAGCAGCAAGTAATCCTGAAGCAGTTGTACAGTATGTCAAAAGACAGATGGGAAATCCGAATTGGAAATTTGATTCTCCTAGTGATACAGTTTATACAGCAGAAGAAATATCAGCTATCATTTTAAAGAGATTAAAAGAGGGGGCGGAAAATGCACTAGGTGAAAAAGTAGAAGATGTTGTGATAACTGTTCCAGCTTATTTTGATGATGCACGTAGAACAGCAACGAAACATGCAGGAGAAATTGCTGGACTCAATGTTTTACGAGTTCTAAATGAACCTACAGCTGCGGCTCTTGCATACGGTATTTCAGCTGAAAAAAATGAGACAGTATTGGTATACGATCTAGGTGGAGGAACGTTTGACGTCACATTAATGAAAATAAAAGATGGTGAGTTTGATGTTATTGCAACTGATGGAGATCGTAATTTAGGAGGATTTGATTTTGATAATGCCCTATCAATGATTATTGCTGAAAAGATGGAAGAACAGGGAGCAGAAGATATCTACACTGATGAACATTTTACTGCTTTGCTTCGTGAAAAGTCAGAGAATACAAAGAGGGCTAACAACTGTGGAAAAAACAAATGTCTTTCTTGACTATAAAGGCAAAAGTTATAAAATCCCAGTAACACGTGTAGAATTTGAAGAAGCAACGAAAAGTCTAATGAATCGTACAGAAGAGTTGTTGGATGATGTTGTTGAAGAGTCTGGAATATCATGGGATGAAATTGACCAAGTACTATTAATTGGTGGTTCAACCCGAATGCCAATGGTGCAAAGAAAATTAGAAGAGAAAATTGGGAAGAAGATTGTATATTCTATCAATCCAGATGAGGCTGTAGCACAGGGCGCAGCTATTCAGGCAGCGTTGGAAATTGCTAATAAATCAGAAGGTTCAGATATTAGTGAGGCAGTTCGTGGGCTAGCAGAAAAATTAGTTGTTTCGGATGTGACTTCTCAAGCCTTGGGAACTCTGGCTCTCTCAAATGGCGTGAAAAGAAATACGATTATTATTCCTAAAAATTCTAAGGTTCCGAACAAGTACTCTGAGTATTTTTCAACAGTTGTAGATAATCAACAAAATGTGCTAGTAGAGGTTACTCAAGGGGATGACGAGGATCCACAATTTGTTACTGTTATAGGAGAGAGCACAATTAAATTACCAGGGGACTGGGCAGCAGGAACAACTTTGAAAGTAACTTATCATTATGATGTCGATCAAACTGTATTTGTAGAGGTACATGATTCAGATAATCACCTATTAGGGACTTTTGAGGTAGAGAGACAAGCAAATCTAGATAAAAATGCTGTAGAATTAGCCAGTCGTAAAATAAAGGATTTAACAATTGATTAGAGGAGATGCACAATGTTAGTAACAAATTATTATGAAGAGTTAGGAATTTCAGAAACAAGTTCATTAGATGATGTGAAGAAGAGTATAAAGTCAAATCGTAAACGTTATCGCCAGTTGACGGGTTCACCTAATATTGATCAAAGATCAATGGCTGAAAGAAAGATGGAAATTATTGCACAGGCAGAAAAAGTGTTTGAGAATGAAGAAACTAGGAAAAAATATGATAAGGAACTAGAAATTTCTAAACACAGTTCTGAAGGAACCCCTGATTCGACTCCAACTAATCATTCAAATACAAGTTATCTTGATTCAGCTAGGCAAGCTTTCTACTCAGGAAAGAAATCATTAGCTTATTCTTACATTGAAGAAGCCTTAAAAATAAATCGAAATGATGCAGATGTTTGGTATTTTAAAGCTATGATTAGCCTTGAAGATAGTAACTTATCAGATGCAGAGCTAGCTATTAGTGAAGCAAATAGATTGAGACCTAATAATGCAGATATCTTATCTTTACTAGGCGATGTTTATTGTGAAAAAGATCAGCAAAAGTTTGCAATTCAGTATTATCAAGAAGCATTTGAACTGTCTAATAATTCTTTTTATCTTTTGAAAAAGGGGAGGTCTCTATTTTTATTTGAACAGTATAAACAGGCAGCGAAAGATCTTCGATATTTGTATGATCATTTTTTAGAAGAAAATAAAAATAATGAAGAATATATTTATTACCTTTTATCAAGCTGTTATAAAGAAATTGGAGATAATGAAGAAGCCTATAAGTTTGCTAAAAAATTAGTAGATATCACTGACTCGTTAGAAAACAAATTACACTATGCAGGTATTCTTTTTTTGAAATCTGAAGATGAGTGTGAGAATTATTTAGATACCTTAAATGAAAGATATGGGAACAATAAAGATTTCCAACAGGTATATTTTAGTTTATTGTTAGATATTACGATAGAGCGTATGAAAAAAGCACCTGATACAGAAGTTGAGGCATTCTTTAGAAAATATATCGATCGAACAAAATATGAGAATAACGCAGTTTTAGATAATAAGGCGCGTGTTCGAATTGCAAAAGCTTACTTGGCAAAGGCACAAAGCTTAGGAATTGAAGATAAAATTAGAAATACTGATTCTTATAATGATTTTATTGAAAATAAAAATTCTACTATTTATGCTACAACACGTCACTCGCAAGGTATGGGATGTTTAATGTTTGTCTTAGTTTTTGTAGCTAATTGGGTTTTGAGTGGTTTCTTTGACAAGTTTGTGCACAGTTTTTGGATTAGCAATGCATTAAGTTTGGCGTTATTATCAAATATTGTCTTGTATTACAATTATCCTAAAGGATGGCAAATAAATAGAAGGAAGAAAGGATAAAGTTTTTATGAGTGAAGAAGTATTGCATGAAAAAGTTTCATATATCGTAGATAAAGTTGAAGATATTGAATCATTAATTACACGCCGTTTATTAGAAGATAAAGCTAAAAATAGTCTGATTGAAGAATTGAAGCAGTATTTAATCTATAGACAAGCTTTGGATAAGGGGGAGAAATTTGCCCCTTTTATGGAACAAATACTTCAAGTTGTTGATCGTATTGAATCATCTGAAGAAAAATCAGATTTACTTACCTCAATTGCTGAAGAACTTCTACAAGTTCTTTCGTTGAATGGGTTACAGGTTATTGATAATAGTGGTATGATTGACCCAAGTTTGCATGAAGTTGTTAATACAGTGGCAGTTACTGATGAACAAAGTGAGAATAACATTGTTGAAGTATTGCAAAATGGATATCTGTTAAATAATAGAGTTCTCAGACCAAGTAAAGTTATTATTGCTAAATAAGATATTTTTTAGGGGGGGAGAAATTGTTTAGCTTTTTTAAACATCTCAGAAATAAATTATATTTTATATTAGGATTTCTTTGGGACAGAAGACAAAATGATAAGTTTTCTCTCAAAACCCGTACTCCTTCAATATCTAAATATAGTGAACTTTCCATTATTTCCAAGGCAACTCATAATGGTAAAATGACAGGATTTGAACCACAAAAACTTAAGAATTATAAACTTTATCAGCATGAATTGATGTTTGGAGAGCCTGGAAAAGGATTGAATAAATCAGGATTTGATGAATCTGCCATTAATCTTGGTCAAGAGGGAGAAATTAATTTTGCAAAAGCGTTACAAAAACAAGGACTTTTAGAAAAACTAGTCACCTTTTGGTCTATCCATAATCTTAATCTCGAAGATAAAAGGTTAGATGCAGATATTGATTGCGTTATTGTTTCTGGCTCTACAATATGGCTAGTTGATTTAAAATTTTATATTTCTGGGAATGTGATTTATAAAGAAGAGGATGGGCTGTTGTACACTATAGACAGTGCTACAGGATCTCAAATAGGGATGCCTAAAAAAATGTCGCCTAATATGTCTTATGCAAAAGAAAGCTTTTCTCATAAATTTGGAAATTTGTTGAAATATTATCGTTTAGAAACACGCGTAGTATTGATGCCTACCTTTAAGGGAGCAGGTAAATTGGATAATGTGTTTTGGCCGGGTCATATTAAGGCTGTTAGTTTAGAAGAGATGTTAGATGAATTATCTAGGGAAGATAAGTTTAAGGATACAATTGGTGGACAAATGATTCGACAGACATTTAATTTGCTTTTAAAACGCTAATTCATGTAAAATAATAGTAAATAATTTGATGTTATAGATTTCTTAGCCTACAATTTTATATTTAAATTTTGAAATAGTATTTTATTTTTAACTTTTTATAATATGAGTGAAATTCTAAAAATGACATGAAATGAATTGATTATATCATCGGAAATGGTAGTGAAATATTAGATTTTTCCACACTCAAAGATCAGAAAGTTTTTCGTCTAACCAACGCTGAAAAATATATTGACAAAAGATAACATTTCTTGTAAAATAAGTAAAAATTACATACAACACCGAATGAAGTTTAATAGAAGTGGAAGGTCCTTTGACCTTTCATGACTGTAAATGGACGGAACTCTGGAGAGACCGTAAAGGCACCGAAGGGGCAAGGCAGGCAACTGCTCAAACTCTCAGGTAAAAGGACAGAGCAATGATAGAGCGCTTTTTGGCATTTATCGATGCATTCCAGAGTACATGTTTTTAACATGTGCTCTTTCTTTTGGGGTTGAATAGATAGGAGAAAAGGATGTTAAATTTGCTAAAAGAGCTGGATGCTCTAGTATGGGGACCACCCCTTTTAATTTTATTGGTTGGTACAGGGATTTACTTGACTCTTCGTTTAGGGCTTTTACAAATCCTGCGTCTTCCTAAGGCCTTCCAGCTTATTTTTACCAAGGATAAGGGGCATGGGGATGTGTCGAGCTTTGCGGCCTTGTGTACAGCCTTGGCAGCGACTGTTGGTACAGGAAATATCATCGGAGTAGCAACAGCCATCAAGATGGGAGGTCCTGGTGCCCTCTTCTGGATGTGGATGGCAGCTTTTTTTGGGATGGCGACCAAGTATGCAGAGGGCTTACTGGCTATCAAATATCGGAGTAAGGATGAAAATGGCGCTATCGCAGGAGGCCCTATGCACTATATTCTTTTAGGTATGGGAGAAAAATGGCGCCCCCTTGCAATCTTCTTTGCCATTGCAGGTGTTTTGGTAGCTCTCTTAGGTATTGGTACCTTTACTCAGGTCAACTCCATCACAGAGTCTATACAAAATACAACCAACTTGTCACCGACCATTACTGCACTTATCTTATCTATTTTCGTGGGGATTGCGGTCTTTGGTGGACTTAAGTCCATTTCTAAGGTGTCAACCACTGTTGTTCCTTTTATGGCTATTATCTACATCTTGGGAACCTTGACAGTCATTTTCTTTAATATCGATAAAGTACCTGCAACACTTTCACTGGTTCTCACATCAGCTTTTAGTCCAGTGGCTGCAGTGGGAGGGTTCGCAGGAGCTAGCATTCGGATGGCTATTCAAAATGGTGTGGCACGTGGGGTCTTCTCAAATGAGTCTGGTTTGGGTTCAGCTCCAATAGCTGCTGCTGCAGCCAAAACAAACGAACCAGTGGAACAAGGTTTAATTTCTATGACAGGTACCTTTATTGACACTCTAATCATCTGTACCCTGACTGGTTTGACCATCTTGGTGACAGGTGTTTGGAATGGTAATTTAGACGGAGTTGCTCTGACTCAGTCAGCTTTTTCTACAGTCTTTTCTTTCTTTGGACCTGCTCTTTTAACAATATTTTTGGTACTTTTTGCCTTTACCACGATTTTAGGATGGAACTACTACGGAGAGCGTTGTTTTGAGTTTCTCTTTGGTGTTCGCTTTATCTGGCTTTATCGTGTGGTCTTTGTTGCTATGGTCTTACTGGGTGGATTCATCGAGTTGGATATGGTCTGGATTATCGCTGATATCGTCAATGCCCTCATGGCTCTACCAAACTTGATTGCCCTCTTGGCCTTGTCGCCAGTCGTTATCGCTGAGACTAAGAAGTATTTTGATAAATAATGTAAGATTGATATTACCATTTATAGATAAGACTAGCATCTGTTTGTGAGATGCTAGTTTTTTCACTACTAGGGCTAGTCTTTTATTTTATACTCAATGAAAATCAAAGAGCAAACTAGCCGTAGGTTGCTCAAAGCACTGCTTTGAGGTTGTAGATAAGACTGACGAAGTCAGTCACATATATAATCCAAGGCGACGTTGACGCGGTTTGAAGAGATTTTCGAAGAGTATTATGTCATAAGATGAATGAAATTCAATAGTACCTCTTTAATGATATCCTTTATTTGCACTTTTATTTATTGTATAATAGTCAGCATAAATCTGTTTTTATACTCAATGAAAATCAAAGAGCAAACTAGGAAGCTAGCCGCAGGCTGTACTTGAGTACGGCAAGGCGAAGCTGACGTGGTTTGAATTTGATTTTCGAAGAGTATTAGTCTGATATGTCTTGTTTCATCTATGTGCGAAAGAGAAATAAACTGGAGGTGTTTATGTCAAAAGATATTCGAAAATTAGTGACTTCACAGGGACTAGCAAATCTAGCAGATGTCTTTTTTAGAGTTGTTGTGATTGCAAATGTGTTTGTCTTATCTGGTTCGGTCATTTCAACCTCCCTAGTACCAATTCTGATAGGTCTATCCTCCTTTTTAGCCAGTTTCTTAGTCCCGTTAGTAACAAAGAGATTAGCTTTAAATCGTGTTCTTTTCTTGACTCAATTGGGTAAGACGATTCTGCTAGCGATTTTGGTTTTTCTACTCAAGCAATCTGAAACTATTTCCCTCCCTCTTTTATATGCTATTGTCACTTTAATCTCCGTTTTGGATGGTTTTGCAGCACCTGTTTCCTATGCGATTGTTCCACGCTATGCAAGGAATTTAGCTAAAGCGAACGCAGCTATTTCTATGAGTGGAGAAAGTGTACAACTAGTTGGTTGGGGCTTAGGAGGCTTCTTATTTGCGAGTCTGGGAATGAATCCTAGCCTGCTCATTGTGTTAGCCTTGTTTACAATTTCGACGATTTTGATGTTTGGTTTGCCACTAGTCGAAAAAGAAGAGGTGTCCTCTGAAACAAGTCTTGAGACTCTAACAAAAGGTTGGCGATTGGTGGCTAAAGAATCAAGATTAGGCTTTATTGTTCAAGCCAATCTTTTAGAAATTTTAGCCAATGCTATCTGGGTATCTTCTGTTTTACTTGTTTTTGTGACTGAGATTTTACATCAGTCAGAAAGCTATTGGGGCTACGTCAATACAGCCTATTCCTTGGGGATTATCTTGGGAGGAGCTATTATCTTCCGTCTAGCAGAGAAAGTTGTTACCTATAAATATCAAACTATGATCTTTTCTTTGTTATCAACAGCACTAGTAACTCTGTTGATAGTATTATTTCCAAATGCACCTGCTTTTCTATTCCTATCTCTAGTAATTGGTTTTCTATCTCAGATTAAGGAAGTCCCTGAGAGTGTATTATTACAGGAATCGGTTGATGAGAAGGAACTTGTAAATGTTTACTCCGTTATTGAAGTTGTCTCAACATTGGCCTTTTCTGCCTCTGTTTTTCTAATGAGTTCCATTACAGAATATTTTGGTGTATTTACTGGTTTTGGCCTGGCTATATTCTACTTGCTAGTAGAGTCCATCTTAGTTTTAAGAAACAAGCATCAGATAAATTAACAGTTATGATCACACATCTGGTGTGATTTTTTGTTTTCATAAAAATTTTTTATCAGTGCAATTTAAAATATATATTATGCAAGGTATAGATTCTGTGTTAGACTTATTGTCAACGAAAAGCTAATGAGTCATCAATCAAGGCAAGGATTTGTTCAATAGGCTGATGAGATTTCGTAAGATTTTCGCAGAAACTATTTAATTACAAAACGAAAAGAGGTCCCCTTATGACAACATTTACTATCCACACAGTAGAATCAGCACCAGCAGAAGTGAAAGAAGTTCTTGAAACGGTACAAAAGGACAACAATGGTTATATCCCAAATCTTATCGGTCTTTTGGCCAATGCCCCTACAGCCCTAGAGGCTTATCGCACTGTTGGAGCTATTAACCGTCGCAATAGTCTAACACCTGTAGAACGCGAAGTGGTGCAAATCACTGCAGCTGTAACCAACGGTTGTGCCTTCTGCGTCGCTGGCCATACAGCCTTTTCTATCAAGCAAATCCAGATGAACGATGACCTACTTCAAGCCCTTCGCAATCGTACTCCAATCGAAAGCGATCCTAAGCTGGATACTCTAGCTAAGTTTACCTTGGCAGTTATCAATACCAAAGGGCGCGTAGGAGATGAAGCTCTTGGAGAATTTCTTGAAGCAGGCTATACACAAGAAAATGCCTTGGATGTTGTTCTCGGTGTCAGTCTAGCAAGTCTTTGTAACTATGCCAACAATCTAGCTAACACACCGATTAATCCAGAATTACAACCTTATGCATAAGAGGAGGGTAGAGTATGGGATTTTTTTCAGAAGAATTCTTAAGTTGGTTAGACCAGCACGCCGATGAAATTGACAAAAAATCATGTCAAGCTGGAGAAGAGCTGATTGAGAAAATTGCTGCAGAAGGTGCCTTTCGTGTAGGAGTACCAAAAGTTCTTGGAGGGCTAGGTGGAAGTGACCAAGATGTTATCGATATCCTTGCAGAACTCGCTCAACATTCCTTAACAGCCTCCTTTATCTCATGGGGGCAACGAACTTTAATAGACAATATTCTACATACTGACAATGCTTATTTCAAAGAAGTTTACTTGGAAAAACTCTTATCAGGAGAATATGCAGGTGCTACGGCCTTGTCTAATGCGGTTAAGTATCTATCTGACTTAGAGGAACTAAATGTTCGTATCCTTGAAGAAAATGGGAATTATTATCTTAAAGGACGACTTCCTTGGGTAACCAATGCTCGTAGGGATCGCTTCCTCACTATTTTTGTAGCAGGATTTGCAGATGATCCGAGTACAAGTTATGTAGTAGCCGTACCATCAGACGCAGAAAACTTTAGTCGTTCCGAAGATTTGGAATTTGTCTCTCTTCAAGGAGGTAATACAGCAGCTCTGACTTTTAACAAGGTCCCTTTAAAGGAAGAGTGGATTCTATCCAAGGATGCTCATCAATTTTTAGCGCAAAATCGTCCAGCCTTTTTAGGCTACCAATTTGGCCTAGCCTTTGGCTTAGCTGAACGTTCACTCTCAGAAGTCGAAAAAGAATTGGGGAAACGAGGTGTCTTGAAGGAAGAATGGCAGCATCAGGTCGAACAGTTAGATGATATTCGACATTCTCTCTATCAAGGACTATCTGAAGAGTCCTACTTCGTTAGAAATCCGCGTGAGCTTTTCCAGTTACGGATTGATATTGTTGATGTTGTTGCTCAAAGTCTCTTATTAGAACTACAAGCTGGTGGCGGTAGAGGATACTTTAGTAAATCGACATCCGGTTTCATACGTCGTTGGAATGAAGGTGCCTTTTTGCCAATTGTTTCTCCTAGTGCTGTGCAATTGCGACATATTCTAGCGACAAACTAAAAATAAAGAAAATAAAAACGAGGTTTATCTTTTTAAACTTCGTTTTTTAATACTTCATTTAAGCGCTTTTATGCTATACTGATAATAACATGACTATTGGAGGTTCACATGAAAAAACTCCCCTTGGCCTTTTCAGGGTGCTTATTGGGATTGGCTGGAGCAGGCAATCTCATCCTGGATATTTTTCCACTATTATCGCACGTCTTTAGTTTGTCAGGCTTGATTTTATGGTTTTATTTTTTATACAGTCATCTTAGTGATTGGCAAGAAAGCCAGCAAGAACTTAAGAAAGCTCCTCTATTATCGGGAATGGCGACCTTTCCCATGGCAGGGATGATTTTATCAACTTATTTGTTACGAATCTTACCCATGAACATGAGCATTGTTGCGCAGATTCTTTGGTGGTTTGCTTTTCTTTTAGATGTAGGTTTAATCATTTACTTCACTAAAAATTATGTGCAGACTAAACCAAGAACGAGCGCAACGCCAAGTTGGACAGTTCTCTATGTAGGGATAGCAGTAGCAAGCTTGACCTACCCAGTCGTGGGCATAGTCGAGATTGCCTATGGCGCTTGGATTTTTGGTTTTACCTTAACCCTTTTCCTTTATCCTCTGATTTATCAAGATTTGAAAAGTAATCCATTGCCACGGGCTTTGCTGGGGCAAGAAGGAATCTATTGTGCTCCCTTTTCTCTATTGTTAGCAGCACTCGTTCGGATCGGAGGTTCAGGACTTCATAACTGGATTTTGCTAGTCATGATTTTTGCCTCACAGACTTTCTTTTTCTTTGTTCTCAGTCGTTTACCAAGGATTTTAAAACAGGGATTTCAACCAGCTTTTTCAGCCCTAACCTTCCCAACTATCATCACAGCAACTTCATTGAAAATGGCCCAAGGCATTCTGCAGTTTCCAGTCCTTAACTTTCTCGTTTGGTTAGAGATTATCATTTGTTTAACGATTCTTGTCTATGTATTAGTAGAATATATGCGGTATTTAAGAAACTAAAAAAGCCCCTAGCACTGAGAAGTGTTAGGGGTTCTTCTATCACGAACGTGTAAATTAATTAGTTCAGCTTATACCTACTGTTCTTCATGTTCAGATAAAAAATAATAAGTCATAGTACTGAAGATTGATCCTACTCCAAGTCCTACTAGTAGGAAAAATGCGATCATTTTGAGTTCTAGAAACTGCAAGAAGAAATCTGTAATGGAGTGATTTTCAAGAAGTACTTTTTTGGAAAATAGGATAAATAAGTAGAGAGTTGGGATGCTGGTTCCAACTAACCAACTTCTTAACTTGATTTGACGCTTGCTGTAAGTGATTTGTGGAATCTCAGTTTGATCATCATCTTCTAAGTGGAGCCCTCTAGTAGAATATCTTGCCTTGAGACTGAGGGCAAAAATCATCAAGAAGTAGAGATAGGGCATAGCCGTTCGAACTATCTCTATAAAGCGCCCAAACAAAAGATAGAACAGGAAGAGAAAGAAGGAAGAGTAAAAGATTTGGACCATGGAACGGGCGCAAGCCTTGTAGATGACCTCTTGACGGCATTCATCAAAGGGTCCTTGGATATGAAAGAAATTTCGAACTAAGCGAGTGGTTAAGTCTTCTTTTTTCATGGTAGTGACCTCTTAATAACCTTGTTTTTGATTAGCTTCTTTAAAGAGTTGATAGAGAGTATAGAAGTAGACTAGACTAAAAACGATACAGATGGTTAGAAATAAGAGATATCTCCAATCCATAGAATTCGTTAACAGTTGTGGGAAAGATACGAGGATAAAGCAGAGAGATGCGTTTAAGATGCGTATTTTTTTTGATGTGATTTTCTGAAATCTTTGTCCTTTGTTCAAGACAGGAAGGGCTAAGAGGAAGATGATCAGAAAAGGACGCGTAATTTGGCCATAAACTAGGAAAACTGTCATAAAGATACTGACCAAAATATGACTGAGAATTAAAGTTTGTAGTGATTTCATAAGTTTCCTCCTAATCGTCGTCTTGATCTTCTCTAGCTTTTTGAATACGAAGAGTGACGACAATATGCACTGTTAATCCGAAAAAGAAGGCTGCAACGATGGTCGACAAGATACTTCTGGTATTCAGAAGAGAGGTAAGATAGCTCTTGCTATCATCCATTAGGATATCGAGAAGTGGCATTCCAAACAACATGGCTATTCCATAGATCAGACCAGCTTTAAGTCCGGGATTACGTAACTGTTTCTTTTCCTTCTGGCTCAACATATCAGGATCGATAGCAGCAATACCAGTTTTTTTAGTTTGAGTAGTGACATAGAGAGCACAAACCAAGGAAACCAGAAAAATAATGATTGGATATCCGAAAGCGACCATTTGGGGATATTTATAAGCAAGGACAAAGGGGATGAAATTGCCTAGAGTCATGAGGTAAAAGAGAATCATAAAGACTTTATTCCCGATGTGGTCAGCCTCGCGTCGTTTGTGTTCATCAAGTGGCCCTGAAATGCCATAGATACGTTTGATTAGTTTTTCATAGAGGGGTTCTTTTTTCATTTTTCTTCTCCTTTTTAAAAATCATCCTCCCAAAAGAGACTGTTGAGGTCAGTTTGGAGGCTTCGAGCGAGATTGAGACAGAGTTCCAGGGTAGGATTGTACTTGTCGTTCTCAATCATGTTGATAGTTTGCCTAGAGACACCGATATCCTTGGCAAGTTCGAGTTGGGACTTTCCCAGTTCCTTGCGGAATTCTTTTACGCGATTCATGCTTCCTCCTTTTTAGTTTATGTCACATATATTTGACTATAGTATATTCTTTTAAGAACATAATGTCAACTATTTTTGACATATTTTTAAAAGAATCTTGGTGATAATATTTCTATGTGAAAATCTTTTAGCGATTTTATGCTATAATGAAGAAAAATAAGAGTGATTTGGATACCCTGAATGCTATCCAATAAAGAAAGAGCAGAAAATGAACCATAAGATTGCAATTTTATCAGACATTCACGGCAACACTACGGCTTTGGCTGGAGTGCTTGAGGACGCTAAAAATTTGGGAGCAACTGAATATTGGCTTCTGGGAGATATTTTTCTTCCTGGGCCGGGAGCAACTGACTTGGTGGCTCTGTTGAAAGACCTTCCCATTACAGCATCCGTTCGAGGCAACTGGGATGATTGTGTGTTGGAGGTTTTAGATGGGCAATATGGTCTAGAAGATCCACAAGAAATCCAGCTTATGCGATTGACCCAGTTTTTAATGGAGCGAATGGATCCTGCAACGATTACCTGGCTACGAAGCTTGCCTTTGTTAGAAAAGAGAGAAGTTGATGGACTGCGCTTTTCTCTTTCACATAATTTGCCTGATAAGAACTATGGTGGTGACTTGTCTGTTGGAAATAACACAGATAACTTTGATAAACTGTTAGATGAGGAAACGGACGTGGCGGTCTATGGACATGTTCACAAGCAGTTGCTTCGTTATGGTAGCCAAGGGCAACAAATCATCAATCCAGGTTCGATTGGTATGCCTTATTTTGACTGGGGAGGGCTGAAAAATCACCGAGCCCAGTATGCCTTGCTTGAGGTTGAAAATGGTGAATTGGTCAATATCCAATTTCGAAAAGTTGCTTATGATTATGAAGCAGAGCTAGAATCAGCCAAGACCAAAGGTCTTCCTTTTATCGAAATGTATGAAGAATTACGACGTGAGGACAACTATCAAGGACATAATAGGGAATTACTTGCTATCCTAAATGAAAAGCATGGCTATGTGGAGGATGTGAAGAATTATTTTGATTTTTTGTAAGAGTTGCTTTAACGAACAGATACTAAATAAACGATTGGACGAGCCAATCGTTTTTAGTATTTCTTATTGCAATTGTGACTGATCTGGTAGGTAAGAACTACCGAGATAAGTTTTGCTGAGTTTTTCAAGGGTTCCATCTTGGTAGAGTTCTTTGAGAACCTTGTCAAATTGTTCTTTAAATTCTTTTTGGTCGCTTGAGAAGATGATGTAGTTGTTTGGATTGTCATTGCTTTCCAAGTCTAAACCTCGGTCTTGGATAATTTTTTGAACAGAGATTTTATCAAAGATTAGGAAATCAAATTCACCGTTGGCGAGGTCAGTCAGACGCTTAGCCACATCTTCGCCAGAATATTGGATGGTAGTAGGATTGTCGGAGTGGTTTTGATTCCAGTCTGTAACGACCTTGGCAGTAGAAGTTCCGGTGTCATCCTGGGTTGTTTTACCAGCGATGTCTTGAAGAGAAGTAAGTGCCTTGTCTTTTCTGCTCACAAGAACCAAAGGATTTTTTGCGATAGGTAGAGAGTAGAGGTATTTGTCTGCTCTTTCTTTGGTGTAGCTCAAGTTGTTGGCAGCGGCTTGGTAACGACCAGCATCCACTCCAGGGAAGATACTCTCCCAAGCTGTTTTTTGAAATTCAATCTTGTATTGATCTAGTTTATTCATCGACCGCTTTTAAAACCTCAACATCATATCCGGTCAAATTACCATCTTTTTCAAAATCAAAAGGTGGAATGTCTCCAGCAGTGGCTACGACAATGGTTTTAGGACTAGCAGTGGCAGTAGAAGTACTATCTTGTTTGGCTTGTCCACAGGCGATCAACAAGGGACTAATGGCTAATAATAAGAATAATTTTTTCATAAGAGTCTCCTTTACTTAATGGTATCTAGCTTACCAGACAATCAATCAGATATCCAATATATATTTTTTATGGAGGCGATAGAGAAACATTATAATTTTAAAATGGAGCCTAGAACTGAAAGTGGAATTTGAAAAAAGATAATTTGTTTCACGAATGAAAAATCTCTGCAAGCTCTTTCAGAATGTGGTAAAATGGAAATAGTAGAAATAGAAAAGGAAATCAATTATGAAATTTCTTGAGTTAAATAAAAAACGTCATGCGACCAAGCATTTTATTGATAAACCAGTTGATCCTAAGGATGTTCGTACAGCTATCGAAATCGCAACCTTGGCCCCAAGCGCTCACAACAGTCAGCCTTGGAAATTTGTCGTGGTTCGTGAGAAAAATGCTGAACTAGCAAAATTAGCTTACGGTTCAAATTTTGAGCAAGTAGCATCTGCTCCTGTAACCATTGCCTTGTTTACAGATACTGACCTAGCTAAACGAGCTCGCAAGATTGCTCGAATTGGTGGTGCCAATAATTTCTCAGAAGAACAACTACAGTACTTTATGAAAAATCTTCCAGCAGAATTTGCACGTTATAACGAACAGCAAGTCAGTGACTACTTGGCTCTTAATGCTGGGCTTGTAGCTATGAACTTGGTCCTTGCATTGACTGACCAAGGAATCGGATCAAATATTATCCTTGGTTTTGACAAATCAAAAGTCAATGAAGTCTTGGAAATCGAAGAACGCTTCCGTCCAGAACTTTTGATCACAGTAGGATACACAGACGAGAAGTTGGAACCAAGTTACCGCTTGCCAGTAGATGAAATTATCGAAAAAAGATAGGAAGTAAAAATGACAGTTATTGATTTTACAGCAGAAGTAGAAAAACGTAAAGAAGCCCTCTTGGCTGACTTGTTTAGCCTTTTGGAAATCAACTCAGAACGTGATGACAGTAAGGCAGATGCGGAGCATCCATTTGGACCTGGTCCGGTAAAAGCTTTGGAGAAATTCCTTGAAATCGCAGACCGTGATGGTTACCCAACAAAAAATGTCGACAACTATGCAGGACATTTTGAGTTTGGTGAAGGGGAAGAAGTTCTCGGAATTTTTGCCCACATGGATGTAGTGCCAGCAGGTAGCGGATGGGACACTGATCCTTATACTCCAACCATCAAGGATGGTCGTC
>NZ_KQ970818.1:174091-177605 GCF_001579645.1 Streptococcus infantis
ACCATCAAGGATGGTCGTCTCTATGCGCGTGGTGCTTCTGATGATAAGGGACCAACAACAGCATGTTACTATGGTTTGAAAATCATCAAAGAATTGGGTCTTCCAACTTCTAAGAAAGTTCGCTTCATCGTTGGAACAGACGAAGAATCAGGCTGGGCAGATATGGACTACTACTTTGAGCATGTAGGACTTGCAAAACCAGACTTTGGCTTCTCTCCAGATGCTGAATTCCCTATTATCAATGGTGAAAAAGGAAATATCACAGAATACCTCCACTTTGCTGGTGAAAACAAAGGTGCAGCTCGTCTTCATAGCTTTACAGGTGGCTTGCGTGAAAACATGGTACCTGAGTCAGCAACGGCAGTTGTTTCAGGTGACTTGGCTGACTTGCAAGCTAAACTAGATGCCTTCGTAGCAGAGTACAAACTCAGAGGAGACATTCAAGAAGAAAACGGTCAATACAAGGTAACTGTAATTGGTAAATCTGCCCACGGTGCTATGCCTGCTTCAGGTGTCAATGGTGCAACTTACCTTGCTCTCTTCCTCAGCCAATTTGCCTTTGAAGGACCTGCAAAAGACTTCCTTGACATTGCTGGTAAGATTCTCTTAAATGACCATGAAGGGAAAAACTTGAAAGTAGCTCATGTGGATGAAAAGATGGGTGCCCTTTCTATGAATGCTGGTGTCTTCCGCTTTGATGAAACAAGTGCTGATAATACCATTGCCCTTAACTTCCGTTATCCAAAAGGAACAAGCCCAGAGCAAATCAAATCAGTTCTTGAAAACTTGCCTGTTGCTTCAGTTAGTCTTTCTGAACATGGGCACACTCCTCACTATGTGCCAATGGAAGACCCACTCGTTCAAACCTTGTTGAATGTTTATGAAAAACAAACAGGTCTTAAAGGTCACGAACAAGTCATCGGTGGTGGAACATTTGGACGTTTGTTAGAGCGTGGTGTCGCCTACGGTGCTATGTTCCCAGATTCTATCGATACTATGCACCAAGCCAACGAATTTATTGCCTTGGATGATCTCTTCCGTGCAGCAGCCATCTACGCTGAAGCTATCTATGAATTGATCAAATAATGCTATAGAAGTCTGAGATTTAATGCTTAGACTTCTTTTTGGAGGAGAAAATGTCTCAAATTGAAAGAATCAAGCAAGCTATTATAGAGGATCCACAGAATGCCAGCTATACTGAGCAAGGCATCCAACCTCTTTTTGCAGCACCAAAGACTGCTCGAATCAATATCATTGGGCAGGCACCTGGTCTCAAAACTCAAGAAGCAGGACTTTACTGGAAGGATAAAAGTGGGGATCGTTTGCGAGAATGGTTGGGTGTGGATGAAGACACGTTTTATAACTCAGGTTACTTTGCAGTCATGCCTATGGATTTCTACTTTCCAGGTCATGGAAAATCGGGTGACCTGCCACCTCGTCCAGGTTTTGCAGAAAAATGGCATCCAGAACTCTTGAAAGAATTGCCAGATATTCAATTGACGCTCTTGATTGGTCAGTATGCCCAAGCCTACTATCTACATGAGAAAGTTAGTGGCAAGGTGACAGACCGTGTGCATCGATTTAAAGATTATTTGCCTGATTATTACCCTTTGGTGCACCCGTCACCTCGGAACCAAATCTGGATGAAAAAGAATCCTTGGTTTGAAGCAGATGTTTTGCCTGACTTGAAAGAAAGAATTCAAAAAATTCTCGGAGAAGAAAAATGAAAGAAATTACTTTTAATGATTTTTACCAACTATACCAGAAAGAGTCGCTTTCTGTATTAGATGTGAGAGAAGTAGAGGAATTTGAGACTCTTCATTTAGAAGGCGCTCGTAATTTACCTCTGAGTCAACTGGCAGATACTTATGAGCAACTAGATAAAACCCAGCCTTACTACGTGATCTGTAAGTCAGGAATACGTTCCGCACGTGCCTGCCAATTTTTAGCAGAACATGGCTATGAGGTTGTCAATGTCCAAGGTGGCATGGATGCCTTTGAATAAGAAAAATTTCCTTCGAAACCTTTAAAAAAATGGGAAGGCTTCGAAGGATTTTTTTGCATTAAAATTCGGAAAATTGAAAACATTTCAGAATTATTTCGTGACAGTCTTTTCTAGCCTTTAATCATGTTATACTAAGAAAGTATTTTATTTTTAATAAGGAGAGTTTATGGCTAAAAAAGGTGCTTTAACAGGATTACTCCTGTTTGGAATATTTTTTGGAGCAGGTAACTTGATTTTCCCTCCAACTCTAGGCGCACAGTCTGGAGAAAACTTCCTTCCTGCCATTGCAGGATTTGTATTTTCAGGTGTTGGGATTGCGGTCCTAACCTTGATCATTGGAACCCTTAATCCTAAGGGTTATATCTATGAGATTTCTAAGAAAATTTCTCCATGGTTTGCGACGATTTATCTTGCAGTTTTGTACTTGTCGATTGGCCCATTCTTTGCCATCCCTCGTACAGCAACGACATCGTTTGAAGTTGGTATTAGTCCCCTTCTAGCTGAAGCAGATAAAGGTTTAGGTTTGATTGTCTTCACCATTCTCTACTTTGTAGCTGCCTACCTAATCTCGTTGAATCCTTCAAAAATCTTGGATCGTATCGGTCGAATCTTGACTCCAGTTTTTGCCATCTTAATTGTTATTCTGGTTATCCTTGGAGCTTTCAAGTATGGTGGGAACGCACCACAAGCAGCGTCAGGAGCTTATCAAGCTTCAGCCTTTGGAGCCGGTTTCCTTGAAGGATACAATACACTTGATGCGCTTGCATCTGTTGCCTTCAGTGTTATTGCAGTACAAACCTTGAAACAACTTGGATTTTCGAATAAAAAAGAGTACATCTCAACCATTTGGGTAGTCGGAATTGTCGTAGCGCTTGGCTTTAGTGCTCTATACATTGGCCTAGGTTTCCTTGGAAATCACTTCCCGATGACAGAAGAAGCGATGAAGGGTGGAACTCCAGGGGTTTATATCTTGTCACAAGCGACCCAAGAAATCTTTGGTTCAACAGCTCAATTATTCCTAGCAGCCATGGTAACAGTAACTTGCTTCACAACGACTGTAGGTTTGATTGTTTCAACTGCTGAATTCTTTAACGGACGTTTCCCACAACTCAGCTATAAGGTTTATGCGACTGTCTTTACCTTGATTGGTTTTGCAATTGCCAACCTTGGTCTTGATGCAATCATCAAATATTCTATCCCTGTCCTAGTTATCTTGTATCCAATTACCATTGTGATTGTTATGATTGTGATTGTGAACAAGTTTGTACCACTTTCAAAACCAGGCATGCAATTGACGATGGGTCTTGTTACAGCTATTGCCGTAGCTAGTGTCTTAGGAAGTTCATTTGAAGTGACCTTCCTTGCCAATATTGTGAATGCTCTACCATTTGCTAAGGCTTCCTTGCCATGGTTGGTGCCAGCTATTGTTGGAATCTTACTATCTCTTGTTCTTCCAAATAAGCAAAAGAGTGAAGCTTTTGAGATGGAATAAAAAAACCTTGGCTTAGG
>NZ_KQ970818.1:178699-179774 GCF_001579645.1 Streptococcus infantis
CCTTATGCCAAGGTTTTTTCAATTACTCTTAGTTAGTTTGTTCTTTATAACCATGTTCTGTTAACATTTTCTTAGAGGCTTTAAAGCTCACGTTTTTTCCAACGCCTGAGTATTCTTCTGGTAAAGCTTTTCTAAGTTCATCTAGACTTGCAACTGAAAGGTCGATTTCAAGATCTTGAACGACTTTACCGTCTTTGATCTCAACTGATAGAGTTACACCTTTAAGTCCCTTGTATCCTTTGTAGGTTTCTTCAATTAGATTTTTTAAATCATCTGCAGTATTGTTTAGGGCTTCAGGGTCAGCGACGTTATGAGCGGTTTGTTTCACAACGTTATCACCATCAACTGTATAGGTCAATGTTGACTGAATACCGGGCTGAGAATCATTTACAAAAGTAACAGTTTTTAGTTCGGATTTCTTTTCAGTAGTTTCAGCTTCAGTCGTTTTTACCTCAGTTGACTCTGCTTTTGAGGAGTTAGAAGTTGTTGATGATTGTTTTGAACATCCCAACAAGAATGCCAACGGTAAGGCTAAGAGAAGTGTCGTTTTGAAATATTTGTTCATATTTTTTCCTTTCATCATAAGAACTTTTTTCGTTATACCATAAAATGCTTTTGCAATCAAAGTATATTCGTTTTTCCTTTTTACACATACTAAAATGGGAAAAGTGATATAATGGTAGCAAGAGGTGAAGAAATGAATCAAACTGTAGAATATATCAAAGAACTAACTGCTATCGCATCACCAACTGGTTTCACACGTGAGATTACGAATTATTTGGTTGAGACTCTTGAAAAACTAGGTTATCAACCAATCCGTACTGCCAAAGGTGGTGTCAACGTTACTGTCAAAGGTAAAAATGACGAGCAACAGCGTTATGTGACTGCCCATGTGGATACCTTGGGAGCTATCGTTCGCGCTGTTAAATCAGATGGTCGTCTTAAAATGGACCGTATTGGTGGCTACCCTTGGAATATGATTGAAGGCGAAAACTGTACAGTTCATGTGGCTAGCACAGGTAAAACGGTATCTGGAACGATTTTGATCCATCAGACTTCTTGTCATGTATACAAG
>NZ_KQ970818.1:179794-194480 GCF_001579645.1 Streptococcus infantis
GTATACAAGGACGCTGGAACTGCTGAACGCACGCAGGACAATATGGAAGTGCGTTTGGATGAAAAAGTGACCAATGAAAAAGAAACACGCGCACTTGGTATTGAGGTTGGTGACTTTATCAGCTTTGACCCACGAACTGTCGTAACTGAGACAGGCTTTATCAAATCGCGTCATTTGGATGATAAGGTCAGTGCAGCTATCCTTCTAAATCTCCTTAAAGTCTATAAGGAAGAAGGGATTGAACTTCCTGTCACTACGCATTTTGCCTTCTCGGTCTTTGAAGAAGTGGGGCATGGTGCTAACTCAAGTATCCCAAGTCAAGTTGTCGAATATTTAGCGGTAGATATGGGAGCAATGGGAGATGACCAGCAGACGGATGAGTACACAGTGTCTATCTGTGTCAAAGATGCTTCAGGTCCTTATCACTATGAATTCCGTCAACATATGGTTGCCTTGGCAAAAGACCAAGACATTCCATTTAAACTCGATATCTATCCATTTTACGGTTCAGATGCTTCTGCAGCTATGTCAGCTGGAGCAGAAGTCAAACACGCTCTTCTAGGAGCGGGTATCGAGTCTAGTCACTCTTACGAGCGGACTCATATCGATTCTGTTCTTGCTACCGAGCGTATGGTAGACGCTTACCTCAAGAGTGGATTGGTAGACTAAGATGTGCTTGATTTGCCAACGAATTGAATGGATTAAGTCAGGGGAAAATCCCTACTTTGTAAAAGAACTGGAAACAGGCTATGTTGTCATCGGAGACCACCAGTATTTTGAAGGCTATACTTTATTCCTAGCAAAAGAACATGTGACAGAATTACACCATATGGATACTCCTGTCAAACTACGATTTTTAGAGGAAATGAGCCTGGTCCAAGAAGCTGTCTCTAAAGCCTTTTCTGCTCAAAAGATGAATGTAGAGTTGTTGGGAAACGGTGATGCACATGCCCACTGGCATATTTTTCCGAGACGAGAGGGTGATATGAAGGGACACGGTCTTAATGGTCGTGGTCCAGTTTGGTGGGTTTCTTGGGAAGAAATGGTCGCTGAAGAATATCAGGTTAAGGGAAGCAAATTAGAAGGTTTGGTTGAAACCTTATCTGAAACTTTGGACCAAATGATAGAAATGAAAGGATAAATAATGAAAAAAAGATACCTTGTATTATCAGGATTGCTAGCCTTGACATTGGCAGCTTGTTCGCAAGAAAAGCCAGCGACATCAGAAACGCAGACTTCAACTGAAGAAAAAACCGTCCAAGAAGGAACTGTCGGTAGTAAATCTCAGGAAGCAAGCCAGAAAAAGGCAGAAGTAGTTAATAAGGGAGATTACTATAGCGTTCAAGGGAAGTACGATGAGATTGTTATCGCTAATAAGCATTATCCCTTGTCTAAGGACTATAATCCTGGAGAAAATCCTACAGCAAAGGCGGAGTTGTTGAAGCTTATTGTTGCTATGCAGGAAGCAGGTTTCCCAATTAGTGATCACTATAGTGGTTTTAGAAGTTATGAAACTCAAACTCAACTTTATCAGGACTATGTCAACAAAGACGGAAAGGCAGAGGCTGACCGCTATTTTGCTCGGCCTGGATATAGTGAACACCAAACTGGTCTAGCATTTGACCTTATCGGTACAGATGGAGATTTAGTGACAGAAGAAAAAGCTGCCCAATGGCTTTTAGATCATGCTGCAGACTATGGTTTTGTCGTTCGCTATCTCAAAGGTAAGGAAAAAGAAACAGGCTATATGGCTGAAGAATGGCACCTTCGCTATGTTGGCAAAGAAGCCAAGGACATCGCTGCAAGTGGCCTCAGTTTGGAAGAGTATTACGGCTTTGAAGGTGGAGACTATGTTGATTAGTCGCAAAACATCTTGCAAGAATGCTTGAAATTTGATAAAATGAATAATAATTAAATAGGAATCTGCAAGACTAGTATCTCAGGGGAAGTATATCAGGGAGGAGAGCCGTGACTGAAAGCTCTCTATATGAAAGCTGGGTGAATTCACTTGCCTATGGATTCAGAAATAAAGGTCTGACTTGTCAGATAAAAACGGATGGTACCGCGTGTCAACGCTCCGAGTGTGGAGTTTTTGGCATGTGGTTTTCTTTTTATCTACGAGAGACTGATGGAGGAATTATGTCAACTATTGAAGAACAATTAAAAGCGCTTCGTGAAGAAACGCTAGCTAGCTTGAAGCAGATTTCTGCTGAAAATGAAAAAGAGCTGCAAGAATTGCGCGTCTCTGTCCTTGGTAAAAAAGGATCACTGACTGAAATTCTTAAAGGGATGAAAGACGTTTCTGCAGAAATGCGTCCAATTATCGGAAAACACGTCAATGAAGCTCGTGATATTTTGACAGCTGCATTTGAAGAATCAGCTAAGCTCTTGGAAGAAAAGAAAGTTGAAGCTCAACTAGCAAGTGAGAGCATTGATGTTACGCTTCCAGGTCGTCCAGTTGCGACTGGTCACCGTCACATCCTCACACAAACTAGTGAGGAAATTGAAGACATCTTCATCGGGATGGGTTACCAAGTAGTGGATGGTTTTGAAGTTGAAAAAGACTACTACAACTTTGAACGTATGAACCTTCCAAAGGATCACCCAGCTCGTGATATGCAGGACACTTTCTATATCACAGAAGAAATCTTGCTCCGTACTCACACATCTCCAGTTCAGGCACGTGCTATGGATGCCCATGATTTTTCAAAAGGTTCTTTGAAGATGATCTCACCAGGACGTGTATTCCGTCGTGATACAGACGATGCAACCCACAGTCACCAATTCCACCAAATTGAAGGTTTGGTTGTTGGGAAAAACATCTCTATGGCTGACCTTCAAGGAACCCTCCAGTTGATTGTACAAAAAATGTTTGGTGAAGAGCGTCAAATCCGTTTGCGCCCATCATACTTCCCGTTCACTGAGCCTTCTGTTGAGGTGGATGTTTCATGCTTCAAGTGTGGAGGAGCCGGCTGTAACATATGTAAGAAAACTGGTTGGATCGAGATTATGGGTGCCGGTATGGTTCACCCACGTGTCCTTGAGATGAGTAGTATCGATGCAACTGTTTACTCTGGTTTTGCCTTTGGTCTTGGTCAAGAGCGTGTAGCTATGCTTCGCTACGGAATCAACGATATCCGTGGATTCTACCAAGGCGATGTCCGCTTCTCAGAACAGTTTAAATAATGATTAGAAAAGTGGAAATAGCAGATGTTGAGGTGTTGGCAAAAATTGCCAAACAAACCTTTCGTGAAACATTTGCTCATGATAATACGGAAGAGCAGTTACAGGAATACTTTGAAGAGGCTTATAATCTGAGAGTTTTGTCAACTGAGTTGGAAAATCCTGACTCCGAAACCTATTTCATTATGCATGAAGAGGAGATAGCTGGTTTTCTCAAAGTAAACTGGGGAAATGCTCAAACCGAGAGAGAATTAGAGAACGCTTTTGAAATTCAACGCCTCTACGTGCTACAAACATATCAAGGATTTGGACTTGGTAAGCAACTATTTGAATTCGCTCTGGAACATGCCGAAAAAAATGGTTTTTCCTGGGCTTGGCTAGGTGTTTGGGAGCATAATACAAAAGCTCAAGCATTTTATAATCGATATGGTTTTGAAAAATTTAGCCAACATCGTTTTATGGTTGGGCAAAAGGTAGATACGGATTGGTTACTGAAAAAGAAATTAAGGTAAGAAGATGATTCTTCTAATGAAATGATAGGAAAGGAAAAAAACTAGAGTGACAACTGTCATTCTGGAGAACTAAATTATGCTTGTATCTTATAAATGGTTAAAAGAATTGGTGGACATTGATGTGTCCTCACAAGAGTTGGCTGAAAAAATGTCAACTACAGGGATCGAAGTGGAAGGTGTGGAATCACCTGCTGCTGGTCTCTCAAAAATTGTCGTCGGTGAAGTCTTGTCTTGTGAAGATGTGCCCGAAACACACTTGCATGTCTGCCAAGTCAATGTGGGTGAAGAAGAAGCCCGTCAAATCGTCTGTGGAGCACCAAATGTGCGTGCAGGCATCAAGGTTATGGTGGCTCTTCCAGGTGCTCGCATTGCGGACAACTACAAGATTAAAAAAGGGAAAATCCGTGGCTTAGAGTCACTCGGAATGATCTGTTCACTTAGTGAGTTGGGTATTTCTGACTCCGTTGTACCGAAAGAATTTGCAGATGGCATCCAAATCTTGCCAGAAAATGCTATTCCAGGTGATGAAGTATTCTCTTACCTAGACTTGGATGATGAAATCATCGAACTTTCCATCACTCCAAACCGTGCAGACGCTCTTTCTATGCGTGGGGTAGCGCACGAAGTAGCAGCTATCTATGACAAGGCAGTCAATTTTAAAGAATTTACTTTAACAGAAACAGACCAAGTTGCAGCCGATGCTCTTTCTGTCAGTATTGATACAGACAAGGCCCCTTACTATGCCGCTCGTATCTTGGACAATGTGACCATTGCACCAAGTCCACAATGGTTGCAAAATCTCCTCATGAACGAGGGTATTCGTCCCATTAACAATGTCGTCGACGTGACCAACTATATCTTGCTTTACTTTGGTCAACCCATGCATGCCTTTGACTTGGATACTTTTGAAGGGACTGAAATCCGTGTGCGTGAAGCGCGTGAAGGTGAAACGTTGGTAACCTTGGACGGTGAAGAACGTGACTTGGAAACAAATGACTTAGTCATCACTGTAGCTGACAAACCAGTAGCTCTTGCAGGTGTCATGGGTGGTCAGGCTACAGAAATCTCTGAAAAGTCTAGTCGTGTTGTTCTTGAAGCTGCTGTTTTTAATGGCAAATCTATCCGTAAGACAAGTGGTCGCCTCAATCTTCGCTCAGAATCATCTTCACGCTTTGAAAAAGGTATCAATGTGGCAACTGTTAACGAAGCCCTTGATGCAGCAGCAAGTATGATTGCAGAGCTTGCAGGTGCTACAGTGCGGAAGGGAATCGTTTCAGCAGGCCAGTTGGATACATCTGATGTAGAAGTTTCTTCTACTCTTGCAGACGTTAACCGTGTCCTTGGTACTGAACTTTCCTACGCGGATGTAGAGGATGTCTTCCGTCGTCTTGGCTTTGGCCTTTCTGGAAATGCAGATAGCTTTACTGTTAGCGTTCCACGTCGTCGTTGGGATATTACTATTGAAGCTGACCTCTTTGAAGAAATCGCTCGTATCTATGGCTATGATCGCTTGCCAACTAGTCTTCCAAAAGATGATGGAACAGCTGGTGAATTGACTGCGACACAAAAACTCCGCCGTCAAGTTCGTACCATCGCTGAGGGAGCAGGTTTGACAGAAATTATCACCTATGCTCTAACAACTCCTGAAAAAGCAGTCGAGTTTACGATTCAGCCAAGTCATTTGACAGAATTGATGTGGCCAATGACTGTGGAACGTTCAGTTCTCCGTCAAAATATGGTTTCAGGTATTTTGGATACAGTTGCCTACAACGTAGCACGTAAGAATAAAAACTTGGCTCTTTATGAGATTGGAAAAGTTTTCGAGCAAATCGGTAATCCAAAAGAAGAATTGCCAAATGAAATCAATAGCTTTGCCTTTGCCTTGACTGGCTTAGTTGCTGAAAAAGACTTCCAAACTGCGGCAACACCAGTTGACTTCTTCTATGCCAAGGGAATTTTGGAAGCTCTCTTTGCTCGCTTGGGTCTTGAAGTGACTTATACAGCAACCTCTGAAATCGCTAGCCTTCACCCAGGACGTACAGCCTTGATTTCACTCGGTGACCAAGTCCTTGGTTTCCTCGGTCAAGTACATCCTGTTACAGCTAAAGCTTACGATATTCCAGAAACTTATGTAGCAGAGCTCAACCTTTCAGCTATCGAGAAAGCTCTTCAACCAGCAGCTCCATTTGTGGAAATTACTAAATTCCCAGCAGTGAGCCGTGATATTGCTCTTCTCTTGAAAGCTGAAGTGACTCACCAAGATGTGGTTGATGCCATCAAATCTGCAGGCGTGAAACGTTTGACAGATATCAAACTCTTTGATGTCTTCTCAGGTGAAAAACTAGGACTTGGTATGAAGTCTATGGCTTATAGTCTAACCTTCCAAAATCCAGAAGATAGCTTGACAGACGAAGAAGTCGCACGCTACATGGAAAAAATCCAAGCTTCTCTTGAAGAGAAAGTGAATGCAGAAGTGCGTTAACAGTCTAAAATCCATCCTAAGGGATGGATTTTTTAGTACAAAAAATCATCAAGTTTTACCCTGATGATTTATACTACTTATAAGTAGGCTAGCCATCTATATTTTTTGTCATCCAATCAGCTATGAAATGATAGGTATCATTTCGGTTGATCTCGTTTAGAATTTCGTGACGAGCCTCTTCAACTAATCGAAGACTTACTTTAGAATGTGAAGCCTTTAGGAGTTTTACAAATCTCTTGATACCTTTACCATTTTCACCTAGAGGGTCTTCTTGTCCCGAAATTACGAGAATGGGGAGTTGAGCTGGAATCTCATCTATCATTTGTTTACTAGCTACTTGATTAGAGAAGTAAAAGATGGATCTGTACATGGGAATAGTAGGAATGAATTGACAGAATGGATCCTTAAGATAAGCTTGGTTGGATTCTTCATTTTTCGAGAGCCAATCTACAGATGTTTTAGGATTCTTAATACTTCGATTAAAACTATCAGTTGATAGATAAGTCAGAAGTTTACTACGGTGTTTATTTCCTTTTATAAGTCGGATGCATTCTGTTAGGATGAGAGCAAATCGAGTCAGAAATTGAGGTTGTTGACCAGTTGCCATGATAATTAAGGCATTGATGGGTGGTTTTCGCTTAGCTACATAATAGCGACACATAAGAGAACCCATAGAATGGCCTAGAAGGATGATTGGAAGTCCTGGATAGCTTCCTTGAATGAAGGAGGTTACTCTTTCAATATCATCGATGAGTTTCTCGGGAGATTCTGGAAAAACTCCGAGTTGACTTGAATTTTGAGCAGTATAGCCATGGCCAAGCTGATCATGGCCAATAACGGTAAAGCCTTCTTTATTCATGGCTAGAGCAAATTCTTCATATCGTTCTATGTATTCAACCATCCCATGTACAAGCTGAAGAACGGCTTTTGGTTGTTCAGCTTCCCAAATGATTAAGTTATTGTTGTTTGGTTCGAGTTTTAGTCTTGTTTTCATATCAGATTTCTTGCCTTGATGATCTATAGTCTATTAGAAATATACCATAAAATAGCACGATAAGCTAGGCAGGATGATGAAGATTGCTAGTCACAATTCAGGACTAAAAATGGACATTTCAGGATATAGTCGACAGATTTGTCAAGAGATGAGTATAATAAATTTATCACTTAAAAATCTGGGGGAATAAAATACTTGGCGAAGAGCTGATAAATCCCCAATCCAGTAAATACCCTTTTAAAAATCAAGATTTAAAAATGTACATAAATCATTGTAAAAGCTATCAAAAAGGAGTATAATGAGTGCAATAAATTTCGGAGGTGGATGATGCTCGAAGTAAGAAATCTAGAGAAAAGTTTTGGGCCTAAGCAAGTTTTGTTTGGTGTTGACTTTCAAGCACGACCAGGGCGTATTTTGGGGCTGGTTGGGAAAAATGGAGCTGGGAAAACAACTATTTTTCACAGTATTTTGAAATTTTTAGACTATCAAGGGGAGATTGAGCTTGATGGTCAAGATATTCGTCAGGAGACTTATGCTCGCATTGGTTATCTCCCTGAAGAACGTAGTCTTATGCCTAAATTGACAGTCCTTGAACAAGTTCGTTATTTGGCGACCCTAAAAGGTATGGATGCTAAAGAAATCAAGGAAAAACTCCCTCTATGGATGGAAAAATTGGAAGTCAAGGGAAAACTGACGGACAAGATTAAGAGTCTCTCAAAAGGAAATCAACAGAAAATTCAACTGATCATTACTCTGATTCATGAGCCAGACTTGATTATCCTAGATGAGCCTTTTAGTGGCTTGGATCCAGTCAATACCGAACTCCTTAAGCGGGTTATCTTGAAAGAAAAAGAGCGTGGAGCAACCATTATCTTTTCTGACCATGTCATGACCAATGTCGAAGAACTTTGTGATGATATTCTCATGATTCGTGATGGGCGTGTGGTCTTGCATGGACCGGTTCAAGATGTCCGCAATCAATACGGCAAAACACGACTTTTTGTTTCAAGTGAACGAAGCAAGGAAGAACTGGAGAGTCTTCCTCATGTTAAACAGGTTAGCTTGACCAAGCAAGGTAGTTGGAAGTTGATTTTAGATGATGAAAGTGCAGGTAGAGAACTCTTCCCAATCTTGACTCAAGGTCAATATATCGCGACTTTTGACCAACAAGCTCCAACAATCGATGAAATCTTTAAATTAGAATCAGGGGTGGAAGTATGAGAAATATGTGGGTTGTAATCAAAGAAACCTATCTAAGACATGTCAAGTCGTGGAGTTTCTTCTTTATGGTGATTTCGCCTTTCCTCTTTTTAGGTCTGTCTGGAGGAATTGGCTATCTCCAAGGAACGTCTTTGGCACAAAATGATAAAGTGGCAGTGATTAGCTCGGTTCCAACTGTTACAGAAGGTCTTAAAACAGCCAACGGTCTTAATTTTGATTATCAGGACGAAGCCAGTGCCCAAGCTGCTATCAAGGATGAAAAAATCAAAGGCTATCTGACCATTGACCAGGAGAATAGTATCCTCAAGGCGGTCTATCATGGTGAGACTTCACTAGAGAGTGGCATTAAGTTAGCAGTGACCGCTAAGTTGAATGAACTCCAATCCCAACTCAACCGTTCAGAAGCAAATTTGTCTCAGGAACAGGAAAAACGCTTGGCTCAAACGGTTCAATTTACAGAACAGATTGATGAAGCCAAGGAAAATAAAAAGTTGGTTCAAACCTTTGCGGCTGCAGGACTGGGTTTCTTCCTCTATATGATTTTGATTACTTACGCTAGTGTCACTGCTCAAGAAGTAGCCAGCGAGAAAGGAACCAAAATCATGGAAGTGGTCTTCTCAAGCATTCGTGCTAGCCATTATTTCTACGCCCGCATGATTGCCTTACTTCTTGTGATTTTGACTCATATTGGTATTTATGTCGTTGGTGGTCTTGGAGCTATCTTATTCTTTAAGGATATGCCTATCTTGGCTAATTCAGGTATTCTAAATCACTTGGGAGAGGCCTTTTCGATCAATACCTTGTTGTTTGTCTTGGTTAGTCTTTTTATGTATGTGGTCTTAGCTGCCTTCTTAGGTTCTATGGTTTCAAGACCTGAAGACTCTGGTAAGGCTTTATCGCCTTTGATGCTTTTGATTATGGTAGGTTTCATTGGAGTAACTGTCTTAGGAACTTCTGGGGATAATTTGATCTTGAAAATCGGTTCTTACATTCCATTCGTTTCAACCTTCTTTATGCCTTTCAGAGCTATCAATGGATACGCTAATGGACTAGAAGCTTGGATTTCGCTTGCTATAACGGTTATTTTTGCAGTTACAGCAACAGCCTTTATCGGACGCATGTATGCTAGTTTGGTCCTTCAAACAGATGATTTGGGGATCTGGAAAACCTTTAAACGAGCTTTAAGTTATAAATAAAGTATCGGACCTGTGAGTGTATCTCCCAGGTCTTTTATACTCTTCGAAAATCTCTTCAAACCACGTCAGCGTCCATCTGCAACCTCAAAACAGTGTTTTGAGCAGCCTGTGGCTAGCTTCCTAGTTTGCTCTTTGATTTTCATTGAGTATTAATTAGCTGAAATATTTCACATTTATTTCTCCTAAACCTTTGACTATTAGGCAAAATTATCGTACAATAAAGAGTACATGATAAAATGAGATCAGAGTTTATTCACTCTGACGTTAGTAGTAAAAAATGAGGAGAAACGCTTTGGAATTAGAAGTATTTGCTGGGCAAGAAAAAAGTGAACTATCTATGATTGAGGTGGCTCGTGCCATCTTGGAACTCCGTGGTCGTGATCACGAAATGCATTTTAGTGATTTGGTTAATGAAATCCAAAACTATCTCGGTACCTCTAATAGCGATATTCGTGAAGCTTTGCCTTTGTTCTACACAGAGTTGAACTTTGACGGTAGCTTTATCTCACTTGGAGATAACAAATGGGGTCTTCGTTCATGGTATGGAGTTGATGAAATCGATGAGGAAATCATTGCTCTTGAAGAAAGTGATGATGAAGAAGTAGCACCTAAGGCTAAGAAAAAACGTGTCAACGCCTTCATGGATGGTGATGCAGATGCTATTGATTACAGTGCAGATGATCCAGAAGATGAGGATGCATACGAAGAAAATCCAGCTCTTTCTTATGATGATGAAAATCCAGATGATGAGAAGAATGAAGTGGAAGCCTACGATGCTGAAATCAATGAAATCGCCCCAGATGATCTAGATGAAGAAGTCGATCTTAATGAAGAAGACGACGAAGACTCTGAAGAAGAGGAAGAATAAAAATAAAAAGGTGCTGGAGCTGGAATCGGTCTATCAAGTCTCGATTTCCTAGATCCAGCTTTTTATGTATTAGTTTGAATGAGTTATGCAAGATAGAATGCCAAGTCAACGATTTGTTCTATTTGACAAATGGTTCATTTTGAGGTAATATATTGTTCGGGCACCTCTTTTAGAGGTCGGAGCTCCCTAGTTATTAGGGAGCTATTTTTGTTTTTCCGGGAAGTTTTTCTTCTTGGGGGTGTAGTTATTGATGAAGGTCTTGTTTTCTCAATCCCCTGTTAGTGAACAAGACCTTGAGCATTTTAGAAAGAGGAATCTATGTCTACGAAATATATTTTTGTCACTGGTGGTGTGGTGTCGTCTATTGGAAAAGGGATCGTTGCAGCGAGTCTTGGACGTCTTTTAAAAAACCGTGGTTTGAAGGTGACCATTCAAAAATTTGACCCTTATATCAATATCGACCCAGGAACCATGAGCCCTTACCAACACGGGGAAGTCTTTGTAACTGATGATGGTGCTGAAACAGATTTGGACTTGGGTCATTATGAACGTTTTATCGATATCAACCTCAACAAATACTCAAACGTGACAACTGGTAAAATCTACAGCGAAGTTCTTCGTAAGGAACGCCGTGGAGAGTATTTGGGTGCAACTGTCCAAGTTATTCCTCATATTACAGATGCTTTGAAAGAAAAAATCAAGCGTGCTGCTCTAACGACTGACTCTGACGTTATTATTACAGAGGTTGGTGGAACAGTCGGCGATATCGAGTCCCTTCCATTCTTAGAAGCTCTTCGTCAGATGAAGGCAGATGTGGGTGCAGATAATGTCATGTATATCCATACGACCTTGCTTCCTTACCTCAAGGCAGCTGGTGAAATGAAAACCAAACCAACTCAACACTCTGTCAAAGAATTGCGTGGTCTGGGAATCCAACCAAATATGTTGGTCATTCGTACAGAAAAACCAGCAGGACAAGGGATTAAAAATAAATTAGCCCAGTTCTGTGATGTGGCGCCAGAAGCAGTCATTGAGTCCTTGGATGTGGATCATCTTTACCAAATCCCACTTAATCTGCAAGCTCAAGGCATGGATCAAATCGTCTGTGACCATTTGAAAATAGATGCACCTGCAGCAGATATGACAGAGTGGTCAGCTATGGTTGATAAGGTTATGAACCTCAAAAAACAAGTCAAGATTGCACTTGTTGGTAAATATGTCGAGTTACAAGATGCCTACATCTCTGTAGTTGAAGCTTTGAAACACTCTGGTTATGCCAATGATGCAGAAGTGAAGATTGATTGGGTCAATGCTAACGATGTGACAGCTGACAATGTGGCAGAACTTCTATCTGACGCTGACGGAATCATCGTTCCAGGTGGTTTTGGCCAACGTGGAACAGAAGGTAAGATTGAAGCGATTCGCTATGCGCGTGAAAATGATGTACCGATGCTTGGAGTCTGCTTGGGTATGCAGTTGACCTGTATCGAGTTTGCCCGTAATGTCTTAGGTCTTGAAGGAGCTAATTCAGCAGAGCTAAATCCTGATACCAAATACCCTATCATCGATATCATGCGTGATCAGATTGATGTTGAGGACATGGGTGGTACCCTTCGCTTGGGACTTTATCCTTCTAAGCTAAAACGTGGTTCTAAGGCAGCGGCAGCTTATCATAACAAAGAAGTGGTCCAACGTCGTCACCGTCACCGTTATGAATTTAACAATGCTTTCCGTGAACAGTTTGAAGGAGCAGGTTTTGTCTTTTCAGGCGTTTCACCAGACAACCGCTTGGTAGAAATTGTGGAAATTCCAGAAAACAAATTCTTTGTGGCTTGTCAGTACCATCCAGAGCTTTCAAGTCGTCCAAACCGCCCAGAAGAACTCTATACTGCTTTTGTAACAGCAGCGGTTGAAAATAGTAAATAGTCATGATTAAACCTTTGAGAGTCGTCTCAGAGGTTTTTCCTATATAAATTTAGGATATCACTTGCAAAAAAATATTATAGTGATATAATTAACATGGATAAAAGCAGGAGGAAATCTCATGAAAAAAATTACACTATTTAGTTTGTCTTTAGCAGGTTTAGTTTTACTAGCTTTTCCTCATTCAGGAAAGGCGTTCGAGCTTGAAGAAGAGTGGGTTATTAAGGGTGGTGTTAAGTATCAAGATGGCAAAATTCTTCGATTTGAAAATGGACATGAAGTAGATATCAAAGTCTTAGATTTGCCCAAAAACGAAAAAATTGAATGGAAAGTCACTTTAAATGGTCAAGATCAGACTGTCAATTTTCTAGGTCAAGAAAAGGACAAGTCTATGGTCGGTACAGAGGGGCGTTACCTGAATTTCTACGTACCTTATGGCTACAGAGGAGATATCAAAGTAGAAGCCAAGAGTGGAAATGAAACAAAGACCTGGTCCACTAAAGTAGTTGATGATGTATATAATGACGGTGGAAAGAGTGGTTACTTCCGTATTGACGAATCAAATGATCAACACACCTACCTTGATGCAAAATGGGACTATCAAACCAAGACCTACACTGCTACCTTACCAGAGACTGTCAATGGTCAAAAAGTATTTGCTTGGGCAGACGACTATGAAGAATTGAAACTTCAAAAACCAGGAGTTATTAGTCATTCCTACAGGGGAGCAGGAGCCTTCAAAATACTTTATCCGATTGTAAAAGCAGAAAGCTGGCTAAAATCTAAACAAAACTGGTACTATCAAAAACAAGGACAACTAGTTAAAGATGCTTGGATTAAGGATCAGGGAAGCTGGTATTTTATGGATGATAAAGGGGTTATGTTTAATCAAACATGGCTTCATCAAGGTAGTAGCTGGTATGCCTTTAAATCATCCGGAGCTATGATTTCAGCTGATTGGTTATATGATAACGGCTCTTGGTATTACCTAAAAGACTCAGGTTCAATGGCGACAGGCTGGCTTAATGATGGTGGTACTTGGTATTATCTAAAAGACTCAGGTTCAATGGCAACAGGTTGGGTCAAAGATAAGGGCTCTTGGTATTATCTAAAAGATTCAGGTGCGATGGCAACAGGCTGGATCAAAGATAATGGTAAGTGGTACTATCTGGCTTCATCTGGTAATATGCTTAGCAATACACGCACGCCAGATGGCTATTATGTAGATGCCAGTGGCGCTTGGAAATAAATGTTAAACAGAGAAAGTCTACTGAGGAGGTAGATTTTCTTTTTTTCATTTTCACAATTATGAAAATCTGGAAAAAGGACATTATTTTTGGTAAGATAAGGGTATGGATTTTGAAAAAATTGAACAAGCATATACCTATTTACTAGAAAATGTCCAAATCATTCAAAATGATTTGACGACAAATTTTTACGATGCCTTGATTGAGCAAAATGGAATCTATCTAGATGGTCAGACAAATCTGGAAGATGTCAAGAAAAATAATCAAGCATTAAAACGATTGGCTCTTCGAAAAGAAGAGTGGTTACGAACCTACCAATTCTTGTTAATGAAGGCAGCGCAAACAGAACCTCTCCAAGCAAATCACCAGTTTACACCAGATGCCATTGGTCACTTGATGATTTTTCTGATAGAGCAACTGTGGCCTGCTGAGAATCTAAGTTTATTAGAGTTGGGGTCTGGGATGGGAATTCTAGGTGCTAGCTTCTTAACGTCCATGAACAAAAAGGTAGATTACCTTGGGATTGAGCTAGATGACCTCTTGATCGATCTGGCTGCAAGCATGGCAGAAGTTATGGATCTGCAAATGGGCTTTGTCCAAGGAGATGCAGTACGTCCACAAGTATTAAAAGAAAGTGATATTATTGTGAGCGACCTCCCGATTGGCTACTACCCAGACGATCAGATTGCCTCACGTTACCAAGTGGCAGCAAAGGATGAACATACTTACGCTCATCATCTATTAATGGAGCAATCACTCAAGTATCTTAAGACGGGAGGCTATGCTATTTTCCTTGCTCCAACAGATCTTTTGACGAGTCCCCAGAGTGACCTCTTGAAATCCTGGCTGACTGATCAAGCTCAACTAGTCGCTATCATAGCTTTACCAGAGGATCTATTCGCTCAAGGAGCCCAGTCTAAGACCATTTTTGTTCTGCAAAAGAAGGTGGGAGAAGGGACAGAGCCCTTTGTTTATCCACTTACTAGCCTTCGGGATCCTGAAATTTTGTTGGAATTTAAGGAAAATTTTCAAAATTGGTGTCAAGAACATGAAATCTAGT
>NZ_KQ970818.1:194660-198330 GCF_001579645.1 Streptococcus infantis
ATATAATAGTTGAAAACGCTTAAAAAAGGGGAAACATTATGACAAAAACCATTGCAATTAACGCTGGAAGCTCTAGCTTGAAATGGCAACTTTACCAAATGCCAGAAGAAAAAGTGCTTGCAAAAGGGTTGATTGAGCGAATTGGATTGAAAGATTCTATTTCTACAGTTAAATTTGATGGTCGCTCAGAACAACAAGTCCTTGACATTGACAACCATACTTTGGCAGTTAAGATTTTGCTTGATGACTTGATTCGTTTTGATATTATTAAATCTTATGATGAAATTACTGGTGTTGGACACCGTGTCGTTGCAGGTGGAGAGTACTTCAAAGAGTCTACAGTCGTTGAAGGCGATGTCTTGGAAAAAATTGAAGAACTAGGACTTCTTGCTCCATTGCACAACCCTGCAAATGCTGCTGGAATTCGTGCCTTCAAAGAATTGTTGCCAGAGATCACAAGTGTAGCAGTCTTTGACACATCATTCCATACAACAATGCCAGAAAAAGCCTACCGTTATCCATTGCCAACTAAGTACTATACAGAAAACAAGGTTCGTAAGTACGGAGCGCACGGTACAAGCCATCAGTATGTTGCTCAAGAAGCAGCAAAATTCTTGGGACGTCCACTTGAAGAGTTGAAATTGATTACCTGCCATATCGGTAATGGTGCTTCTATCACAGCTGTTAAGGGTGGTCAATCTGTTGATACATCCATGGGATTCACTCCACTTGGTGGTGTTATGATGGGAACTCGTACAGGAGATATTGACCCAGCCATCATTCCTTATTTAATGCAATATACAGAGGACTTTAACAAGCCTGAGGACATCAGTCGTATCCTCAATCGTGAGTCAGGGTTGATGGGTGTTTCAGGTAAGTCTAGTGATATGCGTGATGTTCAAGCAGCGATGGAAGCAGGTGATCCTGATGCAACCTTGGCTCTTGAAATGTACGTTGACCGTATCCAAAAACACATCGGCCAATACTTGGCTGTCCTAAACGGAGCGGATGCTATTATCTTTACTGCAGGAGTTGGTGAAAATGCAGCTGGTGTACGTGAAAAAGTTATCACTGGTATTTCTTGGTTCGGTTGTGATGTAGATCCAGAGAAAAATGTCTTTGGTGTGACTGGCGATATCTCAACAGAAGCGGCAAAAATTCGTGTACTTGTTATTCCAACGGATGAAGAACTCGTTATTGCGCGTGATGTTGAACGTTTGAAAAAATAACAGATCAAAAAATCGACCTTTCTTATTGAAGGTCGATTTTTTTCATCGAGGAGAGCTACCATTTAGTCAGTGAAACTTCACCACTATTGAGCCAAATTTTTTCACCAGTGGCTAATTCTATCTGTAGTTGTCCTTGGTCAGAGATGTCACAGGCTTTTCCTGAGATAGTTTGGTGATCTTGCTTAAAGGAGACTTCTTTTCCTAAAACGATAGAGTGCTTTTTATAGAGATAGAGGAGTTCATCGGCTTCTGTTTCGTAGAAACATTTCCAGATTTCAGCAATCAATTCATTGCGAGTAATGGGAGTATTTTGAGTAAATAGGCTTCCAGCTTTAGTTTGTAGATTCTTGGGAAAATCAGCGATAGAAAAGTTGATCCCGACCCCAATGATAACATCTGTAACGAGTCCAGTTTCGACGGAGGTAATGGCTTCTGTTAGAATACCAGCAATTTTTTTCTGGTTCAGATAAATGTCATTGACCCACTTGATATCCACATCAATCAAACTAAGATTCTTGATAGCCTTGTAGATAGCCCCAGCTGTTAGAAGTGTATAGGCGGGAAGCTTCTGGTAAGGGAGATTGGGTTGTAGGTGAAGGGACATGTAAATTCCCCCCTTATCTGGAGAATAATAGGGACGTTGAAATCGACCGCGTCCCATAGTTTGGCTAGTGGAAAGGTAGAGTTTATCCCCTTTAGCACCAGCTTCCATAGCCTCTTTAGCATCGGTTTGGGTAGATTTTGTTGAGGGTTTAAACTGGACAGTAATGGAACTATTCGCTTCGATTTCCTGAGGCAAGATAAGGTCACCGTCCAGAAGTTTATACCCACGATTTTTGATACTGTCAATCTCCAGCCCTTCTTGTTGGAGACGTTGGATCGCCTTCCATACGGAAGTTCGAGATAGGTTTAATCTCTCAGCTATTTTTTCTCCGCTTAGATAATCAGTTTCAGTAGCTAGTATTTTATAGACTTCTTGGTAGGATTTCATGCTAGACCCTTTCTGGAATAATTAGACTTATTGTACCATATTTTTAAAAAAGGGATAGCGATTTTCAAGTAATCTTAGCTAACTATAAAATTTTACCCAGTTTTAGTTAGGAGTATAGAGGCAAAGAGGTTTTCAAATCTCTTGAAAAATGGTAAAATGTTTTAATAACTTATTTATCTGAATGTGATATTCAGAAGGAAAGGATCTGTTGTGAAATCAATAGGTGTCATTGAAAAGTTAAAAAGTTTATCGAAACAAGAAGGACTTCTTTTAGGAGTTATTCTGAGTATTTTTCTCCCTTTTTATCTTTTTGTTATTATTTTTATCTCTTACTTACTTTGGTTAGTATATACCGGGGAGATGAAGGGAATCTTGAAACGTTTGTCTCAACACCCTATCTTACTCTTTTTTATTGCTTATAGCACTGCAATTTCTCTTCTAGCACAAAATGTGATGGGAGTAGTTTCTTCGGTGGCCATGTTTCTGTTTGCCATCTTCTTTTACTATTACCAAGCTCAATTGACTCCTAAATTTTTCAGGTTGACGATTGAAGGAGTTTTAGCCTCAAGTGTCTTGGCAGCAGTCTTTGCAGCCTTGGAACATTTCCAAATTGTAAAGAAATTTGATTATACCTTCCTCTCACCACGAATGCAGGTTTGGCATCAAAACCGAGCGGAGGTTGCCTTCTTTAACCCTAATTACTATGGAATTATCTGTTGTTTCTGTATCATGATTGGTTTTTATCTGATTAGCACAACTAAGTTAAGGTGGTTACGAATCTTTTCTATGATTGCCATCTTTGCTAATTTATTCGGTTTAAACTTTACGCAGAATCGTACAGCTTTTCCAGCCATCATCTTTGGAGCCATCATTTACCTCTTCACGACTATTAAGAACTGGCGTGCTTTCTGGCTTAGTATTGGAGTTTTTGGGGTTGGTTTAGCCTTTCTATTTTCGAGTGATTTAGGTGTTCGAATGGGAACCTTAGATTCATCTATGGAAGAACGTGTTTCTATCTGGAATGCTGGAATGGCCTTGTTTAAGCAAAATCCATTCTGGGGTGAAGGACCGCTAACCTACATGCACTCTTTCCCTCGTATTGGAGCACCTTATCATGAGCATGCTCATAGTATTTATATAGATACGATTTTGAGTTATGGAGTTGTCGGTACCGTTCTCTTGGGGATTGCCTCTGCCACTCCAGTACGAATGTTGATTGATATGAGTCAAGTACCTAGTAAGCGTCCTATCCTTGGACTTTACCTCTCTTTCTTGACAGTAGTAGCTGTGCACGGAATTTTTGATTTAGCGCTATTTTGGATTCAATCATCTTTTATTTTCCTGTTAGTGATGTGTAGTTTACCACTAAAACATAGTATGATTGATGAATTAGTTGATTAAGAAAAAGATAGTAGAACTAACATTTTCTACTATCTTTTTTGGCTCTTTG
>NZ_KQ970818.1:199471-212639 GCF_001579645.1 Streptococcus infantis
CCGAATAAATTAGAATATCATATTTTGACTTCACCTTAGCTAAGTGTGCAATATTCCCATCAAATTCGATCGTCTGACCTTTGTATTTTTTAATAAAATCTTCAATTGTACTTTGATCCTCTGATTGTAGTAATACTTGGAATTCAGAGTTGTTTTCAACGGTAATTGTAGAAGATTGTGAGGGACTAGTTGACGAATTTTCGATAGAGTTTGATGATGAACTAGTTGACGAATTTTCAATAGAGTTTGATGATGAACTAGTTGAACTAGATGAGTTTTCAGTATTTGTTGATGATTGTTCGCTTGATTTTTCAGTTGTTTTTTCGACAATAGTAGTACTTGTAGAAGACGGAGAGGCTGTAGTTGGCTTGTTATCTTGAAATATAGCAAGTAGAAGCATAATAAAAAATGAAAGTAATAAAGCAGCCCCAACTAAATATGGAGTAATTTTTTTTAATTTTAGTTCCTTTTCGGTTAATGGTATTATATCTACTTCAGCTTCTTTTTCAAAAAAACCAAATATTCCGGCCTGTCCTTTTTCGATTATGTTTATGTGGACTTCATTTTTTTTAAGATTAAGTGCTGCTAAACCTTTCTCTATAGCTTCATCTACGTTTTTCCCTTTATAAATTGTCATAAACAACTCCTTTTGATATTGTTATATTGATTATCTCTTAAACATAAAAAAATAGCAAGCTTTTTCCTACTGGAGTTGAATTTTTTAGTGCAGTTGATTATGCAAAATAAATAAGAAAGAGCAGTTGAAAAATTACTGCTTTTTTGTTACACTAGATAGAAAGATTGTAGCGAGCAGAAATGGCTTTAGATATATAATCTTACAGAAATTTTCAAGTCATTTCACAAACTATCCAAAGGAGATATAATGGCAGACCGAGGCTTACTAATCGTTTTTTCAGGTCCTTCAGGAGTTGGAAAAGGAACGGTTAGACGAGAAATTTTTGAGAGTTCTGAAAATCAATTTCAATATTCTGTATCTATGACAACGCGGGCACAACGTCCAGGTGAAGTAGATGGTGTTGATTATTTCTTCCGTACACGGGAAGAATTTGAAGAATTGATCCGTCAAGGGCAGATGTTAGAGTATGCAGAGTATGTGGGTAACTACTATGGAACTCCTCTGACTTATGTTAATGAAACGCTTGATAAGGGAATCGATGTCTTTCTTGAAATTGAAGTACAGGGAGCTCTTCAGGTCAAGAAAAAAGTTCCAGATGCTGTCTTTATCTTTTTGACACCACCAGATTTGGAAGAATTGCAAGACCGTCTCGTAGGCCGTGGTACCGATAGTGCAGAAGTAATTGCTCAGCGTATCGAAAAAGCCAAGGAAGAGATTGCTTTGATGCGTGAGTATGACTACGCTATTGTAAATGATCATGTTCCTCTTGCCGCAGAACGTGTAAAACGTGTGATTGAAGCAGAACATTTCCGTGTAGACCGCGTGATTGGTCATTATCAGGATATGCTACCAAAGTCTCCGACTATTCGATAAAATTTAGAAAACAGGTACAAACAAATGATGCTTAAACCCTCTATTGATACCTTACTTGACAAGGTACCATCAAAATATTCACTCGTCATCTTGGAAGCAAAGCGTGCTCACGAATTAGAAGCTGGAGCACCTGCTACTCAAGAATTTAAATCTGAGAAATCTACTCTTCGTGCCTTAGAAGAAATTGAATCAGGGAATGTAACCATCCACCCAGATCCAGAAGGAAAACGCGAGGCTGTTCGTCGTCGTATCGAAGAAGAAAGACGATTGAAAGAAGAAGAAGAAAAGAAAATCAAAGAGCAAATCGCGAAAGAAAAAGAAGAAGGTGAAAAAATTTAAGGTTGGGGGGACTCAATCTTATTTTTTCTATTGCAAGAATACTCAATCAATTAAAAGGATTTAAGAAAAGAAGGAGGTGAGGATATGGCTATTGCAAAAATCATTGTGGATGTTCCCTTGATGCAGACAGACCAGCCCTATAGCTACAAGATTCCAGAGGAATTTGAAGGGATGCTGGAAGTTGGCATGCGGGTTCATGTACCTTTTGGGAAGGCCAATCGCTTGATTCAGGGAATTGTTCTTGGATTGGAGTCTCAATCTGATACAGATGTGGCAGACGAGGACTTAAAAGAAATTGCCGAGGTGCTGGACTTTTCTCCTGTCTTAACGGAGGAACAACTCTGGCTAGCAGAGGAACTACGTAAATCAGTTTTCTCCTACAAAATTTCTATCTTAAAAGCCATGCTCCCTGGATTTTTGAACTCTAGTTATGATAAAATCCTCTATCCTCTGGAAGGCTTGAGTCAGAAAGATAGAGACCGTTTGTTTGGATCGCAAGAGTCCTTAGCATTTTCATCTCTTGACCTAGAAAAGCAGGCTGAGATGATGCAATTGACTCGGAAAGGGCTTTTGAAACTAGAGTACCAGGCTGTGGATCAGAAGAAGGTCAAAACACAGTCTTGGATTCAAGTGAATCTTGACAAATTAGAAAAGCTAGAAATCTCAAATCGTGCCAAGAAGAAATTGGAACTGCGAGATTATTTATTAGCACATCCTGAAAGCACTCCTTTGTCAGCCTTATTAGAAAATTACTCACGGGAACAAGTCAATTACTTTGTGGAACAGGGTGCTTTGACGATTCTTCAAAAGGAAGTTCAACGCTCAGCTGCTTACTTTGAAGGAATCGAGTCGAATCAAGCCTTAGAGTTAAATCCAGAACAAAAAGAAGCCTGTGAGGCGGTTGTTGGAGCGATTGGGAAGAAATACCCTCCCTTTCTTTTACAAGGAATCACTGGAAGTGGGAAAACGGAGGTTTACTTGCAGATTATCCAAGGAGCCTTGGATATGGGGAAAACAGCTATCGTTTTAGTCCCAGAAATCTCTCTGACACCTCAAATGACGGAGCGCTTTATTGCTCGGTTTGGAGATAAAGTCGCCATTCTCCACTCTGGCTTGTCAAATGGTGAAAAGTACGATGAGTGGCGCAAGGTGGAGCGTGGAGATGCTCAGGTAGTTGTTGGGGCCAGGTCTGCTATTTTTGCACCTTTGAAAAATCTAGGTGTTATCATTATCGATGAAGAGCATGAGGCCAGCTACAAGCAAGATAGCAATCCTCGTTATCATGCTAGAGATGTGGCTCTTTTACGTGCCCAGTACAATCAAGCTGCCCTAGTTCTTGGTTCTGCAACACCGAGTCTAGAAAGCCGTGCGCGTGCTGGTAAGGGTGTCTATCAGCATCTACGTCTGACTCAACGGGCCAATCCTTTAGCAAGTATTCCTGAGGTTCAGCTGGTTGACTTTCGTGACTATATCGGACAAAATGAAACGTCCAACTTTACACCACCACTGATTGAGGCGATTCAAGATCGACTGGATAAAAAAGAGCAGGTTGTTCTCATGCTCAATCGCCGTGGTTATTCTAGCTTTGTCATGTGTCGGGAATGTGGGACTGTTGACACCTGTCCTAACTGCGATATTTCCTTGACGCTGCACATGGATACTAAGACTATGAATTGCCATTATTGTGGTTTTTCTAAGGAAATTCCTCATGTCTGTCCAAACTGTCAAAGTCGCAGTATTCGTTACTATGGAACAGGAACTCAGAAAGCCTACGATGAGCTAGCTGAACTCTTTCCAGAGGCACGTATTCTGCGCATGGATGTGGATACAACTCGCAAAAAAGGTAGTCACCAATCACTTCTTGAGCAGTATGGCAAGGGTGAAGCGGATATTCTTCTGGGAACCCAGATGATTGCCAAGGGCTTGGACTTTCCAAATGTGACCTTGGTTGGTGTTCTCAATGCGGATACAGCCTTGAACCTGCCTGATTTCCGTTCTTCTGAGAGAACATTTCAACTCTTGACCCAGGTGGCAGGTCGTGCAGGTCGTGCTGAAAAGGCAGGTCAGGTCCTGATTCAGTCCTATAATCCTCAGCACTATGCTATTCGTTTTGCCAAGGAACAGGATTATGAAGGTTTCTATGCCTATGAAATGGGCATCAGACGTCAGTTGGGTTATCCACCTTATTATTTCACAATTGGAATTACCTTGTCTCATAAGAAAGAAGAAGAGGTTCTTAGAAGAGCTTATGAAGTCATGGAAATATTGCGGTCAGGTTTGTCGGATGCTAGTATCATCCTTGGCCCAACGCCAAAACCTATCGCTCGTACTCATAATCTCTATCATTATCAGATTTTAATTAAATATCGTTTAGAAGATGAGCTGGGTCCAACCCTTAACCGGGTCTTGGCTCTAACTCAAGAACGGGAAAATAGTGAACTTCGTCTCAGTATTGACCACGAACCGCAACAATTTTTATAAGAAGGAGAAGATATGACAAAATTAATATTTATGGGAACACCTGACTTTTCAGCGACTGTTTTGAAGGGACTTTTGACAGATGACCGTTACGAAATTCTAGCCGTTGTGACCCAGCCAGACCGTGCTGTTGGTCGTAAAAAAGTGATCCAAGAAACCCCAGTCAAGCAGGCTGCCAAAGAGGCAGGACTTCCTATCTATCAACCTGAAAAACTATCTGGAAGTCCAGAGATGGAAGCTATTATGAAGCTAGGAGCGGATGGAATTGTGACTGCTGCTTTTGGGCAGTTCCTCCCAAGTAAACTCCTTGATAGCATGGACTTTGCGGTCAATGTTCACGCTTCTCTTCTTCCTAAACATCGTGGTGGAGCGCCAATCCATTATGCCTTGATTCAAGGGGATGAGGAAGCTGGTGTGACCATCATGGAAATGGTTAAGGAAATGGATGCAGGAGATATGATTTCTCGTCGTAGCATTCCGATCACAGATGAGGACAATGTAGGAACCTTGTTTGAGAAATTGGCGATTGTTGGTCGTGATTTGCTTTTGGATACTTTGCCTGCATACATTGCTGGCGAGATTCAGCCTCAACCACAGGACCCAAGCCAGGTTACATTTTCGCCTAATATCAAACCTGAAGAAGAAAAGTTGGACTGGAACAAGACCAATCGTCAACTCTTTAACCAAATTCGTGGGATGAATCCATGGCCAGTTGCTCATACTTTTCTAAAGGGCGAACGCTTCAAAATCTATGAAGCACTCCCTGTAGAAGGTCATGGAACTCCAGGTGAGATTCTTTCCATCGGTAAGAAGGAACTGATTGTCGCAACAGCAGAAGGAGCCCTGTCTTTCAAACAGGTTCAACCAGCAGGAAAACCTAAAATGGACATTGCTTCCTTCCTCAACGGTGTGGGACGAACTTTGGCAGTAGGAGAACGATTTGGTGACTAAAGTAGAAACGGCTAGAAGTTTAGCCCTAGAGGTATTGGAGGATGTCTTTATCCAACAAGCTTACTCCAATATCGCTTTAAACAAACATCTTAAGGGAAGTCAACTGTCAGCGGCAGATAAAGGCTTGGTGACCGAACTGGTCTATGGAACGGTAGCCCGTAAACTAACTTTAGAATGGTATTTATCTCATTTTATCCCAGACAGAGAGAAGCTAGATAGTTGGCTCTATGTTCTTCTTCTCATGAGTACTTACCAACTCCAATATCTAGATAAGGTTCCAGATCATGCAGTGGTCAATGAAGCGGTGGAACTGGCTAAACTTCGCAAAAAAGGTAGCGAAAAACTGATCAATGCAGTCCTTCGCCGTATCCTGCGAGAAGGTTTGCCAGATATTTCCAGTATCAAACGTAAAAATAAGCGTGATTCTATCGCCTACTCTTTGCCAGTGTGGTTGGTTTCTAAGCTCAAGGAAGAGTATGGAGAAGAGCGAGCGCAAGCGATTTTTGAGAGTCTTTTGCAACGCAATAAAGCCAGTATCCGTGTGACAGATTTGAGCCGAAAAGAGGAAATTAAAGCTTTGCTTGGTGCAAGTGATTCTCATTTATCTCCTGCTGGTCTGGTTAAGGAACAGGGGCATTTTGCTAGTCATGACTTGTTTTCAGAAGGACTTATTACTATCCAAGATGAGTCAAGTCAACTGGTTGTACCGACACTAGAGCTACAAGGTGACGAGCAGGTTTTAGATGCCTGTGCAGCCCCAGGTGGGAAAACAGCCCATATGGCATCCTATCTGACTACAGGTCAGGTAACGGCTCTAGATCTCTATGACCACAAACTCACTTTGATTCAAGAGAATGCTCAGCGTTTAGGTGTAGCGGACCGTGTCCAAACGCAAAAACTGGACGCTCGAAAAGTGCATGAATTTTTTGGCAATGATCAATTTGACAAAATTTTAGTTGACGCCCCTTGTTCAGGGATTGGTCTATTGCGTCGAAAACCAGATATCAAATATAATAAAGAGACAGCAGATTTCGCGTCATTACAGGAAATTCAATTGGAAATATTAGGTAGTGTTTGTCAAACGCTACGTAAAGGTGGTATAATAACGTATAGTACCTGTACTATTGTCTCGGAAGAGAACTTTCAAGTGGTTCAAGCATTTTTAGAAAGTCATCCCGAGTTTGAGCAGGTTAAACTAGAACATGAATGTAAGGATATCGTGAAAAATGGTTGTATCCTCATTACTCCGGAATTATACGGAAGTGATGGATTCTTTATCAGCCAATTTCGCAAGATATCCAATTAGGAAGGAACTGACACAATGGAGATTTCATTATTAACAGATGTGGGTCAGAAACGTACAAATAATCAAGACTATGTCAATCTTTTTGTCAACCGTGCCGGTCGTACAATGATCATCTTGGCTGATGGGATGGGAGGACACCGTGCAGGTAATATTGCCAGCGAGATGGCTGTAACTGATTTAGGTGTTGCCTGGGTTGATACGCAGATTGACACCGTTAATGAAGTTCGCGAATGGTTTGCCCACCATCTAGAAGTTGAAAATCAAAAGATTTATCAACTAGGACGAGATGAAGCCTACAAGGGAATGGGGACAACTCTAGAAGCCCTTGCAATCATTGATCATCAAGCTATTTATGCTCATATTGGAGATTCTAGAATCGGTCTCATTCGAGGAGAAGAGTACCGTCAACTGACAAGCGATCATTCCTTGGTTAACGAATTGCTCAAGGCGGGTCAATTGACACCTGAAGAAGCTGAGGCACATCCACAAAAGAATATCATCACACAGTCTATTGGGCAAAAAGATGAAATTCAACCTGACTTAGGAATTGTCAGCTTGGAAGCAGGTGACTATCTGGTCATGAATAGTGACGGTCTAACCAATATGATTTCAGGTAGTGAAATCTATGATATTGTGACTAGCGATATCTCGCTTGATGATAAGGCAGCCACTTTGGTACGCTTTGCCAACAATGCCGGAGGGCTTGATAATATTACAGTTGCCCTTGTTTCTATTGAGGAGGCGGCGGCACTATGATCCAAATCGGCAAGATTTTTGCCGGGCGGTATCGGATTATCAAACAAATTGGCCGTGGAGGTATGGCAGATGTCTACCTGGCCAAGGATTTGATTTTAGACGGGGAAGAGGTAGCTGTAAAGGTCCTGAGGACTAACTACCAGACTGACCCGATTGCTGTTGCGCGTTTTCAGCGTGAAGCGCGTGCAATGGCTGACTTAGATCATCCCCATATCGTTCGGATAACGGATATCGGCGAAGAGGACGGTCAACAGTACCTGGCTATGGAATATGTAGCTGGTCTTGATCTCAAGCGCTATATCAAAGAACACTATCCCCTCTCAAATGAAGAAGCTGTCCGTATCATGGGTCAGATTCTCTTAGCGATGCGCTTGGCGCACACTAAAGGTATTGTCCATCGTGACTTAAAACCTCAAAACATTCTTTTAACTCCGGATGGGACGGCTAAGGTAACGGACTTTGGGATTGCCGTAGCCTTTGCAGAGACCAGTCTGACTCAGACCAACTCTATGTTGGGTTCTGTTCACTACTTGTCACCTGAGCAGGCTCGTGGTTCTAAAGCAACGTTCCAAAGTGACATCTATGCCATGGGGATTATTTTCTATGAAATGCTGACAGGGCATATCCCTTATGATGGCGATAGTGCAGTAACCATCGCTCTCCAGCATTTTCAAAAACCTCTTCCTTCGGTCATAGCTGAAAATCCATCTGTTCCCCAAGCTTTGGAGAATGTGGTCATCAAAGCAACTGCTAAAAAGCTAACAGATCGATACCAGTCGGTTTCAGAGATGTATGTTGATTTATCTAGCAGTCTATCTTATAACCGCAGAAATGAACCTAAACTTGTTTTTGATGATGCTACTAAGGCGGACACAAAGACATTGCCAAAGGTTTCTCAAACAACCTTGACCTCTATTCCTAAGGTTCAACCACAGACAGATAGCCATCAGGCAACTAAAGCTAGCCCAGAAGTAAGCGCTAAAAAATCTGTGGAAAAACCAGTGAAAAAACGTCGTTTTAAAGCACGCTATCTGGTTCTACTAGCAAGTTTCGTACTGGTTGCGGCTTCTCTAGTATGGATTTTATCCAGAACACCAGCTACCATCGATATTCCAAAAGTTGCAGGTCAAACTGTTGCTGAAGCTAAGGAAAACTTGAAAAAAGCGAATTTTGAGATTGGTGAGGAGAAGACCGAAGCGAGTGATACCGTAGAAGAAGGTCGGGTCATCCGAACAGATCCAGATGCTGGCTCAGCTCGCAAGGAAGGGTCTAAAGTTAATCTGATTATTTCGTCTGGTAAGCAATCCTTTAAGATTGGTGATTACATTGGTAAGAAATCTACAGATGTCATTGCTGAGTTGAAGGAGAACAAAGTTCCCAAAGATCTGATTAAGATTGAGGAAGAAGAGACCAGTGAATGGGAACCAGGGGTGATTTTTAAACAAAGTCTCTCAGAAGGTACGACCTATGATCTTAGCAAGGCAACTTCTATCGTTTTGACTGTTGCTAAAAAGGTGACAACCGTGACCATGCCAAGTTATATTGGCTCAAGTCTTGAATTTACAAAGAATAACTTGATTCAAATTGTTGGTGTCAAGGAAGCTAATATCGAAGTAGTAGAGGTTTCGACTGCACCTGAGGGCACTGCTGAAGGAACTGTTGTCGATCAAAGTCCAAAACTAGGTGAGAAAGTTGATCTAAGTACGACACGTATAAAGATTTCTATTTATAAACCAAAAACCCCACCACCTTCTTCTTCTTTTTCTTCGGTTCCGTCTTCGAACCAGCGTAACACTAACAGAGTAGATAGTACAGTGCCATCACAAAGTCAATCGACTCCATCTTCGTCAACACATAATCAAACAGACGAACATAACACAGATAATTAATCAATCTTTGTCACAGTTTTTGTGACAAAGATTTTTTTTCCTTCAAATTTATGATAAAATAAAAAGGAGTTTTAGAAGGAGGAAAACATGGACGAAGTCAAACAACTGAATGCAGTGATCGATGTCATTATGCTAGCAGGAACGATACTGCTTCGCAATGGTTCTGAGATTTATCGTGTTGAAGATACCATGATTAGGATTGCTCATTCACAGGGCATTATGGATTGTAATGTTTTGGCCATGCCTGCCGCCATTTTTTTCTCCATTGAAAATACAAATATCTCTCGTATGAAGCGAGTGACCTCCTCTGCTTATAATATTGAGAAGGTGTGTGATGTCAACCAGATTTCACGGCAGCTTGTATCAGGACAGCTTGATCTGGATACAGCCTTTATCCAATTAAAGGAATTAAATGCCAAACCGTCTCCCTATACCAATGTTCAACTAACTGCTGCAGCGACTCTCAGTGCTCCTTTCTTTTCAATCATGTTTGGTGGGAATGTCTACGATGCAATCGGAGCAGGAGTAGCGACCTTATTTGCCTTTACTTGCTCTCTCTATGTAGAGAAGTTTATTCGTATTCCTTTTATGACTGCTTTTGCAGGTGCTCTTGTCTTTGGTTTGATTGCACAATTTTGGGCGCGCTATTCTGGTTTACCATCGACGGCGGATTTAGTGATTGCAGGTGCGGTTATGCCTTTTGTACCTGGAATTGCCCTGACCAATGCTGTTCGAGATATTATGACCAATCACATTAACTCTGGTATGAGCAAGATGTTTGAATCCTTGCTGATTACCCTTGCCTTAGGGGCTGGAACATCAGTCGCCCTCGTACTCATGAACTAATATGACACTAACAACATTTTTATTGCAAGCTCTGGCAAGTTTGCTTGCCATTATCACCTTTTTAATCGTTTTAAATGTCCAGCGTTCCATGCTGATCCCTGGTGGAGTTTTAGGGATGTCTATCTGGCTACTCTATTTGATACTTAAGGAACCAACCAATGTCATTTTGGCAACCTTTATTGCTGCTGTGATTGGTTCTTGTGTCAGCCAAATTATGAGTATCCTCTATAAGACACCAGCAGTTGTTTTTGCTCTGGCTATATTGGCACCACTAGTACCAGGTTATCTGTCCTATCGAACCACTTCCTTCTTCGTTACAGGTGACTACAGTCATGCCATTTCTAGTGCCATGTTAGTCATGATGTTGGCTCTCGTTATCTCCATTGGAATGGCCAGTGGAACAGTTTTGTTGAAATTGTATCATTATCTTAAAAAGAATCGAGCTAGCTAAGTCTCGATTTTTTGTAGCCCTAAAGTTCTGTTTGTTGGACTAGCCTAAAAATGAAATAAGGTTTTGAAAATGAACTTGATTTGGTGAATCAAGTCTTTTTTCGCTCATTTGACCTCAATTGTGATAAAATAGAGGTGAACGATTTTTTACAATGAATGATAAAAATAGAGGTAAATATGACAATCGGTATTGATAAGATTGGTTTTGCGACCAGTCAATACGTTTTGAAATTACAAGATTTAGCAGAAACCCGAGGAATTGATCCTGAAAAATTGAGTAAAGGGCTCCTTTTAAAAGAATTGAGTATTGCTCCTTTAACAGAGGATATTGTTACTTTGGCTGCTAGTGCAGGAAATTCTATCCTGACTGAAGAAGAGAAGCAAGAGATTGATATGGTTATCGTTGCGACAGAGTCTGGGATTGACCAGAGTAAAGCTGCAGCTGTCTTTGTACACGGTTTGCTTGGTATTCAACCATTTACTCGTAGTTTTGAAATCAAGGAAGCTTGCTATGGTGCGACTGCGGCCCTTCATTATGCTAAGTTACACGTAGAAAACTCTCCAAAATCAAAAGTTTTGGTACTAGCCAGTGATATTGCAAGGTATGGTGTCGAAACTCCTGGGGAACCAACTCAAGGAGCAGGTTGTGTTGCCATGTTGATTAGTAAAAATCCACGCGTTATGGTCTTCAACAATGATAACGTTGCGCAGACTCGTGATATCATGGACTTTTGGCGTCCAAACTATTCGACAACACCATTTGTAAATGGGGTTTACTCAACACAGCAGTATCTTGATAGCTTAAAAACGACTTGGGAAGAGTACCAAAAGCGTTATGATTGCGACTTGAATGATTTTGAAGCTATTTGTTTCCATTTGCCATATCCAAAGCTAGCTCTCAAGGGATTGAAAAAAATCCTCGATAAATCTCTACCTCAAGAGAAAAAGGATTTACTTCAAAAACACTTTGATGAGTCTATTATTTATAGCCAAAAAGTTGGGAATATCTATACAGGTTCACTCTTTTTAGGACTCTTGTCTCTTCTTGAAAATTCTGATAGTCTGAAAGCTGGGGATAAGATTGCCCTCTACAGCTATGGTAGTGGTGCTGTATCTGAGTTCTTTAGTGTAGAATTGGTTGAAGGCTATGAAAAACAATTGCAGAATAATCGCTTAGACTTGCTAGATCAACGTCAAGCTTTGAGTGTTGCTGACTATGAACGAATCTTCTTTGAAGAAGCAAACTTAGATGAGTCTGGTTCTGCAACTTTGTCAGGCTATGAAGGACAGGACTATGCTCTGGTTGAGATTGTAGACCACCAACGTCGCTACAGCAAGGTTGAAAAATAATGAAAAAAAATTGGAATGGATTTGCTAAAAAATCAATTCAAGAGCGCCTAGAACTAGTTAAGTCTCAGGCGCTTACTTCTATGGAAGCCCAAGAAAGTCTTGAGCAAAATGAGAATCTCAGTCTAGCAGTTGCGGACCAATTGAGTGAAAATGTGGTGGGGACCTTCTCGCTTCCATACTCAATAGTTCCAGAAGTTCTAGTAAATGGTCAAGAGTACACCGTTCCTTATGTGACCGAAGAGCCGTCTGTGGTTGCTGCAGCTGCATTTGCAAGTAAGATTATCAAGCGTGCGGGTGGTTTTACTGCACGAGTTCATCAGCGACAAATGATTGGTCAGGTAGCTATTTATCAGGTTCCAGATAGGGATAAAGCTTGTCAGGCTATTTTGAGTCAGAAAGCGGAACTACTCGAACAAGCAAACCAAGCCTATCCCTCTATTGTCAAACGTGGTGGTGGAGCGAGAGAGCTAACAGTTGAGAAAATTTCTGGTGAGGCTGACTTTTTAGTGGTCTATCTCTATGTAGATACTCAAGAAGCCATGGGAGCTAATATGCTCAATACCATGCTTGAAGCTTTAAAACCAAGTCTAGAGGCTCTAAGTCAAGGGCGAAGTTTAATGGGAATTCTATCCAACTATGCAACAGATTCTCTAGTAACCGCAACTTGTCGGATCGCCTTTCGTTATTTGAGTCGCCAGAAGGATGAAGCGCGTGAGTTGGCAGAAAAAATAGTTTTAGCTAGCCAGTTTGCCCAAGCAGATCCTTACAGGGCAGCGACCCACAATAAGGGAATCTTTAATGGGATTGATGCTCTCTTGATTGCGACAGGAAATGATTGGCGTGCCATCGAAGCGGGAGCACATGCCTATGCCAGTCATGATGGTTCCTATCGAGGTCTTAGTCGTTGGACGATGGATTTGGAAACAGAAGAGTTAATAGGAGAGCTGACTATGCCGATGCCAGTTGCTACCAAGGGTGGATCAATTGGTCTCAATCCTCGAGTCGTTCTCAGCCATGAGTTGCTAGGTCATCCATCAGCTAAGGAATTGGCTCAAATTATCGTGTCAATTGGTCTTGCACAAAACTTTGCAGCTCTTAAAGCTCTGGTCAGTACAGGGATCCAGCATGGACACATGAAACTTCAAGCAAAATCTCTAGCGCTTTTAGCAGGTGCGACTGAGGCAGAAGTACCTAAACTAGTGGAAAGCTTGATTGCTGAAAAAACTTTTAATCTAGAAAAAGCCCAAACGTTATTGAAACATTTAAGATCATAAGAAAAACTCAGACTGATGG
>NZ_KQ970818.1:213490-220615 GCF_001579645.1 Streptococcus infantis
CCGATTCAGTCTGAGTCTTTTTGTTTAAATACTTTTTCCTGGTAGGAGGGAAACTGGTAAGAAATAACCGGTTGTGGCAACTTCTTTTCCTTCGATTTTTTGAAGTAGTAACTCAACTGTCAGGCGAGCAATTTCTTCCAAGGGTTGTTTTATGGTAGTGAGGTGAGGATAGAAATTCTCGATAAAATAAGTTCCATCATAGCCAATAACCTTGAGTTCTTCTGGAACAGAGATACCAAGCTCCTGGGCAATCTTCATAACCAAGATGGCTGTTAAATCATCTGAAGCAAAAATCGCATCTGGTTTTTGCTTAGTCAAGATATTTTTGATTTCCATTTCTTTTCGAAGGGGTGAAAAGTCACTGGAAACATTGATAATAGGAGCCTTGGGTAAGATTGAAGCAAAACCAGCATGACGAAGTCCTGTTGGAGAATTGGAGTTGTCATTACCTGTAATCATGATGATAGCCTTGGCTCCAGTTTTAGCCAAGGTCTGAGCGGCTAGGACTCCGCCAGCATAGTTATCAGAAGAAACGACAGGAATATCTGGTGACAAGTTTCGGTCAAAGGAGATGATAGGAGCCGTCACGCGATTGTAGTCTTCAATCCCTAAGTTATGGCTACCAGAGATAATACCGTCCACCTGGTTGGCCTCTAGCATTTCAAGATATTCACGTTCTTTTTCCGAATCGTGTTCACTGTTACAGATGATTGTCTTATAGCCTTTTTTGAAGAGTTCGTGCTCTAATTTGTCAATCAATTCAGCATAGAAAACATGGCTGATTTTTGGGAAAATTAGCCCAATTAACTTGGCAGATTTACCTTGAAGACTGCGAGCCAGATTGTTAGGTTTATAGCCTAGCTCACGCATAGCATCTTTAACCTTTTGAATAGTTTTTTCTGACAGGTAGCCTTTTTTATTAATAACACGTGAGACAGTAGTTGGGCTGACGCCTGCTAGTTCTGCGACATCAGTTAGTTTTGCGACCATATTCTAATTCGTAGTATGTTCCAGTTGGGTTTCCAGATTTAATGAGGATTCCATTTTGATCTTCGTGAGGGAAGACACGACCAGAAAATACTTTTTCTCCTTTATTGATAAAGATTTCAAAGACTGAGTTGTCGATGAAGATATTGACAGTAGTTGCTTGATTAGTAACTGAGCAAGAGCGAGTAGTTCCAAATTCTTGAGCGTATTGCTCACCTGCTTGACTGCGGTCAACAGTAACTTGACCATTGACAAGGTCAAAGTTGATAGAGAGTCCTTTGCCATCTTTATCAGCAAGAAGAACGATTTCATTTTGACTATCAGCTTCTAGGTTAAGCTCGATCTCGTAGGTGTTTTTGGTTTCAGAACGATTTGAGAATTCCTCTTCTGAAGCACGAAGATCCTGGATAGCTGCTACAGGGTATTGATAGAGTTTGCCGTCTTTAATGGTAAGTTCTTTTACCAATGAGAAAGTTCCTTGGTGATCAAAACGGTCAGATGGGTAAGAAACGTCTGGTAAACCAAGCCAACTAACAGCAAGGGCACGTCCATCAGGGGCATTGAAGGCTTGAGTGGCATAGGCTTCAAAACCATAATCGAGGTTGTGTAGTTCAGACACATCTACCATACGAGCATTTTCTGGGTCAAAGGAAGCGCCGATTTTATACATGTTTGGATAGATATTGTCGTATTCAAGAACCTTTTTATCCAAACCTTGTGGGCAGTAAAGAAGGACAGGTTGTTCTCCGACAAAGACTAGATTTGGGCACTCCATCATATAGGCAGTGCGGTCATTGTTAAAGTCAAGATCAGCAACTTCTTGCCAGTTTGTATAATCATTATCGATAGCCTTATAGAGACGAACAAAACCTTTTTTGTCCAAATCTTGACCACCAACGATAGCGTAGTATTGCCCTTTAAAGTTAAAAATCTGTGGATCGCGGAAGTGGTCAGTAGCATCAGCAGGCTGATCAATCAAGATTTTATCAATCTTTTTAATATTTCCATCCTTATCCATCAAGGCACCGATCTGATAAGGGTGGCGTACCCAATTGTCATCACGGACATTTCCAGTATAAAAAAGGAATAATTGATCGCCAAACTGCATAGCAGAACCAGAGTAAGCACCGTGGCTATCTAAAGGAGTATCAGGTAAGATTTTTACACCTGTTTCAGTAAAGTGCACCAAATCGTCACTTTCAAGCTGAACCCAAGACTTTAACCCATGAGCTGCTCCGAAGGGGAAGTTTTGGTAAAAGACAACCCACTTGCCATCGAAATAAGAAAAGCCGTTTGGGTCGTTGAGGAGACCTTCCTTTGGCTCAATGTGATAGCTGACATGCCATGGGGATTGTGCCATCTTTTCTTGGATTTCTTTTCTTTCTTCTTGTGTCCAATCTTCATAACGTCTGTAACGACGTTCAGTAGTCCATTCCATTTCTATTTCCTCCATAAATTCTACTATCTTAATAGTAAACGTTTCCTTATAAAAAAGCAAGTCTTTCACACTAAATTTAAGAAAAAAATGTCAAACGATTGACAGAGTTCAGAAACAAAATTTTATGAAAATCGATGAAAATATGAAAGTTTTTGAAAATTTAAAAGTAAAAACCCTGAGTTTATAGGGTATTTATTGCTGTGTTGATGAAAAAAATAGCAAAAACAATCAAAAAATAAAAATTAGCAAAATTTTTTCTGCAAAACGCTTGACATATTTTTTAAACGTGATAGAATAATATTCGTAGGGCGGATAAAATCGCTTTCAAACAAGAAAAAATTTTATAAGGAGATTTTTGCAAATGACTAATACAGAAATTGCAAAAAAAAGTCATCGAAGCCTTGGGCGGACGTGAGAATGTTAACAGTGTAGCTCACTGTGCTACTCGCCTTCGTGTTATGGTTAAAGATGAAGCGAAGATTAACAAAGATGCTATTGAGAACTTGGAAAAAGTTCAAGGTGCTTTCTTTAACTCAGGTCAATACCAAATCATCTTTGGTACAGGTACAGTTAACAAGATGTACGATGAAGTCGTAGCTCTTGGTTTGCCAACGACATCTAAGGATGAGATGAAGGCAGAAGCTGCTAAACAAGGAAATTGGTTCCAACGTGCCATCCGTACTTTCGGTGATGTTTTTGTACCAATCATTCCAGTTATCGTAGCAACTGGTCTCTTCATGGGTGTTCGTGGACTCTTGAATGCTCTTGGAATGACACTTCCAGAAGATGTTACAACTTACACTCAAATCTTGACTGACACAGCCTTCATTATCTTGCCAGGTTTGGTTGTTTGGTCAACCTTCCGTGTATTTGGTGGTAACCCAGCTGTTGGTATCGTTCTTGGTATGATGCTCGTTTCAGGTTCACTTCCAAATGCCTGGGCTGTTGCTTCTGGTGGAGAAGTAACTGCTATGAACTTCTTCGGATTTATCCCAGTTGTTGGTTTGCAAGGTTCAGTTCTTCCAGCCTTCATCATCGGGGTTGTCGGAGCTAAGTTTGAAAAAGCTGTTCGTAAAGTTGTTCCAGATGTTCTTGACCTCTTGGTAACACCATTCGTAACACTCCTCGTAATGTCAATTCTTGGTTTGTTTGTGATCGGACCAGTCTTCCACGTTGTTGAAAACTATATCCTTCTTGGAACAAAAGCTATCCTTAACTTGCCATTCGGTCTTGGTGGTTTCTTGATTGGTGGAGTTCACCAAGTTATCGTCGTATCAGGTGTTCACCACATCTTTAACTTGCTTGAAGTTCAATTGCTTGCTGCTGACCATGTTAACCCATTCAACGCTATCATCACAGCTGCCATGACTGCTCAAGGTGCTGCAACAGTAGCCGTTGGTGTGAAAACTAAAAATCCTAAACTTAAAACACTTGCTTTCCCAGCTGCTCTTTCTGCCTTCCTAGGTATTACTGAGCCTGCTATCTTCGGGGTTAACTTGCGTTTCCGTAAACCATTCTTCCTTTCATTGATCGCTGGTGCAGTCGGTGGTGGACTTGCTTCAATCCTTGGTCTTGCTGGTACTGGTAATGGTATCACAATCATCCCTGGTACAATGCTTTACATTGGTAACGGACAACTTCCACAATACCTTCTTATGGTAGCTGTATCATTCGCTCTTGGTTTTGCTCTTACTTACATGTTTGGTTATGAAGATGAAGCAGAAGTGGCTTCAGAAGCTACAACTGAACGTTTAGCTGACGAAGCAGTAACTGGTACTGTTGTTGCACCTAGCGAAGGTGTCATCCAAACACCAATCGTTGGTGACGTAGTTGCACTTTCAGACGTTAATGACCCAGTTTTCTCAAGTGGAGCTATGGGACAAGGAATCGCTGTGAAACCTAGCCAAGATGTTGTCTATGCACCAGCTGATGCTGAAGTGACAATCGTCTTCCCAACAGGGCATGCTTATGGTTTGAAAACAGCAAACGGAGCTGAAATCTTGATTCACGTTGGTATCGACACTGTTTCAATGAACGGTGAAGGATTTGACCAAAAAGTTGCCCAAGGTGACAAGGTTAAAGCTGGAGATGTTCTTGGAACATTTGACTCAGCTAAGATTGCTGCTGCAGGACTTGATAACACTACTATGGTTATCGTAACAAACACTGCAGACTTTGCTTCAGTAAATCCAGTTGCTTCTGGATCAGTTGCTAAGGGAGATGCAATCATCGAAGTTAAAGCTTAATACTCTTCGAAAATCAAATTTAAACTGCGTCATACTCGCTTTGCCGTATGTATGTGTTACTGACTTCGTCAGTTCTATCTACAACCTCAAAGCTGTACTTTGAGCAATCCGCAGCTCGATTCCTAGTTTGTTCTTTGATTTTCATTAAGTACACTACTTTCGATTTAATAGATCAAAAAACGAACAAATGTCATGTTTGTTCGTTTTTGATTGAATAGTAAAATTTACAGAGGAAAAACTAAAATATAGAGCAACTTTCCTTCTGGAATTATGCTATAATAGAGAAAATAAAAACTAGAGGTTTATCATGACAAAACTATATGGAAGCTTGGAAGCGGGCGGTACAAAATTTGTCTGTGCTGTCGGTGATGAAAACTTTAATATTGTAGAAAAAACACAATTCCCAACAACAACTCCTATCGAGACAATCGATAAAACTATCGAGTTCTTTTCAAAATTTGATAATCTTGCAGGACTTGCGATTGGATCATTTGGTCCAATTGATATCGACAAAAACTCAAAAACTTATGGTTTTATTACAACTACACCGAAACCTCACTGGGCCAATGTTGATTTGCTTGGTGCTCTTCGTCGCGCTCTAAACGTGCCAATGTACTTCACAACAGACGTAAACAGTTCTGCCTACGGTGAGGTAGTTGCTCGTAATAATGCTGGTGGCCGTATCGAAAACTTAGTTTACTATACAATCGGTACAGGTATCGGAGCTGGTGTTATCCAACGTGGTGAGTTTATCGGTGGTGTGGGACACCCTGAAATGGGTCATTATTATGTGGCTAGACACCCAATGGATATTGAAAAAGAATTCAACGGTGTTTGTCCTTTCCATAAGGGATGTCTGGAAGGCTATGCAGCTGGACCAAGTCTTGAAGCTCGTACAGGTGTTCGTGGGGAAAACATTGAACTCAACAACCCTGTTTGGGATGTTCAAGCCTACTATATCGCTCAAGCCGCGGTTAATGCTACTGTAACTTTCCGACCAGACGTTATCGTATTTGGTGGTGGGGTTATGGCCCAACAACACATGCTTGACCGTGTACGTGAGAAATTTACATCTCTTCTCAATGGTTACCTACCAGTTCCAGATGTACGTGACTATATCGTAACACCAGCTGTAGCAGGTAATGGTTCGGCTACACTTGGAAACTTCGTTCTTGCTAAGAGCGTTGCAAAATAAACATGAAAAATGAGGTTGGAAATTATCCCGGCCTCATTTTTTAGTCTTTTTCTATCTTTGTTTCCTGATGGAAAATATTTTGCCAAGTTTCGTGGCGGCGCCAGATGCTTGTGTGGATGGTATCACCAATCTGATAGCGGATCAGTTTTGTCTTCTGACTAATGGAAGTTAGGTGAAGCTCTTTAATGGCAGATGTCAGTTCTTTTTCGGACTTATAGGCATCCTTGTCCAGTTCTTGTCCGTCCTGGCGGATATAAATGAAGTCTTCTGCAAGTAACTCTTCTAGTTGATTTCCTTGGTCAATCAATTGCTCTCTCATGAGCAATTTTTTATAGACATTATCTAGGATTTCATCCTCAGGGATTGGTGCTGGTTCGATATGAATGTCTGTATCAAAGACACCAAAGCGTTCTGATAACATGGATTCAACCTGATCCGCAATTTCGTGACTTTCAAAAACAGAGAGATCTGGGTTCATCTCGAGAGTAATGTCCAGATAGATATTACTTCCGTAAGTACGACCGCGTTGTGATTTGACCTTGCTAATCTTAGGAATTTCCATGATAGCCTTTTGATAATCTTCCAACAAATGTTCATCAAAACCATCTGAAAGACTGAAAGACGACTCGATAAAGATATCATAGGCAGTCTTGAGGATAAAGAAGGTAATGACGATGGCAACCAATTTATCCACGAGAGGGAAGTTAAAACTGCTGGCTAGGATAGCGATAGTGGTTCCGAGTGAAGTGACCGCATCTGATAGATTGTCCTTGGCAGCTGCTTTCAGTGCCTTAGACTTGGATTGCTTGCTGAGGTGAGTGTTGTAGAGATAGACTCCAAACATAATCACTGCAGAAATCACTCCCAAAATCGCTCCCAGTGGGTCAATCACAGTTTCTTCGCGACTGATAATCTTTTGAATCGTATCTCGCAAGACATCAAAACCAACATAGAACATGATGATAGAGGTGATAAGACTTGCCAAGTCCTCAATTTTCCAGTGACCGAAACGATGGTCTCTATCTGCTGGCTGTCGGGCCAATCGAATCCCAATGAGGAGGGCAACATTTCCGATGATATCAGAAACGTTGTTGAAACCATCTGCCACCAAACTGGACGAGTGAAGGAGGTGGCCTGCTGCTAACTTAGCTGCTGACAAGAAAAGGTAGGTCAAGATGCTAATAATAGCACCTCGCTCAGCTAATTTCAAGTTTGAAACTGATTGATTCATCTGACTCTCTTCCTAGAATTTTTGTATT
>NZ_KQ970818.1:220830-227547 GCF_001579645.1 Streptococcus infantis
ATCATTATACTGGTTTTCCATAGAAAATTCAAATGGAGGGGGTGTTATAAAGGGGGGACAAATCAAATAATTGCTTTTGTTTTTTTATGAAACATGATAAAATTATAGAGAATAAATATGGGAGAATAAAATGAAAAAAAATAATTTACTTATCGGGGTTACATCATTATTTTTTACTGCTCTAGTTTGGTTATCTATGGTTACAAGCGTGAAAAAAGGTATTCCCTTTTCTGACGCTAGTATTTTTGAATACTTTGGATATGCAATGAATCGCGGAGAACTAATGTATGCTAATTTATTTGACCATAAAGGCCCTGTGATTTTTATCGTGAACTATCTAGGTTATTTAATTAGTGGTTCATTAGGCATAAAATTTCTGTATTTGTTCTGTACTTTTTTATTTTTTGTAATTAGTTTTCTGACTTCTAAATTATTTACAGGAAATAAACAATCGATATTAGTATTATTCTTACTTTTTTTGGTATATGAACATTTTTTTGATGGTGGTTGGAGTTTAGAAGGGTATATTCTTCCTTTGATTTCTTACTCTTTATACATATTTTTAAAATTCTTTATTAAAAATAACATCAAAAATTATGAGATTATATTAGCAGGTTTATGTTTTGCAATTGTATTTTTTACGAAAGCAAATATGATTGGGATTTGGCTTATTTTTGGCCTTTATATAATTGTTCATTATGTTACCTTGAAAAAGTATAAAGAATTAATTGATACATTAATTAACTTTTTTACAGGAGTGTTAATTTTTACAATTCCTCTATTTCTTTATTTAATTTATAAAGGTATTTTTCTTGATATGTTATATCAATCGATAGGGGTTAATTTTATATACACTACAGAATCTAATAATGGATCGATGAAAGAAATATTTAAATGGTATTTATCTCAGTCTAATTCATTAAGCTTAAATTTAATAATTCTTTTATCATCTTTTCTATTATGGAACAAGTATAAATATAAATCGATTCTATACCATGTTGCTTTCTTGTTTTGTTTGACATTAGCACTTATTTCGAAACGTAGTTATGGACATTATATTCTTGTAATTATTCCATTCCTAGTACCGTATATTTCTTATATGTTTAATTTATTTAAAAATTTTACTGTAAAGAAATTTACATTGTTATTATTAGGTTTATATGTAGTATATTTGGCGAACATTAATTACGTAAGGGAAAACATAAAAACAAGAGATAGAAATACATCTTATTTACAACAAAGTGTTGCAAGCTATATAAAAAGTAATTCTCAAGCGGAAGACAGAATTTATACTCATCGACAAAATGGGACAATCTATTTATATAGCGAACGGTTATCTAGTACTAAATTTTTCTTTATTCCAGCAGTAACTAATGATCAAATATTAATCGAAGATTTCAAAAATTCTATTACTGAAAATCCTCCACTTTATATTGTATTTGATACTGAATGGGATTACGGAAAATTGACAGATTCTTTTATAAAAGAATATGTACGTAGTAATTATAAGTTAGAAAAACAGATTGAAACATCTATGATTTATAGAAGAATAGGAAGTTAAGATGAGTAGAAATAATCCGATTTTATATATCGTGATTCCGTGTTATAACGAAGAGCAAGTATTGCCTCATACCAATCCGATGTTCGTGGAAAAAATAGAGGAGCTTGTGAAAAATCAAGAGGTTCACCCACTTAGTAAGGTCATGTATGTGAATGATGGTAGTAAAGATCGAACTTGGGAGCTTATCCAAGAATATGCTACATCAAATCCATATGTAGTAGGTATTTCGCAGAGCCGAAATCGAGGCCATCAAAGTAGTGTCCTTGCTGGAATGTATGAAGCTGCAGAATTTGCCGATATCGTGATTACCATTGATGCAGACGGCCAGGATGATATTCATTGTATGAATCAGATGATTGCTGAATATAAGACAGGTTCAGAGATAGTCTACGGCGTTCGTGATAATAGAGATACAGACTCAGCTTTTAAACGTATTACAGCAGAAGGTTTTTATAAAGTGATGCATTTATTTGGAGCGGATGTCGTTTTTAATCATGCTGATTATCGTTTAGTCTCAAAACGATTTCTACAGGAATTATTCAAGTTTAAAGAAGTTAATCTGTTCCTTCGAGGGATTATGCCTCTTGTAGGATTTAAGTATTCCTACGTGACCTATAAACGGCATGAACGTATTGCTGGTGAGAGTCACTATCCACTCTCTAAAATGCTCGGTCTAGCAATGGACGGAATTACGAGCCTGTCGATTAAACCCATTCGCTTGATTACCTCAATGGGAGTTATGACTTCACTGTTTAGTTTTTTGTTAATCATTTGGGTTTTGTGGAGCAAATTTACTGGTACAGTAGTAGCTGGTTGGGCCAGTACATATGCCATTGTAAGTTTACTTGGCGGGGTTCAACTCATTAGTCTTGGTGTAATTGGGGAATATATCGGAAAAATCTATCTAGAAACGAAGCAACGTCCAAGATATATTATCAGCGACCGCACCTATGATGAGAGTGATGAGTAACCTCACCCCAGCACTTGAAAACTTTTGAATTTCTGATATAATAGAACTACTCAAGGGAGTAGCTGGCGGGAAACCGCGATAGTGTCGTCATTACGAATTATTTCCGGCACTATATTAAACAGCGAGACTTGTTTTTTTAAAAAACAGGTCTCTTTTTTTGTAAAAAGAGGCCAAAAAGGAGGAGACTGTTTTGTCAAAAGAACAAAATAAAGATTTGTTTTACACACAATCTTCTGAGGAAGTCCTAAAGAATCTGGACTCATCTGTCGAAGGTTTGTCAACTGCTCAAGCTCAAGAACGCTTAGCGACTTATGGTCGAAATGAGTTGGAAGAGGGCGAAAAACGTAGCCTACTAGCTAAATTCCTTGATCAATTTAAGGATTTGATGATCATCATCTTGCTAGCGGCAGCGGCACTTTCTGTCATTACAGAAGGAATGGACGGTTTAACAGATGCCATTATCATCTTGGCCGTAGTTGTCCTGAATGCAGCCTTTGGGGTTTACCAAGAAGGGCAAGCAGAAGCAGCCATTGAAGCACTGAAAAATATGTCTAGCCCGATGGCTCGTGTTCGTCGTGACGGTCATGTCATTGAGATCGACTCAAAAGAATTGGTACCTGGGGACATCGTCTTGCTAGAAGCTGGAGATGTCGTGCCTGCGGATATGCGCTTGTTTGAAGCAGCTTCCCTTAAAATTGAAGAAGCAGCTCTTACAGGGGAATCTGTCCCAGTTGAAAAAGATGTGACAGGACTTGTTGAAGCGGATGCTGGTATCGGGGACCGTGTTAACATGGGTTATCAAAACTCTAACGTAACATACGGTCGTGGTATTGGTGTCGTGACCAACACTGGTATGTACACAGAAGTTGGTAAGATTGCGGATATGTTAGCCAATGCAGACGAAACAGAAACACCGTTGAAGCAAAGCTTGGAACAATTATCTAAGGCCTTGACTTACTTAATCATTGTGATTGCAGTGATTACCTTCTTGGTTGGTGTCTTTGTTCGTGGCGAACATCCATTAGAAGGCTTGATGGTGGCGGTTGCCCTTGCAGTAGCGGCTATTCCAGAAGGGCTTCCTGCCATTGTAACTATCGTTCTATCTTTGGGAACTACAACCCTTGCAAAACGTAATTCGATTGTCCGTAAATTGCCAGCGGTTGAAACGCTTGGTTCAACAGAAATCATTGCATCTGATAAAACAGGTACTTTGACCATGAACCAAATGACGGTTGAAAAGGTTTATACCAACGGTCAATTGCAAAGCTCAGCAACTGAGATTGCTGCTAGCAACAATACCCTCCGTATCATGAACTTTGCCAATGATACCAAGGTGGACCCATCTGGCAAGCTGATTGGGGATCCAACTGAGACAGCTCTTGTACAGTTTGGTTTGGACCATAACTTCGATGTTCGTGAAATCTTGAAGGATGAGCCACGTGTAGCTGAATTGCCATTTGACTCAGATCGTAAACTCATGTCTACCATTCATAAGGAAGCAGACGGTTCTTACTTTATCGCTGTCAAGGGTGCGCCTGATCAATTGCTCAAGCGTGTGACTCGTATCGAAGTCAATGGAGAAGTTCGCCCAATCACAGAAGAAGATAAAAATGCCATCCTTGCTACCAACAAAGACTTGGCTAAACAAGCCCTTCGTGTCTTGATGATGGCTTACAAGACAAGTAACGAAATTCCAACCTTGGAATCTGAAATTGTTGAGTCTGACCTCATCTTCTCTGGTTTGGTCGGCATGATCGACCCTGAACGTCCTGAAGCAGCCGAAGCTGTTCGTGTCGCTAAGGAAGCGGGTATCCGTCCGATTATGATCACTGGTGACCACCAAGATACGGCTGAAGCTATCGCTAAACGTCTCGGTATCATCGATCCAAATGATACAGAAGACCATGTCTTCACGGGTGCTGAATTGAATGACCTCACTGATGAAGAATTCCAAAAAGTCTTCAAGCAATACTCTGTCTACGCGCGTGTATCACCTGAGCACAAGGTTCGGATCGTGAAAGCATGGCAAAATGAAGGTAAGGTTGTCGCTATGACGGGTGATGGGGTCAACGATGCGCCTTCACTTAAGACAGCTGACATCGGTATCGGTATGGGGATTACAGGTACAGAAGTTTCTAAAGGAGCTTCGGATATGGTCCTTGCCGATGACAACTTTGCAACCATTATCGTAGCGGTTGAAGAAGGACGTAAGGTCTTCTCAAATATCCAAAAATCCATTCAATACCTCTTGTCTGCCAATATGGCTGAGGTCTTCACTATCTTCTTTGCTACCCTCTTTGGTTGGGATGTGTTACAACCAGTGCATCTTCTCTGGATTAACTTGGTAACAGATACGCTACCAGCCATCGCCCTTGGTGTGGAGCCAGCTGAACCAGGTGTCATGACTCACAAACCTCGTGGCCGTAAATCTAACTTCTTTGATGGTGGTGTCTTCGGAGCAATCATTTATCAAGGAATCTTCCAAACCATGCTAGTTCTAGGTGTTTATGGTTGGGCTCTTCTCTTCCCAGAGCACCAAAGTCATACTGAAATCCATGCGGATGCCCTTACCATGGCTTTTGCAACTCTCGGTTTGATCCAATTGCTCCATGCCTTTAACGTTAAGTCGGTTTACCAATCGATCTTTAAAGTGGGACTCTTTACAAACAAGACCTTTAACTGGTCTATCCCAGTTGCCTTCGTCCTCTTTGTGGTGACAATTTTGGTTCCTGGATTTAATAATCTCTTCCACGTTTCACACTTGAGCTTGACTCAATGGATGGTGGTCGCTGTAGGAGCGCTTATGATTGTAGTCCTTGTTGAGATTGTCAAAGCAGTCCAACGAGCACTTGGAAAAGATAAAAACGCTATTTAAACAATTATGAAAAGTCATCTTCGGATGGCTTTTTGTTTTTATGTAAATATAAACTGAAATAATACTCAATGAAAATCAAAGAGTAAACTAGGAAGAGAGCCGCAGACTGTACTTGAGTACGGCAAGGTGAAGCTGACGTGGTTTAAATTTGATTTTCGAAGAGTATAATTTTGTGCTATAATCAAGTAGACTGATATCGCATGGAGGAAAGAATCTTGGAAAAGAAAATAGTAAAAGATATCTTGTTTTTGTCGCAGGTATCCCAGCCTGCTAGTCAGGAAGATTTACCCCTAGCAAAGGATTTGCAGGATACCCTATTGGTTAACAGAGAAACCTGTGTTGGACTAGCCGCCAATATGATTGGGGTGCAAAAACGTGTCATTATTTTTAATATCGGCATGATTCCCATGGTTATGTTTAATCCAGTTCTTCAATCCTTTGAAGGGCCATATGAAACGGAGGAAGGATGTTTGTCTCTGACAGGTGTCAGACCGACAACTAGGTATGAGAAGATTACAGTAAGCTACAGAGATATCCATTGGCAAGAGCAAACCATTACCCTGACAGGTTTTCCAGCTCAGATTTGTCAGCATGAACTGGATCATTTAGAAGGTCGTATTATTTAGGCTCAAATCCTTGGTGCTCCTAGAAAAATATGCTACACTAAGACTATGAAAATTCTAATCCCAACTGCAAAAGAAATGAATACAAATGTTCCTAGTTTTGAAGCAAATCCCTTGCGTCCTGAAAGTCGGGCAGTGCTGGATGAATTAGCCAGATATTCCGCCCAAGAGCTGGAGAGTTTTTACAAAATATCTGCCGAAAAAGCGCAAGAGGAGTATGACCATATCCAGGCCTTGAAAAATGAAACTGCGATAAACTATCCAGCCTTGCACCTCTTTGATGGACTCATGTATCGCAACATCAAACGGGACAATCTAACCAAGGCTGAACAAGCCTATCTGGAGAAACACCTCATGATAACGTCAGCTCTCTATGGTGTGATTCCAGCCTTTGAACCGATTGCGCCTCACAGACTGGACTTTTTGATGAAGCTTAAAATTGCTGGGAAAAGCCTGAAAAGTCACTGGCATTCAGCTTATGAAGAGTCGGTGAAGGGTGAAGAACTAATCTTTTCACTCTTGTCTTCGGAATTTGAAACTGTCTTTCCAAAAGATATCCGTGAAAAAATGGTGACCTTTAAGTTTATGGAAGACAGAGATGGAAAACTTAAAGTCCACTCAACCATTTCAAAAAAAGCCCGAGGAGCCTTTTTAACAGCCCTGATGGAAAATCAAGTAACCTCGGTAG
>NZ_KQ970818.1:227765-255193 GCF_001579645.1 Streptococcus infantis
AAAAGCTCAGTTTTGCAGGTTTTACCTATCGAGACGACCTGTCGAGTGACAAGGAAATGGTCTTTGTGAAATAGATTGAAAATAGCGTCTGTCCTAAATTGTATCAGGGCAGGCTTTTTTATGATTTTGCGCTCCTATTTTTAGTTCAGAATGGTAGGAATTTTCTCACAATTTTGGTATAATAGGACTATTAGAAAATTTCAAGGAGACAAACATGTCAGTTAAAATTGCTTTACTTGGATTTGGTACAGTAGCTAGTGGTGTACCATTCTTGCTAAAGGAAAATAGAGAAAAAATTGTTCAAGCAGCACATTCAGAAATTGAAGTATCCAAAGTTTTGGTCAAAGACGATCAAGAGAAAGCACGCTTGCTTGAAGCAGGAAATGATTTTAATTTTGTAACAAATATTGACGAAATTTTGTCAGATAAAGACATCGCGATTGTTGTTGAGTTGATGGGACGTATCGAACCGGCAAAAACATTTATCACTCGTGCCTTAGAAGCAGGGAAACATGTCGTGACAGCAAACAAGGACCTTTTGGCTGTTCATGGTGCAGAATTGCTTGAGATTGCCAAAGCTCATAATGTTGCTCTTTATTATGAAGCAGCTGTTGCGGGAGGAATTCCAATCCTTCGTACCTTGGTCAACTCACTTGCATCAGATAAAATCACACGTGTTCTTGGTGTTGTCAATGGAACATCTAACTTCATGATGACCAAAATGGTAGAAGAAGGCTGGTCTTATGAAGATGCTTTGGCAGAAGCCCAACAACTTGGTTTTGCTGAAAGCGACCCTACCAATGACGTTGATGGGATTGATGCAGCCTACAAGATGGTCATCCTTAGCCAGTTTGCATTTGGGATGAATGTCAAATTTGAAGATGTTGCCCATCAAGGAATCCGCAATATCACTCCAGAAGATGTGGCAGTTGCCCAAGATCTTGGGTACGTGGTTAAACTAGTAGGTTCTATCGAAGAAACACCTTCTGGAATCGCTGCCGAGGTTACTCCAACCTTCCTTCCTAAAGCTCATCCACTTGCAAGTGTTAACGGTGTTATGAATGCGGTCTTTGTGGAATCTATCGGTATCGGCGAGTCTATGTACTATGGACCAGGTGCAGGTCAAAAACCAACTGCAACAAGTGTTGTAGCTGATATTGCTCGTATCGTTCGTCGTTTGAATGACGGTACCATTGGAAAAGCCTTTAACGAATACCATCGTGATCTTGTTTTGGCTCAGCCAGAAGATGTCAAAGCTAACTACTATTTCTCAATCTTGGCTCCAGATTCAAAAGGGCAAGTATTGAAATTGGCAGAGCTCTTTAATGCGGAAGATATTTCCTTCAAGCAAATCCTTCAAGATGGTAAGCAAGAAGGCAAGGCTCGTGTTGTCATCATCAGCCATAAGATCAACAAGGCGCAACTTGAAAATATTACAGACTCTTTGAAGGGTGTAGCTGAATTTGAACTTCTCAATACCTTCAAGGTTTTAGGAGACTAAGATGAAGATTATTGTACCTGCTACAAGTGCCAATGTGGGTCCTGGTTTTGACTCTGTTGGTGTAGCTGTAACCAAGTATCTAGAAATTCAGGTTTGTGAGGAACGTGAAGAATGGATGATTGAGCATCAACTAGGCAAATGGATTCCACGTGATGAACGTAATCTTTTGCTGAAGATTGCTTTACAAATTGTTCCAGACCTACAACCAAGACGTCTGAAAATGATCAGTGATATTCCACTTGCGCGTGGACTTGGTTCTTCTAGTTCAGTCATCGTTGCAGGAATTGAGTTGGCAAATCAATTAGGGAACCTAAAATTAACGGATCACGATAAGTTGCAATTGGCGACTAAGATTGAAGGACATCCTGATAATGTTGCACCTGCTATCTATGGAAATCTAGTCATTGCAAGCTCAGTCGAGGGTCAGGTTTCAGCAGTAGTGGCACCTTTTCCAGAGTGTGCCTTTCTAGCCTACATTCCAAATTATGAATTGCGTACTCGAGATAGTCGTGGTGTCTTGCCTAAGAAACTTTCTTATAAAGAAGCTGTTGCAGCAAGTTCTATCGCCAATGTAGCGATTGCAGCCTTGCTGACTGGAGACATGGTCAAAGCAGGACAAGCTATTGAGAGTGATCTCTTCCATGAGCGTTACCGTCAAGAACTGGTGAGAGAATTTGCGACGATCAAGAAAGTTGCTAAGAGAAACTGTGCTTATGCGACCTACTTGTCTGGTGCTGGGCCTACTGTCATGGTTCTAGCTGAGCCTGATAAGATGCCTAAAATTAAGGCTGAGCTTGAAAAGCAACCGTTCAAAGGCAAACTTCATGATTTGCAAGTAGATACACAAGGCGTTCGCGTCGAAGCAAAATAAACATAGCAATGGGATGGGGAAACTCTCTATTAGAGGCTTCCTGTCCTTTTTTTGAAAATGAAACATGGGAACTGATACTCAATGAAAATCAAAGAGCAAACTAGGAAGCGAGCTGCAGGTTGCTCAAAGCACTGCTTTGAGGTTGTAGATAAGACTGACGATGTCAGTTACATATATCTACGGCAAGGCGAAGCTGACGTGGTTTGAAGAGATTTTCGAAGAGTATGAAATGTTTCCCGTGTTTATCGACCGATAGACGGTCAAGGAGGATTTGAAATGGCAGAAATATATCTAGCAGGTGGTTGTTTTTGGGGCTTAGAGGAATACTTTTCCCGTATTTCTGGAGTGTTGCAAACCAGTGTTGGTTATGCCAATGGTCATGTAGAAACCACCAATTATCAATTGATTAAAGAAACAGATCATGCTGAGACTGTGCAAGTTATTTATGATGAAATGGCAGTCTCGCTTCGTGAGATTTTACTCTATTATTTCCGAGTTATCGATCCCCTTTCTGTCAACCAACAAGGGAATGACCGTGGTCGTCAATACCGCACAGGGATTTATTACCTAGATGAAGCTGATCTACCAACGATCAATACAGTAGTTCGCGAAGAAGAACTCCTCATAGGTCGTAAAATTGCAGTGGAAGTGGAGAAGCTTCGCCACTATATCTTAGCTGAGGATTATCACCAAGACTATCTCAAGAAAAATCCTGGTGGCTATTGCCATATCGATGTGAAAGATGCAGAGAAACCACTGATAGACGCTGCTAACTATGAAAAGCCTAGTCAGGCAGTTTTACGAGAAAGTTTGTCAGAAGAGTCCTACCGAGTTACGCAAGAAGCTGCGACGGAAGCTCCCTTTACTAATGCTTATGACCAAGCTTTTGAGGAAGGGATTTATGTTGATATCACGACTGGTGAGCCCCTCTTCTTTGCCAAGGATAAGTTTGCTTCAGGCTGTGGTTGGCCAAGTTTTAGCCGACCAATCTCTAAAGAGCTTATCCATTACTATCAAGACTTGAGTCATGGTATGGAGCGAATTGAAGTCCGTTCACGTTCGGGTAATGCTCACTTGGGACATGTCTTTACAGATGGACCTCAGGAACTAGGTGGTTTACGCTATTGTATCAATTCTGCCTCTTTACGATTCATTGCTAAGGATGAAATGGAAGAGGCTGGATATGGCTATCTACTTCCATATTTGAACAAATAAAAAGATGGTGGTTTTTCCACCTTCTTCATTTTGAAAATAGAAGGGACATATGAAACAATTACTTTCTTACTTTAAACCCTACCTCAAGGAGTCATTTCTAGCGCCCTTGTTTAAGCTGCTAGAAGCCGTTTTTGAACTCTTGGTACCCATGGTGATAGCTGGAATTGTCGACCAATCTATCCCCAAAAAAGATCAGGGTCACCTCTGGATGCAAATGGGTTTCCTCTTTGTTTTTGCGGTTATCGGCGTTTTGGTTGCCTTAGTTGCTCAGTTTTACTCAGCCAAGGCAGCAGTAGGATTTGCCAGGGAGTTGACCAATGACCTCTATCGTCATATTCTTTCCTTGCCCAAGGATAGTAGAGACCGTTTAACGACCTCGAGTTTGGTGACGCGTTTGACTTCAGATACCTATCAGATTCAGACAGGGATCAATCAATTTTTACGTCTATTTTTAAGGGCTCCTATTATTGTTTTTGGTGCCATTTTTATGGCTTATCGTCTCTCGCCTGAATTGACCTTCGGGTTTTTGGTCATGGTTGCCATTTTGTCCTTTGTCATTGTCGTGTTATCACGCTTGGTCAATCCTCTCTATAGTATTTTGAGAAAGAAAACAGACCAGCTGGTTCAGGAAACACGCCAACAGATACAAGGTATGCGTGTGATTCGTGCCTTTGGCCAAGAAAAACGAGAAATCGAGAACTTCCAAGTACTCAATCAAGTCTATACAGCTATCCAAATGAAAACAGGCTACTGGTCCAGTCTCTTGACCCCCTTGACCTATTTGATTGTCAATGGAACTTTGCTGGTGATTATCTGGAATGGTTATATTTCTATTCAGGGAGGCTGGCTCAGTCAGGGTGCCTTGATTGCTCTAATCAACTATCTATTACAGATCTTGGTAGAGTTGATTAAACTAGCCATGCTGATTAATTCACTCAACCAGTCTTATATATCAGCTAAGCGCATTGAGGAAGTCTTCGCTGAAAAACCTGAAGATATTCATTCTGAGATTCATGTAGGAAAAGTATCTGGACATCGAGTTTTACAAGTTAGTCACTTGACCTTTACTTATCCAGATGCAGCTCAACCTTCGCTAAGGGATATTTCTTTTGATATGCAGCAAGGAGAAATTCTTGGAATTATCGGAGGAACTGGTTCTGGTAAGTCAACCTTGGTACAGGTTTTACTTGGTTTGTACAAACCAGATAAAGGAACAGTGGCCCTCTATCAGGCTGGGAATAGTCCTCAAAATCTGGCTCAATGGCGGTCTTGGATTGCCTATGTCCCTCAAAAGGTTGAACTTTTTAAAGGGACTATTCGTTCTAATTTGACTCTGGGTATGGAAGAGCCTGTCTCGGACCAAGAACTCTGGCAGGCCTTGGAAATTGCTCAGGCCAAGGACTTTGTCAGCGATAAGGAAGGTCAGCTGGACGCAGAGGTTCAAGCAGGCGGTCGTAATTTTTCAGGTGGGCAAAAACAACGTTTGTCTATCGCCCGAGCAGTCTTGCGTCGAGCACCATTTCTCATTTTGGATGATGCGACTTCTGCTCTTGATACCATTACTGAGTCCAATCTTCTGAAGGCTGTTCAAGATAACCTACCAAACACCAGCTTGATCTTGATTTCCCAACGAACTTCAACCTTGAAGATTGCTGATCAAATTCTTCTTTTAGAGAAAGGGGAGCAATTAGCACTTGGAAATCATGAGGAATTGATGGAGACTAGTCAAGTCTATCGTGAAATCAATGCATCCCAACATGGAAAGGAGGACTAGAATGAAAGGCAAACATGCAAGTCAAACCCTCAAACGATTAGCAAAAGATTTAGCTGGCCATCCCGTCCTTCTTTTCCTGGCTTTCTTAGGAACCATCACTCAAGTGGCTTTATCAATCTATCTGCCAATCTTGATTGGACGTGTGATTGACCAAGTTTTAGTGACGGGCTCATCTCAGGTATTTTGGCAGATTTTCCTCCAGATGATATTGGTGTTGATAGGGAATACGCTGGTACAATGGGCCAATCCCCTCCTATACAACCGCCTCATTTTCTCCTATACCAGAGATTTACGCGAAAAAATCATTGAAAAGCTCCATCGTCTTCCGATTGCCCTTGTAGATAGACAAGGTAGTGGAGAAATGGTCAGCCGTGTCACGACAGATATCGAGCAGTTGGCAGCGGGTCTGAATATGATTTTCAACCAATTTTTCATAGGAGTTTTGATGATTTTGGTCAGCATCCTTGCTATGCTCCAAATCCATCTATTGATGACTCTCTTGGTTCTGCTCTTAACACCTCTATCTATGGTCATTTCACGCTTTATCGCTAAGAGATCCTACCATCTCTTTCAAAAGCAGACAGAGACTAGGGGGATTCAGACTCAGTTGATAGAAGAATCGCTCACCCAACAGAATATTATCCAGTCCTTCAATGCCCAGGAAGAATTTATCGAGAGACTTCATGAGGCAAATGATAGCTATGCAGGTTATTCTCAGTCGGCTATCTTTTATTCATCGACAGTCAATCCTTCCACCCGTTTTGTCAATGCCCTCATTTATGCCCTACTTGCTGGTGTTGGAGCCTTACGTATCATGGCGGGTTCTACTTTGACGGTTGGGCGTTTAGTGACCTTTTTGAATTATGTGCAGCAGTACACCAAGCCTTTTAACGATATTTCATCAGTCTTAGCTGAGTTGCAAAGCGCCTTAGCTTGTGCAGAACGTGTTTATGCTGTTCTAAAAAGTCCAGAGGTTACAGAAACTGGTCTTGAAGAATTGAACAGCGATCAAGTCAAGGGATCTATTTCCTTTAAGCATGTTTCTTTTGGTTACAATCCTGAAAAAATTTTGATCAAGGATCTGTCTATTGATATTCCAGCTGGTAGTAAGGTTGCTATCGTTGGACCAACGGGTGCTGGGAAGTCTACCCTTATCAATCTCCTCATGCGTTTTTATCCGATTAATTCAGGAGATATTTTGCTAGACGGTCATTCTATTTACGACTATACTAGAGCATCTCTTCGACAACAGTTTGGGATGGTGCTCCAAGAAACTTGGCTCAAGCAGGGAACCATTCATGACAATATTGCTTTTGGCAATCCTGATGCTAGCCGAGAGCAGGTCATTGCAGCAGCCAAGGCAGCTAACGCAGACTTCTTTATCCAACAATTGCCACAGGGATATGATACCAAGCTTGAAAATGCAGGGGAATCCTTGTCTGTTGGTCAGGCTCAGCTTTTGACCATTGCCCGCGTTTTTCTAGCCATTCCTAAGATTCTTATCTTGGACGAGGCGACTTCATCCATCGATACCCGGACAGAGGTGCTGGTTCAGGACGCCTTTGCCAAACTCATGAAAGGGCGGACAAGCTTTATCATTGCCCACCGTTTATCGACCATTCAAGATGCTGATTTGATTCTTGTCTTGGTCGATGGAGATATTGTCGAATATGGCAATCATGAGGAACTCATGACGAGAAAAGGCAAATACTATCAAATGCAGCAAGCAGCAACTTTTATCTCAGAATAAATGGGAAAGCCATTATAATGCCAATGAACAAACAAGAAAAGTTGCCTTCGGGTGACTTTTTTGTTACAATAGCTAGAAAAATTATCTAGTATGAAAGCTAATACTCAATGAAAATCAAAGAGCAAACTAGGAAGCTAGCCGCAGGTTGCTCAAAGCACTGCTTTGAGGTTGTAGATAGAACTGACGAAGTCAGTAACATATATACGGTAAGGCGACGCTGACGTGGTTTGAATTTGATTTTCGAAGAGTATAATTTAGAAAAGGAGCCTATTGATGAAAGTCTTTCAGCATGTAAATATCGTGACTTGTGACCAAGATTTCCATGTCTACCTGGATGGTATCTTAGCTCTTGAAAATTCTCAAATCGTCTATGTCGGTCAGGAAAATCAAGAAATTCTCAAGCAAGCAGATCAAATCATAGACTATCAGGGTGCTTGGATTATGCCTGGTTTGGTTAACTGCCATACCCACTCTGCAATGACAGGCTTGAGGGGGATTCGTGATGATAGCAATCTCCACGAATGGCTAGAAGACTATATCTGGCCAGCAGAAGCAGAATTTACACCAGAGATGACTACAAAAGCCGTCAAAGAGGCGCTAACAGAGATGCTCCAGTCAGGAACGACAACATTCAATGATATGTACAATCCGAATGGAGTAGAGATAGAGAAGATCTATGAAGCAGTCAAGGCATCCAAGATGCGTTGCTATTTTTCTCCAACTCTCTTTTCTTCAGACATAGAGACCACAGATGAGACTATAGCAAAAACTCGTGCTGTCATCGGGACAATCAAAGGCTATCAGGATTCCAATTTCAAGGTTATGGTGGCTCCTCATTCGCCCTACAGTTGTAGTCGAGAATTGTTAGAGGCTAGTTTGAGCCTAGCAAAAGAAGAAGATATTCCACTTCATATCCACGTTGCAGAAACAAGAGAAGAGTCAGGGATTATCCTGAAACGTTATGGCAAACGTCCACTAGCCTTTCTGGATGAGCTTGGGTATTTAGATCATCAGGCTGTATTTGCCCATGGAGTGGAGTTAAATGAAGCAGAGATTGCCCGCTTAGCAGATTCGCAAGTCGCTATCGCCCACAATCCTATCAGTAACCTCAAACTAGCTTCAGGGATTGCACCTGTCGTTCAACTTCAACAGGCAGGTGTGCCAGTCGGAATTGCGACAGACTCGGTTGCTTCTAATAATAACCTGGACATGTTTGAGGAAGGACGGACCGCAGCTCTTTTACAGAAGATGAAGAGTGGTGATGCCAGCCAATTTCCAATCGAAACCGCCCTCAAGGCATTGACCATTGAAGGAGCTAAGGTGTTAGGAATGGAAGATGAGATTGGTGGTCTGGAAGTCGGCAAGCAAGCTGATTTTCTCGTTATCCAACCGCAAGGAAAAATCCATCTCCAACCTCAAGAAAACATGCTGTCTCACCTCGTTTATGCTGTCAAATCGAGCGACGTTGATGATGTATACATTGCAGGTGAGCAAGTCGTGAGAGCTGGGAAGGTACTAACAGTAGATTTGTAAGTGATACTCTTTCTAAATTTTTTAAAGCTAGGTCGGTGTTGTCTTGACTTCGTATGCTCTAACAAGTTTATTGAGTGAGTATTTATTGTGTAGGCTGTATAAAAAAAGAAGACCTTGCGAGTCTTCTTTTTGTTGCATAATATTTAATCTGAACATTTTTGAGAGGGCTCTCTATCCTCTTTTAATCCTTGCACGAACTAGGTCAAGTGCATAATGAAGTGTTTTATCTTTGATAATAAAGAGGGTGATAGCGTAATAAGTATTCTATACTAGATAGTAATCGATACCCCAACGCCATTTTTTTTGATAAAATTTTTGAAATCTTGTATAATAGATAGAACTGAAAGTATGAGGTTACGAACTATGAAAATGAAACAAATCAGTGATACGACTTTAAAAATCACCATGTCTTTAGAAGATTTGATGGATCGTGGAATGGAAATCGCAGACTTTCTCGTTCCACAAGAGAAAACAGAAGAATTTTTCTACGCAATCTTGGATGAGTTAGAAATGCCAGACAGTTTCTTGGACACGGGCATGCTTAGCTTCCGAGTGACTCCAAAGCCTGATAAGGTTGATGTTTTTGTGACAAAATCTAAGATCGACCAGAATTTAGATTTTGACGATTTGGCAGATCTTCCTGATATGGATGAGTTGGCTAAAATGTCTCCAGATGAGTTTTTAAAAACCTTGGAGAAAACCATGGCAGAAAAAACTAAAGATGATATTGAAGCCATTCAATCTTTAGAGCAGGTTGAAAAGGAAGAAGAAGCAGCGCTTGATGAAACCCTCGAAGTAGAAGAAGGAAAAAGAGAGCCTTATATCTACTACATCTTACGTTTTGACGATTTATCTAGTTTGGTTTCTTTTGCCAAAACGGTTGACTACCAAATGGAAACTTCAGAACTCTACAAGATGAATGACCAGTACTATCTGACAGTTTTAGTTGATGTAGAAGATCAACCTAGCCTTTATCCAGCTTGGTTGTTGGCACGTATGCGCGAATTTGCGGATGATAGTGATATCAGTCGTTCTGTCCTACAAGAATATGGGCAACTACTCATCAATCATGATGCTGTCCAAGGACTCCAAAAAGTTTAATCTATAAAAAACAGAGAAGCTACCCTTCTCTGTTTTTGTAAAATCTAGTTTTTAAAATTTTGGATTCAGTTTGTATCCAAAAAACTGTCATATTATAATTTGAGGATGAAATTAAAATTTTAGCATAATTTCATGAAAATTTTCTGAATCATCATCTGAAGTTACAAGGAAGAAAAAGTGCCTAAGAAATAAGCAAAGTAGTAGCTTTAATAGAAGAAATGGGGTAGAATGGTAGAAGTTGCTTTTCGGTAGCTTAGAATCGAATCAACTGACAAATCTTTTAAGTGTAAATGTTGTTACATCAACGGTTTTACTAAACTATTATATTTTTTTTGTTTTCAAAGTATAATTTTATCTTATATTTGAAACTAGATGAATTTGAATCAGTTTTTAAAAAGCGCCCTCATATAGTTTTTGAATCCTAGCAAATGGTATTCCAATGCCTTTCAATCTTGCTAAAATTGATGAAAAACGATATGATAGAATGAAAAAAAGCGAGGTGAAATATGGACCAAATACGGATTCAAACAGAAACACAGCAGATACTTGAAGATGTATTAGACAAGGCTTCTTTACAGGAGGGAGCACTATTTGTCTTGGGTTTGTCTTCGAGTGAAGTGCTGGGAGGACACATCGGAAAAGATTCGAGTCAGGAAATCGGTGAACTAATTGTCAAGACACTGTTGGAGTTGTTGGTGGCTAAGGGAATTCACCTAGCTGTTCAAGGTTGTGAACATGTCAATCGCGCCTTAGTTGTTGAACGAGAAGTAGCTATAAAACATCAGTTGGAGATTGTGAGTGTACTCCCGACCTTACATGCAGGAGGTTCTGGTCAATTGGCCGCCTTTCGCTATATGAAAGATCCTGTGGAGGTCGAATTTATCAGGGCAGATGCTGGTTTGGACATCGGAGATACTGCTATTGGGATGCATATCAAACATGTTCAGGTACCCATTCGACCAATCTTAAGAGAGATTGGCCAGGCTCATGTGACGGCACTTGCTAGTCGACCAAAACTCATTGGAGGGGCGCGTGCTCAATATCCAATAGATCACATTAGGAAGATATAAATTGAATACTAGAAAAATGCAGTTTGAGAGAGTCATCAAATACTCTATTCGGAAGTTCTCGGTTGGTGTCGGTTCTGCGGTAATCGGGACATTTCTTTTGGGAGCAAATAACTTTTTAGTTGAAGCTGTTGCGGCTAATGAAGTGGCAACACCAAACCAAGTTCATTACCGTTATTTGGCTGAACAAGAATTGACAGAAGCAGAAAAAGCTCTGATCCATCGAGAAATTCCTTCAGATCTGAAACAAGATGATGTTGTCTATCTTGTTTACAGAAAGAAGGAAGTGAATTCTCAACAATTACCGAACACTGGAAGCAAGGAATTAGCACTGGCAACTCTTGGATTTGCAACAGCGTCTATGGTTGTTGTGGTGATGTCTAAAAAACACCGTAATAAAATGCTTGGCCTTCTCTTTATTGGAGCTCTAGGTGGTAGTTACTTTATCCCTCAGTCAGCTCAAGCATTTGAGAATAAAATCTTGGTGTCCTACAACCAAACGATTGCAGCAAGTAGTCAAGAGGACTTGGCAAAAGGTGTCATTCAAATCGAAGGATACGAATACGTCGGTTACTTTAAAGCATCAGACTTCCAAGACCAACCAGAGCAAATGACGACTGCTAAGGGAAGTCAAGAAGCAGGCCACGAAGGCGAATCTTTGGTTCAACCAGAGTTGCCAGCCTACACCGGCGAGATTACAGCTAAAGGCACGCAAGAAGAAGGCCACGAAGGCGAATCCCTAGTTCAACCAGAAGCTCCAGCTTATACAGGCGAGATTAGTGCCAAAGGCACCCAAGAAGAGGGTCACCAAGGTGAGTCTCTAGTTCAGCCAGAATTGCCAACCTACACCGGTGAGATTAGTGCTAAAGGCACGCAAGAAGAAGGTCACCAAGGTGAGTCTCTAGTTCAGCCAGAATTGCCAGCCTACACCGGTGAGATTAGTACTAAAGGCACGCAAGAAGAAGGTCACCAAGGTGAGTCTCTAGTTCAGCCAGAATTGCCAGCCTACACCGGTGAGATTACAGCCAAAGGCACCCAAGAAGAAGGTCACCAAGGCGAATCTTTGGTTCAGCCAGAATTGCCAGCCTACACCGGCGAGCTTACAGCCAAAGGCACGCAAGAAGAAGGCCATGAAGGCGAATCTTTGGTTCAGCCAGAATTGCCAGCCTACACAGGTGAGCTTACAGCCAAAGGCACGCAAGAAGAAGGCCATGAAGGCGAATCTTTGGTTCAACCAGAATTGCCAGAGTATAAAGTAGCTGAAGCAACTATTACAGAAACTGAAACAGTAGCAGTTCCATATACAAAGGAGTATGTAGCTGATGATACTCGTTACACTGATGAAGAAACAGTGATTCAAAACGGTCAAGCAGGAAGTCAGCTGATCCATCGTGTCTATAAGACAGTCAATGGCCAAAAAGTTGGGGACCCAATCAGCACGAGTACAGAAACTGTTACGGCGCCAGTAAACGAAAAAATTAGTCGTGGTACCAAGGCTATTGAAGGTCAAGTTGAAGAAGTTTCGTTTGAAGAAATTCCTTTTGAAACAAGAACAGAAGTAGACAGCACTCTTCCGAAGGGAACAGAAGTTGTTGCTCAAGCTGGTCAAAACGGTAAGAAAAAGATTACCAAAGTCTATAAGACTCTTAAGGGCGTGAAAACTGCGGATGCTCCAACGATTTCAGAGGAAGTTGTTGAAGCAGTTCAAGATCGTATCATCAAAAAAGGTGATCAAATCCTGACTGAGCCAACGTTGACACTTACTCAAATTGATAAAGAAGAGTTAGAGCGTAGTGCCAAGGTTCGTTACCAATTGGTGAAACCAACAGGTGTAACCATTAAATCTCTTGAAGTTGTCTTGAAAGACGGGGACACTAGCCTTCAAACAGTCAACATGTCTGAGGGTGACCTGACTGCAAATCTTACAGACTTGAAGTATTACAAGGACTACAAGATTGCGACCAAGATGGTTTACGATCGTGGAAATGGGAACGAAGAAGTTGTTCTCACGGAAGAACCGCTGCGACTTGATCTCAAAAAAGTCGAAGTCAAAAACATCAAGGAAACCAGCCTTATCAGTGTTGATGATCAAGGTGTAGAAACTGATAATAGTCTCTTGTCAGCTAAACCATCAGATGTTAAACCTTATTACTTGAAAGTGACAACTCATGATAACAAGGTGACAAAACTTGCTGTTGATAAGATTGAAGAAGTCACAGTTGATGGTAAAGCATTGTTCAAAGTCACTGCTAAAGCACCAGACCTAGTCCAACGTAATGCAGATAATCAGTTTACAGAGGAATATGTTCATTACTTTGCTAAACCAAAAGCTCATGAAGGTGATGTTTATTACGATTTCAATGACCTTGTAAAAGCTATGCAGGACAATCCTACTGGTACCTTTAAGCTTGGTAGCAGTATGAATGCAAGTAACGTGACCCCCGCTGGCAAGTCTTATGTAACCAATGCCTTCAAGGGAACATTGGAAAGTACAGAAGGTAATAAATTTGCCATCCATAACATTACGAGACCATTGTTTGGTAACATCGAAGGTGGTACTGTTAAGAATCTCTTGCTTGAAAATGTCAACATTGACATGCCTGGATTTGATCGAGTAGCACCAATCGCAGGTGTCATCAAAAATAATGCAACTGTTGAAAATGTTAAAGTAACAGGTAACGTTGTCGGGGGCAACGATGTAGCTGGTATTATCAATAAAATTGATGGTAGTGGTAAAGTAAGTAATGTTGCCTTTATCGGTAAGATTCATGCTGCTGGAAACAAAGGTTGGTACTTAGCGGGTGTTCTAGGTGAAAACTGGAAAGGTATCGTAGAAAAAGCTTACGTTGATGCTGAAATTACTGGTAACAAGGCAAAAGCTGCAGGATTAGTTTATTCTTCTCAAAATGGTGGAGATAACAATACACTAGGTAGAGAAGGTGTCCTCAGAAATTCAGTTGCTAAAGGTTCTATCGAGCTGAAAGAAGCTGTTCAATCGGGTGGCTTGCTCGGTACTAACTGGGCCTTGGGTGCTATTGAAGACAACATCACCATGATGAAAGTCAAAACTGGTGAAATGGTCTTCGGTCACTCGGATATTGATGCTGATGATTACTTCACCTATTCAAGAACAAAACGTAACTTCAGTGTTGAGGGGGTAAGTGAGGGTAATAAATCTTACAAGAATTCTCGTAAGATTCCTAGCATCTCACAAGAAGAAGCTGACAAGAAGATTGAAGCAATGGGAATCACTGCTGATAAGTTTGAAAGCACGAAGCCTGTTGAAGACAGACTCAATAACATTGTCAACAAAGCCGATCAATACAAAACTATCATTGGCTACGACGCCTCTCGTGAACTTGCCTACCGTAATATCGAAAAATTACAACCATTTTACAACAAAGAATGGATCGTAAACCAAGGAAATAAATTGGCTGCAGGAAGTCCTCTCTTGACCAAGGAAGTCTTGTCTGTTACTGCTATGAAGGGCAATGCTTTTGTAACAGAATTGGCTGATGCTGACCACATTTTGGTGCACTATGCTGATAAGACAAAAGACATCTTTACTGTTTCGCTGAAAGATTCTAAAGTTAAACAAGTGAAAGAGTACAGCATTGCTGAACTTGGAGAAGTTGTTTACACTCCGAACATGGTTGACAAAGACCGTAGCGATCTTATTACTGCTATCGTTGAAAAATTAAGTTCAGTTGAATTGCAATCAGATCCAATTTACCAAAAACTTGGTAGAACAGGACCAAATAAAGTTAACGCTATAAAAGATCTTTACCTAGAAGAAAGCTTCAAAGAAGTCAAGGATAATCTGGCTAAATTTGTGAAACAGTTGCTTGAAAATGAAGATCATCAATTAAACACAGATGAAGCTGCTAAACGTGCCTTGATCAAGAAGATTGATGACAACAAGGCTGCTGTTCTTCTTGGTTTGTCTTACCTCAATCGTTACTACGGAGTTAAGTTTGATAATTTCAATATCAAGCAACTCATGTTGTTCAAACCAGACTTCTATGGTAAAAATGTAAGTGTGTTAGACTTCTTGATTCAGATTGGTTCTAAAGAAAGTAACATTAAAGGTGATAGAACTTTAGAAGCTTATCGTGAAGCTATCGGTGGAGTTATCGGTATCAGTGAGTTAAATAGTTTCTTAGACTATAATATGCGTCTATTCACAAATGATACAAACTTGAACGATTGGTTTATCAAAGCAACCAAAGACAATGTTTATATCGTTGAACCAGCAACAACAACTCCGGAGTTTGCTGATAAGAAACACAGAGCTTATGAAGGTTTAAACAATGATATGCACGGTAAGATGATCTTGCCACTCTTGAACTTAAAAGATGCACATATGTTCTTGATTTCAACTTACAATACAATGGCTTATAGTTCATTTGAGAAATATGGTAAGTACACTGAAGCAGAACGTAATGCCTTCAAGGCTGAAATCGATAAGGTTGCAAAAGGGCAACAAAATTATCTAGACTTCTGGTCACGTCTATCGTTAGATAAAGTACGTAATAAACTTCTTAAGAGCAATAACATGGTACCAACACCAGTTTTGGATAACCAAAACTATAAAGATATTAGTACTGATAAATACGGTCACACTAATAGCGGTAAAGATGTTGCTCCTATTCGTGAATTATACGGACCTACAGGACGTTACCATGCGACTGACTGGCGTATGGGAGCTGTGGCTCGTGTCTATGCGAATCCATATAAAGATGACTCTGTCTTCTTTATGGTGACGGACATGATTAGTGATTTTGGTATTTCAGCCTTTACTCACGAAACAACTCACGTCAATGACCGTATGGTCTACTTGGGTGGTTCAAGACACCGTGAAGGTACAGATCTTGAAGCATTTGCACAAGGTATGTTGCAAACTCCATCAGTATCAAATCCAAACGGTGAATATAAAGCCCTAGGTCTTAACATGGCTTATGAACGTCCAAATGATGGAAATCAATGGTATAACACCAATCCAAATGATCTGAAGTCACGTGACGAAATTGATCGTTACATGAAGGGCTACAACGACACTCTTATGCTTCTGGATTATCTTGAAGGAGAGGCTGTCCTTGATAAAGCAAATCAAGATTTAAACAATGCTTGGTTCAAGAAGGTTGATAAGCAATACCGAGGAAATAACACCAAGAATCAATTCGACAAGGTTCGACCTTTAAGTGATGAGGAAAAAGCTATTCCTTTACGCACAGTAGATGACTTAATTACGAACAACTTCATGACCAACCGTGGTCCAGGTAACAGAGTTTATAATCCTACTGACTTTGATTCTGCTTATGTGAATGTTCCAATGATGACTGGTATCTATGGTGGTAATACAAGTGAAGGTGCTCCTGGAGGAATGTCATTTAAACACAATACATTCAGATTATGGGGTTACTATGGCTACGAAAAAGGCTTCCTGAACTATGCTTCTAACATGCTTAAAGCTGAGTCTAAAAAAGCTGGAAAAGATACTCTAGGTGATGACTTCATCATTAACAAGATTTCCGAAGGAAAATTCAACAATCTTGAAGAATGGAAGAAAGCTTACTTCAATGAAGTTGTAACAAGTGCCAAAAATGGAATTCAATCTATTGAAATCGATGGTAAAACATACAATAGCTATGAAGACTTGAAACGTGCATTTGCTGAAGCAGTTGATAAAGATAAGGCTACTCTAAGTAACGGATCTGTCAAATTTGATAACACCGTATCACTTAAAGAAAAACTCTTTAAGAAACTTCTTCAACAAACAGATAGCTTTAAAACTTCTATCTTTAAATAATCCAAAACTCTCACCTGCTCAACAGGTGGGAGTTTTTGTAATCAAGAAGCTTATACTCAATGAAAATCAAAGAGCAAACTAGGAAGCTAGCCGCAAGCTGTACTTGAGTACGGTAAGGCAACGCTGACGTGGTTTGAATTTGATTTTCGAAGAGTATTAATGATTTTCCAAACAGATTCTATGTATTTTTAGCAAGGTAGGTATATAATAGAACTACAAAGTAAATATCTATATTCATATGATGAGCGAGAAAGGTGATGAAGATGAAAACATGGCAAGCAACTGTATTGGTCTGCACTAGTTTGTTTTGTCTATCAGCTTGTAAAAATCAGACAACAAGCGAGGCTGATAAACAAAATGGAGACAAACAAGCGCAAGTTAGCTCTCAGGTAGCAAAAAACGGAGAAGCAGTTACAGACTTTGAACTCACGGGAGTTGATGGGAAAAACTATCATCTATCTGATTATAAGGGTAAAAAGGTCTATCTCAAATTTTGGGCTTCCTGGTGTTCTATCTGTCTAGCCAGTCTTCCTGATACAGATGAACTTGCAAAAGAAGCAAGTGATGACTATGTCATCTTGACAGTGGTTTCTCCTGGTCAAAAAGGCGAGCAGTCAGAAGAAGCCTTTAAAAAATGGTATCAGGGTTTGGACTATAAAGATTTACCAGTATTGTTAGACCCTTCGGGACAACTTTTGGCGAGTTACGGAGTTCGTTCTTATCCGACTCAGGCCTTTATTGATAAGGAAGGTAGACTCGTTAAGACCCAGCCAGGCTTTATGGACAAGGAAACTATTTTACAGACGCTAAAAAGCATAGATTAGAGGCTCATCATGAATGATAAATTAAAAATAATTGTATTCATTGGAATCATCATTTGCATTATTATTGGAATTTTATTTCTTTTGGAAAAAAGGAGCGCAAGCTACACAGATACCACTCAAATCGAGAAGGCAGCAGTTAGTCAAGGACAAAAGGCCAAGAAAAAAACTGAGCCAAGTAAAGATGCTGACTTACATGATATCTATCTAGCGGGAGGTTGTTTCTGGGGAGTAGAAGAGTATTTTTCACGAGTAGCGGGTGTGACAGATGCTGTTTCGGGCTATGCAAATGGTAGAGGAGAAACAACCCAGTATGAATTGATCGGCCAAACTGGGCATGCTGAGACTGTTCATGTGACCTATGATGCCAATCAAATCTCTCTAAAAGAGATCTTGCTTCATTATTTCCGCATTATCAATCCAATCAGTAAGAATAAGCAGGGAAATGATGTGGGGACTCAGTACAGAACAGGAGTTTACTATACAGATGAGAAAGATTTAGAAGTCATCAATCAAGTCTTTGACCAAGTTGCTCAGAAATACGACCAGCCTCTAGCGGTTGAAAAGGAAGCCTTAAGCAATTTTATCGTGGCTGAAGATTACCACCAAGACTATCTCCAGAAAAACCCTAATGGATATTGCCATATCAATGTCAATCAAGCATCCTATCCTGTTATTGATGCAAGTAAATATCCAAAACCGAGTGACGATGAATTGAAAAAACTTCTGTCTCCTGAGGAGTATGCTGTGACTCAAAATGGTCAAACAGAACGTGCCTTTTCAAATCGTTACTGGGATAAATTTGAAGCAGGTATTTATGTGGATGTTGCGACTGGCGAACCTCTCTTTTCTTCGAAAGATAAATTTGAATCGGGCTGTGGTTGGCCTAGCTTTACCCAGCCTATCAGCCCAGATGTTGCAACCTACAAGGAAGACAAGTCATACAATATGGTCAGAACGGAAGTCAGAAGTCGAACAGGGAATTCTCACCTAGGACATGTCTTTACAGATGGACCTCAGGACAAGGGAGGTCTACGCTATTGTATCAATAGTCTATCCATTCGCTTTATTCCTAAAGATCAAATGGAAGAAAAGGGCTATGGCTATTTGTTGGATTATGTTGAGTAATCTTGAGATTATAAAAAAGTGTTTACTAGAAATACATTTTAATTCATAAGAAGTGTAGAATTTGGATTTTAGAAGTAGAATGTCTTTTAAAATAGTTTTCTTTTTAATAAAAGAAAAATGAGGTTTGGCAATTTAGCAGAACATGTTGGGATTACTCCTGCAAATCTTTCAATATTGAAAACAGGTAAGGCTAAAGCTATACGTTTTTCAATGCTTGAAGCTATCTACTAATAACTAGATCGCTAGCCAGATGATTTATTGGAATATCTACCAAATTAAAAATGTTCGATTTATCTCGAAAATATTTTGTAAAAAAATCAACAAAATATTATAATAAGATTATGAAAACGGAATAAAGGAGATGTCTTTAAGGACAAGAACAAAGCTGACATGGAAGATAGAAAAAAGCTACAAAAATTTGCTATTCGTAAACTGAGCATGGGAGTGGGCTCGGTATTGATTGGACTTGCCTTCATTGGAGGAACACTTGAACCGAAACTGGTTCAGGCTGATGAAACCAAGCAAGTTTCCTTTCACTATTTAGCAGAATCGGAGTTGACAGCTGCTGAACGTGAACTCATTCATCATGAATTGCCACAAGATTTGAGCCAAGATAACTATTATCTAGTTTATCGCAAGCAGGGACAAGCCGTCTTACCTCAAACTGGATCTATCAGCTTCCCCTTGGCTGGTCTTGGTCTTTTGACTGCTAGTTTGGTGGTTTTCCTATTTTCAAAGAAAAAACCTTCTAAGATAGTTGGAGTGTTATTGATTGCTTCTGTAGGTAAGAGTTTATTACTACCTTATCAAGTATTTGCTTTTGAACACAAGGAATTGATAGCTTATGATCAGACTACAACCCTTGTGTCTGCAGATGATTTCTCTCAAGGGATTATTGACATTAAAGGCTATGACTATGTCGGCTATTTATTAGAGTCGGATTTAAGAGGAACAGGTCAAGATCTAACATCTAGTGCAAATCCAGAAATTCCTGCAAAACTAGTAAATCAAGCAGCCGTTCATGAAATTCCCGAATTCACAGGTGGAGTATCTGGCGAATCTTTAGTCGAGTCGACTAAACCAACATTTGAAGGTGGCGTCAATGGCCCAGGAGCGGTAGCTGAAGCCTTGCCAGAGTATACCCCAGAATTGAGTAGTCAAAGTGGCGTGCCAGAAGTCCACGACAAAGCAGACTTCACAGGTGGAGTATCTGGCGAATCTTTAGTCGAGCCGTCTAAACCAGCATTTGAGGGTGGCGTCAATGGCCCAGGAGCAGTAGCTGAAGCCTTGCCTGAGTATAAAGCAGAATTGAGTAGTCAAAGTGGCGTGCCAGAAGTCCACGCCAAAGCAGACTTCACAGGCGGAGTATCCGGCGACTCCTTGGTTGAGCCAACAAAACCAACATTTGAAGGTGGAGTCAATGGCCCAGGTACAGTAGCCGAAACCTTACCAGATTATGAAGGTGGTGCAGTTCCAGTTGATACTCTGAAACAGGACCTCCCTGAGTTCACAGGTGGTGTATCCGGTGAATCCTTAGTTGAGCCAACAAAACCAACATTTGAAGGTGGAGTCAATGGCCCAGGTACAGTAGCTGAAGCTTTGCCTGAGTATACACCAGAATTGAGTAGTCAAAGTGGCGTCCCAGAAGTCCATGACAAACCAGACTTTACAGGTGGCGTATCCGGCGAATCCTTAGTCGAGCCGTCAAAACCAACATTTGAAGGTGGATTCAATGGCTCAGGTACAGTATCCGAAAGCTTACCAGAGTATGAAGGAGGTGCAGTTCCAGTTGATACTCTGAAACAGGAAATCCCAGAGTTTACAGGTGGCGTATCCGGCGAATCCTTGGTTGAGCCAACAAAACCATCATTTGAGGGTGGCGTCAATGGCCCAGGTACAGTAGTTGAAGTCTTACCAGATTATGAAGGAGGTGCAGTTCCAGTTGATACTCTGAAACAGGAGATTCCTAGCTATAGTGGTGGTGTGAATGCTACTGAAGCGCTGATTCAGGATACAAACCCGACTTTACATATTGAAGTCCGAAAAGAGTTGATTCCTAAACAAACTAGGGAAAAGATTGATCCAGACATGCTTGTCGGTGAAACAAGAATCGAGCAAGTCGGTCAAGATGGTGAGAAAGAGATTGTTACCAGCTATGAGGAAAAAGATGGGAAACGTATTTCAGAGCCGAAAGAAACAACACGGATTTTAAGAGAAGCGAAAGATCAGGTTATCATCCGCGGCAGTAAGGAAAAGGAAGAAATTAAACCTGAACCTGTCCTAACTCTTTCAACTATTACTGGAAATTCGATGGGTCGTTCAGCTCGCTTAAGTTATAATCTGAACAAGGCAGATGGCGTTACCGTCTCAAAAATTAGTGCCACTATCAAAGCCAAGGGGGTAGAGGATCAGACCATTGACTTAACGAGTGATCAGCTGGAAGCAACAGTTGACAATCTAAAACTTTATACGGATTACACCATATCTACAAGGCTGGTCTTTAATCGTGGTAAGGGTGAGGAGAGCACTCTACTTGAGGACAAGAAGCTTCGTTTAGAACTTAAAAAGCTGGAAATAAAAGATATCAAGGAAACAAGCCTTGTTAAGGTTGACAATGGCAGAGAGACTGAGATTCAATACTTAACGGAAGCACCAAGGAATTTGGAAAACTACTATCTCAAGGTCAGCTCTAAAGATCATAAGACCAGCCGTTTATCCATCAAGTCTATTCAAACTGAGAGAATAAACGGAAAAGAGTATTACAAGGTGACTGCTGAGGCAACTGACTTGATTCAACGTAATGCTCAGAAAACCTTTGAAGAAGGCTATAGCTACTATCTGGCTAAGTCAAGTGCTGATACTCCTACGATTGCTGGCGTAAAAGAATACGCTTATCAGGATATCCAAGATTATGATAGTCACCATGATCAAGCCTATCGAAACCTTGAAAAATTGCAGCCTTTTTACAATAAAGAATGGATTGTTAATCAAGGAAACAAACTGGATCTTGATCACAATCTAGCCAAGAAAGAGGTAGTCTCTGTTATTGGTATGAAGGGGCAAGAATTTGTGACGGACCGTTCAGCGGCAGATCATATCATGGTTCATTATGCAGATCAGACCAAGGATGTATTTGCAATCACCTCACAAAATTCTGGCTTGACTTCCATCAAGGAATACAAGATTGCTGACTTGGATGTGCTGTATACTCCAGATATGCTGGTTAAGGACCGTTCAGCCCTAGCCAAGGACCTGACCTCAATCTTGAAAACAGTGGACTTACAGTCTGAAGGAGTTTATCGAGTCCTAGATGATCAAACTACTAGCCTTGATAAGAAGGCTGAGGCTGTGAAGAACTGGTATCTGGAAGAAAGCTTTGCAGAGGTCAAAGCGCAGCTGGGAACCCTAGTTGATAAGTTACTTACAAATCTAGACTATCAGTGGAATGATTCACCTGCTAGTACCGCTACTCTGAAGAAAAAAGTTCAGGATCATCAGTCAGCTATCATGCTGGGACTTGCTTATCTCAATCGCTATTATGGTATCCGATTTGCCGATTACAATCTGAAAGAACTCATGCTCTTTAAACCAGATTTTTATGGCCAAAATGTGGATATCTTAGATCGGTTGATTGAACTAGGTTCAAGAGAAAGCAACCTAAAAGGCGACCAGACTCATGAAACCTTTGCAAGAGTCCTAGCCAAAGATACAAAATCTGAAGATTTACATGCCTTCTTAGACTACAACAGACAGTTGTTGACGACTGACAAGGATATGAATGACTGGTTTGTGAATGCCACTAAGGGCCATGTATACATAGCCGAGCGAGCTTCGAAGAATCAAGAAATTGCAAATCGGAAGCATCGGGCTTATGACAATCTGAATAACTGGTTGCATCGCAATATGATTCTGCCTTTGTTGAATGTCAAGAAGGCACAGATGTTCCTGATTTCCAACTACAATACCATTACTTTTGGATCAGCTGATAAATCTGGCAAAACCATAGACCAGATGAAAGCTGACATTGATCTAGTAGCGGACCGTCAGTTGACTTACTTGGACTTTTGGTATCGTCTTGCCGCTGATGATGTCAAAGACCGTATGGTTAAGAGTGACTTTAATGTAGCTACACCAGTTTGGGAAGGCTATCGCGTTGATGGACGTGGCTGGGTAGAGCGTTATGGACATACAAGTGGTATGGCAGACTACGCGCCAATTCGTGAAGTATTTGGGCCAGCAGGTCGCTACTATAAGGACAATAAGCTAGGAGCCTATGCCTCTATCTATCCTAATATCAATGCCAGAGATGCTGTTCACTTTGTAGAAATAGATATGATGAGTGAGTATGGTTTGTCTGTCTACACCCATGAGACAACTCACGTCAACGATCGTATTGTCTATCTGGGTGGCTACAAACATCGTGAAGGAACCTATGTAGAAGCCTATGCTCAGGGCATGCTCCAGTCGCCAGCTGAGGAAGGTCATCAGGGTGAGTACGGCGCCCTCGGGCTCAACATGGCATACATGCGACCAAATGATGGGGACCAATGGTACAATCCTGATCCGACCAAGTTGCAAACACGCCAGCAGATTGACCACTACATGAAAGGTTATAACGAGGCCTTGATGCTTCTAGATTATCTGGAAGGGGAACGAGTTCTCGCTAAGAATGATCTGGCTTTGAAGAAGGCTTGGTTCAGTAAGATGACTAAGCAAATGCGCTATCAGGACCAAGATAATAAACTCCTTGCTCCAAACCAGTGGGACTATGTTCGTCCATTGACGGATGAGGAAGCCAAGACTCAGCTAAATTCTGTAGATGACCTAATCAAACATAACATCATCACCAATAGGCATTATCAGGGAACTTACAGACCAGAAGAACTCAAGACAGCTTATGTCAATGTCAAGATGGTAGATGCTATCTACGGCGGTAATACAAGTCAGGGAGCTCCAGGAGCCATCTCCTTCAAGCATAATGCTTTCCGTATGTGGGGGTATTATGGCTACGAAAATGGTTTCCTAGGCTATGCTTCTAATAAATACAAGGATGAGGCCTTAAGCGAGGGACGTGACACCCTTGGAGATGATTTCATTATCCAGAAGGTTTCGAAAGGCAAGTTCCAGAACTTGGAAGAATGGAAGAAGGCTTGGTTTGACGCTATTATTGCTAAGGCAAAACGAGGAATCCATAGTTTTGAAATTGATGGTCAGCAAATTGATTCTTATGAGAAATTGCAAGATTTGTTTGACCAAGCAGTAGAAACGGATTACCGAAACTTCAAGTATGGAGGCTCAGTTGCCAATTATACAGTAGCTCTGAAGAAAAAAGTCTTCCAAAAACTATTGCAGGTGACAGATGCCTTTTCATCCGAACTCTTTCCCAAAGGATAGATAAAAAGTCGGAGTGATAAAAGAGAATGCTATGTTCAGGTTTTCTTAGAAAGTGACATCTACTTTATCATTCTCAAAGAATAAAATTGCCAGATTCCTGTTGGGGTCTGGCTTTTATGGTATACTTAGGATATGCATAGAAAAACAGTGATTGATTTTAGGGCTTTGGGCGAGCGATACACCTTCACCCAGCCTATCAAAGAGTTAAAAACCAGAGATTTAGCAGAAGTGACGGACTTGTTAGCTCAAGTAGAAAGCTACCAAGAGCAAGGCTTTTATGTGGCAGGTTATGTCAGCTATGAGGCTGCGCCAGCTTTTGAGGAAAAATTAGCGGTCCACAAGGCGCCCTTACTGGGGGAGTATTTGCTTTACTTTACTGTCCATGACAAAGTTGAAACATCCAGTATTCCTCTGACTTATGAGGAGGTGGATTTGCCATCAAACTGGCAGGAAGTAACATCTGCTGAGGAATATGAAAAGGCAATTGAACAGATTCACCATCATTTAAGGCAAGGGGACACTTATCAGGTCAATTATACTGTTCAACTCAAGCAGGAGTTGTCTGCCAATCCTTTTGCCATCTACAATCGCATGGTTGTAGAGCAGGAAGCGGGATACAATGCCTATGTTGAACATGACGACATGGCAGTAATTTCCATGAGTCCAGAACTCTTTTTTGAGCAAAATGATCGTGAATTGACAACTCGTCCTATGAAGGGGACGACTAAACGTGGTCTGACTGATGCAGAAGACTTGAAAGAGGCAGTTTGGTTAGAACAGGATCCCAAAAATCGCTCAGAGAATATGATGATAGTGGACCTCTTGCGCAATGACATGAATCGTCTGTCTGAGGTGGGAAGTGAGCATGTGGAACGTTTATGTCAGGTGGAACAGTATTCAACGGTTTGGCAGATGACTTCGACCATCAAGAGTCAGTTACGACCAGATATTGACCTAGTAGAAATCTTCCGTTCACTCTTTCCATGTGGTTCCATCACAGGAGCACCCAAGATAGCGACTATGGAAATTATCAAGAATTTGGAACCACAAGCTAGAGGAGTTTACTGTGGAACAGTTGGACTCTTACTTCCCAATGGACGACGGATTTTCAACGTAGCTATTCGAACCATTCAACTGCATCGAGAGCAGGCCATCTATGGAGTCGGTGGAGGCATCACTTGGGATAGCACTTGGGAGTCAGAATACCGTGAAGTCCAGCAAAAGGCTGCTGTTCTTTACCGAAAACAGCCTCGTTTTCAATTGATTACGACAGGGAAAATCAGCCAGAAAAAATTACTCTTTGAAAATCAACATCTGGAAAGACTGCAAAAAGCAAGTCGTTACTTTGCCTTTCCATTTGATGAAGCTGGTTTGATAGAAGAAATAGAGAAGGAATGTCAGGCTTGTGACCTCCATCAAGACTATCGTTTGCGAATCAGTCTCAATAAGTCTGGAAAAATAGAAATTGATCGACAAGTATTGACACCATTTAGTTCTAGCTTCTGTCAGGCTAAACTTTGTCGGCAAGAAGCTGATTTGCAGCAGGCCTTTACCTACTTTAAGATGACACACCGACCACATTTGACAATGGGAGAGCAGGAAATCATCTATCACACTGCTGATGGAAAATTGCTTGAAACCTCTATTGGGAATCTGGTCTTGAAAATGGCTGGGAAGCTCTATACACCTCCTAGTCAGCTAGGTCTTTTACCAGGGATTTATCGTCAACATTTGCTTGAAAATGGGCAAGTAGAAGAGAAAATTCTGACGTTAGCAGATTTGAATCAAGCAGAAGCTACCTATGGCTGTAATGCAGTCAGAGGCTTGTATGAATTGTCAGTAAAGGAGAACTAATTGAAACTCATATTTTTACACGGTTTGGGACAGTCAGCAGATAGTTGGAAAGAAGTTCAGGATTTGCTGGCAGATTATCCCTCTGAAGCCCTGGACTTATTTCCTTCAGGAGTTGGGACCTACCAAGAAGCCAAGGAACGCATTTATCAGCACTTATCAAAGGAAACAGAGCCTTTTGTCTTAGTTGGCTTATCTTTAGGGGCTGCACTTGCGTTGGAGCTTTCAAGTTATGATCTACCATATCTTCAGGCCTTGGTTTTGTCAGGATGTCCACTGAAATTAGCAGGTAACATTCCTTTTTACATTCAGTTGCTGATATTCAAATTGCTTCCTAAGAGGATATATGAGAAGCAGGGGGCAGATAAGGCTCTTATGGTTGGAGTTTCTGAGGAATTAAAAATACTTGATTTAAGAGAGATTGCACGGAATTGTCCCTATCCAAGCTTGTTAATTTGTGGTAGTCAGGATAAGCCTAATCTCAGTTCAATGAAAGCTATTCAAGAACTGATGCCAGATTCTCAGTTTGAGATCATCCCTGACGGCCCTCATGTCTTGAATAAGGCAAAACCAAAAGAGTTTGCAGAATTAACCAGAAGTTTTCTTGAATTGCAGAAATAAGTTTGATAAAATAATATGGAAGTTGATATTATAATTTTAGGAGAAAATCATGAACAAACGTCATTTATTAAAACTAGGCCTAGCTTCTTTACCTGCCCTAGCTTTGTTTTTACAACCTGTTGTGGCAGATGAAAGTATTCATTTTTCAAGCTGTAAGGAAGCTTGGGAAAATGGTTATGCGGATATTCATAGGGGAGAACCAGGTTATTCTGCCACTCTGGATAAGGATCATGATGGAATCGCTTGTGAATCGAAGAATGCGCCTCAGGGAGTTTTAAAAGAGAAAAAGACGAGTACATCTCAAGCTAACAACAGTGTAGCACCAAATAGTGCAACACCAAATAGTGCAGTATCTGCTCCTAGTGCAGCAGCTGTAAGTGGCTGGGTTCGTCAGAATGGATCTTGGTACTATTTTTCTGAAAATGGAAATCCAGTAACAAATACTTGGCAGGGGGCTTACTACCTCAAATCAGATGGAAGAATGGCTGAGAATGAGTGGGTATACGATAACTATTACCAAGCTTGGTATTACCTCAAATCAGATGGATCTTATGCACGCAATACTTGGCAAGGAAGTTACTACCTCAAATCAGATGGTAAAATGGCTCAGAGTGAATGGATTTATGATTCTTACTACAAAGCCTGGTATTACCTTAAATCAGATGGATCTTATGCGCATAATACTTGGCAAGGTGCATACTACCTCAAGTCAAATGGGAAAATGGCTCAGAGTGAGTGGGTCTATGATTCTTCTTACCAATCTTGGTACTACTTGAAATCAGATGGATCTTATGCTCGCAATGCATGGCATGGAAATTACTATTTGAAATCGGATGGTAAAATGGCTAAGAATGAGCGAGTTGATGGCGGGCGCTATTATGTAGATGCTTCTGGTTTGTGGAAACCATAGAATAGAAAAAAATTCTGGAAAGTTAATGCAAACCTTTGCACTGAATGGCAGATTTTGTTATACTAGTACTGTAAGCATTTTC
>NZ_KQ970818.1:255275-260704 GCF_001579645.1 Streptococcus infantis
TTTCAATTAAGGATAAGGAGAAGACGATGAGTCAAAAGATTATTGGGATTGACCTTGGTGGAACTTCTATCAAGTTCGCTATTTTAACGCAAGAAGGAGAAATCCAAGAAAAATGGTCTATCAAGACTAACATTTTGGATGAAGGAAGCCATATCGTAGACGATATGATTGAAACTATTCAACATCGTTTGGGCTTGCTTGGATTGTCTGCTGAAGATTTCCGTGGAATTGGTATGGGATCACCTGGTGTGGTTGACCGTGAAAAAGGAACTGTTATCGGTGCCTACAACTTGAACTGGAAAACTCTTCAACCAATCAAAGAAAAAATGGAAAAAGCTTTGGGTATTCCATTCTTCATCGACAATGACGCTAACGTGGCAGCTCTTGGTGAGCGTTGGATGGGTGCTGGTGAAAACCAACCAGACGTTGTCTTTATGACACTTGGTACAGGTGTTGGTGGCGGTATCGTGGCAGAAGGAAAATTACTTCACGGTGTTGCTGGTGCTGCAGGTGAACTTGGACACATCACAGTTGACTTTGATCAACCAATCGCATGTACGTGTGGTAAAAAAGGCTGTCTTGAGACAGTAGCTTCAGCAACAGGGATTGTCAACTTGACTCGTCGTTACGCAGATGAATACGAAGGCGATGCAGAGTTGAAACGCTTGATTGATGACGGAGAAGAAGTAACAGCTAAAACTGTCTTTGATTTGGCAAAAGAAGGAGACGACCTTGCCTTGATCGTTTACCGTAACTTCTCACGTTACTTGGGAATTGCATGTGCCAACATCGGTTCAATCCTAAACCCATCAACAATCGTTATCGGTGGTGGTGTATCAGCTGCGGGAGAATTCCTTCTCCAAGGTGTACAAAAGGTTTATGATGAAAATACTTTCCCACAAGTTCGTACAACCACTAAATTGGCTCTTGCCACTCTAGGAAACGACGCTGGAGTGATTGGTGCTGCGTCACTTGTCTTGCAATAAATAAACATAAAAAGGAGAAAATTGCTTTCCGTAAGCGAGTGATTTTCCTCCTTTCTTTTTTTATGCTATACTAGTTAAGACAATAATTGAGGTGAGAGTAAATGACAAAAGCAGACACGATTTTTAAAGAAAATATCGAGCGAATTCTCAATGAAGGAGTCTTTTCAGAACAAGCTCGTCCCAAGTATAAGGATGGAACAGTAGCTAACTCCAAGTACATCACAGGTGCTTTTGCGGAGTATGATTTGTCTAAGGGTGAATTTCCCATCACAACCCTACGTCCAATTGCTATCAAATCAGCTATCAAGGAAGTTCTTTGGATCTACCAAGACCAGTCCAATAGCCTAGAAATCCTCAATGACAAGTACAATGTTCACTACTGGAATGACTGGGAAGTAGGAGATACAGGGACAATCGGTGAGCGTTATGGGGCTGTGGTTAAAAAGCACGACATCATTAACAAGATTCTCAAACAGTTAGAAGCTAATCCTTGGAACCGTCGCAATATCATCTCTCTCTGGGATTACCAAGCTTTTGAGGAAACAGACGGCCTTCTTCCATGTGCCTTCCAGACCATGTTTGATGTCCGTCGTGTAGATGGGGACATCTATCTGGATGCAACCTTGACCCAGCGTTCTAATGATATGCTGGTAGCTCACCACATCAATGCCATGCAGTATGTGGCTCTTCAGATGATGATTGCTAAACACTTTGGATGGAAGGTTGGGAAATTCTTCTACTTTATCAATAACCTTCACATTTATGACAATCAATTTGAACAAGCTCAGGAATTGCTTCGTCGTGAGCCTTCAAATTGCCAACCACGTTTGGTCTTGAATGTACCAGACAAGACCAACTTCTTTGATATTAAAGCAGAGGATTTTGAGCTGGTTGATTATGATCCTGTGAAACCACAGTTGAAGTTTGACTTGGCAATTTAATACTCTCTGAAAATCTCTTCAAATCAGGCTAGATTCCTAGTTTCCTATTTTGTTTTTATTGAGTATAAAAGAATAGAAAAAAAGAAGTTGAGAAAAAATCTCAACTTCTTTTGTTGCTTAGTGTGATACGCGACGACGTGCTGCTTTCTTACGATTTTCTTCGATGAAAGCTGCTTTTTGTTCTTCTGGTTCGATCACTTTCTTTTTAACTGCGTATACTGCACCTGCAACTGCAGCGACAGTTCCTGCAATACCTGTTACAAGACCTTTAGCGAATCCTTTAGCCATGAGTATTCCTCCTTTAACTTATAAATCAGCCAGCTACCTCAAGAGGTCGCATTTTTCTGACTGACCTTTTTGTGATATAATAATAGTAACGAAAAAATGGGAATTTTTCAAGGAAAAAAGATGAAAACAAAAATAATTGTGATTGTTGGACCGACTGCAGTTGGAAAGACAGCTCTAGCCATTGAAGTTGCTAAGCATTTTAATGGTGAAGTAGTTAGTGGAGATAGCCAACAAGTCTATCGAGGACTAGATATTGGGACAGCCAAGGCTAGTCCAGAGGAGCAGGCAAGTGTTCCTCATCACTTGATTGATGTGAGAGAAGTAACCGAGTCTTACTCGGCTTTTGATTTTGTTTCAGAAGCGAAAGCAGCTATTGAGGATATTCAAAGTCGAGGTAAGCTCGCTATTATTGCTGGTGGGACAGGACTTTATATCCAGAGTCTGCTAGAGGGCTATCATCTAGGTGGAGAGACTCCACATGAGGATATTTTAGCCTATCGAGCTAGTTTGAAACCTTTTTCGGATGAGGAGTTAGCCCATCTGGTGGATCAAGCAGGCCTTGAAATTCCCCAGTTTAATCGTCGTCGTGCCATGCGTGCCTTGGAAATTGCCCATTTTGGTCAAGACTTGGAAAATCAAGAGACCTTGTATGAACCTCTGATTATTTGCTTGGATGATGAGCGTAGTCAGCTTTATGAACGAATTAACCACCGTGTGGATTTGATGTTTGAAGCTGGACTGTTGGATGAAGCCAAGTGGTTGTTTGACCATTATCCAGATGTGCAGGCTGCTAAAGGGATTGGCTATAAGGAACTTTTTCCTTATTTTAGAGGGGAGCAGAGTTTGGAGGAGGCTAGCGAGAGTCTCAAACAGGCGACACGCCGTTTTGCCAAGCGCCAGCTAACCTGGTTCCGTAATCGCATGCAGGTGACCTTTTATCAGATAGGAGAATCTGGTGTAAAAGACCGTATTTTAAACCAGATTGAGGAGTTTTTAAATGATTGAAACGGAGAAAAAAGAGGAGCGAGTCCTGCTGATTGGTGTTGAACTCCAGGGCATGGATAATTTTGACCTCTCCATGGAAGAACTGGCTAGTCTGGCTAAGACGGCTGGTGCAGTCGTAGTCGATAGTTACAGACAAAAACGTGAAAAATACGACTCCAAGACCTTCGTCGGTTCTGGTAAGTTGGAAGAAATTGCTCAAATGGTGGATGCAGAAGAAATCACAACTGTCATTGTCAACAACCGTCTGACACCTCGACAAAATGTCAATTTAGAAGAAGTCTTGGGTGTTAAAGTCATTGACCGCATGCAGTTGATTTTGGATATCTTTGCCATGAGAGCTCGAAGCCATGAAGGAAAGCTTCAAGTTCATCTTGCTCAGCTCAAATACCTCTTGCCTCGCTTGGTTGGTCAAGGGATTATGCTTAGCCGTCAGGCTGGGGGCATTGGTTCCCGTGGTCCAGGTGAAAGTCAGCTGGAGCTTAACCGTCGTAGTGTTCGCAACCAAATCACAGATATCGAGCGTCAGCTCAAAGTCGTTGAGAAAAATCGAGCGACAGTTCGAGAAAAACGTTTGGAGTCAAGTACCTTTAAGATTGGTTTGATTGGCTACACCAATGCTGGAAAGTCAACTATCATGAATACCTTGACTAGCAAGACCCAGTATGAGGCAGATGAGCTCTTTGCGACTCTGGATGCGACAACTAAAAGCATTCATCTGGGGGGCAATCTTCAGGTTACCTTGACTGACACCGTTGGGTTTATTCAAGATTTGCCGACAGAGTTGGTGTCTAGTTTCAAGTCGACCTTGGAAGAAAGCAAGCATGTAGACCTTTTGGTTCATGTTATCGATGCCAGCAATCCTTACCATGAGGAACATGAAAAAACGGTCCTGTCTATCATGAAAGACTTGGACATGGAGGATATTCCTCGCCTAACCCTTTATAATAAAGCGGATTTGGTGGAGGATTTCACGCCTACCCAAACGCCGTATGCACTGATTTCTGCCAAATCTGAGAATAGTCGAGAACAGTTGCAGGTTTTATTGCTAGATAAGATCAAGGAAATTTTTGAACCCTTTACTTTGCGCGTGCCTTTTTCTAAGTCCTACAAGATTCATGATTTAGAGAGTGTCGCTATTCTTGAAGAACGTGACTACCAAGATGATGGTGAAGTCATTACAGGCTACATTTCCGAGAAAAATAAATGGAGGTTAGAAGAATTTTATGACTGATATTAAAACTTTGGCTCTAAAGTATGGTGGCTATACAAGTCTAGACAAGGTATATTTGGACCAGCTTTTAGCTGGTAGGTCTGAAGAGGAGCAACTAGCTCTCATTACCCCTCCACCTAGCGTGGTTAATGCCTACTTTGCAGAGCTCTACCAGAAAAAGAGTCCTCAAGCTGCGACAGATTATTTTGCAGAACTAAGTCAGGAACTGAATCTTTACAATGCTGAACCTAGTTTCACTCTAGAAAATAAGCCTTTTATTCGTCTGAATCTATCAGGCAAATCTTTTGGTTTTTGCTATGAGAGTGAAGGTCTTGGACGGATTTTCTCAGAAGTTGAGGAAGTCATCACTGCTGACTTGCTCTTTGAGATTGCGCAAATTTTTCCACATCAGCTGGTTTTTGAGGAGTCTGGAAAAATTTATATAAAGTCTGTCGGAGACGAGGAAGTTGTTAGCGTGGAAAATCTTACAGCTTTGACAGATTTGGAAAACTTAGCTGATGGTCGCAAACGTCTCAAAGGCTATAGTCAAGAGGATTTGCTACAAGAAGCTAAAGCCTATACTGGTAAGCTTTATTACCGCTCGGAAAACCGCACTGCTATGTTATATTTTGATTAATTAGAAAGTATCGAATGGATATTCAATTTTTAGGAACGGGGGCTGGTCAGCCCTCTAAAGCCCGCAACGTTTCAAGTCTCGCCCTGAAACTCTTGGATGAGATTAACGAAGTTTGGCTCTTTGACTGTGGCGAAGGAACGCAAAATCGCATTCTGGAAACCACGATTCGACCACGAAAAATCAGCAAAATCTTTATCACCCACTTGCACGGAGACCATATCTTTGGCTTACCAGGATTTCTCTCTAGTCGTGCTTTTCAAGCCAATGAAGAGCAGACAGATTTGGAAATCTATGGTCCCCAAGGTATTAAGTCATTTGTCTTGACTAGTTTGCGTGTCTCTGGTTCTCGTCTGCCCTATAAG
>NZ_KQ970818.1:260773-273494 GCF_001579645.1 Streptococcus infantis
ATTCATTTTCATGAGTTTGATCAAGATTCATTAGGGAAAATTCTTGAAACGGATAAGTTTACCGTTTATGCAGAAGAGTTGGATCACACGATTTTCTGCGTTGGTTATCGTGTTATGCAAAAGGACCTAGAAGGGACCTTGGATGCTGAAAAACTCAAGGCTGCTGGTGTCCCATTTGGCCCGCTCTTTGGAAAAATCAAAAACGGTCAGGATGTCGTCTTAGAAGACGGCACCGAGATCAAGGCAGCAGATTATATTTCAGCACCGCGACCTGGTAAGATTATTACCATTTTGGGAGATACTCGAAAAACAGATGCCGGTGTGCGTCTTGGTGTCAATGCAGATGTTCTTGTCCATGAGTCGACTTATGGCAAGGGAGACGAAAAGATTGCCCGCAACCACGGTCACTCAACCAATATGCAAGCTGCTCAGGTAGCGGCAGAAGCAGGAGCCAAACGACTTTTGCTCAACCATATCAGTGCACGCTTCCTTTCAAAAGACATTAGCCAACTCAAGAAAGATGCGGCAACGATTTTTGAAAACGTCCATGTGGTTAAAGACCTAGAAGAAGTGGAAATCTAGGATCTCGAGAAAGGATAAATATGTCTACGATTCTCATTACGGGTGCTAGTGGTGGTCTAGCCCAAGAAATGGTCAAACTCTTGCCCAATGATCAATTGATTTTGCTGGGTAGAAACAAGGAAAAATTAGCTCAGCTATACGGGAATCACCCACAGGCTGAATTGGTTGAGATTGATATTACCGATGGTACAGCCCTAGAAACTTTAGTAGCCGAACTCTATCAGAGTTATGGTAAGATTGATGTTCTGATTAATAACGCTGGCTACGGGATCTTTGAAGATTTTGACAAGATTTCTAATCAAGATATTCATCAGATGTTTGAGGTTAACACCTTTGCTCTGATGAACCTATCTCGTTTGGTTGCTTCTCGTATGAAGGAGATCCGAAAAGGCCATATCATCAATATCGTTAGTATGGCTGGTTTGATAGCGACTGGCAAGTCCAGTCTTTACTCAGCGACCAAGTTTGCGGCTATTGGTTTTTCAAATGCTTTACGTCTCGAACTTATGTCCTATGGAGTCTATGTGACAACGGTCAATCCAGGTCCGATTCGTACAGGATTTTTTGACCAGGCTGATCCGGATGGAACCTACCTTAAGTCAGTTGACCGTTTCCTACTCGAGCCAGATGCAGTAGCTAGAAAGATTGTCAAAACCATAGGAAAAAACAAACGGGAACTCAATCTCCCAGTATTGCTCCATTTAGCCCATAAATTTTATACTCTTTTCCCTAAGCTAGCAGATAAGTTAGCTGGGGAAACCTTTAATTTTAAGTGATGAAGCTGTTCCCTTGAGGAATGGCTTTTTTCTATATCTTTGGGCGACTATTCATCAAAAATAATCCCTGAAAATACTGGTAGTTTATCTCTATTTGATAGTTTTGGAGTATAATTGAGATTAGAACCTTCATTAGATAAATGAAGTCACAAACCAGCTAGCTTATACTCTTCGAAAATCAAATTCAAACCGCGTCAACGTCGCCTTGCCGTACTCAAGTACAGCCTACGGCTAGTTTCCTAGTTTGCTCTTTGATTTTCATTGAGTATTACCCTAGATAATGCCCTATGTATAGTCGGAGGTCGACAATGGAATTATTGACAATTGACCAAATCATTTCCCTTACCCAAGAAGAAACACAAGGGCTGGACCCTGAGATAAGAGAAGGAATTGTCCTTAACCAAACGGAACTGCCTGTGTCTGAACTGGATCGTTTGAAAAAACAACTGCAAATACAAGATTTGGATCCGATTTTTAGGAAATATATTCTGGCCTATAACTGGGGGCAGATCGGTTTTTTAAGTTACCAGTTTGGATATGGGGACGGCACTAGTCTGACTTGGTTGATCAAACGCAATTTGGAATACCATGATTATTCAACTCTACAAGAAAGCAGCTTGATCATCATTGCAAATGGAGATCCCTACACTATTTTGCTAGATTGTCAATCTGGGGCGGTCTATGCTGTTGATGCAGAGATGACCTATGATAAAAAAATATGGCTGGCACCAGATTTTCTAGCATTTGTTAGAGGCATGGGAACGGCTCAATCTGCAGTTTGGACGGGTTGTGAAAGTGACTTCATCCACTTGATGACTAGAAAATGTCATGCGTCCAGTTTGATATTCTGGCAGAGTCTTGTCGGATTTTATGATTGAAAATAGAAGGAGCAGGTCATGGAATTTATTGTAGCTGAGGAAGGGATTCCTCAAAATATCGGATGTCAGGGAGCCCTGATTGCCTATTATGGCAGTGAGATAGAATTTCATTATGAAACCGTTCCACCACACGGTGATGAGATTTTTTCTGCCAAGTTGCCTTTGTTGGGGCTTGATCTGCCCTTTTGGATCTATGGGAGAAATCTCATATTTTTAGATGCTTACTACCTCTTAGCAGAAACAGTTAAGAAAGGAACGTGGAATCCGATAACCAGTATACTCATCAACATTCATATGGGGGAATACGCCAGCCTAGATCACTGGTACAATCATATATCTATTGAGCAAGACGGTCTTGAGTTGAAAAATGATTATGATGGACAAGTCCTGACTTTGAAAACTGTTGACAATCTTCATTGGCTTGCCCTAGATGCTGTAGCAGAAGAAAGGAACTAAAGATGGCAAAGAAAAGAGTAACCTTACCCAAGGATTTTAATGAACTACTAACTGAAGGCAATATTGACCAATTAAAGGCTGTGTATGACAAGTGTGAGTTAACTGCCCATAACGGGAGATATAGTTTAAGTACGGCTCTGCATTTTGGTGGTGTTCCTGATGAGCTGGTTATATGGCTTGTCGAACAGGGCTTAGATATCAATACCCCTGATTATTATGGAGCGACTCCTTTGTATCGTCAGGCAACCATGGGGAGAGATACTGTAAAACTCTTGCTTGAATTGGGAGCAGATATTGAAAAAAGCAATACTTATGGGAATACACCTCTGCATATGGCAGCTGAGTTTTTTCATCCTAAGACCGTTGCGCTTCTTTTAGAAAAGGGAGCAAATGTCAACTCTAAAAATGATAGGGGACAGACTCCCCTAGACTCCGTTCTCACTGTCTGTCGGGGAATCTATATTGCCCAAACAGCTGAAATCGCCACAATGCTGCTGGATGCTGGTGCTAAGAAAACACCAGCCATGAAAGAAAAGGTCGAAAATATCGGTAAGGATTTTGAGTTTCATAGAGAAGGGATCAATCCCGACTATCTAGAAGCAGCAGATAAAGGTTTAGCCAAACTTTATCGTTTGTTTGATGTCAAGCCAGTAGCCAAGCGAATAACCCATGATGGCAGTGCACCAATCTTGGTTAAAGAAGGAACTTGGGAGGAGCAATATGAGGAACTATGGTCTTTCTTGATTCCTTCAAGTGGAGCAGCCAAAACTGTTCAGGGAGAAGTTATTCGTATCCCAGGTCGAGTTCGAGATGAACTGGATCGTAATGGTGGGGCCAACTGGGACAGGGACTATAGAAAAATGCTTCAGACTCTCCCTCAATATTTGTCTCTAGGAAATCCCCTTTCAGAACAAGAATTAGCAGAGACTAAAGACCTTATTGCTCAGGTTCATGGGAAAGATTTTGATGACGAGCCTCGCCTAGACCGCCTGTGTCAGCTAGCTATTGCTTGGATTAAGCAAAATCCTGAACCCTTTCTCCTAGCAAAAACAAGTTATAAGCGTTAAAAAGCATTGGAAGACAGATAAAAAAAGAAATCATGGTGAAATGATGCAACTAATTGACCAAGTTAAGAAAATAGAAACTTATATTTGTGAGTATTTTGAAGACTGGGATTTGGATGATCCCGTGGAAGAGGAACACCTAGATGATTATCAGAATATTTCTGGTGCTTCCGAGGAAGAGCTTCAAGCCTTTGAGGAGTTATTTGGTATTCGTCTACCTAGTGACTTCAAAGCGCTTTATAGCTACAAAAATGGGAGTAAATACTTCTCTATTTTACCTTGTGTGATTGACCAGAGAGAGCTGCCTTTTTCTCTCATGAGTTTGCAGGAAATGGAAAGTTGTAAAAAGTACTTTCAAAATAGAGATGCTTTATTAACAGAATTTCCCGACTATTTTTCTAGTCAAGATCTGGGAAATATGCGTGATAGTAGAATAAAGCCCTATCTTTTTAATAAAAAATGGATTCCTTTTGCTCAGTATTGTGACTCTTGTTATCTTATGCTGGATTTTGATCCAGACCGAGAGGGTCAGGAAGGGCAGATTATTTGCTACATCCATGATCCTGATGAAATTATCTATGTAGCAGAAAATCTTACGGAGTTGATTGAAGGGATAGTGGATGAGATCAAATGAACGGACAAATGTATCAGATAGCCTGTATCGTGGCAGCCGCTAGGAAGGCTTTAAAAAATGATAAAGAAATATGCTATAAGCCTGAAAAATATACAAATAAGTTGAGCTTTCAAATTTTGCCGTCAGAAAAGGGGGAAGTTATAGAACTATCTGTATCTGATTGGTTTGAAAACCTTAAGGAAAAAGGTTTGAAGGATTTACAATTATTTTGTCCTATTTCAGTTGAAGACAGAGGGATTTTAGGATTTTCCAATACAACACAGAGTGCAATTCTCTGTTTTTATAAAGATGGGAAGGCAAGTTATTTCCTATCAAATTGGAAATCTGCTTCCTCAGGCAGAGGCTGGGATGTCACCTACACCGAGTATGAATGGGAAAGGTCTTCTCAAGACATTCCTCACTATGAAAATAATCTGGAAGAATTTAAAGACATATTGGCTCGTATAGAAAATCTAGCAATTAAAATTGAATGTGACAACTTTGCCAAAGTCTTTCACTCTGCTAGAAACTTTTTGCTAGACCCAGAATCTGGTAAAGGACTGGCAGAACCTCAAATTCCACCGCAACATCTAAGCATATTTAGAGCTGCAAGTGCAGCGGATGTTTTTGGAGGAATGGGCTCCTGGAATGATGAACCTGGATGGCTGGCACAAGATAAGGGACTGGGTCAAGTATACGATGAACTTTCGGATCAATTGCTAAGAAATATTAGATCAGCCATTCTATTTGCCATCAACGAGTGGTGATGGATGAGGAGAGAGAAAATGGGGAAGTTAAAGTTAAGTCTATTGAATAAATGGGAACTAGACAAGGACTACAATAGTGTTCTCAATTCTGTCATGTTACAGGGTGGTAGAGCCTTTGTCTTGACCAGTGAGAAGGAAGCTTCCAATCTTTACTGTCTGCTTGAAGTATCACCTTTGGGTGTGAAGGAGATAGATGCTTGGGATTGTGACCATGTTTGGGAGGAAGAGCCTCTACTCTTTACAGATGGACAAAATATTGGCATCATCAAGGCTGGCAAGGAAATAGTCTATTATACTGGTGATTTTTCTAATCCAGAAATCATTGCCATAAAGGATCCGCAAAGTATACTTCCTAAAAAGGCACAAGAGAGATATTTTCAAATAGTATCAGATAGCGACCAGATACCCGTGTGTTTTGAAGATCAAGTTTATTCAAATCAGGCAAGAAACTTTGCCCTTTTAGAATTTGATAGAGAGAAAAAGCAGGCTAAGTGGACCACTTATTCGCATATTGATAAAAAATATTTAAACCACCACGACAGGAGCACAGATGCTTGTCCTAAAATCGATAGTCTGAAATGGTGGCAGCAAGAGCTTTATGCCTTTAGCTCTGGAGAAAGCCAAACCTCCGTCAATAAATGGGGCATGGACTATTATGCCCTAGTTAAAATCTCTAGTGATGGTCGTATTATCGAAAAGTTATTAGAATCTGAACATTTAAAGGCTTTAGGTAAAAAAGCTGGTGTCAATGGACTCTTTACGGATTCGCCTTATCTTATCCTGAGCCCCCTATTTAAGAATGATGACTGGAAAGGCAAGCAAAAGCTATTTTCTCTGGCAACAAGAGAACTGTGCGAAATAGCCATGCCTAGAGGAATGAGTAAACATAAGGTTCAAAATATAACAGACAACTATTGTTTAACCTTTCTGTACGACAGAGGATTAAAAGAACTTGCCCTTTGTCAGATTGACTAGGCTGTGAGGCTGATTTTGAGAGCTTTTTTATTGATAGGTGCTGAAATTTCTTGGTTAGTCTGCAGTATTTATTTTGAGCTGTTTTCTCGTTAAATTTGACCAAGTATTGCAAATCGAATCTTTAAATAGTATACTAGTTCTGTTAGTTATGAAAACGTTTGCGTTTTATTAATTTTAGGAGACAAATGATGGAATTAACAGCCATTTATCATAGACCAGAATCAGAGTATGCTTATCTTTACAAAGAAGGTCAGCTACATATCCGAATTAGAACCAAGAAAAATGATGTCCAGAAGGTTATTTTGCACTATGGAGATCCCTTTATTTTCATTGAGGATAAGTATGAAGCCAAGAAAGAAATGGCCAAAGTAACCTCAGATGCCCTATTTGACTATTGGCAGGTTACGGTATCGGTTGATTTTGCACGGATTCAGTATCTCTTTGAGCTCCTTGATGAGGAAGGTCAGGGTGTTTTCTACGGTGATAAGGGTTGTGTGGAATATACTCAAGAAAACTTGGATGCTGAAGGGAATGGCTTTAAGCTTCCCTATATTCACGAAATCGACGGATGTCAGGTTCCTAACTGGGTTTCAAATACCGTTTGGTATCAGATTTTCCCAGAACGATTTGCTAATGGAAATCCTAATTTGACCCCAGATGGAGCTCGAGAGTGGGATGCTGCCATTGCGCCTAACAGGGATGATTTTTTTGGTGGAGACTTGCAAGGGATTATCGACCATCTGGACTATCTAAAAGATTTGGGAATCACTGGACTTTACCTATGTCCGATTTTTGAAGCTACAACCAATCACAAGTATGATACGACGGATTATTTTGAAATTGACCGTCACTTTGGGGATAAGGAAGTTTTTGCTAACCTAGTCGAGGAAGCTCACAAACGTGGCATCAAGATTATGCTAGATGCTGTTTTCAATCATATCGGCTACCAGTCTGCCCAATGGCAGGATGTTCTAAAGAACGGAGAAAAGTCACCTTATAAGGATTGGTTCCATATTCAAGAGTTTCCAGTTACTGAGGATAAACTTAAGAACCCAAGAAAGCTACCGTATCATACCTTTGCCTTTGCTAGCTATATGCCTAAGTTAAATACAGCCAATCCTGAAGTCAAAGACTATCTTCTCAGTGTTGCAACTTACTGGATAGAGAATTTTGATATTGATGCTTGGCGTTTGGATGTTGCAAATGAAATCGACCATCAGTTCTGGAGAGATTTCAGAAAGGCAGTTCTCGCTAAAAAGCCTGATTTGTATATCTTAGGTGAAATCTGGCATACTTCCCAGCCTTGGCTAAAAGGGGATGAGTTCCATGCTGTCATGAACTACCCGCTCTCTGAAAGTATCAAGGATTATTTCTTGCGTCAGCATAAAAAGACAGAGCAGTTCATTTCAGAAATCAACAGCCAGTCTATGTACTACAAGCAACAAATCTCAGAGGTGATGTTTAACCTTCTGGATTCTCACGATACAGAGCGTATCCTCACAACTGCCAAAGGAAATCTCCAACATGTCAAGGCTGCTTTAACCTTCCTCTACCTTCAAAAAGGGACTCCTTGTATCTATTACGGAACAGAGCTTGCATTAATAGGTGGACCAGATCCCGACTGCCGTCGTGTCATGCCTTGGGACCGTGTGTCTGAGGACAATGATATGCTGAATTTCATGAAGAAATTAATCAAAGTCCGTAAGGAAGTGGCAAGTATGATTCAGCATGGAAATTATAGCTTGCAAGAAGTGAAACCAGATGTTCTAGCTTTGAAATGGAGCTATGAAGAGAAAGAAGTTCAAGCCATCTTCAATCAGTCTTCTGAGAAATATACTTTAGACAGAGATTCAGTTGATTTAGCGAGTCATTGCCAGTTTGAAGATGGTCAGCAAGTCATCTTGCCAGATGGATTTGTGGTTTATTTAGATTCGATTTAAATCGATTTTAACTCCAGTATAGGTTTGTTTTAAACGAGAAAGGGAAGAATGATGGAAAAACTTCAAGTTTCCGAAGAATGGTTGCAAAAATACCAAGAAATCAAGCATATTTTGACCTCGTCTGTCAATTATGCAGCATGTTTTGAGACGAAAGAAATAGACGGCAAGGAAGTCTTTGTCCTAGATATGGGGGAAGTGACCTTCCCAAGTGGAGAAATATTAGTTAGGGATCCCTTGGTCTGGCTCCGTAGGAATGAAAAACCCTATCTAGAGACAGTTCCCAAAGGAACATTTCCACTCAAAACCTTAGTAGTCAAGATCGAAGAAGATCATTATCGGTATGTTGCAACAAGAGTTCAATTTACAGATAAGCTTCCAGTTGTCTACTATGAAGCCTTAATTGGCAATGAAAACCTGGATTCGGTTGAAGAAGATTCTTATTTTGGGTTTTCAGTCGATGCAGGCTTGGCAACTATTGTGGATGTTGAGACTAAAAATGCCTACTGTGATTTTGAAGAAAAATGGTATCAAGAAAATCCTGAAAAAAACATCTATGATGATTTCTTTGCGGAAATTTTTGCTCAAAATGCCATAGAATATCCCCTATATCAACGAGAAGGCGGTGATTGGATTAACTTTAAAATACCAGATACAGACCTGACTATTCCAATGATTCAGTCTGGTTTTGGAGATGGAAATTATCCTGTTTACTTTGGCTATGATAAGGATCACCAACTATGTGATGTGGTTATCGAGTATATCTATCTTGGATAAGGAGTTGGATGATGGCACTCAAGGAAGTTTATGATTATTTTCGTCACTATGATAAGGAAACTTATCAAGTTGTCGCCTGCATGGGCAATGAACCATCGGAAGAAGATGTTCAGGATTTTGAAAATCAATACGGCATTCGTCTGCCAGAAGATTTCAGGGAATTCACCATGTCATCTCTGGGAGGTCTCTTTATGGAAGTCAGGGAAGAGCTATGGTCAAGAGCCAAGGCTTACGATGTAGCCCCTTTTTGGACCTTCTGCCGAGGTATCAAGGTCTTGGGGATCGCCAATGGCATCCCAGACTTCTTAGACATTCGAATAAAAACCAAGGAATTACATGATTTAGGGTTTGTTGACTATATTCCATTTCTGTCTATCATCGGGGATGGAGATGTGATTTTCTGCTTTGATAAGGACAATCATATAGTAGCTCTAAATTGGTATAATAGTGGCGAAACTGAAGAGCTTGAATGTGATTTTTCAGAGCTTTTGCTTCAGCAAATTGCCGAGTTAGAAGAACGTAAAAATGAGATGGTCAAGCTACTGGAAAAGGGGAAAACAAGTCAATAATCTAATAGGAAATGTTAGTTTGATAGACCGTAAAAGAGGTTGGGATAAAAGATCCCGACCTCACTTTTTATTAGCAATCAAACTTTGACGCGGTAGCTGATTGAACTTTCTGTTCGTCTTTTATACTCTTCGAAAATCAAATTCAAACCACGTCAGCGTCGCCTTGCCGTACTCAAGTACAGCCTGCGGCTAGCTTCCTAGTTTGCTCTTTGATTTTCATTGAGTATTAGACTCCAAAAATCTCCTAATCATCCTCGCGGGGCTGGGACTACGAAATCGAGACTTTGTCTATCGATTTCTGTCCCACTGCCTTTTTTAGTAAAATCATTCACTAAATGTACATTCAGATTTTCAAAGTTTTCTACTAATTATAGAAAAAAGAATCAAAAGTATGATTTTTATGCTGCCAGTATTGAAGTTTCTTATATTATTTTATAAAATAGAAGCAAAATACTACTGAAAAAGTAGAGCGCTTACATAAAATTGGAAGCGGTTACGAATATAAGGAGGATCTTATGGGAAAAGATCATTGGAATCGAAAAAGAGTGTACAGTATCCGAAAATTTACCGTTGGAACTTGCTCTGTAGTTATCGGCACTTGCTCAGTCTTATTTGGAGCAAGTGTAGCTGGTGCAAACCAAGTTTCAGCTGATGAAACTCCAATTGCAGTTGCTACAGAAAAAATAGAGGATGATTCTCATAAAGAGGAACTTGGTGAAACAAGAAGTCTAGAACAACCGGCATCAACTGAATCAGCTGCAAGTGAAGTTGCTACACCAGCTCATGCAGTTGAAAAGGCACAGGACGACCAAACTGTACAATCAGATTCTGATAAAAAAGTGGATTCCATGTTAGATAAGAAACCTCAAGCAATTACTCAAGATCAATCTGCTCAAACGGAAAAACCGGACCTAAAACCGGCTACCAGTGAGGAGGTAAATCAATTGGTTGAGGACCGTAAAATAGAATTTAACCAAAACTGGCATTTTAAACTCAATGCCAATGCCAAAGACGCTATCAAACCAGATGCAGATGTATCAAGCTGGAAGAAATTAGACCTTCCTCATGACTGGAGTATTTACAATGACTTCGATCATGATTCTCCTGCCCAAAACGAAGGTGGCCAACTCAATGGTGGTGATGCTTGGTATCGCAAGACCTTTAAACTAGATGAAAAAGACCTTAACAAGAATGTTCGCCTAGTCTTTGATGGTGTTTATATGGATTCGCAAGTCTATGTAAACGGTCAGCTAGTTGGTCACTATCCAAATGGTTACAACCAATTCTCTTATGACATCACTGATTATCTCAATAAAGACGGTCGTGAAAATGTCGTGGCTGTACATGCGGTCAATAAACAACCAAGTAGCCGTTGGTACTCAGGAAGTGGTATTTACCGCGATGTTACCCTTCAAGTCACAGATAAGGTTCATGCTGAGAAAAATGGAACAACGATCTTAACACCAGACCTTGAAAAACAACAAAATGGTAAGGTTGATACTCATGTAACAAGTAAGATCGTCAATACAGATGACAAAGATCATGAAATTGTTGCTGAATACCAAATTATTGAAAGAAATGGTCAGGCTGTAACGGACGTGGTTCGTACAGATAGCCAAGTCTTGAAAGCTCATCAATCAACTAGCCTAAATGCTATTTTACAAGTTGAGAAACCAAAACTCTGGACAGTCCTTAACGATAAACCAGCTCTTTATGAATTAGTGACTCGTGTTTATCGTGACGGCCAATTGGTCGATGCCAAGAAGGACTTGTTTGGTTACCGTTACTATAACTGGACACCAAATGAAGGCTTCTCTTTGAATGGTGAACGCATTAAATTCCATGGAGTTTCTCTTCACCACGATCACGGAGCTCTAGGGGCTGAAGAAAATTATAAGGCAGAATACCGTCGTCTGAAACAGATGAAGGATATGGGTGTCAACTCTATCCGTACAACCCACAACCCAGCTAGTGAGCAGACCTTGCAGATCGCTGCAGAACTAGGTTTGTTGGTGCAAGAAGAAGCCTTCGATACTTGGTACGGTGGTAAGAAACAGTATGACTACGGACGTTTCTTTGACAAGGACGCTACTCACCCAGATGCTAAAAAAGGTGAAAAATGGTCTGACTTTGACCTACGTACAATGGTCGAAAGAGGCAAGAACAACCCTGCTATCGTCATGTGGTCTATCGGTAATGAAATCGGTGAAGCAGACGGAAAACCTCGTTCTCTAGCGACTGTTAAACGCTTGGTGCAAGTGATCAAGGCTGTTGATAAAACACGCTATGTCACTATGGGAGCAGATAAGTTCCGTTTTGGTGATGGTAGTGGTGATCATGAAAAGATTGCCAACGAACTTGATGCGGTTGGATTTAACTATTCAGAAGACAACTACAAGAAGCTTCGTGCGAAACATCCAAATTGGTTGATTTACGGTTCAGAAACTTCTTCTGCGACTCGTACTCGTGGTAGCTATTTCCGTCCAGAAAGTGAGCTAGTTCATAGCAACCAAGCTTACCGTCATTATGAGCAATCAGACTATGGTAATGACCGTGTTGGTTGGGGTAAAACAGCCACTGCATCTTGGACTTTTGACCGAGACAATGCTGGTTATGCTGGTCAGTTTATCTGGACAGGTACTGACTATATCGGTGAGCCTACTCCATGGCACAACCAAAACCAAACTCCAGTTAAGAGTTCTTACTTTGGTATCGTAGATACAGCTGGCATTCCAAAGAATGATTACTACTTGTACCAAAGCCAATGGGTTTCTGCTCAGAAGAAACCAATGGTTCACCTCCTTCCTCACTGGAACTGGGAAGATTCTACTCTGAAAGCAAATGTAGCGGACGCAGATGGTAAGATTCCTGTTCGTGCATTTTCAAATGCTGCCAGTGTGGAACTATTCTTGAATGGTGAGTCCCTAGGTAAGAAAACCTTTAACAAGAAACAAACAAGCGATGGCCGTACTTACCAAGAAGGTGCCAATGCAAATGAACTTTACCTTGAGTGGAAGGTTGCTTATCAACCTGGAACCTTGGAAGCAGTAGCTCGCGATGAGGCTGGTAATGAAATCGCTCGTGATAAGGTTACGACTGCTGGTGAACCTGCAGGTGTTCGCCTAGTCAAAGAAGAAAATGCTATCGCAGCAGACGGAAAAGATCTCACTTATATTTACTACGAAATCGTTGATAGCGCTGGTAATGTAGTTCCAACTGCCAATAACCTTGTTCGCTTCCAGTTGCACGGCCAAGGTCAGATTGTCGGTGTGGATAACGGGGAACAAGCAAGCCGTGAACGTTATAAAGAGCAAGCTGACGGTTCAT
>NZ_KQ970818.1:273585-288548 GCF_001579645.1 Streptococcus infantis
AACAAGCAAGCCGTGAACGTTATAAAGAGCAAGCTGACGGTTCATGGGTTCGTAAGGCCTTCAATGGTAAGGGTGTTGTCATTGTCAAATCAACTGAGCAAGCTGGTAAATTTACCTTGACTGCTCATTCTGATCTCTTGAAATCTGATCAAACTACAATCTTTACAGGTAAGAAAGACCAAGCTGAAAAAACTGTCTTGGGTACAGAAGTTGCTAAAGTCCGTACTGTTATCGGTCAAGCACCAAAAATGCCTAAGAAGGTTGCATTTATCTACAGTGATGGTAGCCGTACAAAACTTCCAGTAGAATGGTCAGCAGTTGATGTCAATGAACCAGGAATTGTGACTGTTAAGGGTGTGGCAGATGGACGTGATGTAGAAGCTCGTGTTGAAGTCTTGGCTCTCGAAGCAGAATTGCCTGTAGTCAAGAGAATCGCTCCAAATACAGACCTAAATTCAGTTGACAAATCTGTTTCCTACGTATTATCAGATGGTACTGTAGCAAGCTATGATGTTAATAAGTGGGAAATTGCAGCTGAAGACCAAGCTAAACTAGCAATCCCAGGCTCTCGCATCCCAGCAAAAGGTATTTTAGAAGATGAAGAAATCGCTGCGACTTTGGTAGTTGCAGAAGGGGAAGCTGCTAATCCAGTAGTTCCAAGTGTAACTGTAGCAGATCAAGCGGTTGAAGGTCTTTCAACAGACCAACCTGTAAAATATCACAAGCTTGCTTATGGAGCAGCCTTGCCAGAGGTCAAAGCTACAGCTGAAAATGCTCAAGTGACAGTTATTCAAGCTAATGAAGCAAATGGTATGCGTGCAAGCATCCATGTTCAACCAAACGATGGTGGCCCACTACAAACTTATGCTATCCAATTCCTACAAGAAGCTCCACAAATTGAACGTTTGAGCCTAGAAGTTGAAAATGCAGCTACTTTGAAAGAAGACCAAACTGTCGGTATCAAGGTCTTGGCTCACTATCAAGACGGTACACAAGCAGTCTTGAAAGCTGACAAGGTTACCTTCTCAACTACAGGTGAAGGAGATGTAGCCGTTCGTAAAGGTATGCTTGAATTGCATAAACCTGGTCAAGTAACTCTGAAAGCTCAATTTGAAGGAGCAGAAGGCCAGATTGACTTGAACATTCAAGCAAATACTGAAAGCAAAGTTGTCCAAGCCATCCGTCCAGTTAGTGTCGTGACAGGTTTGAACCAAGAACCAAGTCTACCTGCTACTGTAACTGTAGAGTATGACAAAGGATTTCCAAAGGTTCACAAGGTGACTTGGCAAGCAGTTGCTAAGGAAGACCTTGCTAAATACCATAGTTTTGATGTCTTAGGTAAAGTTGAAGGAATTGAGAAAGAAGCACATGCTAAGGTATCTGTCGAAGGTATCATTGCTGTCGAAGAAGTGAGCGTAACTACTCCAGTTGCAGAAGCTCCTCAACTACCAGAGAGCGTTCGTACTTACCACTCAAATGGCCAAGTCTCTTCAGCTAAAGTAACTTGGGACGCTATTGAACCAAGCCAATACGCACAAGAAGGCAAGTTTACTGTGACAGGACATGTAGAAGGTACTCAACTACCAACTAAACTTCATGTTCGTGTATCTGCTCAGACAGAAACTGGTGCTAATATTTCTGACCAGTGGACTGGTTCAGAATTGCCACTTGCCTTTGCATCAGACTCAAATCCAAGTGACTCAGTAGCCAATGTCAATGACAAACTAATTTCATATAACAACCAACCAGCAAATCGCTGGACAAACTGGAACCGTACAAGTGAAGCATCCGTAGGAATTCTCTTTGGTGACTCTGGTATCATGTCTAAACGTTCAGTGGATAACCTCAATGTAGCCTTCCACGAAGACCACGGTGTTGGTGCACCTAAATCCTATGTCATCGAATACTATGTCGGTTCAGCAACTCCAACAGTTCCTAAGAATCCAAGCTTCGTAGCACGCGAAGACCATGTCTTTAATGACGATAAAAACTGGAAAGAAGTAACAAATCTCAAGGCTCCAGATCAAGTCAGAGCTGGAGAAATGACCCACTTTAGCTTTGATAAAGTCAACACTTACGCAGTTCGTATCCGCATGGTTAGACCAGATGGTAAATGGGGTACTTCTATTACAGAAATGCAAATCTTCTCTAAACAAGTAGCTGCAGCTAAGAATGCTCAAGCAAAAATCCAAGTAGATGGAAAAGATTTGCCAAACTTTAACCCAGGCTTGACTGACTACTATCTAGAAGCAAGCCAAGGAAAAGCTCCAGCTGTTACAGCGAGTGTCACTGAAAATGGTATTGCAACAGTTGTACCAAGCGTAGGTGAAGGAGATCCAGTCCGTGTTGTTGTCAAGGCTGAAAACGGAGATATCCTAGGTGAATACCGCCTACACTTCACAAATGATAAAGATTTGCTCGCAAGTAAACCTGTTGCTGTTGCCAAATCATCTCGCTTGGTTGCTAAAGGACAAACCCTTGAGCTACCAGCAAAAGTTCCTGTTTACTTCACAGGAAAATCTGACTATGAAGTGAAAGACTTGGCTGTTGACTGGGAAGCAGTCCCAGCAGAGAATCTAACAAAAGCAGGTGAATTTACAGTTCATGGTCGCGTTTTGGGTACTGATTTAACTGCTGAAGTGGCTGTTCGTGTAACAGACAAACTCGGAGAAAATCTTTCAGACAACCCTGACTTCGATGATGATAGCAACCGTTCATTTGCCTCAGCAACTAACGATATTGATCCAAACTCTCATGACCGTGTAGACTATGTCAACGATGGTTCAGATGATGAAAGCCGTCGTTGGACCAACTGGTCTCCAACTCCATCTGAAAATCCAGAAGTTTCAGTAGGGGTTATCTTCAGAGAAAATGGTAAGATTGTTGAACGTACAGTAGCTGAAGGAAGCATTCGCTTCTTTGCAGATGGTGGAACAGATGCCCCTTCTAAACTCGTCCTAGAACGCTATGTTGGACCAGAATTTGATTCACCAGAATATTACTCTAACTACCAACCATACGATCCAGAACATCCATTCAACACTCCTTCTAACTGGGAGAAAGTTGAATACCGTGCGGATCAAGAAGTTCAAGCAGGAACTGACATCCATGTAACCTTTGCACCGGTCAAAGCTAAAGCCATGAGATGGCGCATGGACAGAAAAGCAGACAAGAAGGGTGTGGCGATCACTGAAATGGCCTTTATCGCACCAAGTGAAGCACCTAAAGACAATACAGCTTCTAAACTTCTAGTAGATGGTAGAGAGCTTGCAGACTTCTCTGAAGCTCGTGTGGATTACCAAGTAACCTATAGTGGAAACCGTCCTAAAGTGACCGTTGAAGCTGGTGAAAACGTAGCGGCAACAGTTGTCGATAGTGGTGACGATAAACTTCCAGTCTTGGTACGTCTCGTTTCAGAAAGTGGTAAACAGGTCAAGGAATACCGTATCCAATTGACCAAAGAAAAGGTTGAAAGTGCCAAGACAGAACCAGCCGTATACGATATTCCAGAATATACTGGAGGTGTGAACGGAGAAGAGGCAGTCATTCTTGAGGTTCCAGAATTTACAGGTGGTGTCAATGGAGCAGAAGCAGCTGTTCATGAAGTCCCAGAGTACCCAGGAGTCATTGGCACAGCAGGTGATGAGCCAGCACCAGTAGTAGAGGTTCCAGAATTTACAGGCGGTGTCAATGGGGCAGAAGCAGCTGTTCATGAAGTACCTGAGTTCACTGGTCATGTAAATGGTTCAGAAGGAACTACCCATCAAGTTCCACACTTTGAAGGTGGTGTTCCTGGTGGAGAAGGGACTAGTCACCAAGTTCCAGAATTTACTGGACGTGTGAATGGTTCAACCCCAACTACAGGTGAAACTCCAGCATACAGAGATGAGCAGTCACAAGTAGCTCTTGCTATGTCACAAGACAAGACCTACCAAGCGCCTGCAAGTCATCAAAATATCCTCCCTGAAACAGGTACTAAGGAAAATGCAACCCTTGCAACAGCAGGTGTTGTAGGAGCACTACTTGGTCTCTTTGCAATGGGAAAGAAAAAAGAAGACGAATAAGATGATATAAAAGCATCTAAGTCATAGAGATTGGACCAAGAGACTAATCTCGATCATAAAAAGCGGACAAAACTAGTTTTCTGATAAACAGAATCTGGTCGTGTTCGCTTTTTTGCTCATACATCAGTTGCTAAAAGAAGACCAGAGATGATATTCGACAAAAAACTAAAGTAACAAACTAGAGGAATTGCATCAGAAACATGGTGAGTAAGGCATGGCTATACTGAATTGGATTCAGCGTATCTGAGGACTTTGAAAATCTCTCTAAAGTCTACAGGGATAAGCTTTCTTTCTCTCCTCAAAAGAGTTATAATAAAGATGAAAATAGGCATAGAAGAGGAGGAGATAGGATGGCTTATATTGAAATGAAAAACAGCTATAAGAGGTATCATACTGGTGATACAGAAATCGTAGCCAATCGAGATGTCAACTTCGAGATTGAAAAGGGAGAACTAGTCATTATCCTTGGGTCATCTGGTGCAGGGAAGTCAACAGTTTTAAATATTCTTGGTGGTATGGATACAAACGATGAAGGGCAAGTCTGGATTGATGGGACCAATATCTCGAATTTTACTTCTCATCAGAGAACTAACTATCGTAGAGATGATGTTGGCTTTGTCTTTCAGTTTTACAATTTGGTTTCTAACCTGACTGCTAAGGAAAATGTTGAGCTAGCTTCAGAAATTGTTGCCGATGCCTTGGATCCTGAGCAGGTTCTAAAGGATGTAGGCTTAGGTCACCGTCTTAATAATTTTCCAGCCCAGTTGTCAGGTGGTGAGCAACAACGGGTCTCCATTGCTCGAGCTGTGGCTAAAAATCCTAAAATTCTCCTTTGTGATGAACCAACGGGAGCTTTGGACTACCAGACTGGTAAGCAGGTTCTAAAGATTCTGCAAGATATGTCACGTAAAAAAGGGGCCACCGTTATCATCGTGACCCATAATGCCTCCCTAGCTCCTATAGCTGATCGCGTGATTCAGATGCATGATGCCAGTGTCAAGAGTGTTGTCCTCAATCCTCAACCACAGGATATTGATGATTTGGAGTATTGAGATGAAAAGAAAGACATATTGGAAAGACCTGCTCCAGTCTTTCACAGGTTCAAAGGGACGGTTTATATCCATCCTAACTCTGATGATGTTAGGTTCTTTAGCCGTGGTTGGTCTCAAAGTAGCCAGTCCCAATATGGAGCAAACGGCTTGGGCTTATCTGAAAGATACTAATGCGGCAGATATGACCGTCATAGCAGATTATGGTCTAGATCAGGCAGACCAGACAGAATTGCAAACTTTATCAGGAGCAGATGTCGAGTTTGGTTATATGACAGATTTGACTCTGGCAAACAGTGAAGATGCCATACGAATCTTTTCAAATACTGATAAGATTTCAAAATTTCAAGTAACGGAAGGTCGTTTGCCTGAAAAAGAAGATGAATTGGCTTTGGCGGACTTTTGGAAAGATCGCTATCAGATAGGTCAAGTCATTCATTTGAGTCAAAAAAAGGGCAGTAATTCTCAATTAAAGCGGGATAGTTATACCATTACAGGCTTTATCCACTCTCCAGATATTTTTTCAAAAACGGATATGGGGAGTTCAGCCAGTGGTAATGGGAACTTGGATGCTTATGGTGTCGTAACTGAAGAAAATTTTAAGAGCTCTGTTTACACGATTGCCCGCCTGCGTTTTGCTAGCCTAACAGATGTCAATCCTTTCTCTAGTGATTACGAAAAGAAGCTAGAGGAAGAAGAGGAGACTTTAAAGGAACTAGTTGCTGATAATGGACAAGCGCGGCTAGAGAAAATGAAGAAGGATGCCCAAGAGTCCCTTGATGAAGGGAAGAAACAACTGGACGAGGCTGAAAGTAATTTGCTAGCTGGCAAGAAACGCTTGCAAGAAATCGAAACGCGTCTACAAGCTCAAGAAAATCAAGTGAGCCAACTACCAGAACCACAAAAAAGTCAAGCCTCTAGTCAGTTAGAAGAAGCAAAAGACCAACTAAAGCAAGAAAAGGAAAAGCTGAGCCAAGCCGAAACGAATCTGGCGAGCGAAAAGGCTAAGTGGCAGACCAGTCAGGATGAGGTCAATGCTCTGACAGAACCAACCTATCATGTCTACAATCGCAAGAGTTCTCCTACTGGTCAAGGTTACCTCATGTATAGTAACTCGGCTATGAGTATTCGTGCCGTAGGGAATATTTTTCCAGTTGTTCTCTATGCTGTAGCAGCCATGGTTACCTTTACCACCATGACACGATTTGTAGACGAGGAAAGGACCAATGCTGGTATCTTTAAGGCTTTAGGCTACCATAGCAAGGATATCATTGCTAAGTTTGTGATTTACGGTCTAGTTGCTAGTACTCTTGGCACTCTACTAGGAATTCTGATTGGTCACTACATCCTAGCACCTACTATTTCGCATATCATCACTAAGCGAATGATCGTTGGTGAGAGTCAGCAGTATTTCTATTGGACTTATAGTTGCTTGGCTTTGGGACTAAGCTTAGTAGCTAGTGTCCTACCTGCCTACCTTGTATCTCGTAGAGAATTGCATGAAGAAGCAGCACAATTATTACTACCCAAGCCACCAGTCAAAGGTTCTAAAATTCTCTTGGAGCGGATAACATTTATCTGGTCACGTTTGAGTTTTACTCAGAAGGTGACAGCCCGCAACATTTTCCGTTATAAGCAGCGTATGCTGATGACCATTTTTGGAGTTGCTGGTTCAGTAGCCCTCCTCTTTGCAGGACTTGGGATTCAATCCTCTGTGGTTGGAGTGGCAGACAGGCAGTTTAAGGATCTGCAACAATACCAGATGGTTCTCTCTGTCAATTCTCGAGCTTCTGATTCTGATAAGGCAAAGCTAGAAGAAAAATTGCAGAGTGATGAAGTTGAAAACTATCGTTTAATTTCTTCCAAACAGGTTGAGGAAAAGTATGCTGGCAAGGCAGGTGTTCAAACCGTGACCATGATGGTAACGGATCAAGATGACCTGGGTCCCTTTGTCCATTTAGAAAAAAATGGGGAAAAACTGAGCTTATCTAACGGACTTGTTCTGACTGAAAAATTAGCCCAGTTGGCAGGAGTTTCACTTGGTGACAACTTTACAATAGATGGGAAAACCTTTAAGGTTGGAGCCATTACCGAACACTACGTGGGCCATTTTGTTTATATGAATCAGGCGACCTATGAGAAAATTTATGGTCAAGCTCCTAAGATGAACACCTATCTGGTCCAACTCAAGGATAAAAGTGAAAGAAATACTGAAACCGTCGCAGGAGAATTTATGGATCTAGCTGCTGTCAGTGGTCTCGTTCAAAACGCCTCCACCATTCAGCTCTTTGAAAGTTTTGCCAATTCTCTGAATCACACCATGGCGATTTTGGTGCTGGTATCGGTGCTATTAGCCATCGTGATTCTCTATAATTTGACCAATATCAATGTTGCTGAACGGATTCGGGAACTCTCAACTATCAAAGTTCTTGGTTTTCATAACAAAGAAGTGACCCTTTACATCTATCGGGAAACCATCCTATTGTCACTAATTGGAATGATTGTAGGATTGGTATCAGGCTTTTATCTCCATCAATTTCTCATTCAGATGATTGCACCCGGTACCTTCCGTTTTCAACCAAAGGTCGGATGGGAAGTGTATCTCATTCCAGTTCTAGCTGTCAGTGTCATTTTGACCACCCTAGGAGTTTTTGTCAATCATTATCTCCGAAAGGTGGATATGTTAGAAGCCCTCAAGTCTGTAGAATAATTAGTAGAAGACAAAAACAAATAAGAAAGCCCTTTGTGGCTTTTTTATTTTCATAAAAATGGTAAAATAGTAAGAGTAGAAATGGAGTTCTAGATATGAAACGAATTGATCAATTTGAAAATAAGAAAGTATTAGTCCTAGGTTTGGCTAAATCTGGTGAGTCAGCAGCTCGTCTCTTGGACAAGCTAGGAGCCATCGTAACGGTGAATGATGGCAAACCTTTTGAGGAAAATCCAGCTGCGCAAAGTCTCTTGGAAGAGGGCATCAAGGTTGTCACTGGTGGACATCCTTTGGAATTATTGGATGAAGATTTTGCCCTCATGGTAAAAAATCCAGGAATTCCTTATAGCAATCCTATGATTGAAAAAGCGCTAGAAAAAGGCATTCCGGTATTGACAGAGGTTGAGTTGGCCTACTTGATTTCTGATGCACCGATTGTTGGTATTACTGGTTCAAATGGTAAGACTACGACCACAACCATGATTGGAGAAGTTCTGACTGCTGCAGGACAAAATGGGCTTTTATCAGGTAACATTGGTTACCCTGCAAGCCAGGTAGCTCAGACAGCAACAGATAAGGATACCCTTGTCATGGAACTTTCTTCTTTCCAATTAATGGGAATTCAGGAATTCCATCCTGAAATTGCTGTTATCACCAACCTGATGCCAACACATATTGACTATCACGGTTCTTTTGAAACCTATGTCGAAGCTAAGTGGAATATTCAAAGCAATATGACAGCGGCTGATTACTTAGTATTGAACTTCAACCAGGAATTAGCTAAAGAGCTTGCGACAAAGACAAACGCGACTGTAGTACCATTCTCAACCCTTGAAAAGGTTGACGGTGCTTATCTTGAAGATAGTCTTCTTTACTTCCGTGGTGAAAAAGTCATGGCAGCTGATGAAATCGGAGTTCCTGGTAGCCACAATGTGGAAAATGCTCTTGCAACCATTGCTGTAGCTAAACTTCGTGGTGTTGACAATGAAACCATCAAGGAAACCTTGTCAGCCTTTGGAGGAGTTAAACACCGTCTCCAATTTGTAGACCAAATCAATGGCGTTAAATTCTATAACGATAGTAAATCAACCAATATCTTGGCAACTCAAAAAGCCTTGTCTGGATTTGACAATAGCAAGGTTATCTTGATAGCTGGTGGTTTGGACCGTGGGAACGAGTTTGACGAATTGGTTCCTGATATTACTGGACTTAAGAAAATGGTCATACTCGGTCAATCTGCAGAACGTGTCAAACGTGCAGCGGATAAAGCTGGTGTGGCTTATATCGACGCGGCTGATATTGCAGATGCAACTCGCAAGGCTTCTGAACTTGCGGAAGAGGGAGATGTGGTTCTCCTCAGTCCTGCCAATGCGAGCTGGGATATGTATGCTAACTTTGAAGTACGTGGAGATCTTTTCATCGACACTGTAGCGGAGTTAAAGGGATAATATGAAAAAAATAGTATTTACTGGTGGGGGAACGGTTGGACACGTTACCCTCAACCTTTTGTTAATGCCTAAGTTCATCGAAGATGGCTGGGAAGTCCACTATATTGGTGATAAAAATGGGATTGAGCATCATGAAATTCTCAAGTCAGGTTTAGATGTTATCTTCCATTCGATTGCAACAGGGAAATTACGTCGATATTTCTCATGGCAAAATATGGTTGACGTCTTTAAGGTTGCTTTTGGAATTCTTCAATCGCTCTTTATCATGCTTCGAGTTCGTCCACAAGCCCTCTTTTCTAAGGGTGGATTTGTATCTGTTCCGCCTGTTATTGCAGCGCGAGTATGCAGAGTACCAGTCTTTATCCACGAGTCTGACCTCTCTATGGGATTGGCCAATAAAATCGCCTATAAATTTGCGACTAAAATGTACTCTACTTTTGAACAAGCTTCTAGCCTCACTAAGGTAGAGCATGTAGGAGCCGTGACCAAGGTTTCTGGACCAATTATGGAAGAGCCTGAAGAAACGGTGGATATCCGAACTTCTTTCAATGATAAGCTACCAACTCTTCTTTTTGTTGGAGGTTCTGCTGGGGCGCGTGTCTTTAACCAACTAGTAACAGACCACAAGGAAGAGCTGACTAGTCGCTATAATATCATTAACCTGACAGGTGATGCTAGTTTAAATGAACTAAGTTCAAACCTCTACCGTGTTGACTATGCGACGGAACTCTATCAACCACTCATGAATATGGCTGATGTGGTCATCACTCGTGGTGGTGCCAATACGATTTTTGAACTCCTTGCTATGGCTAAATTGCACGTCATTGTGCCACTGGGTCGTGAAGCTAGCCGCGGAGACCAGATTGAAAATGCAGCCTATTTTGTGAAGAAAGGCTATGCTGAGGAGTTGCAAGAGAGTGACTTGACCTTGTCTACTTTGGAAGAAAAAGTAAATCAACTTTTGACCAACAAAGAGATCTATCAAAACACGATGAAGAATTCTCAGGAATTAAAATCTGTGGCAGATTTTTATGAGCTACTAAAAAAAGATTTATCATAAGGAATATTAATGTCAAAGGATAAGAAACAAGAGCCAACTCAAGGCAAGGAATTGTCAGAGTGGCAAAAACGAAATCAAGAATATCTTCAAAAAAAAGCTGAAGAAGAGGCCCAACTAGCCAAAGAAAAGGCCCAAGCAGAGGCCAATAAAAAAGAAGTTGCAAAAGCTCCGGAAGACGAAGAAACCACCTTATCAGAGTGGCAGAAGCAGAACCGTGAATATCTGCGTAAAAAGGCTGAAGAAGAGACCAAGGAAGAACAAGAGTCAGACTTATCTGAAGATACTGAGGCAGAAGAGACCTCAGATTCTAATCCTGAAGAGCAGAAGGAGAGTTCAGAAGACCAGTCCTCTCCAGAGAATGAGGAGGAAACTACTGAGACAGAACAAGTAGAAGAAGAGGACGAAGAATCTCAAGAAAAATCTGAAGAAACAAAAGTAGAAGAAAAGAGATCTAAGTCTAAGAAAAAGATTGCTAAGCCTTCTATTCCAAGTGTTCATATCTGGCGTGCTGTTACGATTCTAATCCCAAGTTTGCTTGTCTTGTTCTTTTCCATCTATCTTTTGACGCCATACTCAACTTTGAAAAACATAGAAGTCACTGGTACGGTAGAGACCAATGCAGACCAAATCAAAGAGGCTTCAGGGATTCGTGATAGTGACTATACCTTTGATCTGCTTCTCAATAAAGACAAACATGCTGAGATGATTAAGTCCAATCACTGGATTGAATCTGCTAGCATTCACTATCAATTCCCGACCAATTTTACCATCCAGGTCAAGGAATACGGGATTGTAGCCTATTATGTTTCTGGAGAGGATCATTATCCGATTCTTTCTAGTGGGACGGTGGAAACCAGTCCAGTTAGTCTAGTCAGTCTTCCTGAAACCTATATGTCTGTACTCTTTAACGATGAGCAGCAAGTCAAAACCTTGATTGAACAACTGGCTGAAGTCAGCCCAGAGATTAAGCAAGCTATCAAAACGATTGAATTGGCTCCAAGCAGTGTAACCAGTGATCTGCTCAAAATTACCATGTATGATACGGATGAGGTTTTGGTTCCTTTATCAGAACTAGGTAAAAAATTGCCTTACTATAGTAAGATTAAACCTCAATTAACAGTTCCAAGCGGTATTGATATGGAAGTTGGGATCTATAGTTATAGCTTGACGGATAAGGCTTTAGAAGAAGCAAGAATCAAGGCCAAAGAAGAGGAGAAGAAAAAGCAGGAAGAAGAAAAGAAAAAACAAGAAGAGCAAGGGAATCAAACTCAAACTCAAAATCAAACAACCCAACAATCACAGAGTCGATAAACTTGAGAACATTCTATCGGCTTGATTGTGAGTCTTGGCTTTAAAGTTCTTCGGAAACTAGTTTTTACTTGACAAGTCCCGCTTTAAATAATAGAATAGTAAAAAACCTTTAAAGCAGTCCAGAGAGGCAGCTAAGGTTAGACGGTGAAAGGGTGGATTCTACCCATTTTTCGTGGAACCTTGCTGTTGGCAGGTTCCTTTTTTGTAGTCTTTTTGACGGAAGCTGGGCTGATAAGAAAGATAAGAGGAGAAACGCATGCGTGAAAGTCGCCCAGTCATAGCTCTGGATTTTCCAAGTTTTGAAGAAGCCAAGGAGTTCTTAGCCCTATTTCCAGCAGAGGAAAAGCTCTATGTCAAAGTAGGAATGGAAATCTACTATGCTGTAGGGCCTGAAGTTGTCCGCTATTTGAAGTCATTAGGACATAGTGTCTTTTTGGATCTCAAACTGCATGATATTCCCAATACAGTCAAATCAACCATGAAAATTTTATCGAACCTGGGAGTTGACATGACCAATGTGCAGGCAGCAGGTGGGGTTGAGATGATGCAAGCAGCGCGTGAAGGATTGGGAGACAAGGGGATTCTCATAGCTGTGACCCAATTAACCTCAACCTCGGAGGAACAAATGCAAGAGTGTCAAAATATCCAAACCAGCCTCCAAGAGTCGGTTATCCACTATGCCCAGAAAACAGCTGAAGCTGGTCTAGATGGAGTCGTTTGCTCGGCTCAAGAAGCCAAGCTTATCAAACAAGCAACTCATGAAGACTTTATCTGTCTGACACCAGGGATTCGCCCAAGAGGGACAGAAGCAGGGGATCAGAAACGGGTAGTAACCCCAGGAGAAGCTTACCAGATTGGCAGTGACTACATCGTAGTTGGCCGTCCGATTACGCAAGCAACTGATCCAGTCGCAGCTTATCATGCTATCAAGGATGAGTGGAACCAAGACTGAAATTAAAGAAATAGATTATAAAAACAAAAGGAGTAGACCATGACACTTGCTAAAGATATTGCTAGCCATCTATTGAAAATTCAAGCCGTTTACCTCAAACCAGAAGAACCTTTTACTTGGGCATCAGGTATCAAGTCACCGATTTATACGGACAACCGTGTGACGCTTGCTTATCCAGATACTCGTAGCTTGATTGAAAATGGTTTTGTGGAAGCTATTAAGGCAGAATTCCCAGAAGTAGAAGTGATTGCAGGAACAGCGACTGCAGGCATTCCTCATGGTGCCATCATCGCTGACAAGATGAACTTGCCATTTGCCTATATCCGTAGCAAACCAAAAGACCATGGTGCTGGAAATCAAATCGAAGGCCGTGTAGCCCAAGGACAAAAGATGGTCGTTGTGGAAGACCTCATTTCAACGGGTGGTTCTGTTCTCGAAGCAGTGGCAGCTGCCAAACGTGAAGGAGCAGATGTTCTGGGTGTTGTAGCTATCTTCAGCTATCAATTGCCAAAAGCAGACAAGAACTTTGCAGATGCTGGTGTCAAACTAGTAACCCTTTCAAACTACAGCGAACTGATTCATCTAGCTCAAGAAGAAGGCTATATCACACCAGAAGGACTCGACCTCCTAAAACGTTTTAAAGAAGACCAAGAAAATTGGCAAAAAGCTTAAGGTATATAAAAATCAGGTAATCACTAGGATTACCTGATTTCTTTTTGTGATTTCATTGAGTATTAGTCTACTTTTCCACCTTCAACAACTAGGTCATCTGCTTTAGCAGCGTCACCGTAAGTTGGGTGAAGTGTTTTTTCATAGGCCTTGTGGAAGAAGTTTTCTTTACCTAATTTTTCGATTTCTTGGTTGATGTAGTCGAGTAGTTCTTGGTTTCCTTTTTGGACTGCTGGCGCAATAGTATCTGGATCGCCTAGAGAAGAAATTCCTACCTCATATCCTTTGTTTTCAAGTGCCCAAGCTAGAACTTCAGTATTATCAGTAGAGAAGGCATCTCCACGTCCGTCAAGAAGGGCTTGGTAGGCATCGCTATATTGGTCATATTTTTGAAGTTTCACTTCTGGGTGATTTTTCTCAAAGTAAGTTTCAGCAGTAGTTCCTTTTGTAACGATCAAGGTTTTGCCTTCAAGTTCTTTAACGTCTTTGATAACTTTATCTTTTGGTGACACAACACCGAGAGAAACTTTCATGTAAGGAAGGGCAAAGTCAACTTGTTTTTTACGTTCGTCAGTAACTGTGAAGTTGGCAAGTGTGATATCAACCTTGTTTGAAATCAAGTATTCAGCACGGTTGGCAGCATCAACTGATACATATTTCGGTTTGACACCAAGGTCTTTAGCTAATTGGTTTCCTAATTCGATATCGTAACCTTGGTAAGAACCGTCGTTGTCAACATAACCAAAAGGTTTTTTGTCTCCAAAGACTGCGATACGAAGTTCGCCACTTTTCTTAATTTCTTCAATGGTGCGAGCTTTGGCAGTTGCCTTAGTAGAGGAAGCATCAGAGCTTCCACCTGAACTACAAGCTGTGACAAAGATAAGCGCAAATGCTAGCGCAAAAACAGTTAGAATTGGTTTAAGTAGTTTCATAATAATCTCCTTTATTGATTATAGATATGAGCCAAACTGGCTAAAGTCAAAGACGTTTAAAAATTCTTGTGCTCGTTTGGTTTGTGGATTTGTGAAGAATTCTTGAGCAGTTCCTTCCTCAGCGATTTTACCTTGGTCAAGGAAAATGATGCGGTCCGCAATGGCTTGGGCAAACTGCATTTCATGGGTTACCAGAATCATGGTACGCCCTTCTTGAGCCAAGTCATTGATAAGTTCTAGAACCTCACGCACCATTTCTGGATCCAGTGAAGCAGTCACTTCGTCAAAGAGGATAATTTCTGGATGCATGAGCAGGGCACGGACGATCGCAACCCGTTGCTTTTGTCCACCAGATAACTGGCGAGCGAAGCTATGTTGTTTATCTAGAAGTCCGACACGTTCCAGTAGTTGTAGAGCTTCTTCAGTAACCTCTTTTTTGTCTCTCCCTTGTGCCTTGATAGGGCCTAGGATGAGGTTTTGAAGGACATCCAAGTGAGGAAAGAGTTCATAACTTTGAAAGACCATACCGATCTTTTGGCGAACCAGGTGAAAATCTTTTTTATTTTCAACGATGGACTGGCCATCCAGCAGGATATCTCCTCCTTGAATACTTTCTAAACCATTGAGGCAACGAAGGAGGGTACTTTTCCCACAACCAGATGGTCCTAGGATGACGACCACTTCCCCCTTTTTAATATCTAAAGAAAGTCCTTGGAGGATAGGATTGTCTCCGAAGGATTTTTTCAGTTCCTTGATTTCTAAAATAGT
>NZ_KQ970818.1:288568-323972 GCF_001579645.1 Streptococcus infantis
TCTCCGTAGGATTTTTTCAGTTCCTTGATTTCTAAAATAGTTTCAGACATTTAATTCCTCCAATGTTTTTCTAGATGAGTAGATAGTTTGGAAATAGGGAAGCAAACTGCGAAATACAAGACTAGGATGGTTCCATAAATCCAAAAGGAAGCTGTTGGGATAGTCAAACGATTGCTATCAATGATTTGTTGTCCAACCTTGGTAACCTCAACAACCCCAATCAAGACAACTAAGGAAGTCGTTTTAATCATCCGAGTGACAAGATTGATGGCTTGCGGTAGAAGCCTTCTCAAGACTTGTGGGATGATGATATGGTAGTAGAGTTGCACTTTAGTTAAACCAAGCGCTTGTCCGCTCTCAAACTGATGTTTAGGCAAGGAAGTGATAGCGCCACGAACCAAGTCACCCATCTCAGCTGTTCCCCAAAGGGTGAAAACGATAATAGCAGAAGTCTCACCTGAGATATTGATATTAAAGTTTCGAGCCAAACCAAAGTAAACGATGAAGAGAAGCACCAGCTGGGGCATGATACGAATAAATTCTAGATATAAGCGTGTCAAAAAGCGAATCACTCTAGAATGAGAGGTCATGATAATTCCCATCACTGTTCCGAAAATCATGGATAAGAGGACAGACAGGATAGAAATCCCAATCGTGATGCCCAATCCCTGTAAGATTCTCAGGAGATTATTTCCCTGAAAGAGTACTTGCATTCCCGAATCCTGCATGACGGAGCCTCCTTTCTATCCAACTAAAGACTAGTGAAATAGGTAGAAGCATGATAAGGTAAGCAACCACCAACATGGCTAGGGCGATATCTGTCTCATAGTAGAGTCCTATCAAATCCTTAGCAACATACATAAGGTCAGCAAGGGCAACTGCTGAGAAGACAGATGTTTCCTTGATGAGGAAAATAACATTGGCACTAAAGGATGGTAGAGCAACCGCTGTTGCCTGTGGAAGAACCACGTAGCGAAAGACCTGAAAAGGTGTAAGACCAATGGCTAAACCAATCTCGTGCTGGGTTTGACTGACGGCTTCTAGCCCGCTTCGGAAGGATTCTGCCATATAGGAACCACCTAAGAAGATGAGCCCGACTGTTGCACAGACTTCTGAAGAAAGAACAATCCCTATTCGAGGTAGACCGAAGTAGAGAAAGAAAAGTTGTATCAAAAGGGGTGTATTTCGTGACAATTCTATATAGGCTGTTGCCAGTTGTGAGAAAACAGGAAGGCGGTAATGCCGGATGACGCTGACGATGAGTCCCAGCGAAAAAGAACCTAGAATTCCCCAAACTGCAATATGCAAGGTCAGAAAGAATGCCTTTTGATAGAGTGGTAGATATTGTTCAACAATGGACCAATCCAAAAGTAGAACCTCCCATCTAGGAAAATGATACAGTTATTGTAGCATTAAAAGAGAGCTTTGGATAATATGTATTTTTTATTGTGGTGATAAAAAATATTTATAGAGGCGATAAATTTTAAAAATGTGATTTTATGATTGACAAATGTAGATTATAGGTGTATAGTAATAATTGTGATTGACAAATGTAGATTTTAGAGGAGATAACCATGCAGATTTCAGATGCAGAATGGCAGGTCATGAAGATTATCTGGATGCAGGGCGAGCAGACTAGTACGGATCTGATAAAAGTATTAGAAAAAAGATTCAGCTGGTCTAAGTCCACGATCCAGACACTCTTGGCCCGTTTGGTGGAGAAAGAATGTTTGACTCGGGAAAAACAGGGCAAGTCCTTTGTCTATTCGGCCCTTTTAACGCTAGATGATAGTAGGGGCTTAATGGTTCAGGATATCAAAGACAAGCTTTGTTCCCGCAGAATAAAGCTCTTGCTAGCTGATTTGATTGAAGAATGTGACTTTACCCTAGCTGACTTGGAAGGTTTGGAAGAAGTGATTTCAAAGAAAAAAGCAAGTGCTGTAACAGAAGTAAGATGTAATTGTATGTAAAGGAGACGCTATGTTAAATCTATTTGTATCTATTGTTGTTTTAGGAATGATTGCTTTTATCCTCTTTTGGTTTTTCAAAAAACCGCAAGAAGATGCTAAGAGAGCCCAGCAAAAAAATGGCTATCAGGAGATTCGAGTGGAGGTCATGGGAGGATATACTCCAGAAACCATTATCCTCAAAAAATCGCAACCTGCTCGCATTATTTTTGATCGAAAAGATCCTTCACCCTGCTTGGACCAAATCGTTTTCCCAGACTTTGGAGTGCATGCAGATCTGCCTATGGGAGACCAATATGTGGTTGAAATCACACCTGAAGAAGCAGGTGAGTATGGTTTCTCTTGTGGCATGAATATGATGCACGGTAAGATGATTGTAGAATAGGAGAATGATATGACTGAAATTGTAAAAGCAAGTCTTGAAAATGGTGTTCAAAAAATCCGTATCACGGCAGACAAAGGCTACCATCCAGCCCATATTCAACTACAAAAAGGAATTCCTGCTGAGATTACCTTTCACCGTGTGACACCATCAAACTGTTATAAAGAAATTCTCTTCGAAGAAGAAGGAATTCTAGAACCAATCGCCCAAGATGAGGAAAAGATCATTCGTTTTACTCCTCAAGACTTGGGTGAGCACGAGTTTTCTTGTGGCATGAAGATGCAAAAGGGAACCTACACCGTTGTTGAAAAAACTAAAAAGTCTCTCAGTCTTTTTCAGCGTTTTTGGATTACTAGTATCTTTACTGTGCCTCTTGTGATTCTCATGATTGGGATGTCTACAGGAGGAATTAGTCACCAAGTCATGCGTTGGGGCACTTTTTTAGCCACAACACCCATTATGCTGGTAGCTGGAGTTCCATATATCAGAAGCGCCTGGGCTAGTTTTAAAAAGCACAATTCCAACATGGATACCTTGGTTGCTCTGGGAACCCTAGTGGCCTATTTCTATAGCTTAGTTGCCCTCTTCACTGGTCTGCCTGTTTACTTTGAAAGTGCTGCATTTATCCTCTTCTTCATTCTTTTGGGAGCAGTTTTTGAGGAAAAAATGCGAAAAAATACTTCGCAGGCAGTCGAAAAATTATTAGACCTACAAGCAAAAACAGCAGAGGTTTTGCGTGATGATGTTTATGTTCAAATACCTCTAGAACAAGTCAAAGTTGGGGATCTCATTCGCGTTCGACCAGGTGAAAAAATTGCCGTTGATGGGACTGTAATAGAAGGAGAAACTAGTATTGATGAATCAATGGTAACTGGGGAAAGTATTCCAGTCGATAAATCAGTTGGAGATGCTGTCATTGGTTCAACCATCAATAATAGTGGTACGATCATTTTTAGAGCTGAAAAAGTAGGTTCTGAAACCATGTTGGCTCAGATTGTAGACTTTGTGAAGAAAGCTCAAACCAGTCGTGCTCCGATTCAAGATTTGACAGACAAGATTTCTGGAATTTTCGTACCAGCAGTTGTCATTTTAGGACTCCTTACTTTTTGGATCTGGTTTGTTTTTCTTGGTGAAAGCTTTGTGACTTCCCTTCTTTACGGAGTTGCTGTCTTGATTATTGCTTGCCCTTGTGCTCTTGGACTTGCGACACCGACAGCACTTATGGTAGGAACAGGACGAAGTGCTAAGATGGGGGTTCTCCTCAAAAATGGTACAGTTTTACAGGAAATTCAAAAAGTTCAAACAGTTGTTTTTGATAAGACTGGAACCTTGACCGAAGGGAAGCCAGTAGTGACAGATGTTATTGGTGATGAAAGAGAAGTGATCAGCTTGGCTGCTTCACTGGAAGATGTATCTCAACACCCGCTAGCTCAAGCTATTGTTAATCGTGCATCTGAACTAGGAATTAGCCTTTACCCAGTGGAAAACTTCCAAGCCTTGCATGGAAAAGGTGTGACTGGGATTATTAATGGTAAACAAGTCTTGCTTGGGAATGCCAAACTTTTAGCTGATCTTGACATTCCGAGTGACTATCAAGAACGATTTGATTTACTTGAGAAAGAAGCAAAAACAGTTGTCTTCCTATCCGTGGATGGTCAGTTAAAAGGCTTAATTGCCTTGCAGGATGTCCCTAAGGAAAATGCTCGAGAAGCTATTGCCAAATTGAAAAAACGTGGTCTTAAAACTGTCATGCTTACCGGAGATAATGCTGGAGTAGCCCATGCGATTGCAGAGCAAATTGGAATCGAAGAAGTGATCGCAAATGTCTTGCCAGAGGAAAAGGCACATGAAATTCACAAGCTTCAAAAGAATGGGAAATTGGCCTTTGTTGGAGATGGGATCAATGATGCGCCGGCCCTCAGTGTAGCAGATGTCGGAATTGCTATGGGGTCTGGAACAGATATTGCCATTGAATCAGCAGATCTTGTCCTCACAACCAACAATTTACTAGGATTGGCGCGTGCTTTTGATATGAGTAAGAAGACCTTTAATCGTATTCTACTCAATCTTTTCTGGGCTTCTATCTATAACCTCATTGGTATTCCGATTGCAGCAGGAGTCTTTTCAGGGCTTGGTTTGGTGCTCAATCCAGAACTTGCAGGATTAGCCATGGCCTTTAGTTCAGTCTCTGTTCTAATCAGTTCTCTCATGCTTAATTTTACTAAAGTGGATTAAAAAGGCGGTCTTAACCGCTTTTTTGCTATTCTAAAACAGATTTTCAAAACGTTTTCAATCTGTACTGTAATAGAGAATGAAGTTTTCTGAGCACATTCTTATGAAACTATAAGTAAATGTGATAAATTAGGAGTGTAAATTTACTGAATCGTTTTCAAAAAACATATAAAAGCGCTTTTATTATTCATCAAATTAACTTTTAAGGAGAGTTATCATTATGACTCAAGGGAAAATTACTGCATCTGCAGCAATGCTTAACGTATTGAAAACATGGGGCGTAGACACTATCTACGGTATCCCATCAGGAACACTTAGCTCACTTATGGACGCTTTGGCTGAAGACAAAGATATCCGTTTCTTGCAAGTTCGCCACGAAGAAACAGGTGCTCTTGCAGCGGTTATGCAGGCTAAATTTGGCGGATCTATTGGTGTTGCAGTTGGTTCAGGTGGTCCAGGTGCGACTCACTTGATCAACGGTGTTTACGATGCAGCTATGGATAACACTCCATTCCTTGCTATCCTTGGATCACGTCCTGTTAATGAATTAAACATGGATGCTTTCCAAGAATTAAACCAAAACCCAATGTACAACGGTATCGCTGTTTACAACAAACGTGTAGCTTACGCAGAGCAATTACCAAAAGTTATCGACGAAGCTTGCCGTGCTGCCGTTTCTAAAAAAGGTCCAGCCGTTGTTGAAATTCCAGTAAACTTTGGTTTCCAAGAAATCGACGAAAACTCATACTACGGTTCAGGTTCATACGAACGTTCATTCATCGCTCCTGCTTTGAACGAAGTTGAAATTGACAAAGCAGTTGAAATCTTGAACAATGCTGAACGTCCAGTTATCTATGCTGGTTACGGTGGTGTTAAAGCTGGTGAAGTGATTACTGAATTGTCACGTAAAATCAAAGCACCAATCATCACAACTGGTAAAAACTTTGAAGCTTTTGAATGGAACTACGAAGGTTTGACAGGTTCTGCTTACCGTGTTGGTTGGAAACCAGCCAACGAAGTTGTCTTTGAAGCAGACACAGTTCTTTTCCTTGGTTCAAACTTCCCATTTGCTGAAGTTTACGAAGCATTCAAGAATACTGAAAAATTCATCCAAGTCGATATCGACCCTTACAAACTTGGTAAACGTCATGCTCTAGACGCTTCAATCCTTGGTGATGCAGGTCAAGCAGCGAAAGCAATCCTTGACAAAGTGAATCCAGTTGAATCTACTCCATGGTGGCGTGCAAACGTTAAGAATAACCAAAACTGGCGTGATTACATGAACAAGCTCGAAGGTAAAACTGAGGGTGAATTGCAATTGTATCAAGTTTACAATGCAATCAACAAACATGCTGATCAAGACGCTATCTATTCAATCGACGTAGGTGACACTACTCAAACATCTACTCGTCACCTTCACATGACACCTAAGAACATGTGGCGTACATCTCCACTCTTTGCGACAATGGGTATTGCCCTTCCTGGAGGTATCGCTGCTAAGAAAGACAATCCAGATCGCCAAGTATGGAACATTATGGGTGACGGAGCTTTCAACATGTGCTACCCAGACGTTATCACAAACGTTCAATACGACCTTCCAGTTATCAACGTTGTCTTCTCAAATGGTAAATATGCCTTCATCAAGGACAAATACGAAGACACAAACAAACACTTGTTTGGTTGTGACTTCCCTAATGCTGACTATGCGAAAATCGCTGAAGCTCAAGGAGCTATTGGATTTACAGTTGACCGTATCGAAGACATCGACGCAGTTGTTGCAGAAGCTGTTAAACTCAACAAAGAAGGTAAAACTGTTGTTATCGATGCTCACATTACTCCACACCGTCCACTTCCAGTAGAAGTACTTGAGTTGGATCCAAAACAACACTCAGAAGAAGCAATCAAAGCCTTTAAGGAAAAATACGAAGCAGAAGAACTTGTACCATTCCGCCTCTTCTTGGAAGAAGAAGGATTGCAATCACGCGCAATCAAATAATTCCTCTCGTCGAAAATCAAAGATAAATTTGTAGACTTCTTTATTAGGTTACTGCCGACGATTCCATCATTGAAACCATAAATTTCAATGATGGAATCTAGTGTGGAGCCTAGAAAAAGTCCCAAAGGATTTTTCGTAGTTTGATGAGCAAAGATTTGCCATCAAACTTGGTTCCACCTTGTTTATTCTTTGATTTTCTTTGAGCAGAACTTGAAAAGATCGGAGCAATCCGGTCTTTTTATGGAGGATAGTAAATGAATTTAAATCAATTGGATATTATTGTTTCAAATGTTCCCCAAGTCTGTGCTGACTTAGAGCATATTTTGGATAAGAAGGCAGACTATGTTGATGATGGTTTTGCTCAGTTCACGATTGGCAGTCACTGCCTCATGTTATCCCAAAACAATTTGATACCTTTGGAAAATTTTCAGTCAGGAATCATTTTACACATTGAAGTTGAAGATTTGGAACAGAATCAAAAGCGTGTGAAAGAATTAGGGATTGAGATTTTACATGGGCCAGTTGTAACTGATTGGGGAACCGAATCCCTGCTAGTAAGTGGCCCTGCTGGTCTAGTGATTGATTTTTATCTTATGAAATAGGACGCTTAGCCATTTGAAGTTAACCATAATGATTCTTAAAAAAGAATGTGCGAATATGAACTATTGAAAGATCGGAGCAACCCGATCTTTTTCTTTTGTGTCTTTTCTGTTAAAATAGATTCATTAGGATATTTGAAGGAGAAAATGATGCCAACTACTTTCTTTCTATTATTTGGTTTGATGATGTTAGGCTTTGCTGCTTTTACCTATTTTATTTTTGACTTTTTTATCTTGAGTAATTATAGAAATGCCAAGAGATGTACGGAAAAAACCGAAGGAGTTATTATTAGATACTCTTATGCTCTTTATAACGGGATAAACCTCCCTGTGGTTGAGTATACTGTTGACGGGAACCAATACAAGGTTGTAGGTCCAAAATTTCTTATGGCTATATCAAATACAATCAGTACTCCCTTGGGCTCGGTTGTCTCTGATGTAAAAATGGATAATCTCGAAGATGGTGAGATTCCTCAGATTTTAAGATACAAAGTTAAGGGGAATAGTTTTTTGTCTTATACAAAATCTCCACTTAAGGAACGCTTTCCAATTGGTGGAAAAGTTGCTGTTTATTATGATCCTAAAAAACCAAAACATTCCTATGTAGAAAGACCACTAAGACCTGGGCGATATGCATGGTTGGCAAAATGTTTTATCTATCTTAATGTTTGTATTATGGTTGCTCTAGCTTTCTTTATCATGTTCATTCTTCCAAATCTTATGAAATAAAGCAGTTTTGTATACAAATTTCAACTACCCTATTTGGCTTCTATGTTCATCGTAGAAGCTTTTTTGTAAAGAAAATGCTTTTCTTAAAACATTTTTTGGAGCTATTTCAGCTTTATTTAAATGTTTGATAGTATAATAGTAGTACTAAATCATGTGAGGTAAAGTGATGACAGAAATACTACAATTTCCAGAGGGTTTCCTCTGGGGTGGTGCTACGGCAGCTAATCAATGTGAGGGAGCTTATAATCTAGATGGTCGAGGTCTGGCTAATGTCGATGTGGTACCGATTGGACCTGACCGTGAAGCCATAATCACAGGTCAGAAAAAGATGTTCTCGTTTGAGGAGGGCTATTTTTACCCAGCAAAAGAAGCCATTGATATGTACCATCATTACAAGGAAGATATTGCCCTTTTTGCGGAAATGGGCTTTAAGACTTATCGACTTTCCATTGCTTGGACAAGAATATTCCCCAAAGGAGATGAAGCAGAGCCAAATGAAGCTGGTCTAGCCTTTTATGAAGACTTGTTTAAGGAGTGCCACAAGTATGGGATCCAACCTCTGGTAACCATCACGCATTTTGACTGCCCCATGCACTTAATTACTGAGTATGGTGGTTGGCGCAATCGTCGTATGTTGGACTTCTATGAGAATCTCTGTCGTACACTTTTTACCCGTTACAAGGGCTTGGTCAAATACTGGCTAACATTTAATGAAATTAATATGATTCTTCATGCCCCCTTTATGGGAGCTGGTCTCTGTTTCGAAGAAGGTGAAATTCAAGAACAAGTCAAATACCAAGCAGCTCACCATGAGTTGGTAGCTTCAGCTCTGGCGACTAAGCTTGCCCACGAAATTGACCCAGAAAACAAGGTTGGATGTATGTTGGCAGCAGGGCAGTATTATCCTAACACAGCCCATCCGAGAGACTACTGGGCTGCTATGGAGGAAGATCGCAAGAGTTACTTTTTCATTGATGTTCAAGCGCGTGGGGAATACCCAAGCTACGCTAAGAAGCAGTGGGAGCGTGAAGGAATTGAGATTGAAATGACGGCAGAGGATCTAGATTTGTTGAAGAATTACACTGTTGACTTTGTTTCCTTCTCTTACTATGCAAGTCGAGTGGCCTCAGGTGATCCAGAAGTTAAAGAATTAACAGCTGGAAATGTTTTTGCCTCTCTCAAAAATCCCTATCTAGAATCCTCAGAATGGGGATGGCAGATTGACCCACTTGGGCTTCGAATCACCCTCAATGCCATCTGGGATCGTTACCAAAAGCCCATGTTCATCGTAGAGAATGGCCTCGGTGCTATTGATACACCGGATGAGAATGGTTATGTAGCAGATGACTATAGGATTGCTTATCTAGAGGCCCACATCAAGGCTATGCGAGATGCCATATGCCAAGATGGAGTAGACTTGCTTGGTTATACAACTTGGGGTTGTATCGATCTAGTTTCAGCTGGAACAGGCGAAATGAACAAACGCTATGGCTTTATCTATGTGGATCGTGATAATGAAGGTCATGGAAGTCTCAAACGTAGCAAGAAGAAGTCCTTCTACTGGTACAAGGAGGTCATTGCCAGTAATGGTGCAAGCATTGAGTAGAACACATTTATTCACTATTTTTACAAAATCTTCTCCCTTCTTTATAAGATAGAAAAAAGAGTTCAATTAGGACTCTTTTTTTGCTATAATGAGGGTGAAAAATCAGACAGGAGATGAAACATGTCAGAACCATTATTTTTAAATTCCGTAATGCAAGAAAAAATCTGGGGTGGGACTAAACTTCGTGATGAGTTTGGCTACGACATTCCAAGCGAAAAAATCGGAGAATATTGGGCAATTTCAGCTCACCCCAATGGTGTTTCCAAGGTAGCCAATGGTCGCTTTGAGGGAATCGACTTAGCTACTTTGTATGCGGAACACCGTGAGTTATTTGGTAACCGTCCAGAGCCAGTATTTCCGCTTTTAACAAAAATCCTTGATGCCAATGACTGGCTCAGTGTTCAAGTTCACCCAGATGATGCTTATGGCCTAGAACATGAGGGCGAACTCGGAAAAACAGAATGTTGGTACATTATTGCTGCAGATGAGGGTTCAGAAATTATTTACGGCCATAACGCTAAGTCAAAAGAAGAACTCCGCCAGCAAATCGAAGATAAAAACTGGGATGCCTTGTTAACAAAAGTTCCTGTAAAAGCTGGAGATTTCTTCTATGTTCCAAGTGGAACCATGCATGCTATTGGAGCAGGTATCTTGATCCTTGAAACGCAACAGTCTAGTGATACAACCTACCGTGTCTATGACTTTGACCGTAAGGATGATAATGGTAACTTGCGCGAGCTTCATCTTGAAAAATCCATCGATGTTCTAAATATTGGTGAGCCTGCTAACAGCCGTCCTGTAACCGTCAAAGCAGATGATTTGCGTTCAACTCTCCTTGTATCCAATGAATTCTTCGCAGTTTACAAGTGGGAAATCACTGGAAAAGTTGACTTTGAAAAGACAGCTGACTATAGCTTATTGAGTGTCTTAGCTGGTCAAGGGAAACTAACTGTGGACAGTAAAGATTATCCAATTCAAAAAGGTAGCCACTTTATTTTACCAAGTGATGTTGAAACTTGGACACTTGAAGGACAAGATTTGGAATTGATTGTTAGCCATCCGTAAAAAGAAAGGACCTGAGTTCATTACTCAAGTCCTTTTTATAGTTACATAGACTGGGCGATAAAGACCACGATGATAATGATTGGGATGATAAAACGAAGAAGGAAGAGCCAGACTTGGAAAAGTCCTTGTTTCCACGGTGTTTCATCAAGATGGAGTTCCTCCATAGCCAATGCTTTTTTGAAAATATATCCTGTAAAGAGAGACAAGCAGAGGGCACCAAAGGGCATGAGGAGATTAGAAACCAAGAAGTCCATGGCATCAAAGAAGGTCTTTCCAAAGATTTGAACGTCTGCCATGACTCCGTAGGATAGGGCTGAAGGGATACCAAATACAAAAGTCAAAACCCCTAAAATCATACTCCACTTAGTACGTCTACGATTGTCTTGGTTGGTGATGTTGCCTACATTGATTTCCAGCATTACGACAGAAGAAGTGACTGTCGCAAAGAGGAAAAGCAATAGGAAAAGGATGTAGAAAATACTTCCAAAAGGCATCTTGTCAAAGAGTTGAGGCAAGACAATAAAGAGGAGACTTGGACCACCTTCAGACTGGATGTTAAAGGCTGACATAGCTGGGAAAATAGCTAATCCTGCCATGATGGATACAGAGATGTTCATGGCAACGATGGACATACCTGATTGGACCAGATTGGTTGTCTTATCCAAGTAAGAAGCATAGGTCAACATGGCAGTAACACCGAGCGATAGTGCAAAGAAAGATTGTCCCAGAGCATAGAGGAGTCCGGCGCTTGTCAGTTTTGAAAAGTCAGGTTTGAGGAAGTAAACCACACCCTCCATGGCATTAGGCAAGCTGAGAGAGCGCCCGATGATAATGACAAAGATGATAAAGAGCAGGGGCATCATAACTTTCGATGCTCTTTCAATCCCTTTTTGAACTCCCTTAGATACGATAAAGATGTTGAGGAAGATGAAGAGGGCTTGGGAACCGAGAGCAATCCATGGATTTGAAATAATGTCTGTGAAGAGCTGGGCATAATCACTGCTAATCCCAACTTGGAAGGCTTTAGCAATAGCGATACCTAGATAGACTAAAACCCATCCTCCAATAACACTATAAAATGAGAGAAGGATGAAAAGGGCAAAGGCGCCAATCCAACCAATAAAATTGTATTTATGATTGTTTCCAAGCTTACCAAAGGTTTTGATTGCTGATACGCCAGCGCTCCGACCAAGGGCAAACTCCGCCAGCAAAAGCGGGAAACCAATTAAAATCGTTGAGATGAGAAAGACCAGTAAAAATCCTCCTCCACCATTGGCAGCGGTCATATAAGGGAATTTCCAAACGGCCCCAAGACCAATAGCAGAACCAGCAGACGCAAGGATGAAGCCCAGTTTCGAGCCCCATTGCGATTTTTCAGACATAGTAAAACTCCGATCTATTTTTTAAAATAAGAAAAGGCTACTTGAGTTGTCAAATAGCCTTCTCTCAATGACTCTTTATGAGCTTTTTATTTGATTGATAGACTTGATTATCCTATCATGATTTTTGAAGTCTGTCAAGAAAATCAATTTTACGTTTTCATAAATCTTAATAAAATACTTGACTCTCCCCAAAGGGGAGGGTATATACTATTTATGTGAGGAGGAAATCATGTACCATATCAAAGAAGCTGCGCAGCTTTCAGGCGTTTCTATCAAAACACTTTACCATTATGATAAGATAGGACTCTTGGTCCCATTAAAGTCAGAAAATGGCTATCGAACCTACAGTCAAGAAGATTTAGAACGACTTCAGGTTATCCTTTATTACAAGTATCTAGGCTTTTCTTTAGAAAAAATAGCAGAGCTATTGAAGGAAGAAAAGATGAACTTGTTACCACATTTGACGAGACAGTTGGATTACCTGACTCGAGAAAGACAACATTTGGATACCTTAATTTCAACCTTACAAAAAACCATTCAAGAACAAAAAGGAGAAATAAAAATGACCATTCAAGAAAAATTCACTGGATTTAGCTATCAAGACAATCAAAAATACCACCAAGAGGCGGTAGAAAAATATGGCTAGGAAGTCATGGACCAGGCTCTCGAGCGTCAAAAAGGACGAGAGGATGAAGCTACAACAGCCTTTAATCAAGTCTTTCAAGCCTTGGCTCAAAATCTACAATCTGGTCTGCCGATAACAGCATCTGAAAACCAAGAGGAAGCAGCCAAGCTCTTGCAAGCCATTCGTACCTATGGATTTGACTGCTCTATGGAAGTCTTCGGTCATATCGGCCAAGGCTATGTCTATAATCCAGAGTTTAAGGAAAATATTGACAAATTTGGCCCAGGGACAGCTCAGTACACATCAGATGTTATTGCCCACTATGTAAGCACACAAACTCGATAAAACTCAAAGACTAAGCTAGCACTGACAAAGCCAGTAACAGAATTTTAATTGGAGGACACAGACCTAGCTTGAAGATTAGACAAGCTAAAAATCGGCGGAGTAATCTCTGCCGATTTACTGTTATTTGAGTTGGTAAGACCAGTCTTCATCATCCTTGTAGTAAAAGAACTCACTGAGATTTTCTTCCAAAAAAACACGAAGCATATCAGACATATCCTCAGTAGCCAGTTTAAGATGAGATAGATTTTCAAAATCCTCCCACCAGACTTTTCCTTCGTCTGAAGATTGGAGCTCCCCAGTAAAGTGTTCAGTTTTGTAAAAGAGGACAACATAGCGATAATCTGCATCATCATACCAATCTTTGATACCGCAGAGTTGGGGTTTAGAAATGGTCAGACCAGTTTCTTCTTTCACTTCACGAATGACAGCATCGACAAAGGATTCGTCACGTTCAACATGGCCACCAGGAAAAGTAATGCCAGGCCAGTTAGGACTAACTCGATCTTGAACCAAAACCTTGTCCCCATTTTTAATCATACACATGTTGACAAATTCGACTGATTCTCTTCTAATCATCTTATTTTTCCTATTTTGTTAGTAATTTTTCTACCACGTTTAACTTTCGCATGGTCAGATCAACGCCGAACAGCTTTTCAAGATAGTTGGTATTAAGCTTTTTTCGTTTTGCAGTTCTAGGGAGATAGAGGTAAAGACAATGGTTGCCGATACAAATTTCTTCTTCACCATAGTCACTATCCAATTTTTCAAATGGTAGACTTTGGATAGCATTCTGGAAAAGAATTATATGTATACGGTCATAAAGATAGTGTTCTCCAAACGGATTTTCTTGGACAATTTTTGTAAAATCACTCTTATTTTTAATAACCATTTTCAAGTCGGCTCCAATTTTTTCTTTTATTAGAGTATGGACTTGTTCTCGTATTTCTTCTATGGCTAAGTCGCTTTCAAGAATAATATTTCCACTTTGAATATAAGTTCGAACGTGTTGAAAACCAGCCTCTGTTAAGATATCTACCAGATAAGACATTTTAGGGATAGCATTTTGTCCATTCGGTGTAACACCTCTCAGTAAAATAATATGTTCCAAAATAGCTCCTTTCTTATCCAATATCTTTAGATACTATATCATTTATAGTTCTAGTTTGAGCCTGCCACCCAGCCGGTGCAGAGGGCGGAAGTGATGTTAAATCCCCCCGTATGGGCATTGATATCTAGTACTTCGCCAGCAAAGTGGAGTCCAGGCACTAGCTTACTTTCCAGCGTTTTAGGATTGATTTCCTTGAGACTAACGCCACCTTTGGTGACAAAGGATTTAGCCAATGACATTTTGCCAGTTACAGGGATTTTAAGAGCCTTGATGGACTGGACAAGTTGGTTGCGTTCCTTTTCTGTTAGTTGTTTGACTTTTTCAGGATATCCTTGCACAAAAAATTCTGCCAAGCGTTCAGGGAGCAAGGCTTTTAAGGCATTTTTCAAGGATTTTTCACGGTTCTCTTCTAAAAAGTCAACTAATTCTCTCTCAGAAAGTTGTGGCAAGACATCTAGAGAGAGAATTTCCCCACCCTTGACAAAGCTAGACATGCGTAGTGCAGCAGGACCTGACAAACCAAAGTGGGTAAAGAGCAGGTCATGGGTGATGACGTGCTTACCATAGCTTAGGGTTACATCGTCTAGGGAAATTCCCTGCAAGGCCTTATGCGGGAAATCAGTCAACAATGGACTTTCAGCAGCTTCGAGTTCGGTAATAGTGTGTTTGAAATGTCGGGCGATTTCATGACCAAAGCCAGTAGAGCCAGTAGAAGGATAGGATTTTCCACCTGTTGTGACAATGAGTTTATCACAAGTGAAGGTTTGGTCTGTAGACTTAAGGACAAACTGGTCATCTACCTTTTTGACCGAAACAATCTCTGTTTGAGTGGCAATTTGCCCACCTAGCTCCATGATTTTCTTTTCCAGTGCTTCGATAATGGTTCGAGATTTGTCGCTGGCTGGAAAGACGCGACCATGGTCTTCGACCTTGAGTTTTACGCCATTTTCCGTAAAAAAGTTGATGATATCATGGTTATCAAACTGGGAGAAGACGCTGTAAAGAAAGCGCCCATTTCCAGGGATTCCAGCTAATAGGTCATCTAGAGTTCCATTGTTGGTCACGTTACAGCGACCACCACCAGTACCAGCTAATTTTTTTCCGAGTTTTCGATTTTTTTCGATGAGAAGGGTTTTCTGCCCATAAAAGCTACTGGAAATGGTAGCCATCATACCAGCAGGGCCTCCCCCAATTACAATAGTGTCAAAATGTTTCATAAAAGTATTGTACCATAAAAAAACAAGAGATGATAAGTCATCTCTTGTTTGATTTATTAGTCAATTTCATATCCCATGAGGAGTCCACCTTCTTCTGCATAAAAACTGCAGAGTCCAGAGGTTGGGATAATCTTGATTTCAGCTTGTGGGAATTTTTTACGCAAGAGTTCTGAGAGTTGTTGGCAGAATTTATCATTACTGCGGTGAGCCATGACGATATGCCCACCAGCGTAGCCAGCCTTGATTAACTCTTCATAAGCAGCTTGGAGGGACTTCTTAGCACCACGAGCCTTTTGTAGGAGTTCCAAGGTTCCAGTTTCACTTGCTTCCCCGACCATACGAATATTAAGGAGCCCAACAACTGTACCGATCAGCTTACTCAAGCGACCATTCTTAACAAGGTTATCAACCTTAGCAAGAACGAACAATAACTTAGTTTTTTCTTGGTAAGCAGTAATAGCATTAACCACTTCTTCAAAAGAAAGTCCTTGGTCAATCAAATCATTGATTTTCTCAACGATTAGATCAACTTCCCCACCAGCAGACAAGCTGTCAATAACATGAATCTGAGTATCAGGATGTTCTTCGAGATAGAGATTCTTAGCTAATTGAGCGCTGTTTTGACTACCAGAAAGAGTTCCAGTAATGGTCACTACAAAAATATGTTTTGCCCCTTCAAATGCTCGCAAGTAATCATCAGGGCTAGGACAAGCTGATTTTGAAGCTTCAGAAGTTGCATACATGGTTTCCATCATTTTGTCAATATCAAGACTAGCATCGTCAATAAAGACTTGATCAGCTACTTGAATGGTTAAGGGAACATTGATGAATTCAGTATCAATTGCTGGATTTGCCAGTTGACGATAATCACAACCAGAGTCAGCTACAATCTTCCAAGTCATAGAAATTCTCCATCTTTATCACTTATACATTGACAAAGGTTCTGTCTTTTTTTACAATTATATCATGAAAAATCTTAAAACAAAAGTCTCGTCACTCTGTTGTCACAAGTAGAAAGGAAGTGTTATGGCCGAACGAAGAATTTCTGAAAATTCACTTGAAAATCTCAGAAAATCAAACAAAGAATCCAATTTACTGACCAGAGAAGCTATCGAAACAGCTCTTTTGCAACTTTTGGAGAAAAAGGAGTTGACAAAGATTAGCATTTCCGAATTGGTAAAAAGAGCTGGGGTCTCCCGTGCAGCCTTTTATCGAAACTATGACTCCAAAGAAGAGATTTTAGAAAGCGTCTTTAAACGCAGTGTCCATAATATCATGGAGCAGCTCAGTCATTATGATGTCAAAACAGATCTCTATCTGGTTTGGGTTCATCTCTTTCGTGAAGCCAGAAAAGAAGCCAAGGTTATTCAGCTTGCCTTGGACTACCACTTGGAAAAAATCTTTGTGCAAGCCATGCAAGAGTTTTTAGAAAAATACTATGGAAAATCAAAAGGAGTCAGCTCTTACCTGCATTCTTTTTGGAGTTCTGCCATCGTATCAGTTTTGCTTAAATGGATCAAGGATGGAATGAAGGTTCCTGCTGAAAAAATCGCAGATTTACGCCTACCATTTTTCAAAAAATAGATCAGGAGGAGAGAAGTTATGACAGAAAAAAGACTGGCTTGGGATGAGTATTTTGCTGCTCAAGCCCTATTGATTGCCAATCGTTCAACCTGTAAACGCGCCAAGGTAGGAGCTGTTTTAGTCAAGGATAATAAGGTTATTTCAACAGGTTATAATGGCTCTGTATCAGGAACGGAGCATTGTATTGACCATGACTGTTTGGTGATTGAGGGCCACTGTGTCCGCACTCTTCATGCTGAGGTTAATGCTATTTTACAAGGAGCAGAACGTGGCGTTCCAAAAGGATTTACAGCTTACGTTACTCATTTTCCTTGTCTCAACTGCACCAAGCAATTGCTTCAGGTAGGATGTGAGCGTGTCGTTTATATTAACCAGTACCGTATGGACGACTACGCCCAGTATCTCTATCGTGAAAAAGGGACCGAGTTGACCCATTTACCACTTGAGACAGTACAAGCAGCTCTTCAAGAAGCTAACTTGATTTAAAAATTAAAAAAAAAGATGGTTTAGAAGGATTTTTAAACCATTTTTTGATATAATAAGAAGAATAAATTGAAAGAAGGAATTCAGAAAATGGGAAAACTTGAAGTCATTAATCATCCACTCATTCAACACAAATTGTCAATCTTGCGTCGTACAGACACTTCTACAAAAGCTTTTCGAGAGTTAGTAGATGAAATTGCTATGTTGATGGGATATGAAGTACTTCGTGATCTTCCGCTTGAAGACGTTGAAATCGAAACACCTATCACAAAAACAGTCCAAAAACAATTGGCTGGTAAAAAATTGGCAATTGTTCCAATCTTGCGTGCAGGTATCGGGATGGTCGATGGGCTATTGAGCTTGGTTCCAGCAGCCAAAGTTGGACATATTGGCATGTACCGTGACGAAGAAACTCTTCAACCAGTAGAATACTTGGTTAAATTACCTGAAGATATCGACCAACGTCAAATTTTTGTGGTTGACCCTATGCTTGCAACAGGTGGTTCTGCAATCTTGGCTGTTGATTCCCTCAAAAAACGTGGAGCATCAAACATCAAATTTGTCTGCCTTGTATCTGCTCCAGAAGGTGTAAAAGCTCTTCAAGAAGCTCACCCAGATGTAGAAATCTTTACAGCAGCTTTGGATGAACGCTTGAACGAACATGGCTATATCGTTCCAGGTCTTGGTGATGCTGGAGACCGCTTGTTCGGTACTAAATAAGATTCTAAGCATAAACTAAAACTGTTCATTGGTTTTAGTCTCGAAAGGAGGTTGAATTTTTGTGTCTGTCTTTAGAATAGAGCAAAAATTTGACCTTTTTTGACCAAAAAGATATAATAGTCCTGTATCAAGTCGCTTGACTAGGAAATTTAGAAATCAGAAGGAGAAATGAATGATTCCTGTAGTTATTGAACAAACAAGTCGTGGAGAACGTTCATATGACATTTACTCACGTCTTTTAAAAGATCGTATCATTATGTTGACTGGACCAGTCGAAGACAATATGGCCAATTCAGTTATCGCCCAATTGCTTTTTTTGGATGCCCAAGATAGTACAAAAGATATCTACCTTTATGTAAATACTCCAGGTGGTTCTGTATCAGCTGGTTTGGCAATCGTTGATACTATGAACTTTATCAAGGCAGATGTCCAAACCATTGTTATGGGGATGGCTGCTTCAATGGGAACAATCATTGCTTCAAGTGGAGCAAAAGGCAAGCGTTTTATGCTTCCAAATGCCGAGTACATGATTCACCAACCGATGGGTGGTACAGGTGGTGGTACACAGCAAACAGATATGGCGATTGCTGCTGAACACTTGCTTAAAACTCGTAAAACTTTGGAGCAAATTCTTGCAGATAATTCTGGTAAATCAGTTGAGCAAATCCATGCAGATGCTGAACGTGATTACTGGATGAGCGCTCAAGAAACACTTGAATATGGTTTCATTGATGAAATCATGGCTAATAATTCTTTGAATTAAACTACTAAAGCAAGCTCGACTGAGCTTGCTTTTTTTGATATAATAGTAAGAAGATTGTTAGAAGGAAGTTGTAATATGTTTCAAAAAGAGAATCGGTCTGGTCTGATTATCTACCTATACTATAATCGTGATGCAAAAAAAATCGATAATTATGGTGATATTTGTTACCACTCAAAAAAACACCGTTATCTGCAACTTTATGTCCCAACAGAAGAAGTGGAAGAACTGGTTAGCCGTTTAGGAAAAGAGAAATTTGTCAAAAAAGTGAGACGATGTCATATCCAAGAATTGGAAACTCCCTTTGTTGGTAGTCTCTACAGAAATAACGAAAACGTTATCATGTAAAAATTCAGATAAATGTGTTGACAATTTTCTGATAATTCGGTATATTCTTAACATGTAATTTAAATTAAGAAATTAAAAGGAGATAAACATGAAGAAAAAATTTGCCTTGTCACTTGTAGCTCTTGCAAGTGTGGCTGTTTTAGCAGCTTGTGGAGAAGTGAAGTCAGGAGCTTCAAACTCAACTGGTAACCCAGTGGATGAGAAAGTCGTTAAAATTGGTTTCAACTTTGAAGAAACTGGTGCTGTAGCATCTTACGGTACATCTGAACAAAAAGGTGCCCAACTTGCAGTTGATGAAATTAACGCAGCAGGTGGTATCGATGGAAAACAAATCGAAGTAGTAGACAAAGATAACAAATCTGAAACTGCTGAAGCTGCTTCAGTTTCAACAAACCTTGTTACTCAATCTAAAGTAGCAGCTATCGTAGGACCTGCAACTTCAGGTGCAACTGCAGCAGCAGTAGCAAATGCTACACAAGCTGGAGTTCCATTGATTTCTCCAAGTGCTACTCAAGATGGTTTGACAAAAGGTCAAGATTTCCTTTTCATCGGAACATTCCAAGATAGCTTCCAAGGGAAAATCATTTCTAACTATGTTACAAACAAGTTGAACGCTAAGAAAGTAGTCTTATATACAGATAACTCAAGTGACTACGCTAAAGGAATTGCAAAATCATTCCGTGATTCATTCTCAGGCGAAATCGTAGCAGATGAAACATTTGTATCAGGTGACACTGACTTCCAAGCAGCTTTGACAAAAATCAAAGATAAAGACTTTGATGCAATCGTATTGCCAGGTTACTATACAGAAGCTGGTAAGATTGTAAACCAAGCTCGTGGTATGGGAATTGATAAACCAATCATCGGTGGTGATGGATTTAACGGAGCAGAATTTGTTCAACAAGCAACAGCCGAACGCGCATCAAATATCTACTTCATCTCAGGTTTCTCAACTACTGTAGAGGTTTCAGATAAGGCAAAAGCCTTCCTTGAAGCTTACCGTGCAAAATACAACGAAGATCCTTCAACATTTGCAGCTCTTGCTTATGACTCAGTTTACCTTGTAGCTAATGCAGCAAAAGGTGCAAAAACTTCAGTTGATATCAAGAACAATCTTGCTAAAACACAAAACTTCGAAGGTGTTACAGGTCAAACAAGCTTTGATGCAGATCACAACACTGTGAAAACAGCCTTCATGATGACCATGAATAATGGTAAAGTAGAAGCGGCAGAAGTCGTAAAACCATAATTATAGATATTGTAAATGGGGAATGAGCTTTTACTCACTCCCTGTTTCGGTGTTTATGAAAGGATTATTTTTTTATAAAAATCCTAAAAATAATAATTAGAAAGAGTGAACCATATGCTTCAACAACTTGTCAATGGTCTAATCTTGGGTAGTGTCTATGCGCTACTAGCCCTAGGTTATACTATGGTTTATGGAATTATCAAGCTCATTAACTTTGCCCATGGTGATATTTACATGATGGGTGCTTTTATGGGTTATTTTTTGATTAATTCCTTGCAATTAAATTTCTTTGTTGCCTTGATCTTATCGATGATCGGTACAGCGATTCTCGGTGTTATCATTGAGTTCCTAGCTTATCGTCCATTACGTCATTCAACTCGAATCTCTGTATTGATTACAGCTATCGGGGTATCCTTCTTACTGGAGTATGGAATGGTCTATCTGGTAGGTGCCAATACACGTGCCTTTCCTCAAGCAATCCAAACAGTGCGTTATGACTTGGGACCAATCAGTCTAACAAATATTCAATTGTTGATTTTGACTGTCTCACTTGTTTTGATGGTTCTTCTACAACTCATCGTACAAAAAACCAAGATGGGGAAAGCCATGCGTGCCGTTTCTGTAGATAGTGATGCTGCTCAGCTGATGGGGATTAACGTGAACCGTACAATCAGTTTCACCTTTGCATTGGGTTCAGCTCTAGCTGGTGCAGCGGGTGTCTTGATTGCGCTTTACTATAACTCTCTTGAACCATTGATGGGAATGACTCCAGGTATAAAATCATTCGTGGCTGCCGTTCTTGGTGGTATCGGAATTATCCCTGGTGCAGCTCTGGGTGGCTTTGTTATTGGTCTTTTGGAGACATTTGCTACCGCCTTCGGAATGTCAGATTTCCGTGATGCCATCGTGTATGGAATCTTGCTCTTAATCTTGATTGTTCGCCCAGCTGGTATCCTCGGTAAGAATGTGAAAGAGAAGGTGTAAACAATGAAAGAAAATTTAAAAGTTAATATTCTATGGTTATTCCTTTTGTTGCTTGGATATGGTTTGATTAGCCTATTGGTTTCTGTAGGAGTCTTGAACCTTTTCCATATTCAGATTATTGAACAAATCGGTATCAACATTATTCTAGCAGTAGGTCTTAACCTAATCGTTGGGTTCTCTGGTCAGTTTTCACTTGGACATGCTGGATTTATGGCTATTGGTGCTTATGCAGCAGCCATTATCGGATCAAAATCTCCAACCTATGGTGCATTCTTTGGAGCTATGTTGCTCGGTGCTATCATTGCTGGTTTGGTTGCCTTGGTCGTTGGAATTCCTACCCTACGTTTGAAGGGTGACTACCTTGCAGTTGCGACACTTGGTGTTGCTGAAATTATTCGTATCTTCATTATTAATGGTGGAAGCCTTACAAACGGTGCTGCTGGTATTTTGGGGATTCCTAACTTTACAACTTGGCAAATGGTATATTTCTTTGCTGTGATTACAACGATTGCTACTCTCAATTTCCTTCGTAGTCCTATCGGGCGTTTAACTTTATCTGTTCGTGAAGATGAGATTGCTGCTGAGTCAGTAGGGGTAAATACTACAAAAATTAAAATCATCGCTTTTGTTTTTGGTGCTGTTACTGCAAGTATCGCTGGTACTCTTCAGTCAGGATTTATCGGATCAGTCGTACCAAAAGATTATACGTTCATCAACTCTATCAATGTATTGATTATCGTTGTATTTGGTGGTTTAGGATCCATTACAGGGGCAATTGTTGCTGCAATCGTGCTTGGAATCTTGAACATGCTCCTTCAAGACGTGGCCAGCGTTCGTATGATTATCTATGCTTTGGCCTTAGTACTCGTTATGATCTTCAGACCAGGTGGTCTTCTTGGGACTTGGGAATTGAGCCTATCACGTCTCTTTAAAAAAGGTAAGAAGGAGGGACAAAACTAATGGCGTTACTTGAAGTAAAAAATTTAACCAAACATTTTGGTGGTCTGACAGCCGTTGGGGACGTTACTCTCGAATTGAACGAAGGTGAACTTGTTGGTTTGATTGGACCGAATGGTGCTGGGAAAACAACCCTCTTCAACTTGTTGACAGGTGTTTATGAACCAAGCGAAGGGACAGTAACCTTGGATGGTCACTTGTTAAATGGCAAGCAACCCTATAAAATCGCATCTCTTGGTTTAGGGCGTACTTTCCAAAATATCCGCCTTTTTAAAGACTTGACAGTTTTGGATAACGTTCTGATTGCATTTAGCAATCATCATAAACAACATGTTTTTGCAAGTTTCTTGCGCTTACCAGCTTTTTATAAGAATGAAAAAGAATTGAAAGCTAAAGCCTTAGAATTACTAAAAATCTTTGATTTGGATGGAGATGCTGAAACTCTAGCTAAAAATTTAGCCTATGGTCAACAACGTCGCTTAGAGATTGTTCGTGCTCTTGCTACAGAACCTAAAATCCTCTTTTTGGATGAGCCTGCGGCGGGTATGAACCCACAAGAAACTGCAGAATTGACTGAGTTGATTCGTCGTATTAAGGATGAATTCAAGATTACTATCATGCTGATTGAACATGATATGAACTTGGTTATGGAAGTTACGGAGCGTATCTATGTTCTTGAGTATGGTCGTTTGATTGCTCACGGGACACCGGATGAAATCAAGAGTAATAAACGTGTTATCGAAGCTTATCTTGGAGGTGAAGCCTAATGTCTATGTTAAAAGTTGAAAACCTCTCAGTACACTATGGTATGATTCAAGCTGTACGTGATGTGAGCTTTGAAGTAAATGAAGGAGAAGTTGTTTCCCTTATCGGTGCAAACGGTGCTGGTAAAACAACTATCCTTCGTACCTTATCAGGCCTTGTTCGTCCAAGTTCTGGTCGTATTGAATTTTTGGGACAAGAAATCCAAAAGATGCCCGCACAAAAAATTGTGGCATCAGGACTTTCTCAAGTACCAGAAGGACGTCACGTCTTCCCTGGTTTGACAGTTATGGAAAACTTGGAAATGGGAGCCTTCCTTAAGAAAAATCGTGAAGAAAATCAAGCAAATCTGAAAAAAGTATTTTCACGTTTCCCGCGTTTAGAAGAACGTAAAAACCAAGATGCAGCTACTCTATCAGGTGGTGAACAGCAGATGCTTGCTATGGGACGTGCGCTTATGTCAACGCCTAAACTTCTTCTCTTAGATGAACCATCAATGGGGCTTGCTCCAATTTTTATCCAAGAAATTTTTGATATCATCCAAGATATTCAAAAACAAGGTACGACCGTTCTTTTGATTGAGCAAAATGCCAATAAGGCACTTGCTATCGCAGATCGAGGATATGTTCTTGAAACAGGAAAGATTGTCCTATCAGGAACAGGAAAAGAACTCGCAGCGTCAGACGAAGTCAGAAAAGCATATCTAGGTGGCTAAAACAATCCAGTGGATTGTTTTAGTCGGCGGATAAAAATTGCGGCAGCAATTAACATCTAGTCCGGGGGACCTTTTTAGTCGGCGGATAGAGATTGCTTGGCAATCATCAGAACCAGTGGATTGTTTTAGTCGGCGGATAAGGATTGCCTAGTAATCTTCGTATAGTCTGGGAGACTAGTTTAGGTTGCGAATATAGATTGCGCAAGCAATCCACATTAGTCCGGAGGATCTTTTAGTCGGCGGATAAAGCTTGTCTTAGTCTGCGGGAAAGATTGCCAAACAAATTACATAATCATTAGATTGAGGGCCCTAATATAGGGCTCTTTTTATAGTATTTCAGAGTTTTCAGAATCTTGAAAAAGAGATGAAAGCGTTTGATTGATTTTCGTAAAAAGTGTATAATAAAGCTATAAACATAAAGGAGAGTTCCTATGGCAGTTAAAGATTTTATGACACGAAAGGTCGTATATATTAGCCCAGATACGACTGTAGCACATGCAGCAGACTTGATGCGCGAGCAAGGTTTGCATCGTCTTCCTGTTATTGAAAATGATAAATTAGTTGGTCTAGTAACAGAAGGAACAATTGCTGAAGCCAGTCCATCAAAAGCAACGAGTCTTTCAATCTTTGAGATGAATTACTTGCTTAATAAAACAAAAGTAAAAGACGTCATGATTCGTAATGTTGTAACTGTCTCCGGTTATGCAAGTTTGGAAGATGCAACCTATCTTATGCTGAAAAATAAGATTGGAATCTTGCCAGTTATTGATAATGAACAAGTCTATGGTGTCATTACTGACCGTGATGTATTCAGAGCATTTCTTGAAATTTCTGGTTATGGCGAAGAGGGAATCCGTGTTCGTTTTATCACAGAAAATGAAGTTGGGGTACTTGGTAAGATTGTTTCTTTAATCGTTGAGGAAAATCTTAATATCTCTCATACTGTTAATATTCCACGTAAAGATGGTAAGATTGTTATCGAAGTTCAAATTGAGGGAATGGTTGATCTAGCTACCTTTAAACAGAAATTTGAATCTGAGAATATTCAGGTTGAAGAAATTACACAAACTTCTGCAAAAAAACTGTAAAAAATAAAATAGAAGCATTTTTTACTTGCGAAAAAAATTTTTTTCTAGTATAATAATTTATTGTGAGCAAACCTCACTTACCCCTTGCAAAGTCTTGGGGTCATTAGACCAAAAGGAGGAACATATCAATGGCTAAATACGAAATTCTTTATATCATTCGTCCAAACATTGAAGAAGAAGCGAAAAACGCTTTGGTAGCACGTTTTGACTCTATCTTGACTGACAACGGTGCAACTGTTGTTGAATCAAAAACATGGGAAAAACGTCGTCTTGCATACGAAATCCAAGATTTCCGCGAAGGACTTTACCACATCGTTAACGTTGAAGCAAATGATGATGCAGCTCTTAAAGAGTTTGACCGTCTTTCAAAAATCAACGCTGACATTCTTCGTCACATGATCGTCAAAACTGACGCGTAAGAAGGTAGATTATGATTAACAATGTTGTACTTGTAGGGCGTATGACTCGTGACGCTGAGTTGCGTTATACCCCATCAAATGTAGCAGTTGCGACTTTTACTCTTGCAGTAAACCGTACATTTAAGAGTCAAAATGGCGAACGTGAGGCTGATTTTATCAATGTCGTTATGTGGCGCCAACAGGCTGAAAATCTTGCTAATTGGGCTAAAAAAGGCTCACTTATCGGGGTGACAGGCCGTATTCAGACTCGTAGTTACGATAACCAGCAAGGACAACGTGTCTACGTGACGGAAGTCGTGGCTGAGAATTTCCAAATGTTGGAAAGCCGTAGTGTGCGTGAAGGACATACTGGTGGAGCTTATTCTGCACCAAGTTCAAACTATTCAGCACCTACTCAATCAGTGCCTGACTTTTCACGTGATGAAAATCCATTCGGAACAACAAATCCTTTGGATATTTCAGATGATGATTTACCATTCTAATGGACAATTAATACTATAAAGGAGAAAAAAACATGGCTCAACAACGTCGTGGCGGATTCAAACGCCGTAAAAAAGTTGATTACATCGCAGCAAACAAAATTGAATATGTTGATTACAAAGATACTGAGCTTCTTAGCCGTTTCGTTTCAGAACGTGGGAAAATCCTTCCTCGTCGTGTAACTGGAACTTCAGCTAAAAACCAACGTAAAGTAACAACAGCTATCAAACGCGCTCGCGTAATGGCTTTGATGCCTTTCGTAAACGAAGATTAAAAAAAGGGGTCCAGTGGACCTCTTTTTCATGAGCTTGAAAACAAGAAAGCGAATTAAGACCCCGACGGGTCTTTTTTTCACGAGATTTGAAATGAGAGAGCGAGTTTGGGTTCAGTGGACCTCTTTTTCATGAGATTGAAAATAAGGAAGCAAATTAGGACCCCAACGGGTCTTTTTTCACGAGATAGTTTTTTTCTGATCTTGGCGTGCTATAATGGTAATAGAAAGAGTAAAGATGGGTAAGTCAAAGATGAATTGTACGATTAGAAATATGATTAAGTCTGATATTGAATCCTTATCTCATGGATTTATGAATCAAGGTTGGTCTGGTAGAGAGGAAATTTTGGCTAGATATTTTCTGGAACAGGAAAGTGGGGAGAGAGAAGTCTTAGTTGCAGAGATTGATGGTGTTGTAGCGGGCTACGTTACCATTTTGCCCTCTGCTAAACATGGTCCTTTTGCAGAAGTCTATCCAGAATTATCAGATTTTAATGTGTTTGAGCCTTTTCGAAATCAAGGGATTGGGAATCAACTGCTAGAAGAAGCAGAAAAACGAGTCAAGTTTGTTTCGAGTAAGGTCACTCTTGGTGTAGGTTTGCACTTAGGCTATGGCCCTGCCCAGAGATTGTATATCAGACGGGGCTACATTCCAGATGGGACAGGTGTCTGGTATCGAAATCAACCCTTAGAAATGAATGCAACTAGCCAAAATAATGATGATTTGGTTTTGTATCTAGTAAAGGAATTCGGATAAGAGACAAGGATTTTATTGGGGATGTGGGATTCCTCTACTTTATGGTATAATGGAAAGAGTGAATTGAAGGAGGTAATGAGATGGATGCGAAATTAAGATATAAGGCGAAAAAGATAAAGATTGTTTTTTTTGATATTGATGATACTTTGCGAAACTCAAAGACTGGTTTTATCCCAACCTCAATTCCAACAGTATTTCAACAATTACGTGAAAAAGGTATTTTGACTGGGATTGCGACTGGTCGTGGGATTTTCGGTGTCGTGCCAGAGATTCGCGAACTTAAACCTGACTTTTTTGTTACTCTGAATGGTGCCTATATTGAGGATAAAAAAGGCAATGTGATTGATAGTAACAAAATCTCTAAAGATAAGGCTGAAAGCTATATTGCTTGGACTAAGGAAGTGGGGATTGACTATGGTTTAGTTGGTAGTCATACTGCTAAACTCTCCACTAGAACTCAGTTGATTAGTGAGGCCATTGATCCAATTTATCCTGACTTGGATATTGATCCTAATTTTTATGAAAAAGAAGACATCTATCAGATGTGGACTTTTGAGGATCAGGGAGATGACCTGACTTTGCCTGAAAGTTTAGCATCGATTTTGCGTATGGTACGCTGGCATGAACATTCATCAGATGTGGTACCAATTTCAGGTTCAAAAGCAGCTGGTGTAGCAAAAGTTGTAGAACATTTAGGTCTTAAACCTGAGAACGTAATGGTCTTTGGAGATGGTCTCAACGACTTGGAACTCTTTGATTATGCTGGAATCAGCGTTGCAATGGGAATTTCTCATGACAAAATCAAAGAAAAAGCAGATTATATTACAAAAACATTAGAAGAAGATGGCATTTTCGATGCCTTAGAAGGATTTGGTATGGTAGAAAAAGAATTACAGTTTCCACAAGTAGACATTGAAGCAGTAGAAGGTCCGATTGCGACTATTAAAACAAATCATGGAGACTTGCGTATTAAGCTCTTCCCTGAACATGCTCCTAAAACAGTTGCCAACTTTATTGCTCTGTCTAAAGATGGTTACTATGATGGTGTCATTTTCCATCGTATTATCAAGGACTTTATGATTCAAGGTGGAGACCCAACTGGAACTGGTATGGGTGGCGAGTCAATCTATGGAGAATCTTTTGAGGATGAGTTTTCAGAAGAACTTTACAATATCCGCGGAGCCCTTTCTATGGCTAATGCTGGGCCAAATACAAATGGTAGCCAGTTCTTTATCGTGCAGAATCAACACTTGCCATATTCTAAGAAAGAAATTACTCGTGGTGGTTGGCCAGAACCAATTGCGGAAATTTATGCAGAACAAGGTGGAACTCCTCACTTAGATCGTCGTCACACAGTTTTTGGACAGCTTGCAGATGAAGCTTCTTATGAAGTTCTGGATGCAATTGCAGATGTAGAAACAGGTGCAATGGACAAGCCAGTTGAAGATGTCGTTATCGAAACGATTGAAATCGAGGACTAGGATGAAAATAGGTGATAAGCTAACAGGGCGAATTACAGGGATTCAGTCTTATGGAGCCTTTGTGGAGTTAGAGACTGGTATCACGGGCTTGATTCATATTTCTGAAATTCGTACAGGATTTATTGAGAATATCTATGATGTACTGAAAATCGGTGAAGAAGTTCAAGTCCAAGTTGTCGATTTGGACGAATATACAGGGAAAGCAAGTCTTTCTATTCGGACTTTGGAAGAAGAGAAACATCAATTACCGAGACGGAGACGTTTTTCAAGTGACCGTGTCAAATACGGATTTGCTCCTTTGGCTCGCATGATGCCTATCTGGACCAAGGAAGCTATCTCTAATCTAAATAAGAAAAAGTCTTAATTGATTTTTCTCTCTTGAAATGTTAATATAGTTTGTTATAATAGGAGTATGGTAGAAGAATTATTAAAATCAGGAGAGAGAATCAATCAGCTCTTTTCTACAGATATCAAGATTATTCAAAATAGAGAAGTTTTTAGCTATTCGGTGGATAGTGTACTTTTGTCACGCTTTCCTCGCTTTCCTAAAAATGGCTTGATAGTGGATTTTTGTGCGGGTAATGGAGCTGTTGGACTTTTTGCCAGTAGTCGTACTAAGGCGAAAATTCTGTCTGTTGAAATCCAGGAACGATTGGCGGATATGGCTGACCGGTCAGTCCGATTAAATGGCTTAGAAGAACAGATGCAGGTCATTTGTGATGATTTGAAAAATATGCCTGCTTACATTCAGGGGAGTAAGGTTGATTTGATTTTATGCAACCCTCCCTATTTTAAGGTGGACCCAAATTCTAATCTGAACGAGAGTGAGCACTATTTGTTGGCTCGGCACGAAATTACGACCAATCTTAAGGAAATATGCCGTAGTGCCCAAAGTATTCTCAAATCCAATGGGCGTTTAGCCATGGTTCATCGTCCAGATAGATTATTAGATATCTTAGATACGCTTCAACAGCATAATCTAGCTCCAAAGCGTCTGCAATTTGTTTACCCTAAACGGGAGAAAGAAGCCAATATGCTTTTGATTGAAGCCATCAAGGACGGCTCCACTAGTGGTTTTAAGGTTCTGCCACCACTCATTGTTCATAATGATGATGGTTCCTATACTCCAGAAATTCAAGAGATTTACTATGGATCATAAGGCTTACATGTATGTGGTAGAGTGTTGTGATGGTACCTACTATACTGGCTATACAACGGATGTCAAAAAAAGAATCGCCGTTCACAATAGTGGTAAGGGAGCCAAGTACACACGAGCTCGGTTGCCAGTAAAACTTATCTATGTAGAAGGTTTCGATAGTAAAGAAGAAGCCATGTCAGCCGAAGCGCTTCTAAAACGTAAGAAGAGGCCACAGAAGGAAAGACTTTTATCTGACAACCAAGAAAAAAATTTAATCAGTCATTTTGAAGAGTAGAGGGGAGTTCTTTGACTCCTCTTACTTTTGTCAAAAATTGAAAAAAATGCTACAATAGAGTGAATAAAGAAACGAGGTATTATCATGTCTAAGATTCTAGTATTTGGTCACCAAAATCCAGATTCAGATGCTATTGGTTCATCAGTAGCCTTTGCTTATCTTGCAAAAGAAGCTTATGGTTTGGATACAGAAGCAGTAGCTCTTGGTACTCCAAATGAAGAAACAGCTTTCGTATTGAACTATTTTGGTGTGGAAGCACCGCGCGTTATCACATCAGCTAAAGCAGAAGGTGCAGAACAAGTCATCTTAACAGACCACAATGAATTCCAACAATCAGTTTCAGATATTGCTGAAGTTGAAGTTTATGGTGTTGTGGACCACCACCGTGTTGCTAACTTTGAAACTGCTAGCCCACTTTACATGCGTTTGGAACCAGTTGGATCAGCATCTTCTATCGTTTACCGTATGTTCAAAGAACACGGTGTAGCTGTTCCAAAAGAAATTGCAGGTTTGATGCTTTCAGGTTTGATTTCAGATACCCTTCTTTTGAAATCTCCAACAACACACCCATCTGATAAGGTGATTGCGCCTGAATTGGCTGAATTGGCTGGTGTGAACTTGGAAGAATACGGTCTTGCAATGCTCAAGGCTGGTACAAATTTGGCAAGCAAATCTGCTGAAGAATTGATTGATATCGATGCTAAGACATTTGAACTTAATGGAAACAATGTCCGTGTGGCTCAAGTGAATACAGTTGATATTGCTGAAGTCTTGGAACGCCAAGCTGAAATCGAAGCAGCCATCCAAGCCGCAAATACAGTAAATGGCTACTCTGACTTTGTCTTGATGATCACAGATATCGTTAACTCAAACTCAGAAATCCTTGCTCTTGGATCAAACATGGACAAGGTAGAAGCAGCCTTTAACTTCAAACTTGAAAACAACCATGCTTTCCTTCCAGGTGCCGTTTCACGTAAGAAGCAAGTGGTACCACAATTGACAGAAAGCTTTAATGCTTAATTGTAATATAAAAATGGGGATACCCATTGTTAAAAAGGAGTCGAGGCTCCTTTTTTGCTAGGAGAGAAGTATGTTAGAAAATGGCAATTTGATTTTTGTGAAAGATGATTCGGATATAGGACAGGCCATCCAGGAATCTACTGGTAACTACAGTCACGTGGCTATCTTTTTGGACGGACAGGTCTATCACGCCACGGTAGAAGGTGGTGTCCTTGCTCAGTCTCCTGAGGAATTCTTTGAACACGGGAAAGTATATGACCTTTATCACTATGAGCAGATTGATTGTATAGAGGTCAAAAAGCGAGCAGAGAGTCTTTTAGGGGCTCCCTACAATGCTTCTTTTTACCCAGATGGAGATGGTTTCTATTGCTCCCAGTTTGTAGCAGAAATCCTCCCTATTTTTGAGCCCATTCCCATGAAGTTTGGTGATGATACACAGGAAATCAGTGATTTCTGGAGAGAATATTATCGAGAGTTGGGGCTTCCTGTACCTCTGAATCAGCCTGGCACTAACCCGAGTCAATTAGCAGCATCACCACTTTTAGTTTGTAAAGAAAGGAATCTTCATGATTCAGATTTTTAATCCATCTCGTTTGACGCGACAACCATTCTTTAGAAATTTGGTAGACTATCTTGATCAGCATGATGATGTTATCCTCCGTGAAATCAAGGCTCAGTTTCCAGAGGTCGCAGTTGACAAGTATTTGGAGGAATACATTAAAGCGGGTTTGATTTTGAGAGAAAATAAACGCTATTATCTCAATCTCCCTTTTCTAAAGTCTACAGAATCTCTTGAACTAGACCAGGAAGTTTATGTGAGTGATGATAGTCAAATCTATCAAGAAATCCTGGGGAAACATTTTCAGACCGAATTGCGCAATCAAACAAATGCAGCTATCCTAGAAGAGCACACCGATTTTGCAAGGGAAAAGATGACCTTGTCTAATTACTTTTATAAGGTCAAACACCAGTATCCGCTGACAGAAGATCAGCAGAAACTCTATGGTGTTTTGGGTGATGTCAACCCTGAGTATGCTCTCAAGTATATGACAACCTTTTTGCTTAAATTTCTCAAAAAAGACCAGCTTATGCAGAAGCGTCGAGATATCTTTGTCGATAGTTTAGTTTTATTGGGCTACATCCTTCAAAATGAAGATGGGAAATACGAGTTAGCTGTAGAATTTGATAAAGAACGCTTTATCTTTATAAAAAAATAAAGGCTAGGGATTTTCCTAGCCTTCTTTAATTTTACTAAAGATAACGTTCAGCGATGGCTGCATCACCTGGATAGTCTTCTTTCTTACCTTGGATGATTTGGTAGCAGTCAGCTCCTTTACCAGCGATAATGACAGCATCCAGTTCTTGATCTGTAACAGACATCGCAGCCTTGATAGCTTGCTCACGGTCAGCAATCTTTTCAACAGGATGATGGATATAGCTACTGATTTCATCTGCAATAGCCATTGGATCTTCGTGATTTGGATCATCAGCCGTTAGAAAGACTTGAATTTCAGGGTGCTGATTGAGAAGAAGTCCAAAGTCCTTACGACGGCTTTCTCCCTTGTTTCCAGTTGAACCAAGAACTAGAGCAATTTTTCCAGTCTGATGTGTTTCAACAACTGAGATTAGTTTTTTAAGACTGTCACCATTGTGGGCGTAGTCAATGAAAACTTTTGCGCCATTTTTCTGAGTGAGAACTTCCATACGGCCAGGGACGCGAGTAGACGCAATCCCTTTTTTGATATCTTCAAGACTAGCACCTAAACGAAGACAGGCAAGTCCTGCAGCGACTGCGTTTTCTTGGTTGAAATGTCCAATCAACTGGATATCATAGTCTCCTGCTAATTTACCAGTAGCTGAGAAGCTAAAGGCTTTGGAGTTTTCGATCTGGTTATTTGACTGGCTACCGTAGAAGTCATGCTCTTGGTTCTCAACTTGTTCTTTCAGAACAGAGAAGTAGTCCATATCGCTATTAATGACAACTGCTCGGCTATTTTTCATCAAGAGGCGCTTGTGGTAGAAGTAGTCTTCAAAGGTTGGATGCTCAATAGGACCAATATGGTCTGGTGTGATGTTGAGAAAAACTCCCACGTCGAAAGTTAAACCATATACTCGATTTACCAGATAAGCTTGGCTGGAAACTTCCATTACCAGATGGGTTCTACCATTTTTAACCGCTTGAGCCATCATATCAAAGAGGTCGATATTTTCAGGTGTTGAGAAGGAAGATTTGAAGAAAGTCTTGCCATCTAAAGTTGTATTCATTGTCGACAAGAGGGCTGTTGGGTAGCGTTGGGACAAGATATGATAGGCAAAATAAGCCGCTGTTGTTTTTCCTTTAGTGCCAGTGAAAGCAAGGATTTTCAGTTTCTCCTGAGGGTTGCCATAAAATTCCATGGCAATCAAACTCATGGCCTTTTTGATATTGTTAACAACAATAACAGGAATACCAACTTCATAATCCTGCTCAGCCACGTACCAACCAAGCCCTTGTGCGATAGCTGAAAATAGATATTCTTTTTTAAAGGCAGCTCCTTTTGCAAAAAATAGAGTATTTTCTTTGGTTGTTCGGCTATCGTAACTGATGCTGTCAAAAATAACATCGTTGTAGTTGTAGTGGTAATGTCCTTGGTCGATAATCTCACGGAAGAGACCATCTTTCTTTAAAATATCTAATATAGTTTCAATCTTTATCATACTTTCTATTGTAAACCGAAAGTCTGAATTTTACAAGTAACAAGGAAAAGTTTATAATGGAAGATAAGGAACATTTCCGTTATTAAAATTGAATGAGGAAGTTATGTCTAACGAAAATAATCATCAGCAGGCCCAGATGTTACGAGGGACTGCCTGGCTAACGGCTAGTAACTTTATCAGTCGCCTGCTCGGGGCCATTTACATCATCCCTTGGTATATCTGGATGGGGACTTATGCTGCTAAGGCTAATGGTCTCTTTACTATGGGTTACAATATCTATGCTTGGTTCTTGTTGATTTCGACAGCAGGTATCCCAGTGGCAGTCGCAAAGCAAGTCGCTAAGTATAATACCATGAATGAGGAAGAGCATAGTTTTGCTCTGATTCGGAGTTTCCTGGGCTTTATGACTGGACTAGGTCTTGTCTTTGCTTTGATCTTATACCTCTTTGCGCCTTGGTTGGCAGATCTTTCTGGTGTCGGTAAGGACTTGATTCCCATTATGCAGAGTCTAGCTTGGGCTGTCTTGATTTTCCCGTCTATGAGTGTTATCCGTGGATTTTTCCAAGGGATGAATAATCTCAAGCCTTATGCCATGAGTCAAATCGCTGAGCAAGTTATCCGAGTTATTTGGATGCTCTTAGCAAGCTTTATCATCATGAAGCTTGGTTCGGGAGACTATCTAGCAGCGGTTACCCAATCTACCTTTGCGGCCTTTGTGGGAATGGTAGCTAGCTTTGCTGTCTTGCTTTATTTCCTCTATAAAGAAGGAATGCTTCAAAAAGTCTTTGAAACACGAGATAAGATTGATAGCAAACATCTGTTAATGGATACGATTAAGGAAGCTATTCCTTTTATCATAACAGGTTCAGCTATTCAGCTTTTCCAAATTTTGGACCAAATGACCTTTATCAATAGCATGAAGTGGTTTACCAACTACAATAATGAAGATTTAGTTGTCATGTTTTCTTATTTCTCTGCCAATCCTAATAAAATCACCATGATTCTCATTTCTGTTGGAGTTTCGATTGGTAGTGTAGGATTACCACTTTTAACTGAGAACTATGTCAAGGGGGATTTGCCAGCAGCTTCTCGCTTAGTGCAAGATAGTATTACCATGCTTTTCCTATTCCTCTTACCTGCAACGGTTGGAGTAGTCATGGTAGGTGAACCACTCTATACAGTCTTTTACGGTAAGCCAGATGGCTTGGCGATGGGCTTATTTATCTTTGCGGTCTTGCAATCAACAATTCTAGGCTTGTACATGGTCTTGTCACCAATGCTTCAGGCTATGTTCCGTAACCGTAAGGCAGTCTTGTATTTTGTTTATGGCTCAATTGCTAAGATTGTTCTACAATTACCATCAATAGCGCTTTTTCATAGTTATGGTCCTCTCATTTCAACGACTATCGGTCTTATCATTCCAATTGTTTTAATGTATCGCGAGATCTGTCAGATTACAGGGGTTCATCGAAAGATCATCCTAAAACGAACAATCCTAGTGATCATTTTAACTCTTGTCATGTTTATCTTGGTAGGCTTCTTACAATGGATGATAGGATTTGTCTTCCAACCAACTGGACGTTTTTGGAGCTTCATCTATGTCGCCCTAATCGGATCAATCGGTGGAGGACTCTACGGATTCATGAGTCTCTATACTCGTCTCTTAGATAAGGTTATTGGACAGGCAAAAGCTGACCAGTTACGAGCACGATTAAAATTATCATAATGCTTTATAAATAAAATGAACAGTTTGAACTTTTAAGGGAAAAAAGTTTAAATTGTTCATTTTTTTATTTAAAAAATAGGATAAAATATAAAATTAGTAGAAAAAAATCTATAATTTGGTAAAAATTAGATAAAATTGCTTGACTAAAAAAAACAATAGCTGTATAATGATACAAATATTTAAATTTGGAGGTTCTGTTTATGAAAAAGTCTAAGGC
>NZ_KQ970818.1:323992-343076 GCF_001579645.1 Streptococcus infantis
CCTGACGCTAGCAGGCGTCGTCTTAACTGCTGGTTTGCTTTTGGGAGCTTGTGGTAACTCAGCTAGCTCTACTAAAACATATAATTATGTATACAGTAACGATCCTTCTAGTCTAAACTATCTAGTGGAAAACCGTGCGACAACAGGTGATGTTGTTACAAACTTGGTTGATGGTTTGATGGAAAATGACCAATACGGAAACTACATTCCTTCATTAGCAGAGGATTGGACAGTTTCTCAAGATGGTTTGACCTACACATACAAGCTTCGTAAAGATGCCAAATGGTACACAGCAGATGGTGAAGAGTATGCGCCAGTAACTGCACAAGATTTTGTGACAGGATTGAAGTATGCTGCAGATAAAAATTCAGAAGCCTTGTATCTAGTACAAGATTCTGTTGCTGGCTTGGCTGACTACGTTAACGGAAAAAACAAGGACTTTTCAACCGTTGGAGTTAAGGCTATTGACGACCAGACCGTTCAATACACTCTGACAAAACCAGAACCTTACTGGAATTCAAAAACAACTGCGACTATTCTGTTCCCAGTAAATGCTGATTTCTTGAACTCAAAAGGGGATGATTTCGGTAAAGTGGATCCAGCAAACATCTTGTATAATGGGCCATTTATTCTCAAATCGTTCACTTCTAAGTCTGTCATGGAATACAAGAAAAATCCAAACTACTGGGATGCTAAAAATGTATTTGTAGATGATGTCAAGTTGACTTACTATGATGGAAGTGACCAAGACGCGCTGGTTCGTAACTTTAGCGAAGGTGTCTATAGTTTTGCACGTCTCTATCCAAATAGCTCAAGCTTTGCAGGTGTACAAGAGAAGTACAAGGATAATATTATCTACAGTATGCAAACTGCGACTTCTTTCTACTTTAACTTTAACTTAGATAGAAAATCTTATAACCACACATCAAAAACAACAGACGCTGAAAAGACAGCGCAACAAGAAGCTGTTTTGAACAAATCATTCCGTCAAGCCATTAACTTTGCTTATGACCGTACAGCTTATGGAGCTCAGTCACAAGGGGAAGAGGGAGCAACTAAGATTATCAGAAACTTGCTCGTTCCACCTTCATTTGTAACTCTTGATGGTAAAGATTTTGGGGATGTTGTCGCTTCTAAGATGGTTAACTACGGCCAAGTATGGCAAAATGTGAACTTTGCGGATGCACAAGATGCCTACTATAATGCTGATAAGGCTAAAGAAGCTTTTGCACAAGCCAAGAAAGAATTGGAAGCTAAAGGCGTTCAATTCCCTATCCACCTAGATTTGCCAGTTGACCAGTCTGTGAAGAAGGGTGTCCAAGAGGCAAGCTCATTTAAGCAATCTATTGAGTCTGTCTTGGGTACAGATAATGTCGTCATCGATATTCAAATGTTGACTACTGAAGATATGGATAGTATCGGTTACCTTGCCAATACAGTTGCTCAAAAAGACTATGACCTCTACAATGGTGGTTGGGGACCAGACTACCAGGATCCATCAACTTATCTTGATACCCTTAGCCTAACAAGTGGTGGTTCGCTTCAAAACCTTGGTTTGGAACCTGGGGAAACCAATGCTAAAGCAACTGCGGTTGGTTTGGATACCTATACTAAGATGTTGGAAGAAGCCAATGCAGAGCAAGACTTGAACAAACGTTATGATAAATATGCGGATGCCCAAGCTTGGTTGGTGGATAGCTCTCTAGCAATTCCAAACGTATCTCTTGGTGGAACACCAGGAATCAGAAAAACGGTCCCATTCTCTGCTGCCTTCTCTCAAGCGGGTAACAAGGGTGTTGAATCCTACAAATACGTTAAGTTGCAAGATAAGATTGTCACAACAGCTGAGTATGAACAAGCTAGACAAAAATGGCTAAAAGAAAAAGAAGAATCTAACAAAAAAGCCCAAGAAGAATTAGCAAAACACGTTAAATAATCAGTCTATTCAACAGGAAAAACGATAGTTTCTTAAGAAGCTATCGTTTTTGTATAGTTTGAAACTATAACTAGCTCTTGAAAACAAGAAAACGAAGGATCCAAAATAAGTGGTACAATAGTTACTATAGATTTGGAGGTATTGTATGAGTAAATCATTTCACATCAACACAATTTTAGCACAAGCAGGGATCAAGTCTGATGAAGCAACAGGTGCTTTGGTTACACCTATTCACTTTTCAACGACCTATCAGCATCCAGAATTTGGTCAATCAACTGGATTTGACTATACCCGCACCAAAAACCCGACTCGTAGCAAGGCAGAGGAAGTCTTGGCAGCTATTGAATCAGCCCGCTATGCTCTAGCAACTAGTTCAGGTATGTCTGCGATTGTGTTAGCCTTTAGCGTTTTTCCAGTAGGAAGTAAGGTTTTGGCTGTCCGTGACCTTTACGGTGGCTCTTTCCGCTGGTTCAATCAAGTTGAGCAGGAAGGACGTTTCCACTTTACCTATGCCAACACAGAAGAAGAGCTAATTGCCGAGCTAGAAAAGGATGTGGATGTACTTTATATCGAAACACCAACCAACCCTTTGATGTTGGAATTTGATATTGAAAAATTGTCAACATTAGCTCATGCAAAAGGTGCTAAAGTTGTCGTGGACAATACCTTCTACAGTCCTATCTACCAACGTCCAATTGAAGACGGGGCAGATATCGTCCTTCATTCAGCGACAAAATACCTTGCAGGTCACAATGATGTTTTAGCTGGTGTAGTTGTGACAGATAGTGCTGAATTATATGAAAAACTCTTTTACAATCTCAACACGACAGGGGCTGTTTTGTCACCATTTGATAGTTATCAATTGATTCGTGGTCTTAAAACCTTGTCACTTCGTATGGAGCGCTCAACAGCTAATGCTCAAGAAATCGTAGCCTTTTTGGAACAATCACCTGCTGTCAAAGAAGTTTTGTATACAGGTCGTGGAGGAATGATTTCCTTTAAAGTAGCTGATGAGAAGCGTATTCCTCATATCTTAAATACTTTGCAAGTATTCTCTTTTGCTGAAAGTTTGGGTGGTGTAGAAAGTCTGATTACCTACCCAACTACTCAAACCCATGCAGACATTCCTGCAGAGGTTCGTCATTCTTATGGACTGACTGATGATCTCTTGCGCTTGTCTATTGGTATTGAGGATGCCAGAGATTTGATTGAAGACTTGCGTCAAGCCTTGGAAGGATAAGACTATGGGAAAATATGATTTTACGACCTTGCCCAATCGTTTTGGACATCATACCTATAAGTGGAAAGAAGCAGAGACTGACCGAGAAGTATTGCCAGCCTGGATCGCTGATATGGACTTTGAAGTGTTACCTGAGATTCGTCAGACTGTCCATGACTATGCGGAGCAATTAGTTTATGGCTATACCTATGCTAGTGATGGATTGATTGAAGCAGTTCAAAACTGGGAGGAAAAACAGCACGGCTATCGCTTTGAAAAGGATGCCCTAGTCTTTATCGAAGGGGTAGTGCCAGCTATTTCAACAGCCATTCAAGCCTTTACTAAAGAGGGTGAAGCAGTCCTCATTAATACACCCGTTTATCCTCCTTTTGCTCGGAGCATTAAGCTCAATAATCGTAGACTAATCACCAACTCTCTAGTAGAAAAAGACGGACTTTTTCAGATTGACTTTGAACAATTAGAGAAAGATTTTGTCGAAGAGGATGTCAAACTTTACGTTTTCTGCAACCCTCATAATCCTGGTGGACGTGTTTGGGAAAAAGAAGTCTTAGAGAAGATTGGACAACTTTGTCAAAAACATGGAGTTTTGTTGGTGTCTGATGAGATTCACCAAGATTTGGCCTTGTTTGGAAACAAACACCAGTCATTCAATACAGTAAATGAAGATTTTAAAGAATTTTCACTGATTTTAAGCAGCGCTACCAAGACCTTCAATATTGCGGGAACAAAGAATTCCTACGCTATTATCGAGAATCCTAAGTTAAGAGTGGCTTTCCAAAAGCGCCAGCTAGCTAATAATCAACATGAAATCTCAGGGTTGGGATATTTGGCAACAGAAGCAGCCTATCGCTCTGGTGAAGAATGGTTGTCAGAACTCAAAGAACTGATTGAGAAACACATCAATTATGTCGTCGATGTGTTTGGAAAAGAAACGAAAATCAAGGTCATGAAACCTCAAGGGACCTATCTCATTTGGCTTGATTTTTCAGCCTACGATATTAGTGATGAAGAATTAAGAAGCCTTTTAAGAGACGAAGCCAAGGTTATCCTGAACAGAGGCTTGGACTTTGGCGAAGAAGGAGCCCTCCATGCTCGCTTAAATGTAGCCATGCCGACATCTGTCTTGGAAGAAGTTTGCCAGCGAATCATTGCTACTTTCGCTAAATTTTAAGAAGCTAGCCTTTTAGGAGAAAAGTACTCCTAGAAGGCTATTTTCGTAAGAAGAAATGTGGTATAATTAAGAGATAAAGTAAAGGGGAAAATATGGCTAAATTGATTCCAGGGAAGCTTCGAATGGAGGGAGCTCAACTCTACGAAACTAGTCAGATTGAAATTATCAAAGAGAAAGACCATCGCCTCTATGCGCGTGTAGCAGATGAAGAAATTCGCTATAGCTTGGATGATGATTTGGTTTTTTGTGCTTGTAATTTTTTCCAAAAAAGAGGGTTTTGTGTGCATTTGGCAGCACTAGAGCATTACCTGAAAAATGATCACATTGGTCAGGAACTCTTGGGAAATCTGGAAAATGTGCACGAACAGAAAGAAGAAGTTGAAACTCAGGTTACTTTTGGAGGAAAGTTTTTAGAATCCATTCAAATTCCTAGTCTTTCTGAAATCTATCAGTTGTCTGCTCAGGGGCAGATTGAAGCAGGGACTAATCGCATTATTTGGACTTTGAGAGTCGGTCTTATCCAGACGCAGAAATTTTATGTAATTCGAGATATCCCCCTTTTTCTGAAGGTGTTAGAAACTAGTAAACCCTATATGATTGGAAAGTTATATGAAACTTCCTTGAATATTCGTCAGTTTGATGAAAGTAGCAGGTTTGTTCTGAATTTCCTTCAAGGAATTGTAGAAGATGAGGTTGAAAATGCCCTCTTTTTCCAAAATCAAGGTCGTCATCTCTATTTCCCGCTGTCTTTTTTTGAGCAGGGTGTTAGTCTGCTGATGGGCTTAGATGCATTCCAATTTGACCATCAGATTTCAAGCTATCCTCATCTTGTATTTCAAGATTTTGATGGTCAAGCAGGATTATTTACCTTTCAAATTGAAGAAAAATCCAACTATTATGAGATGGAAATTTTTCAACAGGTAGGGCTTAATTCGTTTTATAAGGGACAAGTCTTGTTTACTAAAGGTACATTCTATCTTCTGTCCAAGGAGCAAGCTAGCCTTTTAGAAAAATTAAAAAAAGTCCCTATTGATAAAGGTGGTAGAAAGATTTTACAATTTGATACCAGTGATCGAGATCTTCTAGCTTCGACCTTGTCGCAGTTTAAAGACATAGGAGAGGTAAAAGTTCCTGATACGCTTCAAATTCAGTCTTTCCGTCCTTCTTTCTACATGGAAGGAGAAGAGGACGGTTCTATCCGTTTGGATATGCAGTTTCAGTATGAAACTTGCTTAGTAAGGAATCGTAATGAACTGGAGAGTCTTCCTTTTGCTAGTGATATTCAACTGGAGAAGCAAGTCTTTCAGTTGGCTCTATCTGCTGGATTTGAAGCAGATTTTCGTTCATGGCGTCAAAGTTTGAGAGCTGATGCAGTCCATACCTTCTTTCAGGAGGTTTTACCAGCTTTTGAAGCGCTTGGAGAATTAAAGATTTCTGAGAGCTTGCAAGACCTTTATCAGGTTCAGAAGCCTCAAGTTCACATCTCATCCAAGGGAAGCCTATTAGAAATTCAATTTGATTTTCAAGATATAGATCAAGAAGAAATCGATCGAGCGATGAAAGCGCTAGTTGAGAAGCAGGATTATTATATTTCGTCCTCTAACCAGGTTTACTATTTTGATGATCAGACCAAGCGTATCCGTCAGGATTTAGAAGAATTAGGGATAGAGGACCTACAAGATGGAGCTTTTCGAGCTCGTAAATCCCTAGCTTATACCCTATCTCATCTATTTAAGGACCAGGATCAAATTTCTTTCACCGAAGAATTTCGCAATCTGGCCCATGATTTGACGCATCCAGAAGATTTTCCGATGAAAGAGCTGAATATCCAAGCAGATCTCAGGGATTATCAGAAAAAGGGAATTCAGTGGTTTCAGATGCTTCACCATTATGGCTTTGGTGGGATTTTAGCAGATGATATGGGGCTTGGGAAGACCTTGCAAACCATCGCCTTTTTAAGTAGTCAGGTTCAAGCAGATACTAGTGTCCTAATCCTTGCTCCATCTGGCTTAATCTATAACTGGGCTGATGAATTTCAAAAGTTTGCTCCAGATTTGGATGTAGCGGTTGTGCATGGCTTAAAATCTCATCGAGAATCAATTTTGGCAGAAAATCATCAGATTTATGTGACAAGCTATGCTACTTTCCGTCAGGACAGTGAGATTTATCGAAACCTATCTTTTGATTTTCTTTTTCTAGATGAAGCTCAAGTGATGAAAAATGCACAAACGAAGATTGCTCAAAGTTTGCGACGATTTGTGGTTCCATCTGTCTTTGCACTATCAGGAACACCGATTGAAAACCATCTGGGAGAACTCTGGTCGATTTTTCAGATTGTCTTACCAGGCCTCTTACCTGCTAAGAAGGAGTTTATGAAACTATCAACTGAAAGAGTGGCTCAATTTATCAAACCCTTTGTCATGAGACGCAAGAAAGAAGAGGTTTTGACAGAGTTGCCTGACTTGATTGAAGTCGTCTATAAGAATGAACTGGAGGATCAACAAAAAGCTATCTATCTTGCTCAGCTGCAACAGATGCAGGAGCGTCTGGGACAGGTAAGCGATTCGGAATTTCAACGAAATCGCGTCGAAATTTTGACTGGTCTCATGCGTTTGCGTCAGATTTGTGATACACCTGCGCTCTTTATGGAGGACTACCAAGGAGAGAGCGGCAAGCTGGATAGTTTACGAGATTTGCTGGTTCAGATTGCTGAAGGTGGACATCGTGTACTTATCTTCTCTCAATTTAGAGGCATGCTGGACCGTATTGAGCAAGAGCTACCTGACTTAGGTCTGACATCCTTTAAAATTACTGGTTCAACGCCTTCTCAAGAACGTCAGGAAATGACCAAATCCTTTAATCAAGGTGAGCGCGATGTATTCTTAATTTCTCTAAAAGCAGGTGGGGTTGGTCTCAATCTTACTGGTGCTGATACAGTTATTTTGGTAGACTTGTGGTGGAACCCTGCGGTTGAATCACAGGCTATCGGTCGTGCCCATCGTATGGGTCAAGAGCAGGCTGTTGAAGTTTATCGTCTCGTGACTCGAGGGACAATTGAAGAAAAGATTCAAGAATTACAAGAGAAAAAGAAAAATCTTGTTTCTGAAATCTTGGATGGAACAGAGTCTCGTGGCAGTCTGAGTCTAGCTGAAATACGAGAAATTTTAGGGATTTCATGAGCCTATACTTGAAAAATCAAGACATTACGCTATAATGGAGTATTGAAAGGAAATAAATATGATACAAAAACGATTTCCAATAGTGGCAGATGATGAAGTCATGTTGACAGAAATGCCAGTTATGAATCTCTACGATGAGTCTGATTTCATCAGTAATATAAAAGGTGATTACCAAGACAAAAACTACTTGGAATGGTCTCCGATTACTGAAGAAAAAAAGCAAGAGGAAGCTAAACCTCTTGTAAAAACGATTGAGAAAAAAGAAAAATCCTATGCTGAATTAGCGCGTGAAGAAGCTCGGGCAGATTTGAAAAAGAAACGTTCGGCTCGATATTTGACTCAGGATGTGAGTCATACTAGACGTCAAACGAAAACAAGTATTGTGAGACAGGCAAATCAACCAACCGCACCTTTCCAAAAGGAAAATCCAGGAGAATTTGCTAAATACAGTCAGAATTTGAGCCAATCTCACTATATTTTGGCAGAAACAGTTGCACAAGTAGCTAGTCCTGCACCAAATAGCGAAAAGTCTCATCCTAAGAAAAACAATTATGACTTTTTAAAGAAAAGTCAAATTTATAACAAAAAAAGTAAACAAAAAGAACAAGAACGTCAAGTGGCCCAAGAGCTTAACTTGACTAGAATGAGCGAATAGAGGGGAAGAAAATGGCAAAAACCTATCATTTTATCGGAATCAAAGGATCAGGTATGAGTGCCTTGGCTTTGATGTTGCATCAAATGGGTCACAAAGTTCAAGGTTCTGACGTTGAAAAGTACTACTTTACCCAACGTGGACTAGAGCAAGCAGGGATTACAATTTTACCGTTTGATGAAAAAAATCTTCAAGGTGATTTAGAGATCATTGCAGGGAACGCCTTCCGTCCAGATAATAACGTTGAAATTGCTTATGCTGACCAAAATGGTATCAGCTATAAACGTTATCATGAGTTTCTTGGAAGCTTTATGCGTGACTTTATCAGCATGGGGGTTGCTGGAGCACACGGTAAGACCTCAACAACTGGGATGCTTTCTCACGTGTTGTCACACATCACTGATACAAGCTATTTGATCGGAGATGGTACAGGTCGTGGTTCTGAAAATGCCAAGTATTTTGTCTTTGAATCTGATGAATACGAACGCCATTTCATACCATATCACCCAGAATACTCTATCATTACTAATATAGACTTTGATCACCCTGACTATTTCACAAGCTTAGAGGATGTCTTTAACGCCTTCAATGATTATGCAAAACAAATCTCCAAAGGATTGTTTGTCTATGGTGAAGATGCTGAGTTGCGTAAGATTACGGCTAATGCTCCGATTTATTATTATGGTTTTGAAGCAGAAGGTAATGACTTTGTAGCAAGCGACTTGCTTCGTTCTACGACAGGTTCAACTTTCACAGTTCACTTCCGTGGTCAAGAGTTGGGTCAATTCCACATTCCAACTTTCGGTCGTCACAACATCATGAATGCCACAGCAGTGATTGGTTTGCTTTATACTGCTGGTTTTGATTTGAATTTGGTGCGTGAACACTTGAAGACTTTTGGTGGAGTGAAACGTCGCTTTACAGAAAAGATTGTCAATGATACGGTTATTATCGATGATTTTGCTCACCATCCAACTGAGATCATTGCAACGCTAGATGCGGCTCGTCAGAAATACCCAAGCAAAGAAATCGTTGCTATTTTCCAACCGCATACCTTTACTCGTACAATTGCTTTGTTGGATGATTTTGCACAAGCTTTAAATCAAGCTGATGCCGTTTACCTAGCGCAAATCTACGGTTCAGCTCGCGAAGTAGACAATGGTGATGTCAAGGTTGAAGATCTTGCAAGTAAGATTAACAAGAAAAATCAAGTAATCACAGTTGAAAATGTTTCTCCACTTCTAGACCATGACAATGCTGTCTATGTCTTTATGGGAGCTGGCGACATCCAAACTTATGAATACTCATTTGAGCGTCTCTTGTCAAACTTGACTAGTAATGTTCAGTAAGTAAAATTATGGAATTTCCAATTAAAATTCGGGAAGCTCAGCAATCAGATATTGATCAGATTTGCTTGATACAAGAAAGTAATTCAAACTTTCTAGAAATCATGAATAGAGAAATACTAGAAGAACGTATCCGCAACCATGCGGATACGTTTCTCTTAGCTAGCCTGGAAGATCAAGGGATTGCTTATGTTTCTGGAACTGTTTTTACGGATACCCTATTTAGTAAATGGCCTTTAGAAAAGGAACCTGAGCGGCCTATTAGTGATAATTACATCCTTATTGGCGCTTTAGCTGTTGATCCAGACTATCAAGGACAAGGCTTTGGAACCTTGTTGCTAGCAGCTTTGAAGGAGGTTGCTCATCAACAAAATAGACCAGGTATTTACCTGCTTTGTGAGAATGAATTGATCACCTACTTTGAGATGAATGGATTTGTGGAGCAAGGGATCGTAAATGGAGAAAGGAGCAGTGAGGTTGCCTTTCTCATGTGTTGGCATAATCCCTACTATCAGGAGGAAATATGATTATTAGACAAGCTCGATTGACAGATTTAGATCGTATCTTTGAAATTGAACTAGAAAATTTTTCGATTGAAGAAGCTATTCCTCGATCTGTTTTTGAAGCTCATTTGAAGGAAATTAAGACCAGTTTTTTAGTGGCTGAAAAAGATGGAGAGATACTCGGTTATATTGAAGGTCCGGTAGTACCACATCGATATTTACAAGACCAGTCCTTTACAGAAGAAATTAAAGATTATAGTCATCAAAAAGGTGGCTATATTTCTGTGACTTGTCTATCCATTACTAAGGAAGCTCAGGCACTAGGTGTCGGACGAAAATTATTGGCCGCTTTAAAAGGACTCGCTCTTGAGCATGAGCGTGAAGGAATCAATCTGACCTGCCATGACTATCTCATTGCCTATTATGAGAAACATGGTTTTGTAAATGAAGGAAAATCCAAGTCAACTTTTGCTGGGGAGGAATGGTATGACATGGTCTGGGAAAACACAAATTAGGTATCAGAAAGGCATCTATGGTTGCTTTTCTTTAGTTTTTAAGATATAATATTATGGATTATCAACAAGGAGGGAATACCTTTGAGCGAAAATTCAAGAGAAGAAGAAAAGCTAAGTTTTAAAGAGCAAATTTTACGTGATTTAGAGCAAGTAAAAAATGAGGAAAAAACTTTTGGAGAAACCAACGAACTTTTTTCAAATTTGATGAATCCTTCTGATTTAGAATCGGGAAAACGACTATCTGAAACTTCAGCACAGGAGTTGATTGTGGATTCAGTTTCAACAGTTGATCAATTAATTGCTAATGCGCCAACAGTACCACCGCGTCCTACTAATTTAAAAGATGAGATTAATGAACCAGCTAAGACTTTTGAATCAGATAATCCTTCTAAATTTATTAAGCAGGATAATAGAGAGAAAGAATTTGCTTCTTCGACGAAAGTTCAAGTATCATATCGTACTCAAGGTGGAAAATCAAGCATTGCAAAGCCTAAAAAAGAAGTAAATATTGAAACTAAAGGTAAAGAAGTTCCTACGAAAGTAGATTTTAAATCAATAACAGAAACAGCTGAGCTTCCTAGAAGAAGTCGTAAAGAGTCAGTGAAACCAATTAAGAAAAAGAAAAAATCACGCTTAAAAGGATTTTTCGTAACAGTATTTGTTTTATTGATTTTACTAGGTGTGGGTGGATTCTTCGGTTACCGTTATGTCGAATCTGCACTCCAACCGGTTGATGCAAATTCAAAACAGTATGTCACAGTTCAGATTCCAGAAGGGGCCAATCTTCAGCAAATTGGTGATACCTTAGAAAAATCTGAATTGGTAAAACACGGGTTTATCTTTAGTCTTTATGCTAAGTATAAAGACTACAATGATTTGAAATCTGGTTACTATAATTTGCAAAAGAGCATGAGTACAGATGATATCATCAAAGAATTGCAAAAGGGAGGAACGCCTCAACCTCAAGAGGTTGCACTTGCAAATCTTACAATCCCTGAAGGATATACCCTTGATCAAATCGCACAAACAGTTGGTCAACTTCAAGGAGACTTTAAAGAACCTTTGACTGCAGATGCCTTCTTGGCAAAAGTGCAAGATGAAACCTTCATCTCTCAATTAGTTGCTAAGTACCCAACCCTTCTCGAAAGTCTACCAACTAAAGAAAGTGGTGTTCGTTATCGTTTAGAAGGATACCTATTCCCAGCAACTTATGCTATCAAAGAAAGCACAACTATTGAAAGCTTGATTGATGAAATGGTGGCAGCTATGGACAAAAACTTGTCAGCACATTATACTGCAATCAAAGAAAAGAACTTGACAGTGAATGAACTCCTCACCATTGCATCACTTGTGGAAAAAGAAGGATTGAAAACTGACGATCGCAAACTGATCGCTGGAGTTTTCTATAATCGTTTGAACCTTGGCATGCCACTCCAAAGTAATATTGCTATTCTCTATGCAGAAGGTAAACTAGGACAAAATATTAGCTTGGCAGATGATGCAGCAATTGATACAACAATCAATTCACCTTATAATGTTTATACAAACCTTGGCTTAATGCCTGGTCCAGTAGACAGTCCAAGTCTGGATGCAATTAAAGCAAGTATCAATCAAACTAAGAGCGACTATCTCTACTTTGTAGCCAATGTACAAGATGGTAAGGTTTACTTTGCAACGACACGAGAGGAACATGATCGAAACGTTGCAGAGCATGTTAACAGTAAATTGACACAATCAAGTAGTTCAAACTAACTCTTAGAACAAGATTTGCTATTACATCCGTGAATGTAGAAAAGAATCTCTAATTTTTACGGGAATAGCAAGTCCTACCAGTCTTTCCGCTATGATTAGAAACGCCTGAAATTCACAAGTTTTAGGCGTTCGGAAATTGCGAAAGTAAATCCTACCTCTTATTTGAACCTGAGTCTAGAAGTGATAGAATCATAAGGTTTAGGCACAGATTTTAAAAGGTCGATACTGACCAAAATCATTTAAGGAAAGCTTTAAAAAGACTTTGTCTTCATTGTAAAATTATGTGGTTTACCACATAATTTTGCTTTACTACCTAAAGAAATTTAAATTTAATCAAAAGAAAGTTGAGAAAAATGGCAGAAAAAACATATCCAATGACCCTTGAAGAAAAGGAAAAACTCGAAAAAGAATTAGAAGAGTTGAAACTAGTTCGTCGTCCAGAAGTTGTAGAACGCATCAAGATTGCGCGTTCATACGGTGACTTGTCAGAAAATAGTGAGTATGAAGCAGCTAAGGACGAGCAAGCCTTCGTTGAAGGACAAATCTCTAGCTTGGAAACAAAAATCCGTTATGCTGAGATTGTTAATAGCGATGCGGCTGCTCAAGATGAAGTTGCTATCGGGAAAACAGTCACTATCCAAGAAATTGGTGAAGACGACGAAGAAGTATATATCATCGTGGGATCAGCGGGTGCAGATGCCTTTGCAGGTAAAGTATCAAATGAAAGCCCAATTGGGCAAGCCTTGATTGGTAAGAAAACAGGTGATACTGCTACGATTGAAACACCTGTAGGAAGCTATGATGTTAAAATCTTAAAAGTAGAAAAAACAGTTTAATAGGAATGAAAAGAAGGAGTAGATATAGGGAAAGCGCTTCCCATTACTCCTTTTCTTAATTCTAAAAACTAGAGGAGACTATATGAATTCAGAAAATAAGCACAAAAAGAAAAATAAAATGGAACGTGGGTTAACAAATCGCCATGTTCAGGTTATGGCGATTGCAGGAACAATTGGAACAGGACTTTTTCTAGGAGCTGGACGTTCCATTAGTTTGACAGGTCCGTCAATCGTCTTGGTCTATATGATTACGGGTGGCTTTATGTATCTTATGATGCGCGCTATCGGGGAAATGTTGTACCAAGATCCAGAGCAACATACCTTTATCAACTTTATTACCCGTTATCTAGGTCAGGGTTGGGGTTACTTCTCAGTCTGGTCTTACTGGCTCTCAGTAGTCTTTATCGGTATGGCTGAGATCACGGCTATTGCTCACTATGTTCAGTTTTGGTTTCCATCCTGGCCGTCTTGGTTGATTCAGGTTGTATTTCTGACAATACTTGGCTTGGTGAACTTGATTGCCGTTAAAATCTTTGGTGAAGTAGAATTTTGGTTTGCTATGATCAAAATCGTGGCCATTCTTGCCATGATTGCGACAGGTGTCTTTCTAGTTTTGACTGGCTTTGAAACGCCTTATGGTTCAGCAAGTCTTGCTAATATTAGTGAGCAATTCTCACTTTTCCCAAATGGTGGTATGAACTTTGTCATGGCCTTCCAGATGGTTTTCTTTGCTTACTTGATGATTGAATTTATCGGTGTTACTACATCTGAAACCAAGGATCCAAGAAAAGTCTTGCCTAAGGCTGTTAAGGAAATTCCCTTGCGAATTATCTTTTTCTATGGTGGAGCTCTTTTAGCCATCATGTCTATTATTCCTTGGCGTGAGCTTTCTGCAGCAGATTCACCATTTGTAACGGTATTTGAACTTGTTGGTCTTAAGTGGGCTGCAGCTTTAATTAACTTTGTAGTTTTGACTTCAGCTGCATCAGCCTTGAATTCAACCCTTTACTCAACAGGTCGTCATTTGTATCAAATTGCCCATGATTCACCAAATCGTTTCTTGAAAGCTATTAAGGCAGACACGCTCTCACGTCACAACGTTCCTCAGAATGCTATCATTGCTTCTGCCGTATTGATTGGTTTTGCAGCCTTCATCAATGTCCTTCCAGGAGTCTCAGATGCCTTTGCTTTGATTACGGCTTCTTCATCAGGTGTTTATATCGCCATCTACATCTTGATCATGGTAGCCCATCTCAAATATCGTAAGTCTAAAGACTTTATGTCAGATGGCTATCTCATGCCTCAATATCGCTTTCTAAATCCTTTAACAATGCTCTTCTTTATCTTTGTATTTGGAACACTCTTCTTACAAGAGTCAACTGTAATGGGAGCTAGAGGTTCAGCTATCTGGATTATCGCTTTTGGTATTTATAGCCAATGGAAATTTAGAAAATAAGTCATAAGCTCATCAACTCAGGTTGGTGAGTTTTTTAGTTTGACAGTCTATCTAAATATGGTTATAATCATGCTATAAGTGTATTTAGGAGGTTTTATGCAGGTAAGATTGGAGAATACAGAGTCCCAGAAATCGCAAATAATAGGAGACTTGATTCACTCTTATAATCGTTCCAAAAGAGAAGCTGCTGAAAGTGAGCCTCTTAATATTTATGTCGAAGATGATAGCAGTGAAATCATGGCTAGGTTAGTAGCAGAGACTTTCGGGAATTGGTTAGAAATTGAGTATTTGTTTGTGAATGAGGAATTGCGAGGACAAGGAATTGGTTCTCAACTACTGCAGAGAGCAGAAAGTGAAGCTAAGAAGAGAAATTGTCGCTTTGCTTTTGTGAATACGTATCAATTTCAAGCGCCAGCCTTTTATCAAAAGCATGGTTACAAGGAAGTCTTTACTTTGAAAGACTATCCCTATACTGGACAAAGATACTATTATCAAAAAGATTTGTAAATTGAAATTGGGAATGAAATAAAGTGATTAGTCATAGAATGATGGAGATAAGCTAATGGATATCATATTAGATATGGGTAATGTTCTTTTGGAATGGAACAAGGATAAGATTTTGAAAGCTGTAGCTAAAACTCAGAAAGATTATCTGATCTTAGACAAGGCGATTTTCCAGTCGGGGCTCTGGGAAAGATTGGACCTGGGGACCTTGACTCGAGAAGAATTGCTTGATAAGGTTCTTTCCCTATTAGGAGATTGCTATCAGAAAAAGGTTGAAGAAGTCATTTGGAACTGGCCTGCCTATATCGATATTTACACGGAAGTCTTTCCGCTTCTTGCACGTTTAAAGGAAAATGGCCATCGTATTTTTGTCCTATCTAATACCTCACCAGTTTTTTATGAATTATTGAAAGATCAATTAGCACCTCTAGAAAAGATTTTAGATGGGTTTGTTCTTTCCTGTGATATTAAGATCATCAAACCTGATCGAAAAATGTTTGAAGAAATCCTCTGTAAATACGAGTTGGATCCAGCAAATTGTGTCTTTCTTGATGATTTAGCAGACAACACTAACATGGCTGAAAGTCTAGGCATCAAAGCCTATCAAGTCAAACAGAGAAGTGACGTTGTCGATATTTTGAAAAAATTTGAATAAGCAGAAAACTCTCTATCATTTAGTTGGTAGAGAATTTTTGTTAAAAAAATCGTGCAAAATGACAGATATATATTGCATAATGTAAACTATATGATATAATGAACTTAGAAGAAGCGCGACTTTTAAAATTAAGGAGGAGGTAAGAAGTGGTTAAGAATTTAAAATTAAAACTAGCTCGAGTAGAGCATGATATGACACAAGGTGACTTGGCAGAAGCTGTCGGTGTGACTAGACAGACTATCGGCTTGATAGAAGCTGGGAAATATAATCCTAGTCTCTCCCTTTGCCAGTCCATTTGCAGATGCTTAGGCAAAACTTTAGACCAATTATTTTGGGAGGAAGAAGATGAAAAATAGATTTTATTATTATCAATTATTAGATGAAAGAGAAGAGCAACAACTTCATAAAGCTGGTGCAGAGAGTTTTCATATTTTTATCGGATTATTGTTTCTAGCTTATTTCATATCAGTGTTAGCACCAAGCCTTTTTAATCCTAGCATGCTTCTCGTAATTATAATCATAGGGAATTTTTACTTTTTCAATCGTGCTAGAAGTCTTGGTGTGACCTATTATAGTCGTTTTCATTTTACAATTTTAGGTTGCCTATTATTAACTCTAGTGATTACAGCTACCTTGATGCTACAGAACTACCAGTTCAATATCGAAATTTATCAGCACAACCCTCTACATATTAAGTATATTTATGCATGGGTATTTACTTATATCCTTTATCTTCCTTGGGTCTTTATTGGAAACTTAGGTTTGAAAAGTTATGGTGAATGGGCTCAGAAAAAGTATGAAAAAGATATGGATGAACTCGAGAGCATGGAATAGCTTGTTAGCTTTTTATCAATATCGAGAAAATGTGTTATAATAGTACTAATTTATGAGAAAAGAAGAAATATTTTCATCTTTTTACAAATAGGGAAGAAGGATAGTATATGTACCCAGATGACAGTTTAACATTGCACACTGATTTGTATCAGATTAACATGATGCAGGTTTACTTTGACCAAGGCATTCATAACAAGAAAGCAGTTTTTGAAGTTTATTTCCGCCAACAACCTTTCAAAAACGGTTATGCTGTATTTGCAGGTTTGGAACGAATTGTGAACTACTTAGAAAACCTGCGCTTTTCTGAGAGCGATATTGCTTATTTGGAATCACTTGGCTATCATGGTGCCTTCTTGGAATATCTCCGTAATCTCAAGTTGGAATTGACTGTACGTTCTGCTCAAGAAGGGGACTTGGTATTTGCCAATGAACCGATTGTTCAAGTGGAAGGTCCTTTGGCTCAGTGTCAATTGGTTGAAACAGCTCTCTTGAACATCGTCAACTTTCAAACCTTGATTGCGACCAAGGCAGCTCGTATTCGTTCAGTCATTGAAGATGAGCCTTTGATGGAGTTCGGTACACGTCGTGCGCAAGAAATGGATGCAGCTATCTGGGGGACTCGTGCGGCTGTTATTGGTGGTGCCAATGGAACTAGTAATGTACGTGCTGGTAAGCTCTTTGGAATTCCGGTTTTAGGGACTCATGCTCATGCCTTGGTACAAGTCTATGGCAATGATTATCAGGCTTTCAAGGCTTATGCCTCAACTCACAAAAACTGTGTATTCCTAGTGGATACCTACGATACTCTTCGGATCGGTGTTCCAGCAGCGATTCAGGTTGCGCGTGAACTTGGTGATAAGATTAATTTCCTTGGTGTTCGTATTGACTCTGGAGATATTGCTTATATTTCTAAAAAAGTTCGTCAACAACTGGACGAGGCAGGATTTACTGATGCTAAGATTTATGCATCAAATGACCTTGATGAGAATACCATCCTTAACCTCAAGATGCAAAAAGCTAAGATAGACGTCTGGGGTGTAGGAACTAAGCTCATTACAGCCTATGACCAACCAGCACTTGGAGCAGTTTACAAGGTTGTTGCCATCGAAGATGAGAATGGTCATATGCGCAATACCATTAAACTTTCAAACAATGCAGAGAAAGTTTCAACGCCTGGTAAGAAACAAGTTTGGCGTATCACCAGTCGTGAAAAAGGCAAGTCAGAAGGTGACTACATTACCTATGATGGTGTCGATGTTGCTAGCATGACTGAAATCAAAATGTTCCATCCAACCTATACTTATATCAAGAAAACTGTTCGTAATTTTGATGCTGTTCCTCTCTTGGTAGATATTTTCAAGGAAGGTAAGCTAGTCTATGATTTACCAAGTTTACCTGAAATTCAAGCCTATGCTCGTAAGGAATTTGATAAGCTTTGGGATGAATACAAACGCGTACTGAACCCACAACATTATCCTGTGGATTTGGCTCGTGATGTATGGCAAGATAAGATGGACTTGATTGATAAAATGCGTAAGGAAGCTCTAGGTGAAGGAGAAGAAGAATGAGTTTGCAAGAGACCATTATCCAACAACTGGGTGTTAAACCAGTGATTGATACTCAGGAAGAAATTCGTCGTTCGATTGACTTTTTAAAACGATATTTAAAGAAGCATTCCTTCTTAAAAACTTTTGTATTGGGCATTTCTGGAGGTCAAGACTCGACCTTAGCAGGACGCTTGGCTCAACTAGCCATGGAAGAAATGCGAGCAGAAACAGGTGATGATAGTTATAAATTTATCGCAGTTCGTCTACCTTATGGTATTCAAGCTGATGAGGATGATGCCCAAAAAGCCCTTGCTTTTATCCAGCCAGATGTGAGTTTGGTGATCAATATCAAGGATTCTGTAGATGCTATGGCTGCATCTGTTGAAGCTACTGGTAGTCCAATGTCAGACTTTAATAAAGGGAATATCAAGGCTAGAAGCCGGATGATTGCCCAATATGCGCTCGCTGGAGCTCATAGTGGTGCTGTTATCGGGACAGACCATGCTGCGGAAAATATCACAGGCTTTTTTACCAAGTTCGGTGACGGCGGTGCAGATATTCTTCCTCTCTATCGCCTCAATAAACGTCAAGGAAAACAACTATTGAAGGTGCTTGGAGCTGATCCTTCTCTCTATGAAAAAGTACCGATTGCTGATCTAGAAGAAGAGAAACCTGGCTTGGCAGATGAAGTTGCACTCGGTGTAACCTACGAAGAGATTGATGACTACCTGGAAGGAAAACAAATCAGCCAAGAAGCACAAGCAACCATTGAAAAATGGTGGTACAAAGGCCAACACAAACGCCACCTACCAATCACAGTATTTGATACGTTTTGGGAGTAAAAACCTCCAGTGGAGGTTTTTACCCTCTCACCTAGAAATAAGAAAGTGAGAGTAAGTCCGGGGGACCTTTTTACCTTGAGCCTAGAAATTAGAAAGCAAGAATAACCTCCAGTGGA
>NZ_KQ970818.1:343452-350643 GCF_001579645.1 Streptococcus infantis
GAGTAAAGTATTTTTACCCTCTCACCTAGAAATACAAAAGCGAAGAAGGTCCGGAGGACCTTTTTCACTTTATAACTTGAAATAGGAGACTGAGATAGGTTAATACAAGTTTGAGCCCATCCATAAAATAGAAAGAGAATTAGCATCATGAAAGCACTAGGTACACAACCAATAGAAACTGAACGATTGATACTGAGGAGATTTGTGGAAGGTGATGCTCAAGCCATGTTTGAGAATTGGGCTTCTCGTCTAGATAATCTAACCTATGTTACTTGGAATCCACACCTGAATGTCGAACAGACTCGAAACTCTATTGGCAATTGGGTAGCATCCTACGACAATCCTAACTATTACAAATGGGCCATTAGTCTCAAAGAAAATCCATACTATGTCATTGGAGATATTAGTCTGGTCAGTGTGGATGAAGAAAAATCTAGCTGTGAGATTGGATATATCTTAGGGATGGACTACTGGGGACGAGGACTCATGACAGAAGCCTTGAAGGCAGTTTTATCATACTGTCTAGATGAGATTGGATTTAAAGAGGTTGATGCTTGCTATGCAAGTTTAAATCCAGTATCTGGTCGTGTTATGGAAAAGGCGGGTATGACTTTTTGGAAGACGATTCCAAATGCAGTTGAACGAAAAGGTTATATCGCTGATAAAATTTATTATCAAATCAAAAAATAAGATGGAAAAGAATAACTTTTCCATCTTATTTTTTATAATATACTTTTTAATCAAAATAAAGCAAGTCTTTGCTGGTGCTTGTGAAGAGGTCAAAACCGTCTTTGGTAACAACACCGCAATCTTCGATACGGACACCGACTTTACCAGGGATGTAGATACCAGGCTCAACTGAGAAGCACATGCCTTCTTCGATAACCATGTCGTTTCCTTCCATGATAGATGGGAATTCGTGGACGTCCATACCGATACCGTGCCCGAGACGGTGGTTGAAGTACTCACCGTAGCCAGCTTTTTCAATCACTTCACGAGCTGCGCGGTCTACTTCATGGGCCGTCACACCAGGTTTGATAAAGTCAAGTGCAGCTTGTTGAGCTTCTAGAGTCAAGTTGTAAATATCTTTCTTGAATTGGTCTGGTTTACCAACAGCGACTGTACGAGTCATATCTGATGCGTAACCATTGACCATAACACCAAGGTCAAAGAGGAGAAGAGCATTATTTTCAACCTTGTTGGCCCCAGGGATACCATGCGGATTTGCAGCATTATCTCCTGTCAAGACCATAGTATCAAAGCTCATTTCGTAGCCTTCACGTTTCATAGCAAAGTCGATTTGCGCAATGATATCAGTTTCCGTATTATCAAGAGAGATATTGTCAAAACCAACTTTAACAGACTTGTCGGCGTAAACACCTGCAACCATCATCTTTTGCACTTCGTCAGCTGATTTAATCAAGCGCATACGTTGGATCAATGGAGTCAAGTTATCAAACTCAGCAGTTTCAAAGACAGTTTTCAAACCGTGGTATTTAGTCAAGATGAGATTGTCAAACTCAACTGCTACACGTTTGAAATCAAGCTGTGGCAAGGCATTTTGAATTTTCTTCCAAGGGTTTTCAGAGTCCACGTAGCCAACTACTGGGAAAGAGACAGTGCTAGTCGCACGTTCAACCTCAAGGGCTGGCACAAAGAGAAGTGGTTCTTGGTTTCCAAGGACAAAAAGGAACATTTGACGTTCGTGTGGATCACTGTAAAAACCAGTGAGGTAATTAATTGTGACGGGGTCAGATACGACAGCGACGTCTAGCTTTTCTGATTCAAGATAAGTTAAGATTTGTTGTAATTTAGACATATGCTACCTTCTTTCTACCCCTCTATTTTTGCAAAATTTAGGAGAAATTGCAAGGGAGAAGGGGAAAAGACTACAAAAAAATTCCAACAGCTAATAGCATGTTGGAATAGAAAGATTAGTTGAATTCTGCCTTACTTTTCACATCGCTGTATTCTTCAGCAATTTCTTGGCTAAGGATATCTTCATAAGCTGGAAGGACAATGTCCTGACCATATTTTTTCTTGAGGGCAGTAGTGACCAAACGGTAGGCTAGATTTGCATTACGGGATAAAATAGGTCCGTGGAAATAAGAACCGAAAACATTTTTATAGTGAACACCTTCACCGACCTTTTCTTCGTTGTTGCCATTTCCGTAAACAACCTGCCCTAATGGTTTTTGGTCATCTGAGAGGAAGGTGCGGCCTTGGTGGTTTTCAAAACCATAGTAGGTTTCATCGAATTCTTTGTTATGAATTTTAATGTCACCAATGAATCGGTTATTGGTTTGGTTGAGTGTGTAATGTCCCATGACACCGAGACCTTCGATACGTCTTCCAGAAGCTTCAATATAGTATTGGCCTAATAGCTGGAAGCCACCACAGATAGCAAGAACGACACCATCATTTTGGATAAAGTTATCAATATTATCTTTTTTATCGGGTAGATCACCAGCAATGATACTTTGTTCAAAGTCTTGGCCACCACCGAAAAAGGCAATATCGTAGTGATGTTCATCGAACTCATCGTGGAGAGAAACGATATCAACTGTTACATGTGCCCCTAGCTTTTCAGCGACGTACTTGAGCATGAGGATATTCCCATTATCTCCGTAGGTGTTCATGAGATTCCCATAGAGGTGGGCAATATTTAGTTGGTAAGGATAATTGCCGTCTTTTGAGGAAAGTGAAGTATAAACCATTAGTTCATCTCCTTTCTAACAAGTTGACGATTGGCTAGTAATTCTCGGAATTCCAGCATGGCCGTATAAGTCGCAAGGATATAAGCGTGCTTGCAGTCTTGGGCTTCAATCGTTTTAAGAACTTGTTCCAGACTACTTGTTTCAGTGATTTTATCAGCTGGGTAGCCAGTCACTCGAAGACGACGAGCAATTTCAGAATGACGAACGCCACCGGCGTTGATTTCTGGGATATCCATGTCAGTAATTTGTTCAAAATCAGCATCCCAAATCCAGCTGGTATCAATCCCGTCAGCATAGTTGGCATTGAGGAGAACAGAAAGACTAAATGGATAAGGAGCGAGTTTAATCATTTCAATGGCTTGTGTAGCACCTACAGGATTCTTGATGAGAACCAGTGTACATTCCTTGTCACCGATATGGAAGGTTTCTTGGCGTCCAAAAACAGCTCGACTCTTATCAAATCCTTGCTTAATCAGTTGAGAATCAGCACCAAGGTAACGAGCAATGGCTACCGCAGCGAGAGCGTTATAGATGTTGTAGAGACCACCGATTTGAATACCATATTCCTGACCGTCGATAACAAAGCGAGAACGATTGTTGGTCAACTCAACCAATTCTGTTAGACGGTAGTCCAAGTCAGGTCTTTTACATCCACAATTTTCACAAATATAAGCTCCCAAATTGGCATAAGTGTTGAGCTCATATTTCAAAATACTTTGACAGTCTGGGCAGAGAATACCTTCAGTATTGTAGTGAGCAAGCTTTGCTGGACCTTTTTCCAAATCAAAACCAAAATATTGAACAGGATTTGGAATTGCAGGTTTGTAGAAAAGCGGACTATCACCGTTCAGCAGAACAGTAGCAGTAGGAACTTTTCGAATAGCGTCCAAAATCATGTTGTAGGTCGTATAAATCTCACCGTAGCGGTCCATCTGGTCGCGGAAGATATTGGTGATGACGAAAAGACTAGGCTGGATGTAGTCACAGATACGTGAGAGACTAGCTTCGTCGATTTCAAGGACAGCGATGTTCTTGCCAGTTTTTGAAGATTTGGCTGTCAAGAAGGTAGTCGTAATCCCGGTAATCATGTTGGCACCACTTGGATTAGTTAAAACTTGACCATAAATTTCCTTTAGGATACCGACAGTGAGAGCGGTCGTCAAGGTTTTTCCATTGGTACCAGTTACCACAACAATCTCATAGTTCTTCGCTAAATGTTGTAAAATATCTTTATCAAATTGAAGGGCGAGTTTTCCAGGCAGCGTGCTTCCACGTCCAAGACGACTCAAAATAAAGTGAGAAGAACGCCCAGCAAGAAGGCCCAAAGTAGTTTTTAATTTCATGTTTCTATTATATCATAAAAGCTGAAAAAGACAGATTTGAGATTTTAGAAAAAGAAAAACAGCCCAAGGAGGGCTGCTTTCTATTATTAAATCTATTAAATCGCAAACAAGTCATTCAAGTTCTCAGCCAAGGTTGGGTGAGTGAAGATTTGTTTTGTGAAGTAAGTGTATGGAATCTTGTTGTCCATTGCAACAGTGATGATATTGATGATTTCTTGAGAACCTTCAGAGAAGATAGTAGCACCGAGAATTTCTTTGGTTTCAGTATTAACAACAGCTTTAAAGGCTCCACGAAGATCTCCATTTACGTGACCACGAGGCATTGCTGCAACAGGGATTTCCTTAACAGCATATGGAAGTTTCAAATCAGCTGCTTGACTTTCAGTCAAACCAACTTGTGAAAGTGCAGGTGTGATGAAAAGAGTATTTGGTACAGTGAGACGATCTTCGAGTGTGTAGCTGCCATCACCAGCGAGGTAGCTATAAACAACACGGAAGTCATCTAATGAAATGTAGGTAAACTGAAGGCCACCGTTGACATCTCCAACAGCAAAGACACCAGGAACGTTTGTTTGACAATGTTTGTCTACTTTAATAGCGCCTCGTTCAGTTAGTTCAATATCTGTGTTTTCGAGATGAAGAGGTTCAACATTTGGTTTACGTCCAGTTGCGTAGAGAAGGGCATCGAAACGATAAGTTTCGTTTTCAGTTACGACAAGGACTTGGTCGCCATCATTTTTGATTTCAGTAGTACGGATGTTTTGAAGCAATTCGATTCCGTCTTCTTCCATGTACTGTTTAGCAAGAGCAGCGATAGAAGATTCTGCACGAGGTAGGAATGTATCCAAGACATCTAGGACTGTAACCTTGCTTCCAAGTTTGTTGTAGAGACCGGCAAATTCAAGGCCGATGTTTCCGCCACCAAGGACACCAAGTTTTTCAGGTAATTTGTCTAAGTTTTGGATGCCTGTTGAGTCAAAGACATTCTTGCTTGTAGCAAGTCCTGGAATTGGCAATACGTTTGAAACAGCACCAGTGTTGATGACGATTGTTTCAGCAGTTAGTTCTTGTTTTTCATCACCAGCTTGGATTTCGATGACTTTATTAGAAACAAAGTGAGCTTCAGCATCAATGATATCAACGCCTGTACCAGCAATAGTAGCATAGTTTTTACCATTGAGACGTGTAGTAACTGTATTTTTTGTAGTCATAACCTCGTCAAATGACAAGTCTTTTTCTGCAGCGACTAACAAGGTTTTAGTTGGGATACAACCGATGTTGATACAAGTTCCGCCGTACATTGCCTTGTTGCGTTCGATAAGGGCAACTTTTTTACCAGCTGAAGCTAGTTTTCCAGCAAGCGTCTTACCTGCCTTACCAAATCCTATTACAATTAAATCGTATGTTAACATTTTTATTCCTCCTGTTCGATTTTCATTCTAGCACAAGAAAAAGACTTTTGCACAAATCTGCTACGGAAAATAGTTTTAGGAACCGAATGCTCTAACAAATACTTTTTGAGTGAAGCAAATCGAAAGAAAATCGTTTACATGATTTAATCGGGAGGTTAGACTATCTTTTGCCCCTCTCTTATGTTATACTAGATAAGTTGCAAAGAAAGCAGTACTTTTCTTTTGTGGAAAAGAAGCAACACGGTCTTTCATAAAAGATATGAAAGTACGTCATGACAAGAAAAGTATAAACTAAGCGCTATAGGATGGCTTCGCACCATCTTTAGAAAGAAGAATAACGTGAAATTTAATGAATTTAACCTTTCTGCTGATTTATTGGCAGAAATTGAAAAAGCAGGATTTGTAGAAGCAAGTCCTATCCAAGAGCAAACTATTCCTTTGGCTCTTGAGGGAAAAGATGTTATCGGTCAAGCACAGACTGGTACAGGGAAAACTGCAGCCTTTGGCTTGCCAACCCTTGAAAAAATTCGTACAGAAGAAGCAACAATCCAAGCTTTGGTGATTGCCCCAACTCGTGAACTGGCTGTTCAAAGTCAGGAAGAACTCTTCCGCTTTGGTCGAAGCAAGGGTGTAAAAGTTCGTTCTGTTTATGGTGGTTCAAGTATTGAAAAACAAATCAAGGCTCTTAAATCAGGGGCTCATATCGTAGTAGGAACACCAGGACGACTTCTTGACCTCATTAAACGCAAGGCTTTGAAATTACAGGACATTGAAACTCTCATCCTTGACGAAGCAGATGAAATGCTCAACATGGGATTCCTCGAAGACATCGAAGCCATCATCTCTCGTGTACCGGAAAATCGTCAAACCTTGCTCTTTTCAGCGACTATGCCAGATGCTATCAAACGTATTGGTGTTCAGTTCATGAAAGAACCTGAGCATGTGAAAATTGCTGCTAAAGAATTAACAACAGAACTGGTAGACCAGTACTATATCCGCGTTAAGGAACAAGAAAAATTTGATACCATGACTCGTCTCATGGATGTTGATCAACCTGAGTTGTCTATCGTCTTCGGTCGTACTAAACGTCGTGTGGATGAGTTGACTCGTGGGCTTAAAATCCGTGGTTTCCGTGCAGAAGGGATTCATGGAGATTTGGACCAAAACAAACGCCTCCGTGTCCTTCGTGATTTTAAAAATGGCAACCTTGATGTCTTAGTTGCAACAGACGTTGCTGCTCGTGGTTTGGATATTTCAGGTGTGACTCATGTCTACAACTACGATATCCCACAAGACCCTGAGAGTTATGTTCACCGTATTGGTCGTACAGGACGTGCAGGTAAGTCAGGTCAGTCTATTACCTTCGTTTCACCTAATGAAATGGGTTATCTACAAATCATTGAGAACTTGACTAAGAAACGTATGAAAGGTCTTAAACCTGCAAGTGCAGAAGAAGCCTTCCAAGCTAAGAAGCAAGTAGCTCTTAAGAAAATTGAACGTGATTTTGCTGATGAAGCTATTCGTGGAAACTTCGAGAAATTTAGCAAAGATGCCCGTAAATTAGCAGCTGAATTCAGTCCTGAAGAATTGGCTATGTACATTCTTAGCTTAACAGTTCAGGATCCAGATAGTCTTCCAGAAGTTGAGATTGCACGTGAAAAACCACTGCCGTTTAAACCTTCAGGTAATGGATTCGGTGGGAAAGGTAAGGGAGGTCGT
>NZ_KQ970818.1:351753-353377 GCF_001579645.1 Streptococcus infantis
CCCTTTGTGAATCGCTTTTTATATATAAGGAGACCGAGAGTTACGTAAAAATTAATACTAGAAGTGATATCTATATATTTGTTATCTTGTAATATTATATTATCAAAAAACGAGGGACCTGTCAACAAGAAAATTGAAAAAAATATAAAAAATTGCAAATGTAAGAGAATTGCAATGCAATAAGCAATTTTCAGATAATTATTGAAATAAAGACAGTTTTGTGATATAATGGAAGCGATTAAATACGAGGTGAAAAATGGCACATTTATTAGAAAAAACGAGAAAAATCACATCTATCTTAAAGCGTTCGGAGGAGCAACTACAGGATGAACTTCCCTATAATGCCATTACACGTCAATTAGCCGATATCATCGACTGCAATGCTTGTATCGTCAATAGCAAGGGGCGTTTGTTGGGCTACTTTATGCGCTATAAAACAAACACCGATCGTGTAGAGCAGTTTTTCCAAACAAAGATTTTCCCTGAGGACTATATCCAAGGGGCAAATATGATCTACGATACGGAGGCCAACCTCCCTGTGGAACATGATTTGACTATTTTCCCAACTGAAAGTCGCTCAGACTTCCCAGATGGTTTAACAACGATTGCTCCAATCCACGTTTCTGGGATTCGATTGGGTTCTTTGATTATTTGGCGAAACGACAAGAAATTCGAAGATGAGGATTTGATCCTTGTTGAGATTGCTAGCACTGTGGTTGGTATTCAGCTTTTGAACTTCCAACGTGAAGAAGATGAGAAAAATATCCGCCGTCGCACAGCAGTGACTATGGCGGTCAATACACTATCATATTCTGAATTGCGTGCAGTCTCTGCGATTTTAGCAGAACTAGATGGCAAAGAAGGACAATTGACAGCTTCAGTTATCGCAGATCGCATCGGTATTACTCGTTCAGTGATTGTCAATGCTCTTCGGAAGCTCGAATCAGCAGGGATTATTGAAAGTCGTTCATTGGGTATGAAGGGAACTTATCTAAAAGTTTTAATCCCAGATATTTTTGAAGAAGTGAAAAAGAGGGACTATTAATGGCTAAGGCTTTAATTTCGATTGACTATACAGAAGATTTTGTAGCGGATCATGGAAAATTGACAGCAGGAGATCCTGCTCAAGCAATATCAGAAGCAATCAATCAGGTAACTAGATTAGCATTTGACCGTGGAGATTATATTTTCTTTACCATTGATGCTCATGAGGAAAATGATGTCTTTCATCCAGAAAGTAAACTATTTCCCCCTCATAACCTGATTGGGACTAGCGGGCGTAATCTATATGGTAAGTTAGCTGAATTTTATCAGGAACAGGCCCAGGATAGTCGTGTTTTCTGGATGGACAAACGTCACTATTCAGCTTTTTCTGGCACAGATTTGGATATCCGTCTGAGAGAGCGTCGCGTGGATACAGTCATCTTAACAGGTGTTCTGACAGATATCTGTGTATTGCATACGGCTATCGATGCCTATAATCTTGGGTATCAGATAGAAGTTGTCAAGCCAGCAGTGGCATCCATTTGGCCTGAAAACCATCAGTTTGCACTTGGACATTTTAAGAATACATTAGGAGCGAAACTCCTTGATGAAAATCTAGTTGAAATCAAAGAATAATGTA
>NZ_KQ970818.1:354433-356873 GCF_001579645.1 Streptococcus infantis
CAAGAATAATGTATTCAAAAAATCTGAAAAAAATCTGAAAAAAGTGTTGACAAAGTTTATGAAAGTTGATATACTAGTAAAGTAATCGACGCGGGGATGGCGGAATTGGCAGACGCGCAGGACTAAGGATCCTGTGACCGCTTTAGGTCGTGAGGGTTCAAGTCCCTCTCTCCGCATAGGAAAAGAGTTAGCTTCGGCTAGCTCTTTATTTTTATATAAACAAGGGCAAAGATTTTGCTCTTTTTTTGTGATTTCATAAACATTTCATATTTGAATATTATAATGGTTTTACAAATATGGAGGTGCTATATGAATCCCACTCAAAGAGCTTGGGCTTACGTCAGCAGAAAACGACTGAGAAGTCTCATATTATTCCTGATTCTATTTGTCTTATTGGCAGGAATATCGGCTTGTCTGACGCTCATGAAGTCCAACAAAACAGTAGAAAATAATCTCTATCGCTCATTAAATACGTCTTTTTCTATTAAAAGAATAGAAGCAGATCAGACCTTTCAACTGTCTCAACTAGATGACCTTAAAAAGATAAAGGGTCTTGAGAGGATTTCACCTGAGCTAGAAACAATAGCCAAGTTAACTGACAAAGAAGTCGTTACTGGAGAACAAAGTATCCAAAGGGATGATTTGACAGAGGATGAAAAAAATCTTATCAGTTTGATTGCATTAGAAGACTCTTCCAAGGATGTTTCTTTTACAAGTTCCGCCTTTACCCTTAAAGAAGGAAGGCATATCGAAAAAGGGGATCGTAAAAAAATCTTAATCCATGAAGATTTAGCAAAGAAAAACAATCTAAAGCTAGGAGATAAGATTAACTTAAATCCTGGTCAAGTTGAAGGAAATAGTGGACAAAGGCTAGACTATGAAATCGTAGGTATTTTCTCAGGTAAGAAGCAAGAGAAATTCACTGGTCTTTCGTCAGATTTTAGTGAAAACACGGTCTATACAGACTACGAAAGTAGCCAAAGTCTTCTTGGAAATAAGGAAGCTCAAGTAACTGCAGCTCGTTTCTATCTAGAAAATCCAAATGATATGGATAGTATCATTCAAGAGGTTGAAAAGTTATCTCTGGAAACGAAAGGTTATCAAGTTGAAAAGGAAAATAAGGCTTTTGAACAAATCAAGGATTCAGTTTCGACCTTCCAAACCTTCCTCCAAATTTTCCTCTATGGCGTTATGATCGCTGGGGTAGGAGCGCTGATCTTGGTCTTGTCACTTTGGTTACGAGAGCGAGTCTACGAGGTTGGTATTTTATTGGCACTAGGTAAGGGAAAAGGAGCAATCTTTAGCCAATTCTGCCTAGAAGTCATCCTAGTTTCATTGGCAGCTATTCTGCCAGCATTTGTAGCTGGAAATGCCATTACTTCCTATCTCTTGAAGACTGTATTAGCAAGTGGCGACCAAGCTGCCCTACAAGATACGCTAGCAAAAGCAACGAATCTTTCAACAAGTCTTCTATCATTTGGAGAATCTTATATCTTCCTACTTATAATCAGCTGCTTGTCAGTTGCACTTTGCTTTATCTTTTTATTTAGAAAATCACCTAAGGAAATTTTATCATCTATTAGTTAATGAAGGAGAAATCATGACTTTACTACAATTACAAGATCTTACTTATCGTTACAAGAACACTGCAGAAGCTGTATTATATAAAATCAATTACGATTTTGAACCTGGTAAGTTTTATAGTATTATCGGAGAATCAGGAGCTGGGAAGTCAACACTCTTATCTCTATTAGCAGGACTTGATAGTCCAGTCGAAGGTGCCATCCTATTCGAAGGCAAGGATATTCGTGAACAAGGTTATTCTTATCATCGTATGCACCATATCTCTTTGGTTTTCCAAAACTATAACTTGATTGATTATCTTTCTCCATTGGAAAATATCCGCTTGGTTAACAAAAAAGCTAGCAAGGATACTCTTCTTGAACTTGGTTTAGATGAAAATCAAATCAAGCGGAATGTTCTCCAATTATCAGGTGGGCAGCAACAACGTGTTGCCATTGCTCGTAGCCTTGTATCGGAAGCACCAGTGATTTTAGCAGATGAACCAACAGGAAACTTGGATCCTAAGACTGCTGGGGATATCATCGATTTGCTCAAATCTCTCGCTGAGAAAACAGGCAAGTGTGTGATCGTTGTGACCCATAGCAAGGAAGTAGCACAGGCGTCAGATATTACACTTGAATTGAAGGATAAGAAACTGACTGAAAAATAGAGTCTACTTCTTAAACTTTTGGAATTGCTTTAGTAAACTATTAAGGAAGTATAAACGAAGTGATTCTTAAACAGTTATTTCCCGCTATAGTGGTATCCTAGATAATAACTTTGTTATTATCTAGGACGGGATTTTTGAGACAGATGGCTCAAAAATTAGGGATGAAATTCTAAAATGAAGTTGCTCCCGTCCGCACTATTTAAGGGA
>NZ_KQ970818.1:357132-359337 GCF_001579645.1 Streptococcus infantis
ATGAAGTTGCTCCCGTCCGCACTATTTAAGGGAAATAAAGAAATATAAAAACATATAAGCGAAGTAAATCTAGAAAGGAATCTTATGTTACACAACGCATTTGCCTATGTCACAAGAAAATTTTTCAAGTCGCTTGTGATCTTTCTTATCATTCTCTTGATGGCTAGTTTGAGTTTGGTCGGCTTGTCTATCAAGGGTGCGACAGCCAAGGCTTCTCAAGAAACCTTTAAAAATATCACCAATAGTTTCTCCATGCAAATCAACCGCAGGGTCAATCAAGGAACTCCACGTGGTGCGGGGAATATCAAGGGTGAAGATATCAAAAAAATTACCGAGAATAAGGCCATTGAATCCTACATCAAACGGATTAATGCTATCGGTGATTTGACAGGCTATGAACTAATTGAAACGCCTGAAACCAAGAAAAATCTAACTGCAGATCGAGCTCAACGTTTTGGAAGTAGCTTGATGATAACAGGAGTTAATGATTCGGCTAAAGAAGACAAATTTGTGTCAGGCTCTTACAAACTAGTCGAAGGTGAGCATTTAACAAACGATGACAAATACCAGATTCTCATGCACAAAGACTTGGCTGCTAAACATGGCTGGAAGGTAGGAGACAAGGTCAAACTGAACTCCAATATCTACGATGCAGATAATGAAAAAGGAGCAAAGGAAACAGTAGAAGTAACGATCAAAGGACTTTTTGATGGACACAACAAATCTGCTGTAACCTACTCACAAGAACTTTATGAGAATACAGCTATCACAGATATTCACACAGCTGCCCAACTCTATGGTTATACAGAAGATACAGCTATTTATGGAGATGCTACCTTCTTTGTAGCTGGAGATAAGAACCTAGATAGTGTCATGCAAGAATTAGGGTCTATCAACGGCATCAACTGGAAGATGTATAGCTTGATTAAGAGTTCATCTAACTATCCTGCCCTTGAGCAATCTATCTCAGGCATGTATAAGATGGCTAATCTTCTCTTCTGGGGTAGCTTGAGCTTCTCTGTTCTTCTACTGGCTCTCTTACTGACACTATGGATTAACGCCCGTCGTAAAGAGGTTGGAATTCTCCTTTCCATTGGTCTAAAACAAGCAAGTATTCTAGGTCAATTTATCACAGAAGCAGTTATGATTGCAATTCCAGCACTAATTTCAGCTTACTTCTTAGCTAACTATACTGCTCGTACTATTGGAAATACAGTTCTTGCAAATGTCACATCAGATGTGGCTAAGCAAGCTAGCAAGGCAGCACAAGCCTCTAATCTTGGTGGTGGTGCAGAAGTTGACGGCTTTAGTAAGACACTTTCAAGTCTGGATATTTCCATTCAACCTTCTGACTTTGCTATCATCTTTGTACTTGGCTTAGTTCTTGTAGTACTAGTTATGGCACTTGCTTCAAGCAATCTCCTCTTTAAACAACCAAAAGAACTCTTGTTGGATAGTGAATAAAAAACCTGCTACCTATTCTCACTCAAATGAGATATAATATAGGTAGCATTTTTGATAGAAAAGGATTTATATGAAAATTCTAATTGTAGAAGATGAAGACATGATCCGCGAGGGAATTAGTGACTATTTGACGGATTGTGGCTATGAAACCATTCAGGCAGCAGATGGCCTTGAGGCCTTAGAACAATTTTCCAATCACCAAGTTTCTTTGGTTCTCTTAGATATTCAAATGCCGAAACTCAATGGTTTAGAGGTTTTGTCAGAAATCCGTAAGTCTAGTCAAGTTCCGGTCTTGATGTTAACTGCCTTTCAGGACGAAGAATATAAGATGAGTGCCTTTGCTGCATTAGCAGATGGTTATTTGGAAAAGCCTTTTTCTCTATCTTTGTTAAAAGTACGAGTGGATGCCATCTTTAAACGCTATTATGATACTGGTCGTATTTTTACCTATAGAGACACCGAGGTAGACTTTGACAGCTATAGCGCCAAAGTGGCTGGTCAAGAAGTTGCAGTGAATGCAAAAGAGCTGGAAATTTTAGATTATCTGGTAAGAAATGAAGGTCGAGCCTTAACACGGTCGCAGATTATCGATGCTGTATGGAAGATGACAGATGAGGTTCCTTTTGACAGAGTGATCGATGTCTATATCAAGGAACTACGGAAAAAATTGGATTTAGACTGTATTCTTACCGTGCGCAATGTTGGTTATAAATTGGAGAGAAAATGAGACGTTCAGGTTTA
>NZ_KQ970818.1:359704-365295 GCF_001579645.1 Streptococcus infantis
TTTTATCTATACCTTCTCGGTATTTTCTACCTTGGTCATTTGTTTGCATTTGGCCATCTATTTCCTCTTTCCTCCGACCTATCTCAGTCACCGTCAGGAAAGCATCGGGCAAAAGGCTACAGAAATTGCCCAGTCTCTCCAAGGCAAAGACAGTCAAGCTATTCAGGAAGTCCTTGAACTTTATTCTAAAAGTAGTGATATTAAGGGAGCTGTTAAGGGAGAGATGACTCAGGATAAGTTGGAAGTCAATGATAATCTTCCCATTGATAAACAACGACAAACGGCCTCCTTGGTTATTGAGGAAAGAGAAATTGAGACCAAGGATGGTCAAACTATGACCTTGCAGTTTATAGCTTCTATGGATTTGCAAAAAGAAGCAGAAGATATCAGTCTTCAATTTTTGCCTTATACTTTATTAGCGTCTTTCATTATTTCGCTCCTCATCGCTTTTATCTATGCTAGAACCATTGTTGCTCCTATTTTGGAAATCAAACGAGTAACTCGACGGATGATGGATTTGGATGCAGAAGTGAGGTTGCGCGTGGATTCTAAGGATGAAATTGGCGATCTCAAAGAACAAATCAATAGCCTTTATCAGCATCTCTTGAATGTTATTGCAGATTTGCATGAGAAAAACGAGGCCATCCTCCAACTAGAAAAGATGAAGGTTGAGTTTTTGCGAGGAGCTTCTCACGAACTGAAAACACCTCTTGCTAGTCTAAAGATTCTTTTGGAAAATATGCAAGCCAATATTGGACGCTACAAAGATAGAGATCATTATCTGGGAGTTTCTCTAGGGATTGTTGATGATCTCAGTCACCACGTTCAGCAAATCCTCTCCCTTTCTTCGGTGCAAGAATTGCGAGATAAGAAAGAAAAAATCAACCTTCTTGAAATGACAGATTTTCTCTTAAAGGATTATGATTTATTAGCCAAAGAGAGAAAAATCACTGTAGAAAATCAACTCACTGACCAACAAACTTATCTAAATCCTTCAGTACTAAAGTTGATTCTTTCCAATCTTATCAGTAATGCTGTGAAACACTCTGTTCAAGGAGGCTATCTAAAAGTTGGAGCAAAAGATGGCTGGGTTTTCATTGAGAACGCCTGTACACCTGAGGAGCAAGATAAGTTTGAACAATCCTTCACGTCCTCTAGTCGACAAAGCAAGGGAGCTGGTTTGGGACTCTTCGTCGTCAAAAGTTTATTGGAAAACGAAGAAATTGACTATCGCTTTGAAAGACATGATGATCACTTGGTATTTTATATGAACTTGCCTGAGAACAAGGATTAGACCAAGTGGGAAAAGGTTTACATATCTGAAAATAGAAGAAATTCAATCGAAACTACGGGAAAAACTAGCTTTTTTTGCTAAAAAGTGATAAAATGAACAATGTAAATGGGATGTCCCATAAAAATATACAGGAGGCCTGATAAAATGGCAATCGTTTCAGCAGAAAAATTTGTCCAAGCAGCTCGTGACAACGGTTATGCAGTTGGTGGATTTAACACAAACAACCTTGAGTGGACTCAAGCTATCTTGCGTGCAGCAGAAGCTAAAAAAGCTCCAGTTTTGATCCAAACTTCAATGGGTGCTGCTAAATACATGGGTGGTTACAAAGTTGCTCGCAACTTGATCGCTAACCTTGTTGAATCAATGGGTATCACTGTACCAGTAGCTATCCACCTTGACCACGGTCACTACGAAGATGCACTTGAGTGTATCGAAGTTGGTTACACTTCAATCATGTTTGACGGTTCACACCTTCCAGTTGAAGAAAACCTTAAATTGGCTAAAGACGTTGTTGAAAAAGCACACGCTAAAGGTATCTCAGTAGAAGCTGAAGTTGGTACTATCGGTGGTGAAGAAGATGGAATCATCGGTAAAGGTGAATTGGCTCCAATCGAAGACGCTAAAGCAATGGTTGAAACTGGTATCGACTTCTTGGCAGCTGGTATTGGTAACATCCACGGTCCTTACCCTGCAAACTGGGAAGGTCTTGACCTTGACCACTTGCAAAAATTGACAGAAGCTCTTCCAGGCTTCCCAATCGTATTGCACGGTGGATCAGGTATTCCTGATGATCAAATCCAAGCAGCTATCAAACTTGGTGTTGCTAAAGTTAACGTTAACACTGAATGCCAAATCGCATTCGCTAACGCTACTCGTAAATTTGCTCGTGACTACGAAGCAAACGAAGCAGAATACGACAAGAAGAAACTCTTCGACCCACGTAAATTCTTGGCTGACGGTGTCAAAGCTATCCAAGCATCAGTTGAAGAACGTATCGACGTATTCGGTTCAGAAGGTAAAGCTTAATTAGGCTATAGATAGAAAATCTCGCTACGGCGGGATTTTTCTTGTATAATGAATCTAGGAAATGTCATACGGAGGCAATGAAAAGATGAAATTCAAAGAGAGAATATTTAGTGGTGTCGTTGATCGGCCGGTGGGGTTTGAAGATTCTTTTGGGAATGTCTATCCGATTAACTATGGCTATATACCTGAACTGATGGGGGGAGATGGCGAAGAGCAAGATGTTTATATTGTTTCTCATGATCAGCAACAGCCTCTGGAAGTCTTTACTGGAAAGTTGGTTGCTATCATTCGACGTCGTGATGATATAGAAGACAAGTGGGTTTTAGCGCCCTTGGATGAGAAGGTTAATAAAGGTTTAATTGCAGAGCAGACCTATTTTATGGAGCAGTATTTTGATTCTTGGATTGAAATGGTGGAGGAGAATAATGATTCAAGTAAGGGAGGTTATAAATAAGGATGAAAAATCTTTTCTTGCGGCAGAAATTCTAACTGATTTGCAAAGTTGTTTGGAATTCATGAAACCTCCGGAGCATATATTGATGACTCTTTAATTGCAGTTTTAGCTACACTAGGTTCATTTGGAAAGCTTGTTGACATTGGATTGCTAGCGATTATAGGTTTTTCGATGTTTAGGTGTGAGAAGATTACAGTACTTGTGAAAGGAAAAATAGATATGATATTCGATCAGTCCTTGCAAGCCTACCTACATGAAGTAGATGATGTTCTTGTAGCTTGGGAAGAAAAACCAAGTGGAAATTTTGAGATAGAAGCTCAGTTGCTTGCAGCTAATTACCATAAAAATAGAACTCGTATTCTTGCTTTTATACTGCCTCATTTACAAGAATTTTATGGGTATTTCACAGATGAAGAAGCTACTGAAAAATTGGGTAAACCCATCATCGAGCCAGAAAGACAAACCGTTACTTTCTGCGATCAAACTTTTGATGATATTCATATCTTTTCTTTTGACTATCAGGGGCAGGCATTTGAGAGTCTGGAGAATTTTGCCATTGATGGTTAAGGTTTGTTTTCAGTTTTAAAAAGAAGGAGAGAGACTGATGAGTACTGCTGATTTTGTCTTTATTGAGAGTAAAGACCCCATGTTCCTAGATTTACAAGACTTTTGTACTGCTTTGAGAGAAAAATTCCCAGGTATTTTGATCAGAGAAAGGACGAATCCTGAAAAAACTTACTCGCTTTCTTGGGATTATCAAAGTCCTCAGCTTACTTTGGAAAGTTCACTGAGTAGCAAGAAAAATGTTTTTGTGATTGATTACTTTGATTCAACGAACAGGTTACGAGATTATGCCTCCTATATCATCTGGCTTCGGAAATGGTTTCCACCTGAAGAGAAAGCTTCTTTTTGTGATGAAGGATATGAGTATGTGTTTGAACTTCCTAGTGACTTATCCCAAAAGGAGTTGGAAAACTACTTACGAACAAGGTTTGATGAGTGAAGAAGAAGTTCAAAAACGAATAATGATATGGAGAAGTTGAAAAGGAGAATCAGATGCTTACTAAAGATGATATATTAGTTGCTTTGCATGATGCAATTACTGAAGACCAAGAATTTGAGTTGGCAGACGAGATTGTAGATGCCATGGAGGCTTACCCTCAACCCTTTGATTTGGTTGACCCCATCTTAGACTTTATTTCCAAGCATCCAGAAATAGATTTTGGGGCTCCAGGTGAGTTGGTTCACTTTGTGGAGCGATTTTATCATCAAGGCTATGAGGAATTATTGATGGAGTCAGTTCTAAAAAGTCCAACTGTGCATAACATCTGGATGCTTCATCGATGCTATAATGACAATGATCCAAATCTAGTCCGGCAGATTCAGACTTTGGTTGGAGAACTGAAGAAGGATAAGACTCTTGATTCACAAGTAAGAAGCATGATTGAAGACTTAACTTGGTAGAGGGAGGTGATGCAGCATCACCTTTTTATCTTTTCTTAGAGTTAAAAATTTTCGATATAAATTAACACTTGTTTTCCGTAGACATTTGCACTATAATTCCGAGAATCGATTTGAAACGAAAAAGAATGCTGATAAACCAACATTCTTTTTAAGTATTATTTGCAAAAAACAAGATATTTTGTCTGTTTAGCTACCAAAAAGATACCATATTCATTCTTTTGTTTCTTTAACTTCTATATCTTCAAATCTATGGTTTATCTGATAGCATTTACTTCTTGAGTCACAATAAATACAACCATGTGTACAGCCTCTGAATAAATTCATTCCATTTTTTGAAGATAATATTCCTTTTACCTTCGTAAAATGCATTCTATTATCTCCATATCTGCTTATTTTTTCTTACAATTTTTTTGATGTGCTTTTAATTTCTTCATCGCCCAATCATAATGACTTGAAGTAGTGCTTACAAAATACGAACCAAGTACACTTCCTCCTACCCACTTATAGACATCTTTTGAAAACAATTCTTCGTTTGTAAATCTCTCAGCTAATTCTAAAATATCTTTATGGGATTTATGAAACATTTCTTTTGCATATTCAAGAGAAGTATTTTGATGTTTTTTCCAAAACTCGACATTCATATCTCCATAAGTTTTCCAATTATATGGAGCTGGAATAAAAGGTTTTGCCACTCCCTTTAAATTTGTATCTACCCAATTCAAAAGAAGTTGGTGCCATTCATATAAATGAATCAAAATATCTCTTAAATTTTTGTCTCTTTTCCAATGAGCCTCTTTCTTTTTTTCATCACTTGAAAAGTCAAGAGGTGTGTTTAATTCTTCGTCAGATAGCTTAGCAATTAATACATTCAACTTATCATAGTTTTCTTTCGCTGCAATCATTAAATCTTCTTTTGTTCTTGGTCTTGGCATAATATTTCCTCCTACTTTACGCTATATCTCAATATGGTTTTTAAGCTTTAGTTATCGGAATCCAAAGTTCCATTTTGTAGTCTTTGCTGTGCATATCACCTTCATAGTAATATTCAAAGTCAGATTTTCCTGAATGAATATAGCCATGCTCAGGGAAGAATACTTCCATTGCATATTTCCACCCGTTATGAATGCACTCCGGAACACTTCCTACTAATTCTACAACTGCATACTCTGCTTCTTCCACTTCCAAAACATCTAAGCCCATACTTGTGGCTTTGTCTACATCATTAACGATATAACCAGCCATATAATTTATTGTACTTGAATTTTCCACATCATGGCAAACGCCCATACTTTGACCACTTCCTAAACTTGCAAGTTCATCGTATCTATATTTTTCATATAGCTTATCCCAGAC
>NZ_KQ970818.1:365600-372240 GCF_001579645.1 Streptococcus infantis
ACTTGGACATAATGATGAATTGATGCTTTGTTCATTTACCCCTGCAACTGTAAATGCTTGTTTCTTTTGAATTGTAATGTTCATGCTTCTTCCTCCTCTTACACTTAGTGCTAACTGCACTCGTGATACTAATTTGAATGGTTTTCCATTTCTTACCTCAGAAGGAGTAAATCCATGAAAATTTTTAAAAGCTGTTCCAAATGAATCTGATGACTCATATCCAAATTTGAAAGCAACATCAATAATTTTTTCATCCTTATTTCTTAATATAACGGCCGCTTCAGTCAATCTTCTGCTTCTTAAATATTCTGAAAGCGTTGTTTCAGTCAGAATAGAAAACAAGCGACTGAACATTGAATACGAATATCCGGATAACTGAGTTACTTTCTTTTCATCAATTTCATCATCAAGAACTGTTTCAAGATAATCAATCGTATCGTTAAACGACTTGATAATATTCACTTTGATTTCCCCTTTCTTTTGGTTTATTTTAGTATAGAGGAATATTTCTTTTCTTACCCTACAGTATCCGTACAAATTTTATAGGCTTCATCTCATAGAAACTTATACCTTGCTAAGTTCAACAAATTCAAATTTGTCTACACCGCATAAACAGATTGAAGTAAGTCAAGCCAAAATGACTGACTGTCTTGTCTTTCATTGCCACGGTTTTCCCAGCGTTTAATAAATGCTTTAGCTTGCTTTTTTTGTTCTCGGATGTTATTCACTTTTAATTCTCCAACCAATGCATTATTTTGACTTGTTTATTAAGAAGTCCTGTAAAAGACTAATAATTTGGTTTTTATCTTCCTCTGTTAATTCATGCTCTCTCAATAAACTAACTATCTCCTCAAGGCCATCATCTCGTCCTTTAAGAATCTCAAAAGAAGTATTTAAGATTTCAGCTAGTTTCTCTACTGTATCATCCTTTGGATTTCTCCCCCCGTTCTCCCACCTAGCATATTGAGCTTGAGCCACACCTAACTTTTCAGCAACTTCTAATTGAGTAAGTCCTGCATCTAGTCGGGCTTTTTTTATATTGTCTTTCAACATTTTAAAATTCCTTTCGCTTTTCTATTGGCCTATAACCAAAATGGTTGTGTTATGATTATATGACTAAAAGATATACAATGTAGGTAATACTAGTTCGCTTATGAATATGAAAAAACACCCCAGAAAGCTCTGCAAAGCATTCTGAGGCTTTCGTTTAAAACCAATATGATTATACCAAAATGGTAATAAAAAGTCCATAAGAAGCGAAATTTGGCTAGCTAAGGATATTATGGCTTCTACACAGTAAATGTCAGAAAAATTGGCAATACTTACTCCTACCATTCGCCTAGTTTAGAGATTGTGAGACAAGAGCAAGGGCGCAAGCCGAAGGCAATGCGCCCGAAGCACGTAGTTCTCTCAATCTCTAAAAAAGCCGGCGTTTCTAACAGCCAGCAAACAGTTACACTTAAGGCAACGCCCTAAGTAACGTGTCGTCAGCAAAACTCAATAGTAACATTGACCTACGCATTTAGCAATTATAGAAAGGAGGCGTTACAGATGAAAAATAACCTTCAAGCACTACGAGAATATCAAAGTCGAGTAGATTTATCAGAACTAGAAAAATCTATTTATATCAGTATTGACCGACTAACAGTAATCCTTGATAGAGACAACTGTTCTCTAAGACGTATATAGGGTGTTATTAGGACTTTCTTTCCTTATGTTGAAAAAGAAGGCAGGTTTTTTGGGTGTTTTAAGGAAACTATTAAACATAATTTTTGTTTAAAAATATTATTTTAAGAGAGAAATCTCTAATTTCATAATCTATAAGCAAACGCTTGCATTCCTTTTTTTATTGGATTATAATAGGTTGGTATAAATCCTTCTGTAATAATATTGAGAAGGTGTAGAAAGTAAGGATTTAGAATATTTGTAGTCAAAAATACAATGTTGTTTCTTACGATAGGGAGATAGATATGGCAATGATAGAAGTGCAACATCTTCAGAAAAATTTTGTGAAGACTGTTAAGGAACCGGGATTAAAGGGAGCTTTGCGCTCCTTTATTCATCCTGAAAAGCAGACCTTTGAAGCGGTCAAAGATTTGACCTTTGAGGTGCCCAAAGGGCAGATTCTAGGCTTTATCGGGGCAAATGGTGCTGGAAAGTCAACCACCATCAAAATGCTGACAGGGATTTTAAAACCGACATCTGGTTTTTGTCGGATTAACGGCAAGATTCCCCAGGATAATCGCCAAGATTATGTCAAGGATATTGGAGTCGTTTTCGGACAACGTACCCAGCTATGGTGGGACTTGGCCCTGCAAGAGACTTACACGGTCTTGAAGGAGATTTACGATGTGCCAGACTCGCTCTTCCACAAACGCATGGACTTTTTGAATGAAGTTTTGGATTTGAAGGAATTTATCAAGGATCCTGTGCGGACTCTTTCACTGGGTCAACGGATGCGGGCGGATATTGCGGCTTCCTTGCTTCACAATCCCAAGGTTCTCTTTTTAGATGAGCCGACCATTGGTTTAGATGTGTCGGTCAAGGATAACATTCGACGTGCTATCACCCAGATCAATCAAGAGGAAGAGACAACCATTCTCTTGACCACTCACGACTTGAGCGACATTGAGCAACTCTGTGATCGGATTTTTATGATTGATAAGGGGCAGGAGATTTTTGATGGAACGGTGAGCCAGCTCAAGGAGACCTTTGGCAAGATGAAGACTCTCTCCTTCGATCTGACGCCAGGTCAAAGTCATCTAGTCTCCCACTATGAAGGCCTGCCAGATATGTCTATTAATAGACAAGGGAATAGTCTCAACATTGAATTCGATAGTTCACGCTATCAGTCAGCTGACATTATCAAGCAAACCCTGTCTGATTTTGAGATTCGCGATTTGAAGATGGTGGATACGGATATTGAGGATATTATCCGTCGCTTCTATCGAAAGGAGCTCTAAGATGGTCAAATTGTGGAGACGTTATAAACCCTTTATCAATGCAGGTGTTCAGGAATTGATCACCTATCGAGTCAACTTTATTCTCTATCGGATTGGCGATGTCATGGGTGCTTTTGTGGCTTTTTATCTATGGAAGGCTGTCTTTGATTCCTCCCAGGAGCCTTTGATTCAGGGCTTCAGTATGGCGGATATCACCCTCTACATCATCATGAGTTTTGTGACCAATCTTCTGACTAGGTCAGATTCGTCCTTTATGATTGGGGAGGAGGTCAAGGATGGTTCCATCATCATGCGCTTGTTGAGACCAGTGCATTTTGCGGCCTCTTATCTCTTTACCGAGTTTGGTTCCAAGTGGTTAATTTTTATCTCTGTTGGACTGCCATTTTTAAGTGTCATTGTTTTGATGAAAATCTTGTCTGGGCAAGGTATTGTAGAAGTGCTGGGATTAACTGTCCTTTATCTCTTTAGCTTAACCCTGGCTTATCTGATTAACTTTTTCTTTAATATCTGCTTTGGATTTTCAGCCTTTGTATTTAAAAATTTATGGGGTTCCAATCTACTCAAGACTTCAATAGTGGCCTTTATGTCTGGCAGTTTAATTCCCTTGGCTTTCTTTCCGAAAATCGTTTCAGATATTCTCTCCTTATTGCCATTTTCATCCTTAATTTACACTCCGGTCATGATTATTGTTGGGAAATACGATGCCAGTCAGATTCTTCAAGCACTTTTGCTTCAGCTTTTCTGGCTTATAGTGATGGTGGGCTTGTCTCAGTTGATTTGGAAACGAGTCCAGTCATTTATCACCATTCAGGGAGGTTAGTATGAAAAAATATCAACGCATGCATCTGATTTTTATCAGACAGTACATCAAACAAATCATGGAATACAAGGTTGATTTTGTGGTTGGTGTCTTGGGAGTCTTTCTCACTCAAGGCCTGAACCTCTTGTTTCTCAATGTCATCTTTCAACACATCCCCTCGCTAGAAGGTTGGACCTTTCAAGAAATTGCCTTTATCTATGGATTTTCCTTAATTCCAAAGGGATTAGATCATCTCTTTTTTGACAATCTCTGGGCTTTAGGTCAACGACTAGTTCGAAAAGGGGAGTTTGACAAGTATCTGACTCGTCCTATCAATCCTCTCTTTCACATCCTCGTTGAGACCTTTCAGATTGATGCCTTGGGCGAACTTTTAGTCGGTGGAATCTTACTAGCGACAACGGCGACTAGCATTGCTTGGACTCTTCCCAAATTCCTGCTTTTCCTAGTCTGTATTCCTTTTGCGACCTTGATTTATACTTCCTTGAAAATTGCAACAGCCAGTATTGCTTTTTGGACCAAGCAGTCAGGCGCTATGATTTACATTTTTTATATGTTTAATGACTTTGCTAAGTACCCGATTTCCATTTACAATTCCCTTCTTCGTTGGTTGATTAGCTTTATCGTACCTTTCGCCTTTACAGCCTACTATCCTGCCAGCTATTTCTTGCAGGACAAAGACGGGCTCTTTAACATTGGTGGTTTGATTCTGATTTCCCTTGTCTTCTTTGTCATTTCTTTGAAACTCTGGGACAGGGGCTTGGATGCCTACGAAAGTGCAGGTTCGTAAGAGCTAAAGTAAGAGTAAAATAAAGAAAGGAACTTATGATGCTTGTAATTAAAGAAGTCAAGGATGAAGAGCCAAAAATGGCAGTTGTCGCTGAGGTTTTAAAGGATTTGCCAGAATGGTTTGGAATACCAGAAAGCACGCAAGCCTACATCGAAGGAGCCAAGGACTTGCAAGTGTGGGCCGCCTTTCAGGAGAGTGATTTGCTTGGCTTTGTAAGCTTGTCCTATTCTAGTGAAGATTGCGCTGAGATTGATTGTCTCGGTGTAAAAAAAGCTCATCAAGGTAGAGGGATTGGGAATCAATTGCTTGCTGCTTTAGAAAGTGAAGCACGCAAAAACGTTGATTATTTACAAGTGAAAACAGTAGCAGAAGGCTCTAATAAAGATTATGATCGAACAAATGTCTTTTATCGCAGTCTTGGCTTTAAAAAATTAGAGATTTTTCCACAACTTTGGGGGCCTCAAAATCCTTGTCAGATTTTGATTAAAAAGATGGGTTAAGAATCCCTTGACATCCTTTCTTATAGTGCTATACTATAAGTGGAATCGCCGATTTAGCTCAGTTGGTAGAGCACCGCATTCGTAACGCGAAGGTCACAGGTTCGATCCCTGCAATCGGCATAAGAAAGAGCAATAAAATAAATATTATATTAGTTTATTAGAATCATCAATACTCATCAAAATGAGGAGGAGTATCATGAAAAAGAAAGAACGGATAAAACAAGTAGATAAGACTCACGTTCGAAAAGGAACTTCATCTAGATTGGCAGAAACCCTTTCTACAATTAATAATATAAAAATGTATATCGGTCTTGCCGTAACAGCTCTAGTTATAATCATTGTTGCTAGCATCTTTTTAAATTCACCTAATCTCAAGCAAGAAGCAAATCAAACTTCTTCCTCATCTAAGACTGAAGAGACGACAAAAAGTCAGGGGAAAGAGGATGATAAGGATAAGGTAAAGGAAGAGGAAATTCAAAAGCTAAAGGAGCAATTGGCTGATTTGGATACCAAGATCTCAGAAGCGGAGCAGCATGTTAGTCAATTAAAAAAAGAAGCTTCTGTTCTCAAATTAGATATTGAAGCCCTCAGAAATAATGATTTATCAAGTTTAGAGGGTACTTGGCGGACACAGTCTGGTAATGAATATATCATTAATGATTCAGGGGAAGTCCAATCTTCTTGGATATACAATGATCAAAAGCATGAGTCTATTGTTGAATTGAAAGTATCAAAAAGTCAGAATGATCGCAACCCAGAAACAGTAGCCCTTGGTGCTTGGGCAAAAGGTTCTCAGGTGGGAGGGTTTGTGGTAGTCGTTGTACCAAGTGGTGTTGTCATGGAACCTGGTGGTGATGGTAAAATAACAGACAATTCCAATCACACTGAGGATAGACTCTTTGCAGGACAACAATATGAAGGAATGTTGATGCATCCAGAAAATGTTTACTATCGCGTTAAACCAGATACGAGCCAATTAGAATCAGAAGAGAAGAATTTAGCGAAATTGAAAGCTGATCGTGATGCCATCAAATCAGCTTTAGAGTCTAAAGAAAAATGAAAAATGAATGAAAAGAAGCCAGCAATGGCTTCTTTTTTAGAAAAATTCTGACCACATAGTCTATCATATCTGCCACATAGACAAAAGCTATTGTTTGCGATTTTTATTTCTGTTATAGTTGTAATTGTTAAAGGGAGATAAAACTTCCTAACAAAATAGAAAATGAGGTCGTATCATGAAAAAAGTAGTAGGTATCGGATTTTTAGTCGTTGCAGTAGCAGTTTTGTATTTTGGTTTTGTTGGATGGCCAAGTTTGGATGTCAATATCTGGGCCCTCTTTCCAGTAGGTTTATTCCTATTTTTTACCCTTGAGAATTTGGTGAAAAAAGATTACAAGGCCAGTCTCATGAGCTTGATTATTGCCTTTATCATCGCCAATGCCATTCTTGATATCTTGCCACTTTCAAGCGGTTTGGTTATCGGTGCTGGAGTCTTGGCTTGCGTTGGAATTGGATTTCTTTTTCCTGAAGCCAATAAGTAAGAAAAATAATACAAAAAAATCTCGAGAGG
>NZ_KQ970818.1:373280-392814 GCF_001579645.1 Streptococcus infantis
CCAGATTTTCTCGAGATTTTTTCTTTATTGACCTGCGTAATATTTTTGAATCCCTTTTACAATACCTGCAACCAATCTGTTTTGGTAGGCATCACTGCGGACTTGTTGATTCTCATTGAAATTGTCAATATATCCCAATTCCAATAGAACGGCTGGTTTATTAGTTTCTCGAAGGACAGCAAAACTACTTCGTAGACGACCTGCATCCTTAGCACCAGTTTCAGCTAATAGTGAAGAGTGGATATCTGCCGCGAGGCGATTGCTTTCACTGATTCTGTCAGGGTGGTTATGCCAGTAAGGATTGATCTTAGAAGGATAACCAGCAGCTTCTTCATAAGAATAAGTCTGGATTCCAGCTCTGTTTGAAGCTGGATTACCACTAGCATTGAAGTGAATACTAATAAAGATATCTGAGTCAGTCTTATTAACCATTCTTGAACGTTCGGTGACATAGTCTACAAAGACATCACTGTCTCTTGAAGAAAGAACAGTATAGCCGAGTCCTTCAAGCTCCTTGCGTAGCTTTTGGTAAACTTGCATGTTCAGTTCTTTTTCGGTGATGTTATAATAAGATGCTCCAGGATCTTTACCACCATGGCCTGGATCTAGGAAGATGATATTGTTATATTTCCCCTTTTCAAATCCGTGGCTTGTAGAAGCTTCTCCAAGCCATTTTCCATCACTTTGAAATTGCTGGTTTTTCCCATCGATTTTATAGGTACCTGTAACATAGACTCCATTTTCATCTACATAGTAGCGAGCTTTATAGTAACTATCGTCAATCCATTCGCTCTTAGCCATGTAGCCACCTGCTTTGAGGTAGTATGAACCAATCCATTGACGCTCTGCATAAGTACCACCAGATTTCAAGTAGAACCAACTATCATAGTTTTTATCGAAAATCCATTCTTTTTCAGCCATAGCACCGCTAGCTTTTAGGTAGTAGCTACCTTGCCATTGGTTGTTTGCCATAGTGGCGTCTTTGTTAAAGTAGTACCAGGTACCACTAATTTTGTCCCACTTATTTTTGATTAATTTACCAGAAGCAGGGGCATAGTACCATTGTCCATCTTGTTTTACCCAAGAACTCTCAGCCATGGCACCACTATTAGTAAACAGATAGTCGTCAAAAATCGTGTTGCTGAGCATGACACCGTCTTGATCAAAATAGTACCAGACACCACCGATCTTTTCCCATTTTTGTTGAGAAATTTTTCCATAAGCGTTAGCGTAATACCATTTTTCTTGGAGTTTACTCCAACCAGAATCGACCATGGCCCCGCTACTAGTAAGGATATATCCGTCAAAAATAGTATCGCTCAACATGATTCCATCTTTGTTGAAGTAGTACCATTTTCCGTGGATTTTTTTCCAGTTAAGAACAGGGGCATTATTTTCATAGAAGCGCCAGATATTTTCCTCTAATACCCAACCTTCTTTTTGAATTTCTGGTGCCTTGTCTTCTTCTTTCTTAGCTGGATTTGTCGTTTGATTGGCATTTGCTTCAGTTGAAGGTTCAGCTTCCTTGGCAGGAAGACTGTTTTTCTCCACTTTGTCAGTAGAGGTTTCACTGTGTGTTGTTTCTACTGGGGTTGACTGTACTTTGTTCTCCTCAGCATAGCTAAGGTTGGTTGTTAGACCAAAAACTGAAAGCGTAATGGCGCTTGCCAAGAGCGTTTTTTTCACTTGATTAATCTCCTATACATTTTTTATAATCTTTTTTTAAAATCTCATTAGAAAAGCCCCTCTTAGGAATATCTAGAAACCAAGATCGAGGTGTTGGTGGGCTATATTGTAATAGTTGACTATTTCATCACGAAAATTTGAACAATCATGATGATATAGATGAGCAGTGTTAGTAAAAATCCAGCTCGCCAAAAGAATTTAATAAATTTTGGATAATAAAAACTACGTCTTTTGTTTAAGAAGAAAAAGACTAACACAATTGCTAGTATTGATAAGGCTATTCCCAATACAGGAAGTTGATTATGTGTAAACATCTTAGTCGTAATCAAATAATATTCAAATATCAGAAAAGGAAAAGCTAAATCAGCAGCATTGATGCCCCTTTTTTTTAACTTAAAGAGTCTGCTTAAAATAATCGCCAGAGCTAAGGTTAGTACCAAAAGCAAGATGGAAGCAAGTTTCATTAAAATCATACCATTATTGTATCATAAAATTTTGAGAATAGAAAAGTAAATTCCTTGATTTATCACAGTTTTAGCAAAAAATCATTGATAAGAAACAGATTTTATAATTCCTGCTTGATCAGAATAAATCATGTGTTCGATACAATGATAGTTTGAGTCCTCAATATAAATCTTTTTTATGTTCACCATAGAAAATATATATTAGTCAGAAGTGAAGAATAGTAGTAGAATGAGTAGCAAATAAAACAAAGGAGTTTCTTATGAAATTAGTTACTTTATGGTCAAAACTCTCACTAGGCATTCAATTATTGGTGGCTTTGGTCTTGGGTGTTATCGCTGCCCTTATCTGGCCACAATTTGCAGGCTTTTATCAATTTTTAGGTCAAGCCTTTATTAAATTGATCAATATGGTTATCATTCCTTTAATCTTCCCAACTATCGTTGTTGCGGTAGCTGGTGTTATCGGGAAAAAATCTTTTGGGAAAATCTTGACCAAGAGTTTGGTTTACTTTTTCGCAGTAACAACTGCTATTACTCTTTTGTTTGTATTTGCTAGTTACTATCTAGGATTTGGTCAAGGAGTGAATATCGGTCAAACTGGTGGAAACCTTGATGGGATTGCTAACAATGTCAAGTTTAGCGAATTTTTGCTTGGTTTTATTCCATCAAATATCGTCAAGTCACTTTCAGAAGGTGCCCTCTTGCCAATTATCGTGTTTGCCATCTTTCTTGGTTACGGAATTGGGAATCTTAAGTCTGATAAATCTCAGAAAATTATCCAAGGTTTCCAAATCTGGATTGAAGCCATCTACAAGATTGTTACAGTGATTGTCAAACTATCACCGATTGGAATTTTTGGATTTATCGCCAAAGATGTTGCAACTACGGGTGTCGACAAGTTGATTGGGCTTGGTCAGTTTGTAATTGGAACTTATTTGGCTTATGCTGTTTTGGTTCTCCTTATTTTCCCTTTGATTGCAGTCTTCTTTAAAGTTCCGTATTTGTCAGCCTTTCGTGAAAATTGGAGTCTCTTAACTTTGGCTTTTGTTACTGGAAGTTCTAGTGTGGTCTTGCCATCACTTCTTAAAGATTTGAAAAAACAGGGGCATGACGAGCATACAATTGATTTAGTTGTTCCTTTAGGATATACTTTTAACTTAGAGGGAGCAGCAGTTTATTTCTCAGTAGCGACAATCTTTATCGCCCACGCCTATGGCATTCAATTTTCTTTATCAAGCCTCTTGTTTACTGTTTTACTCTTGACCTTGATTGGAAAAACAGCAGCAACCGTACCATCAGGAGCTATTGTGGTTTTACTTGCTGCAGCACCTCAATTGGGCTTACCAGTTGAAGGAGTAGCCTTGATTTTTGCAGTTGATTTCTTTGTCAATGCCGGCCGTACCATGATCAACGTTTTGGGTCAAATCTTAACAGTTAGCGTTATCGAAAAAACAGAAGGATATATTTTAGAAGAAGAAAAGGAAAGCCAATTATCAGTCAGCTTTTCTTAAGGAGTTTATAAGTAATGAGTGAAGCAAAAGTTTATGTGATTCATGAGAATCTAGAATGGACTCAACATTTAGTGAAATGGTTGGAAGAATTAGAAGTCCCTTATGAACTATGGGATTTGTCTAGTGGGATTTTGGATTTGCAAAGCCCACCGCCGCAAGGTATCTTTTACAATCGTATGTCTGCCTCTTCTCACACAAGAGGACATCGTTATGCGCCAGAATTTACAGAGCAAGTGATTACTTGGTTAGAAGCACACGGACGCAAAGTTGTGAATGGTACCGGTGCTATCAACCTTGAAATTAGTAAAGTCAAACAATATTTGAAGTTAAACGAATCTGGTATTGAAACGCCTGCGACAGTTGCAGTTTTAGGGCAAGAGAACATCATTGAAGCAGCAAGAAAATTGAACATCTATCCTTTGATTACCAAGCACAATCGAGCAGGTAAAGGATTAGGCGTTCAACTCTTCCAAAATGAAGAGGAACTGGCAGCTTATGTTAATAGTCCCCTCTTTGAACCTTCAGTGGACGGGATTACCTTGTTACAAGCCTACATCAAGCCAAGTGATGGACGAATCCGTCGTTCAGAGTTTATCAATCAGAAGTTTCTCTATACTGTTTCGATCGATTCTTCAGATGGATTCCAACTGTGTCCAGCAGATGGTTGCCAAATCGGCAAGAGACCAGAGCAACTAGAAACGTCTGAAAAATTCCAGATTACAGAACCTCTACCAGATGACCGGAGAGAAGCTTATGAGAATTTCTTGAAAAATGCTCAGATTGAAGTTGCGGCGATTGAATGGGTTCAATCAGAGAGTGGAGACATTTATGTCTATGATGTAAATACCAACACCAACTACAATCCTACCGCAGAAAAAAATGCCACTATTTTTGCCCACCAACACTTGGCTCAGTATCTAAAAACAGAATTGCAAGCCCTCACTAGTGGACAATAAAGTAGAAAATTCAAAAATCCCCCAGTATCAAATGACTGGGGGATTGATTTGTAAAATCGGTGAAATCTTATTGATTTGCTTTAAAGTCTGGATCCTTCAAACTTTGAACGCTGGCATTGAGGACAGCACCGATAATTAATATCTTGGCAATGATAATGAACCAGAACATCATCACAACGACGACGATTGAACTGAAAAATCTGACGTCAACGAGATAGTTGACATAATTGTTGAAATAAGCTGCAAAGATGTTTAATAAAGCAATCGTCGTAACTAGTACAAAGAGACTTCCAGGTATGACGTAGCGAATCTTACTTACTTTAACATTTGGTAGGAAATAATAGAGCATGATTACGATTGCAAAAAGAAAGGCATAAATCAGCGGACCTGTAAAATCTTGCAGATAAGAAAACAGAGCACTCTCGGATTTCCAGTAGTTTTTAAGCAGGTCCAATAACATATGGCCGAACATACTGAGGAATAAGGCAAGGGCAAAGAGAATTTGAAGGCCAAAGCTAACCAAGAGACTCATCAGCTGGTGTGAGATAATTCCTCTATTTTTTGCAACTCCATAGGCTTTATTAAAAGCCTTTTGGAGGAAATTCATGGATTTTGAGAAGGTCCAAAGGGCTGATATTACCGCAAAACTCAAGAGTCCAGCAGATGGTTGTGTCAGTACTTCGCGGGCAATCTTTGCTACTACGTCATAGATTGTATCTGGTAAAAATTCCTTCAGTGAAATCAGAAAATCAGAGATTGGAATCTGAAAATAGGGAAGGATATTGACCACTATCATGAGAAGTGGAAAGATTGAAATCAACCAATAATAAGCCACAGCTACACTGGTTAATTCAATATCTGAAACACGATAGTAGTGTAAAAAAGCTTTTAATAAGGGCCTATTAGTTAGTTGTTTCCACAACTCTTTCATTGCATAATCCTCCACAATAAAATCTCTCTTTTAAGCTAAATCTTAATTTCGTCGAACCAACTCCATCATATCATAAGGTAGGGTGTTGGCTGATTCTTTTAGGGAATAAGTTTCTAGGTTGTTTACATTTTGTCGTAGTTTTTTAGCATACTGGGCTGAGATGAGTTTTTGTTTTTCGTATTCAAAGATAGACTTACGCTCTAGATAGTAGCCTCTTAACATTTCGTCGATATTATTGGGTTTGATACGATTGATAACCCGTTCCACAAAGGCACCACTGGTAATATGACTGGTTTCACGGAGACGAGATTCCTGCATAAAACTAATCAAGGAACTCTTATAAATCCCTTTGAGGTTTTCCAAACTTTCGATGATGATTTCAGTGTTGGCTAGGTAGAGTTCAGCAATCTGGTCATAGTCAATGGCCAGAAGTCTTTGGGTTTCTTTGTTCTTCAAGGAACGGAGGGTTTTGCCAAATGTGAGCAACTCGTGTAGAAGAAAACGTACAATCCGAATAGAAACAAGGAAGTAGTAGGTTAATCGAGAAGCAAAGTTTCGTTTAATATTTTTCTCCATGCTTTTCAGATAACGTTGGTAGACACGATATCCTCTTTCGCCGATTTTGCCTTCTTCATAGGCCTGCTCCAAACCATCGCTCTCGATACTGAGAATCAGTAGTTTGAGAGCTTCCCAGTCTTCCTGAATTTCCTTATTTTCCTGGCTGAGGATGAGGTTTTCAATCCGTCCGTGATAATTATCAATCGCAGCATAGAGAGGCACCTTGTTTTTAGTATGTTCCAGATCTCTTTCTAACTCCATAGCAACATCGTTTAGGATAGCGATATGCATGAGATGATCCTTAGATGGCTCTTGCTCTTCCGAAAGGTGTGGCAAAACTACTAAACCAGTAAGAAAACTGACCAGGGTTACACCTGCGACGAGGAAGAGAAGGAGAGGATATTCTTGCTCTAAGTTAGACGGTATCAAGAGGATAGTAGCAATAGAAACTGTTCCTTTAACTCCAGAAAATGTCAAGAGAAGCATATCTTTGACATACTTGTGGAGACTTTTTTGAAGTTTCTTGATCCGAAACGCGTAAAAACCGTAAATCATTACAAAGCGGATAGCAAAAAGTAAGAAGGTTAAGAGGAAGACAGTGATGAGAAGGAGCACTTTGTTATAAAAAGCACTCTTCAGAATTGGCTCCGCAATCATCTCCAGTTCCATACCCAATAGAACGAAGACAGAACCATTGAGCATAAAGGTTACAGTGTGCCAGACGGTTTCAGTCACAGTATCCACCTGGGCTTCAAGAAGATTTATCTTTTTAAAACGACTCGCTTTTAAAATACCAGCAACAACGACTGCGATAATTCCAGAAACATGAATTCCTTCAGCGATGAAGAAGGTTAGAAGTGGTAAACTAAGATCTAACAGCAGTTCACTGGCTATATCAGTAGCACGGACACTGAGAAGGAAGGAGTGGAGGAATCGGTTGATTAAAGCCGTCATAAGACCAACTGCAATCCCTCCAACGATAGAGATCGCAAGAGATATTCCTGCTTGAGCTATTGAAAAAGTTCCAGTTGTCCATGCGATGAGAGCTACACGAAAAGCAATTAGCCCAGAAGCGTCATTTAACAGGCCTTCTCCTTTTAAGATATTTGAAATTCGTTTTGGAAAAGTAAAACGTTCAGAAAGAGAAGCAAAAGCGACGAGATCTGTAGGACCAAGTGCAGCTCCGACTGCAACGCAAGCAGCTAATGGTAAGCCAATCCAAAGGACATGGGCAAGGCCTCCCATACTCAATGTTGATACAAAGATAACAGGGAAAATCAGATAGAGCACAATTTTCCAGTGTTTTAAGATAGAGGTTACATCTGCTTCTTGAGCCTCACGAAAGAGGAGCGGGCCGATTACCAAAGCTAAAAACAACTCAGTGTCTAGGTGATGCTGATTATTCGGTAAGCACAGACCAATCCCAATCCCCAGAAGTATTTGAATCAGGGGCATGGGTAAAAAAGGAAGTAGTTTATTGGTCGTACTAGAAACAATGAGAACAAGTAAAAATATCAAGAGATAAAAAAGTAAGTCCATCTTCTACCTCCTTATTTTTGTTTTCGACAAGCTTCAAAAAGTTCCTTTTGTTCTTGGATTTTTTGATCAATCTTCGAGCAATCCTTATGCTCAATTTTCTTTTGACAACGCTCCATTTCAAGTGTAATCATTTTTTTCTTGATTTTTAGCATCTTTTTGCTCATATGAGCTTCATCTAACATACCAACTGCCCGTTCATGTTGGGTTGATTCAACGAATTTGTGGCGAAGTCCTTCTATTTTATCTCGTAGGTATTGTTTATCCATGGCGATACCTTTCTAATTTTTCAATCATAACTAAAAATGGTGGATTGTTGATTTGGTTGAGGGTACGATAAATCGTAGCGGTATATTCTTGTTGTGGCAACTGACTGACAAAATCTAAGACAGCATCTCGCTCTATATCTCCACCTTCATGTCCGTAGTATATCATAATGGCTATCCGTCCGCCCTTAACGATCATCTGACAGAGCTTTTCTAGTGCCTCAAGGGTTGTCTGAGGTTGAGTGATAATGCTTTTATCAGCAGAGGGTAGATAACCTAGATTGAAGATGGCGGCCTTGACTTCTGTCACAAATTGATCCACAGTTTCGTGGCCTTGCAGGATTAAGTCTACATTGGTCAAACCTGCTTCTTGGATACGTTGACTTGTTTTTTCTAGAGCTTGTTCCTGTATATCAAAAGCGTAGACTTGTTTAGCTAACTTAGCTAGAAAAAGGGTATCATGACCATTTCCCATGGTCGCATCAACTACAATATCCTCTTGGGTGATGACTTGGGCAAGAAAATCATGCGCCATTTCAAGTGGTCTTTTCATTCATAAACTCCTGTTCTACAGCCTTGCATCCTTGAACACTACCTCGACGTCTCATTTCAGCCTCAATGCTATTTAGAACTTCCCATTTATTGAGACTCCACATAGGACCAATCAGCATATCTCTAGGCGCATCACCCGTAATCCGATGGATAACGATATGTTTGGGAATGATTTCTAGCTGATCACAGATGACCTTGACATATTCATCCTGACTCATGAGCTGCAAACGACCTTCATGATAATCACGTTGCATCCGAGTATTGGTCATGAGGTGAAGTAGGTGAAGTTTAATCCCTTGAATATCATTATCCGTCACACAGCGACGAACATTTTCCACCATCATGTCATGAGTTTCCCCTGGCAAGCCATTAATCAAATGGGCAACAATTTCAATCTTGGGATATTTTCTCAAGCGTTTAACTGTCTCCACATAGAGTTCATAGGAGTGGGCACGGTTAATCAATTCAGAAGTAGCTTCATATGTTGTTTGTAAGCCTAACTCTACGGTAACATGCATTCGCTCTGATAATACTGCCAAGTATTCAATTGTTTCATCAGGAAGGCAATCTGGTCGAGTACCGATATTGATACCGACAACCCCAGGTTCGTTGATAGCTTGTTCATAGCGTTCGCGAATCACTTCAAGTTTTTCATGGGTATTGGTAAAATTTTGGAAGTAAACCAAATATTTTTTAACTTCAGGCCATTTACGATGCATAAAATCAATTTCTTTATAGAATTGCTCACGGATAGGAGCATCAGGTGCAACGATTGCATCTCCAGAACCAGAAACTGTGCAAAAAGTACAGCCTCCATGTGCCACAGTCCCATCTCGGTTTGGACAGTCAAATCCAGCATCAATAGGGACTTTAAAAGTTTTTTCTCCAAAAAGTATTCGATAGTAATCATTCAAGGTATTATAGGATTTCATAGCTAATATTATATCAGAAAACACTAGTAAACTCAAAGTTAGCAAATGAGTGAGGGATATCGAAATGATAAAACTAAAAAAATTCTTTTAAAAAAGACTTTACAAAAAAATAAAAAGTGGTATAATTAAGTCACAAACAAGTGCAAACGTTTTCGTAAAACGTTTGCCGAATAAATATAAAGGAGATTTGAATGATGAAAGATACATTCAAAAATGTCTTGTCTTTCGAATTTTGGCAGAAATTCGGTAAGGCTCTAATGGTGGTTATCGCTGTTATGCCAGCGGCTGGATTGATGATTTCAATCGGTAAGTCGCTTGCAATGATTGACCCAAACCTTGCCCCTCTAGTGATTACAGGAGGAATCCTTGAGCAAATCGGTTGGGGAGTTATCGGTAACCTTCATATTTTGTTTGCCCTAGCTATTGGAGGAAGCTGGGCTAAAGAACGCGCTGGTGGTGCTTTTGCTGCTGGTCTTGCCTTCATCCTAATCAACCGTATTACTGGTACAATCTTTAGTGTAAGCAGTGATATGTTGAAAGATCCTAACGCAATGGTATCAACACTCTTTGGTAACTCTATCAAAGTTTCTGATTACTTCATTAGTGTACTTGAGGCACCAGCCCTTAACATGGGGGTATTTGTAGGGATTATCTCAGGTTTTGTTGGAGCGACTGCGTTTAACAAATACTATAATTTCCGTAAACTTCCTGATGCACTTTCATTCTTTAACGGGAAACGTTTTGTACCGTTTGTAGTTATTCTTCGTTCAGCAATCGCTGCAATTCTTCTTTCAATGTTCTGGCCACTTGTACAAACAGGTATCAACAACTTCGGTATCTGGATTGCTAACTCACAAGAAACTGCTCCAGTCCTAGCACCATTCTTGTATGGTACTTTGGAACGTTTGCTCTTGCCATTTGGTCTTCACCATATGTTGACTATTCCAATGAACTATACAGCTCTTGGTGGTACTTATGATATTTTAACTGGTGCAGCAAAAGGTAGCCAAGTATTTGGACAAGATCCACTTTGGCTTGCATGGGTAACAGACCTTGTTAACCTTAAAGGTACTGATGCTAGTCAATATCAAACATTGTTAGACACAGTTCATCCAGCTCGTTTCAAAGTTGGACAAATGATCGGTTCATTCGGTATTTTGATGGGTGTGGCTGCTGCTATTTATCGTAATGTTGAAGCAGACAAGAAACACCAATACAAAGGTATGATGATTGCAACAGCTCTTGCAACTTTCTTGACAGGGGTTACTGAGCCAATCGAATACATGTTCATGTTTGTTGCAACACCTCTTTATCTTGTTTATTCTGTTGTTCAAGGTGCTGCCTTTGCAATGGCTGATATTGTTCACCTTCGTGTGCACTCATTCGGTTCAATCGAATTCTTGACTCGTACTCCACTAGCTATCAATGCTGGTCTTGGTATGGATATCATTAACTTTATCTGGGTAACAGCACTATTTGCAGTTATCATGTACTTCATTGCTAACTTCATGATTCAAAAATTCAACTATGCAACTCCAGGACGTAACGGAAACTACGAAAATGCCGAAGGTTCATCAGAATCTGAAGTTGCTGGTGAGTCAAAAGTAGCAGAAGCTTCTCAAGCTGTTAACATCATCAACCTTCTTGGTGGACGTGCTAACATCGTCGATGTAGACGCATGTATGACTCGTCTTCGTGTAACTGTAAAAGACGCTGAAAAAGTCGGAACAGAAGAACAATGGAAAGCTGAAGGAGCTATGGGACTTGTCATGAAAGGACAAGGTGTCCAAGCTATCTACGGACCTAAAGCTGACGTTTTGAAATCAGATATTCAAGACATTCTTGACTCTGGTGAAGTGATTCCTGAAACTCTTCCAAGTCAAATGGCAGCAGCTCAAAAAGATGCTGTTGTATACAAAGGTGTGACTGAAGAAGTTTATTCAGTAGCTGACGGTCAGGTGATTGAATTGGACCAAGTTAAGGATCCTGTATTCGCACAAAAAATGATGGGTGATGGATTTGCAGTGGAACCAGCTAACGGAGAAATTGTATCTCCAGTTTCAGGTACTGTATCAAGTATCTTCCCAACTAAACATGCTCTTGGTCTTGTGACTGAAGCAGGACTAGAAGTACTTGTTCATATTGGTTTGGACACAGTAAGTCTTGAAGGAAAACCATTTACAGTTCGTGTTACTGAAGGACAACAGGTTGCTGCGGGTGATCTTCTTGTCACAGCTGACTTGGGTGCTATCCGTGACGCTGGTCGTGAAACTACAACTGTAGTTGTTTTCACAAATGGTGATGCGATTAAATCAGTTAAATTAGAACAAACAGGTTCTTTTGCAGCTAAAACAGCAGTTGCAAAAGTAGAATTGTAATATTTAGGAGGTTGGAAGCTGTTTCCAACCTCTTGTTTATAGGAGAAAAGCATGAAGTTTTTAACACTCAATACCCATAGTTGGATGGAAAAAGATCCTGAGCAAAAGTTTCAACTTTTACTTCAAGATGTACTTGAAAACAGTTATGATTTGATTTGTTTTCAGGAAATCAACCAAGAAATTACTTCAGCGCAAGTAGAAGCTGATGCACTTTATCAGCCATTGCCATCTGCTGAGCCAATTCATCAAGACCACTATGTTCGTCTCTTGGTAGAGAAGTTGGCTGAGAAAGGATTGAAATACTATTGGACCTGGGCTTACAACCATATCGGTTATGATCGTTATCATGAGGGTGTTGCAATTCTTTCTAAAACACCGATTGAGGCACGTGAGATTTTGGTATCGGATGTTGATGATCCAACAGATTACCACACACGTAGAGTTGCTCTAGCAGAAACAGTAGTTGAAGGTAAAGAACTTGCAGTTGCGAGTGTCCATCTCTCTTGGTGGGATAAGGGCTTCCAAGAGGAATGGGCGCGCTTTGAAGCGGTTCTGAAAGAATTAAACAAATCTCTTTTATTGGCAGGTGATTTCAATAATCCTGCAGGTCAGGAAGGTTATCAGGCTATTTTAGCTAGTCCATTAGCTTTACAGGATGCATTTGAGGTTGCTCAAGAAAGAAGTGGTAGCTACACTGTTCCACCTGAAATCGACGGTTGGAAGGGAAATACAGAACCTCTTCGAATCGATTATATCTTTACCACAAAGGATATGCAGGTAGAGAACTTAGATGTGGTTTTTGATGGCAGCAATAGTCCACAAGTTAGTGATCATTATGGTCTTCAAGCAGTTCTTTCTTGGAAAGGCTAAATAAGGTATTTTAGTAAAAACAAATAAGCACCCCTTCTACAAATAGAAGGGGTGCTTATTTGTTTAAATAGTTAATATAGTTAAAGTTTTTAGTTGAATAACTTGTAAAATAGAATAAAATCCTTTAAAATAAAAAGTGTTGGAGGAATTTATGATTGTAAATCAAATAAAGCGTATGATCCCGACGCTAAAGGTAAATAATAGAAATTTAAATGAGTTGTTTTATATTGAGACTTTGGGGATGAAACCTTTGCTTGAAGAGTCAGCCTTCTTATCACTAGGAGACCAATCAGGCATTGAAAAGTTAGTTTTAGAAGAATCACCAAGTATGAGAAGCCGTAAGGTTGAAGGGATAAAAAAATTAGCTAGATTGATTGTAAAGGTAGAAAATGCATTTGAAATTGAAGCGTTACTAGCTAGGATGGATAAACTCCCTCAACTCTATAAAGGAAGCAAGGGATATGCTTTTGAGGTTCTTTCTCCAGAAGGGGATAGTATTCTTATTCATGCCGAAGATGATATTAAGGATTTGAAAAAAGTTGAGGAAGAAGTCGCTTTTTCAAAAGATGATAAGATGCGGTATTTGACAGCCTTTGAAATCTCGGTGCAAATCAACTTGCCAGATGGGACATCAAGTCTACTTGAAAAAGAAGAAATCGAAAATCGACTAGCTTTTAATCAAGCTCAAGGGAACGATTTGCTTGTTGAAAATAATGTAACTTGGGACTTGTCCATGTTGAAATTTCAAGTAGAGAATTTGGATTTGCCTGTATTGCGTCAGCGTTTTGAAGAAACTGGTTACTTTATTCCAAAATCTGAGAAGTTTTTCCTAACTAAGGATACCAACAATATTGAATTGTGGTTTGAAGCAGTATGAAACAAAACATTATTCAAAAAATAAAGCAACAAATTGAGGCAGGGATTTATCCTGGTGCCTCTTTTGCATATTATCAGGATGGCGTTTGGACCGACTGGTATCTAGGAGAAGAAAATCCAGAAATCGGTGAGCAGACTCGTGAGGGTTTGGTCTACGATTTGGCAAGTGTGAGCAAGGTCATTGGTGTAGGAACAGTCTTAACCTTCTTGTGGCAGGATGGTAAGATTGAGCTAGATGACTCCATAAAAGCCTATCTTCCCGATGCGGATTATCCAGACATCACCATTCGTCAACTCCTAACGCATGCGACGGATTTGGATCCTTATATCCCAAATAGGGATCAGCTTTCAGCAGATCAGCTGAGAGAAGCCATGTTTCATCTAAATCGTCGAGAGAAGAGAGCCTTTCTGTACTCGGATGTGCACTTTCTCTTACTAGGTTTTCTCTTGGAAGATTACTTTAAGAAAGATTTAGACCAGATTTTACAAGAGCAAGTTTTGAATCCTTGGGGAATGAAGGAAACTCAGTTTGGTCCAGTTAGCCGTGCTGTTCCAACGGTTCGTGGACAGAAAGCAGGAGTCGTTCATGATCCTAAGGCACATGTGCTTGGAAAACATGCTGGAAGTGCAGGTTTGTTTTCAACTGTAACGGATTTAAAAATCTTCTTAGAGCATTATTTACAGGATGATTTTGCTGCAGGATTAAGTCAGAATTTTTCGGATTTGAGTGATAAAGAACGCTCATTAGCCTGGAATATAGAAGGTGAGTGGCTGGATCACACAGGCTATACTGGGACCTTTATTATGTGGAATCGTAAGAAGCAAGCTGCGACAATCTTTTTATCTAACCGAACCTATGAAAAAGATGAGCGTGCCCAGTGGATATTAGACCGTAATCAGGTCATGGACTTGATTCGTGAAGCAGATTAGTGAGGAAGTATGTCAAAAGCTTTAAAAGGAACTCTTTATACTGTAATTGCAGGTATTGCTTGGGGCTTGTCTGGGACTAGTGGTCAGTACTTGATGGCTCATGGGATATCGGCTCTAGTTCTGACCAATATCCGTTTGATAATTGCTGGTTTACTCCTAGTTCTTCTTGCCTATACTAAATCAAGAGATAAATTTATGGCCTTCCTAAAGGATAAAACAAGCCTGTTATCTCTCTTGTTATTTTCTTTATTTGGTCTTTTTCTAAATCAATTGGCATATCTATCAGCTATCCAAGAGACAAATGCTGGGACAGCTACAGTTCTTCAGTATGTCTGTCCAGTTGGAATCCTTGCTTACACTTGTATCAAGGATAAGGTGGTTCCTACGCTTTCAGAAATCATCTCTATGTTTTTAGCTATAGGAGGGACCTTTCTCATTGCAACCCATGGGCAGTTGGATCAACTCTCGATGACACCAGCTGGTCTATTTTGGGGTTTGTTCTCAGCCCTAACCTATGCTTTGTATATCATTTTACCGATTAAACTCATTCAAAAATGGGGAAGTATTTTGGTTATTGGTGTCGGAATGACCATTTCAGGTTTTTTAGCAGTGCCTTTTACAGGGCTTATCAGTGCTAGTATTCCTATGTCTTTAGACATTTTTCTAGCCTTTGCAGGTATTATTCTGATTGGAACGGTTTTTGCCTATACAGCCTTCCTCAAGGGAGTCAGTATGATAGGACCAGTCAAGTCAAGCCTTTTGGCTTCTATTGAGCCAATCTCTGCAGTCTTTTTCGCTTTCATGATTATGGGAGATATCTTTTATCCTGTAGATTTTCTTGGTATGGCAATGATTTTATTAGCCGTGACCATTATTTCGTTAAAAGATTTAATGCTAGAAAAGAAACAGCATTCCGTTTAATGGATTGGAACAGTCTTTGATAAGGCTGTTTTTTATCATGCGACTAATAGTCATATAATAAAAATTGAGAGGCTGGGACAAAAGTCCTAGCCTCTCAATTGTCTTTGGATTGTTGAGCAAGACGCAGTGGTTGAGTGGGCTCTACTACGCTGAGTTCATCAGCTTTTACAGCCCTACTCAACTGTGCGGAGGTGGGACGACGAAATCGAATTCTAACGAATTACCGATTTCTGTCCCACTCTCTCTTGTTGATTCGATAGTGATTAGTCTTTGTTTTCGTATGGCAAAATCAAGTTTAGGATAATACCTGTCATAGCTGATAGGGCAGTACCTGAAAGGGTAACTGGACCGAGTTTAAGGATTGCTCCACCAAGTCCAAGTACCAACATGGCACTTGCGATGATAAGATTACGCATTTGACCAAAGTCTACACGTTCCTTGATCAAAACTTTCAAACCGTTGCTGGCGATAACCCCATAAAGAAGGATTGACATACCACCAAGTACGGCGCTAGGGATTGTAGAAATCAAAGCAGTGAATTTACCAAGGAAGCTAAGGGCAATTGCGATAAAGGCTGCATTACGGATAACTGAGACAGAAGCGATACGAGTCATACCGATCACCCCTGTATTTTCACCGTAAGTAGTATTAGCAGGACCACCAAGGAAGGCAGATACAGATGTTGCGATACCGTCACCAAGAAGGGTACGGTGAAGACCCGGTTCTTTCAAGAATTGGCGTCCGCAGATTTGACCTAAAACAGTATGGTCTCCAATATGTTCGGAAATCGTTACGATAGCGATTGGTAAGATGGCAATTGTTTCAGGACCAAAGTAAAGGTCGTATTGTTTGAAGGCACCACCTGTATTGAATGGTAGGTAGAAACCAGGGATTTCAAACCAGTTCGCTTCAAGAACAGGAGTGAAGTCAACCAATCCAAGTGCTAGGGCAAAGAGATAACCTCCGATAATGGCAAAAAGGAATGGGATGATTCGTAGGAAGCCTTTTCCTTTTGTATTGATAAAGGCTGCAATCAAGAAGGTAACAACGGCTACAAGAGCGTTTTTCCAATTTCCGTCAGCTACAAGACCAGCGTTGGTAACAGCTGAACTAGCAAGTCCAAGACCGATAACAATGATCATAGGACCGATAATGATTGGAGGCAAGAGTTTGTCGATCCATTTTGTACCTGCAAAGCGAACACTTGCAGCAACAAGGACATAAACAAAACCAGTCAGGATAACCCCTGTCTGAGCAGCAGATACATCACCACCCATTTCTTTCATGGCAAGTGACATAGCTGTGATAAAGGCAAAAGAAGAACCCAGATAAACTGGAACTTTAAAGCCAGTAGAGATCATGTAAATGAGTGTTCCTACACCTGATGCAAAAAGGGCAACAGATACAGGCATTCCCAAGATCAAAGGTACCAAGATAGTTGCACCAAACATGGCGAATACGTGCTGGAAGCTAAGAAGAATTCCTTTTCCAGCTGAAGGACGTTGGTCAACGTCTAAAAGTAAATCAACAGTTGATTCCTGTTTCATAATAACCTCACTTTTGGGCATCAAAAAAGAGCCCATTATTTTATAGCAATAGGCTCCCAGAGTAAGACCTCTCTAAAACAAGATTCCCTTTATCAAGTTTTAAAGAGTTTTATATAGATCTGCGCCTTCGTCACCTCACGGGATGACATTAAAAACCTTTGCTTGTGATAGTATAGCAGAAAAAAATGATTTTGTAAATCATTTTTTCCCGAGCCTTGAAATAAGAATGCGAGGTGTGAGTTTGCAGATTTTTTAATCTTTCTAAAGCGGACGTTTGTTAGGCATGCCAGCCTTACGTGGATATTTGTTTGGAGTTTCCTTTTTCTTCTTAACAATAGTAATGTAGCGAGGGTCTCCGTTAGGAAGAGTGTAACTGAGGTTTTCTTCAACCTTACTAAAGAGAAGATTGAGAGCATTTTTAGCTTCAGTTAATTCCTCAGGTGCATTGCTAGCCTTAAGTGCTAGCAATTTTCCACCGACTTTTAAATAGGGAATAGTCAACTCGGACAAGACCTGCATACGGGCAACCGCACGAGCTGTAACGATTTCAAACTGAGCACGGAAGTTCTTATCTTGGGCGAAGTCTTCGGCACGTCCATGATAGAAGTGAACATTTTCTAACCCTAGTTCTTGGGATAATAAATTAAGAAAATTGATGCGTTTATTGAGAGAATCAATAATGGTCACATCAAGCTGAGGATAGAGAATCTTCATAGGAAGGCTGGGAAATCCTGCTCCAGCACCGATGTCTAAGAGTTTAATGGGCTGGTTTTCAATCAATTTCTGTAAAATAGGAGCGATGGAATCATAGAAGTGTTTGAGATAGACTTCTTCTTTGTCTGTAATAGCAGTCAGGTTGATTTTTTCATTCCATTCGACAAGAAGTTGGAAATAACGCTCAAATTGGATTTTTTGCTGGTCAGAAAGATGGATATTTTGTTCAGCCAGCAGTTGATAAAATGTTTCTGGTTTCATAGTAGTTTCCTTCTTTAGTATCATCTTATTTTACCACAAAAAGATGGAAATTTGATATACTGGTACTAATCTAAAAGCAGAAAGGAATTATACGATGATTTGGATTATTCTTGGAGTTCTTGCTCTTATTGTTATTTTTGTAATTGTTAGTTATAACGGTTTGGTTAAAAATCGTATGCAAACTAAGGAAGCTTGGAGTCAGATTGATGTTCAGTTGAAACGTCGTAATGATCTCTTGCCAAACTTAATTGAGACCGTGAAGGGATATGCAAAGTATGAAGGTTCAACACTTGAAAAAGTGGCAGAACTTCGCAATCAAGTAGCTGCTGCAACTTCACCAGCAGAAGCTATGAAGGCTAGTGATGCCCTTACACGCCAGGTTTCAGGTATCTTTGCAGTTGCAGAAAATTATCCAGACCTAAAAGCGAGTGCCAACTTTGTTAAATTACAAGAGGAGTTGACTAATACAGAAAATAAAATTTCTTACTCTCGTCAACTCTACAACAGTGTTGTCAGCAACTACAATGTGAAATTAGAAACTTTCCCAAGCAATATCATCGCTGGAATGTTTGGATTTAAAGCAGCAGATTTCCTTCAGACTCCTGAAGAAGAAAAGGCAGTGCCTAAGGTTGATTTTAGTGGTTTAGGTGACTAGGATGTTGTATGATCAAATCGCGAGTAATAAGCGAAGAACTTGGATTTTACTACTAGTGTTCTTTCTCCTTTTAGCCTTGGTTGGGTATGCGGTTGGCTATCTCTTTATGAGGTCAGGAATAGGAGGTATGGTTCTAGCCTTAATTATTGGCTTAGTCTATGCATTTTCCATGATTTTTCAATCAACAGAGATAGTTATGAGCATGAATGGTGCGCGTGAGGTGAATGAGCAGACGGCACCAACCCTCTATCATGTTGTGGAAGATATGGCTATGGTGGCGCAAATCCCAATGCCACGTGTATTCATCATCGATGATGCTAGCTTAAATGCCTTTGCAACGGGTTCAAATCCCCAAAATGCAGCGGTAGCAGCAACGTCAGGACTCCTATCGATTACGAATCGTGAAGAGTTAGAGGCGGTTATTGGCCATGAAGTCAGTCACATTCGTAACTATGATATTCGTATTTCTACGATCGCGGTTGCCCTTGCCAGTGCCATTACACTTTTATCAAGTATGGCTGGACGCATGATGTGGTGGGGAGGTGCAGGCCGTGGTCGTAGAAGCGATGATCGTGATAGCGGAGGACTTGAAATTATTATGCTAGTTGTTTCTCTCCTAGCCATTGTTTTAGCTCCCTTAGCAGCAACCTTGGTCCAATTAGCTATCTCTCGTCAGCGAGAATTTTTAGCAGATGCTTCAAGTGTAGAGTTGACTCGAAATCCTCAAGGCATGATCAATGCCCTTCGTAAGCTGGACAATAGTCAGCCTATGAGCCGTCATGTGGATGATGCTAGCAGTGCTCTCTATATCAACGATCCTCAAAAACGAGGTGGTTTGCAAAAACTCTTCTATACCCATCCGCCAATCTCAGAAAGAATTGAGCGTTTGCAACATATGTAAAAAGAGAGAGTGGGACAGAAATCGGTAATTCGTTAGAATTCGATTTCGTCGTCCCACCTCCGGGCTGTAAAAACTGATGAAATCAGCCT
>NZ_KQ970818.1:392954-400833 GCF_001579645.1 Streptococcus infantis
GCCTCTTTTGCGATTTTCTACATTTATAAATCTTGTAAATCGACTACTTCCAAACCATGCTCTGTCAGACGATAGATACTCGTGCAGACTTCTTTTAAGAAACGTCGATCATGCGAAACAGTGACCAGACCACCAGGGAAATTGGCAAAGAGTTTTCTGATTTCTGGTTGAGAAGTTGGAGAAAAATTTCGTGTGGGTTCATCCAGAAGGAGAAAGTTTGGTTTTCGCAGCACTAAATTCAAAAGAAGGAGTTTACCTTGTTGACCGCCCGATAAGGAGTGGATATGGTGGTGCATCTCTGGATAGCTGAAGTTGAGACTAGCTAAGTGAGATTGGATTTTCTGTACTTCCTCTTTATGTCCAGATTGGCTGAGAAATTCAACTGGTGATCGATTCAATTGCAATGTTTTTTTGTAATCTTGTGGCATAAATCCAAGCGAGATCTCTCTTTTGTCGTTTAGTAGTTGATGTAACTTTGCTAACAGAGTGGATTTGCCAACGCCATTAGGACCGATAATGCCGATTTTTTCTTGACCACGGACAGTTAATTGTAGCCCCTGAACCAAAATTCGTTCGCCAATCGATAAAGTCTCATTTTCCAGTCGAACTAAGACTTTTGAAGCCGCTAATGGCTCTATATCTGAAAAGAAGAGTTGGATTTGTTCCTCTTCAAGTGGCTTTTGGGTCATGGACTGAGCTGCTTTTTCAAATCGTTTTTCTTGAGAGAGCACATTTTTCATCTTTTTAGCCAGTAGACGCCCAGCAACATCATTTTTAGTATTTCTCAAAGCAGTTTCTACATTTTGCTTAACTCGGCGATGTTTTTCCATGGTTTTGTCATAGGCTCTCTGGTCGTTAGCAGCTTGCTGGCTTTGTCTGGTAAAATTAGCCTTTCTCTGCTCACTATAGCGATTATAGTCTAAATGCTCGACTAGCGTTTCCGCTTCTTTCCGATGCTTGACTAGTCGCAAGTGGACAATAGTATCTGCCGTATGAGAAAGAAAGTCTTCATCATGGGAAATGAAAATAACGGTTTGCCTCATCTTCTGTATCTGCATTTTTAGCCAATCAACCGTCTCAAGATCCAGGTCATTTGAAGGTTCATCTAAAAATAGAATCTCAAAGGGTTTGGCTAACTCATGGATGAGCTGAATTTTCAAAGCTTCGCCCCCTGATAGACTGCCAATTTCTTGGTCGCTAGCAAAACGGTCGCTATCAAAGTGCAACTCCTCCGCCAAACGATAAAGAATGCTGTAGTCTAAATCAGTAGAATCCAAAAAGAAGTAATCGTGTAGAGTTCTATTTTTTAGCTCCTCAGGTAACTTTTGGGGAGTGTAGGCCAGTGACTGAAGGTCAGACTGGATCTCTCCTTTGATAGTGAAATCAGGCAATGCTTCCCCCATTAAAGCTCGCAGCAAAGTTGATTTGCCATTTCCTTCTTCACCAATAATAGCAACCTTTTCCCCGTCTTGGATAGTCATGCTTAAGTCAGATACAAGATCTCGTAGATCTTTGTTTTGTGTGATGGTCAGATGATTGATTTTTATCATATTGTTGCCCTTTCTAGAATGTCCATAGTGCATAACAAAAAGCTCTACTTTATCTAGTAGAGCCCAAAGTCACTGTCAAGAACGCCATTATCCATGTCAAAAATCTTGTCAACCTAGGTCCGTCTAACCCTATCCAACCTAAGAGGATCAGATGGTTAGCTTTCTAGTTTTTTGGATTTTCAAAGAGGATAAAGTACTAGAAAATCTAGTACAAAAAGAGCATGCAAAAAGAGACAAAAACAAGATCTACTAAATAAAGTTCTTTATTTGATAGACTTAGTTTTTCATGTCTCCCTTACCTCCGAGTATTAGTACCTCTATCCTATACCTTTAAGGATATTTTGTCAATAGTAAATCCAAAATTTTAAACTCTAAAATCCAAAAACAGGTCCATAGAGAGTCAGTACGTGTTTGACATGCTCGTAATGGAACTTGTCATAGTTTCGCCAAGCGGTGCGTGCTTGATCGTTTAGTTTTAGGCTCCCTAATCCAATCAGAAGACTGGTGCGTTGGTAAAATTTCTCAAGGTCGATTAAGATACTATTGTCAAGCTTTTCCGCTTTTTTAAGTTCCTTGAGAGTGCTGTTCAGCAGTTCTTGTAGACGGAAATCATCGGCTGTACCTTGTTTGCAGCTTTGGTAGCTTTTATTTAATTCGGATAGGAGTTGGTAAGCTTGGTTGATTAGTGCTTTGTCGTCCATATGAGCATCCTCCTTGCTCTGATGTATTCTTGCCTATAGTATAGCACGAAACAGAAAATATGTCATAGTAAATATGTTAAAAAGGAGATTTTAATATCAAGGTTTAAAAGGCTGTCTTGTAGCCTTTTCATGGTATAATCAAGTGAGTAAATCTTTATGGAGGAAATATGAAGTTAAATATTCAAGAAATTCGTAAGCAGCCTGAAGGCCTACATTTTGAACAAGCTTTAGACCTGGCATCAGACTTACGTGCCCGTAATCAAGAAATTTTAGATGTCAAAGATATCCTTGCGGTAGGGAAGGTCCAATACGAAGACCGCATGTATTTCTTAGATTATCAACTATCTTACACCATTGTCCTTGCTTCCAGTCGCAGTATGGAGCCAGTTGAGTTGGCAGAGTCTTATCCAGTGACAGAGGTTTTCATGGAAGGCGCAACCAACCAACTAGATCAGGAAGTTTTAGATGATGACTTGGTCTTGCCTATCGAAAATGGGGAAATCGACCTTGCTGAGAGTGTGTCAGATAATATCTTGCTAAACATTCCAATCAAAGTCTTGACCGCTGAAGAAGAAGCTGGTCATGGATTTGTTTCAGGTAATGACTGGCAAATCATGACAGAGGAGGAGTACCAAGCTCAACAAGCAGTCAAGAAAGAAGAAAACAGTCCATTTGCTGGCTTGCAAGGACTATTTGATGGAGACGAGTAGATGGTTTTATCCAAGAAACGTGCCCGTCATGTCATAGAGGAAATCATTGCCCTCTTTCCAGATGCTAAGCCTAGTCTTGATTTTACCAATCACTTTGAACTATTGGTTGCAGTGATGTTGTCAGCCCAGACGACAGATGCTGCTGTCAACAAGGCTACACCAGGTCTCTTTGCTGCTTTTCCAACGCCTCAAGCCATGTCTGTCGCAACTGAAAGTGAAATTGCTTCACACATTTCTCGTCTGGGACTGTATCGAAATAAGGCTAAATTCCTTAAAAAATGTGCCCAACAACTATTAGACGATTTTGACGGACAAGTACCTCAGACTCGCGAGGAATTAGAAAGCCTAGCAGGTGTTGGTCGCAAAACAGCAAATGTCGTCATGAGCGTGGGCTTTGGGATTCCAGCCTTTGCAGTGGACACTCATGTTGAGCGTATCTGCAAGCATCATGATATTGTCAAAAAATCGGCTACACCCCTCGAAGTAGAAAAACGTGTCATGGACATTCTGCCACCAGAGAAATGGTTGGCAGCCCACCAAGCCATGATATACTTTGGACGGGCTATCTGTCATCCAAAAAAATCCAGAATGCGATCACTATCCTCAATTATATGATTTTAGTTCGTTATAAGTGAAAATAATGAATGTTTTTACTTGATTTGAACGGGTCTTTGTGATATAGTAATGACAATAAAATATTCCTTTAAACCTGTCCCGTGAGGCAGACAAGGAGCTGGATTAAGTAGAAGGGTTAAGTCTATACTGTTTGCGGTAGGGCTCGCTTGGCTATACATTCTGAAGTCTCCTTGTTAAGGAGACTTTTCTTTTTGGAGGTTTGTCATGAAGGCAAAAGAAGTTGTAGACGAATTGACCGTCAAACGCGCGATTACTCGAATTACTTACGAGATTATTGAGCGAAACAAAGATTTGAACAAAATCGTTTTGGCTGGTATTAAAACGCGAGGTGTCTTTATCGCTCGTCGTATCCAAGAACGCTTGGAACAGTTAGAATCTCTTTCAGTTCCAGTGGTAGAGCTGGACACCAAACCTTTCCGTGACGATGTTAAAAGTGGTGAAGATACTTCTTTAATCTCTGTTGATGTGACAGACCGGGAAGTCATTTTAGTGGACGATGTGCTCTATACAGGTCGTACCATTCGTGCAGCTATTGACAACGTCGTCAGCCATGGTCGCCCTGCTCGTGTGAGTTTAGCAGTTCTAGTGGATCGCGGACATAGAGAGCTTCCAATCCGTCCAGACTATGTTGGGAAAAATATTCCAACTAGTCGCTCTGAAGAGATCATCGTAGAGATGGCAGAACTAGATGGACAAGATAGAGTTCTTATTACCGAAGAAGCATAGATAGCAAAAAGGAGTTAACCATGTCAGAAAATCAACAAGCTTTGCAACATGTGGTCTCTATGGAAGACCTTACTGTAGATCAGGTCATGAAATTGATCAAACGAGGAATCGAATTTAAGAATGGAGCGCAGACTTCCTATGAGGACCAGCATATCGTTTCCAACCTTTTCTTTGAAAGTTCGACTCGTACGCACAAGTCCTTTGAAGTAGCAGAGATTAAGCTGGGACTGAATTTACTCGATTTCGATGTGAAGACGAGTTCAGTTAACAAGGGCGAAACTCTTTATGACACAATCTTGACACTGTCTGCACTTGGAGTGGATGCCTGTGTTATCCGTCACCCAGAAGTTGACTACTACAGAGAGTTGATTGCCAGTCCAACCATTACGACTTCCATTATTAATGGTGGAGATGGTTCAGGGCAACATCCAAGTCAGAGCTTGCTTGATTTGATGACAATATATGAAGAATTTGGCCATTTTGAGGGGCTTAAGGTCGCTATCGCTGGGGATCTGGACCACTCACGTGTAGCCAAATCAAATATGCAAATTTTGAAACGTTTAGGCGCAGAGCTTTACTTTGCAGGTCCTGAGGAATGGAGAAGTCAGGAATTCGCAGACTATGGTCAGTTTGTAAGCATTGACGAGATTATTGATCAGGTGGATGTCATGATGTTCCTTCGCGTCCAGCATGAACGTCATGATAGTGGAGTGGTCTTTTCAAAAGAAGGCTACCATGCGCAACATGGTTTGACGCAAGAGCGTTATGATCGCTTGAAAGAAAAAGCAATTCTCATGCACCCTGCCCCAGTCAACCGTGATGTCGAAATCGCAGACCATTTAGTTGAAGCGCCAAAATCACGCATTGTCCAACAAATGACCAATGGTGTATTTGTCAGAATGGCAATCTTAGAGTCTGTTCTGGCATACAGAAAAGCAAAATAAACACAAGACGTTAAAAGACGCCAGAGAGCGTCCACGAGAGGTGACTATATGACAAAACGACTTCTAGTATTAGAAGATGGCACTGTTTTTGAAGGCAAGGCCTTCGGAGCAGATATTGATGTAACAGGTGAAATCGTCTTTAATACAGGGATGACCGGCTATCAAGAATCCATTACAGACCAGTCTTACAATGGGCAAATCCTAACCTTTACTTATCCCTTGGTTGGAAATTATGGGATTAACCGTGATGACTACGAGTCTATCATTCCAACCTGTAAAGGTGTAGTGGTATTTGAAGAAGCTCGTAGAGCTAGTAACTGGCGCAACCAGATGACGCTGGATGAATTTTTGAAGTCTAAGAAAATCCCTGGTATTTCAGGTATTGATACACGCGCTTTGACAAAAATCATTCGCAAACATGGGACTATGAGAGCCACTCTGACACATGTGGGAGATAGTATCGATCACATCACAGATCAGCTTCAAGCAACCGTTCTTCCAATTGATAATATCAAACAGGTTTCAACAAAAACTGCTTACCCAGCTCCAGGAGTAGGTTTAAGTGTGGTACTCGTTGACTTTGGCCTCAAGCATTCAATCTTAAGAGAATTGTCTAAGAGAGATTGTAATGTAACGGTCGTTCCTTATACTACAACGGCAGAGGAAATCCTTCACCTAAACCCTGACGGCGTCATGTTGTCAAACGGTCCAGGAAACCCAGAAGATGTTCCCCAGGCCCTCGATATGATTCGTGGTGTGCAAGGGAAGATTCCAATCTTTGGTATCTGTATGGGGCACCAACTTTTTGCCATGGCAAATGGTGCCAAGACCTATAAGATGAAATTTGGTCACCGTGGATTTAACCACGCGGTCCGTGAAATCGCAACAGGACGAGTAGACTTTACTAGCCAGAACCATGGTTATGCGGTCAGTCGTGAAGAATTGCCAGAGCACTTGATCATTACCCACGAAGAAATCAATGACAAATCAGTTGAAGGAGTTCGCCACAGATACCAACCAGGTTTCTCTGTACAATTCCACCCAGACGCAGCTCCTGGGCCACACGACGCTAGCTACCTCTTTGACGAGTTTATCGAGATGATGGAAGCTTTTAAACAAGCCAACTAAGAACGAGTAAGACTCGTCGGAGAATTCATGGAATTGAACACGGACGGAAAGCTCGGAATTTAGAGAAACCAAGGAAGGATTGCTATCCTTGGTTTCCTAAAATTCAGTCGCTTTCTTATCGTCCTTTGTATCTTATTTAATGGCAACCAGAGAGTTGCCGAATAGAAAGGCAGGCCGTTTCTTTTAGTCGCTTTCAGGCGAACTAAAAACTCCCTGCACTAGATTTTTATCGAAAATGATCGTTTCTCTAAAAAATCGTCGGAGAATTTATTTAATGGCAACCCGAGAGTTGCCAAATAGAAAGGAGAAGATACATTGTTCGCGGAAGTGAACACGCCCTAAGAACTGTGTGAAAAAGATAAACATCGTCTTGACGCTAAAGGCGTCTGCACCGAGTTTCCTATTTTCACTGTGTTCTTTACGGGCTTTGTATCATAAACTATGCCTAAACGTACTGATATTCAAAAAATTATGGTGATTGGTTCTGGTCCGATTATTATTGGTCAGGCTGCTGAGTTTGACTACGCTGGGACCCAAGCCTGCTTGTCTTTGAAAGAGGAAGGCTATGAGGTTGTCTTGGTGAACTCAAACCCTGCAACCATCATGACGGACAAGGAGATTGCGGACAAGGTTTACATCGAACCGATTACACTTGAGTTTGTGACGCGTATTCTCCGTAAGGAACGTCCAGATGCTTTGCTTCCAACACTTGGAGGTCAAACGGGGCTTAATATGGCCATGGAATTGTCTAAAAATGGTATTTTAGATGAACTTGGTGTTGAACTTCTGGGTACTAAACTATCTGCCATCGACCAAGCAGAGGACCGTGACCTCTTTAAACAATTGATGGAAGAGCTTGAGCAGCCAATCCCTGAATCTGAAATTGTCAACACAGTGGAAGAAGCTGTTGCCTTTGCGGTGTCAATCGGCTATCCTGTTATCGTTCGTCCAGCCTTTACCCTAGGTGGTACTGGTGGTGGTATGTGTGCCAACGAGGAAGAATTGCGTGAAATCGCTGAAAATGGATTGAAGTTGTCACCTGTTACCCAGTGTTTGATTGAACGTTCCATTGCTGGTTTCAAGGAAATTGAGTATGAAGTCATGCGTGACTCAGCTGATAATGCCCTTGTTGTTTGTAACATGGAAAACTTTGACCCCGTTGGGATTCATACAGGGGACTCGATCGTATTTGCCCCTGCGCAGACCATGTCTGACTATGAAAACCAAATGCTACGAGATGCAAGTTTGAGCATCATCCGCGCTCTCAAGATTGAAGGCGGATGTAACGTTCAGCTTGCGCTTGATCCACACAGCTTTAAGTACTATGTCATCGAAGTAAATCCTCGTGTATCTCGTTCTTCAGCCCTTGCTTCTAAAGCAACAGGTTACCCAATTGCTAAATTGGCTGCTAAGATTGCGGTAGGGTTGACCTTGGATGAGGTCATCAACCCAGTTACAGGTTCAACTTATGCCATGTTTGAACC
>NZ_KQ970818.1:400974-411312 GCF_001579645.1 Streptococcus infantis
AAGTTTGAAAAGGGGAACGTCGTCTTGGTACCCAAATGAAGGCGACTGGAGAGGTTATGGCCATCGGTCGGAACATCGAGGAATCTCTCCTTAAAGCTTGTCGCTCTCTAGAAATTGGAGTTCACCACAATGAAATTCCAGAACTTGCAGATGTTTCAGATGATGCCTTGATTGAAAAAGTTGTCAAGGCTCAAGATGATCGTCTCTTCTACGTATCAGAAGCCATTCGCCGTGGTTATACACCAGAGGAAATTGCTGAACTCACAAAAATTGATATCTTCTTTCTAGATAAACTCTTACACATTTTTGAGATTGAGCAAGAATTGGGCTCTCATCCACAAGATCTTGAAGTTTTGAAAACTGCAAAATTGAATGGATTTTCAGACCGTAAGATTGCTGAACTATGGAAAACGACAGCTGATCAAGTTCGCCAACTTCGTTTAGAAAACAAGATTGTCCCAGTTTACAAGATGGTAGATACTTGTGCCGCAGAGTTTGATTCAGAAACTCCGTACTTCTATTCAACCTATGGTTGGGAAAATGAATCTATCAAGTCAGATAAGGAATCTGTACTTGTCCTAGGTTCTGGTCCAATCCGTATCGGTCAAGGAGTTGAGTTTGACTATGCGACTGTTCACTCTGTTAAGGCAATTCAAGCTGCTGGCTACGAAGCTATTATCATGAACTCGAACCCAGAGACAGTTTCGACCGACTTCTCTGTATCGGATAAACTTTACTTTGAACCATTAACATTCGAAGATGTCATGAATGTCATCGATTTGGAGCAACCAAAAGGTGTTATCGTTCAGTTTGGTGGTCAAACAGCTATCAACCTTGCTGAGCCATTAGCAAAAGCAGGTGTGACTATCCTTGGTACGCAGGTTGCTGACCTAGACCGTGCCGAAGACCGTGACCTCTTCGAACAAGCTCTCAAAGACTTGGATATTCCACAGCCACCTGGACAGACTGCTACAAACGAAGAAGAAGCAGTACTTGCAGCCCGCAAGATTGGTTTCCCAGTCCTTGTTCGCCCTTCATATGTCTTGGGTGGACGTGCTATGGAAATCGTTGAGAATGAAGATGATCTTCGTTCTTACATGCGTACTGCGGTTAAGGCAAGTCCAGATCATCCAGTTCTTGTAGACTCTTATATCGTCGGTCAAGAGTGTGAAGTAGATGCTATCTCAGATGGACAAAATGTCCTCATCCCAGGTATCATGGAGCATATCGAACGCGCAGGCGTCCACTCAGGTGACTCCATGGCTGTTTACCCTCCACAAACCTTGTCTCAAAAGGTTCAAGAAACAATCGCAGACTACACAAAACGCCTAGCAATCGGCCTTAACTGTCTTGGTATGATGAACATTCAGTTTGTCATCAAGGATGAGAAAGTCTACGTTATTGAGGTCAATCCACGTGCCAGCCGTACTGTACCGTTCCTATCAAAAGTAACCAATATCCCAATGGCTCAAGTTGCAACTAAGTTGATTCTCGGTCAAAGTCTTGAAGAGCTTGGTTATCAGGATGGACTTTATCCAGAAAGCAGTCGTGTTCATATCAAGGCGCCAGTCTTCTCATTTACCAAGCTAGCGAAAGTAGACAGCTTGCTCGGTCCTGAAATGAAGTCAACAGGGGAAGTTATGGGTTCTGATACGACTCTTGAAAAAGCCCTCTACAAGGCCTTTGAAGCTTCTTATCTTCACTTGCCAACCTTTGGAAATGTTGTCTTTACTATCGCTGATGATGCCAAGGAAGAAGCTTTGGATTTGGCTCGTCGTTTCCAAAATATTGGTTATGGTATCCTTGCGACTCAAGGAACAGCAGCTTTCTTTGCAAATCATGGCTTGAAGGCTCAACTCGTTGGTAAGATTGGTGATGGTGAACATGATATCCCAAGCTATGTTCGTAAAGGGAAAATCCAAGCTATCATCAACACAGTTGGTACTAAGCGAACTGCTGATGAAGATGGTGAACAAATCCGCCGTTCAGCTATCGAACATGGTGTACCACTCTTTACAGCCCTAGATACAGCGGATGCTATGCTTAAGGTACTTGAAAGCCGTAGCTTCGTTACAGAAGCAATTTAGTTTCTTGTTAAATAATCTAAGTAGCTTTTATCCAGCGTCAAAAGACGCTGGTTTTTCCTCTTTTATAGAGAAATCGAGTTAGAAATAATAGTTACAGTTCACTATTAAATGTCAAAGTTTATCAATAGATTTATCATTATCGTTAATGAGTAGACTTATTCTGACTTTCCCTAAAATTTTGTTGAATTTTCTTAAGTTTTTATCATATTTTTTATAATTAAGGTACCTTAAGAAAAATAATGAAAAAACTAAATGTTTTTCATATAGTTTTCATTGTTTTAATAGTTTAAAGTCAATCTTATTTTTCTCTAATAGAAAATAATGAAAAAGTAGGTTTAGAAAGAGGTAAGTATCTATGTCTTCTCATAAAAAAGTGTCACTCTCTGAGATTAATCAATCTATCGATACTCCAAATAACAATCATTTCTGGCAAAATTTAAAGGCCTTTTTAGGTCCGGGTGCTCTTGTCGCAGTTGGTTATATGGATCCAGGAAACTGGATAACTAGTGTAGTCGGTGGTGCTTCCTATAAGTACAGTCTCTTGTTTGTCATCCTGATTTCATCGCTTATTGCCATGCAGCTTCAGCAGATGGCTGGAAAACTTGGAATTGTAACCCAGATGGACTTGGCTCAGGCGACAGCTCATCACTCACCAAAATGGCTTCGTTATAGTCTATGGGTGATTTTGGAATTGGCCTTGATGGCGACAGATTTGGCAGAAGTTCTAGGTTCAGCTATTGCTCTAAATCTTCTCTTTAAGATTCCGATTATGATAGCCATCCTCTTGACAGTTTTGGATGTCTTTCTCTTATTGCTTCTTATGAAGTTTGGCTTTAAGAAGATAGAAGCTATCGTGACAACGCTGATTTTAACGATTCTAGCAATCTTTACCTATCTAGTAGCTTTGTCACATCCAAGCTTCCAAGGAATCGTTGAGGGTTATCTACCAAATGCAACCTTGTTTGAGAGTCCTCTGCCTGGACATGAAAGTCAATTAACCTTGGCGCTGGGGATTGTGGGTGCGACAGTGATGCCCCATAACCTCTATTTACATTCTTCCTTGTCTCAGACTCGGAAAATCAATCATAAGGACAAGAATGATGTGCGAAAAGCCGTTCGTTTTATGACCTGGGATTCTAATCTCCAGTTATCCTTGGCCTTTGTGGTTAACTCCCTTCTTTTGATCTTAGGAGCAGCACTCTTTTTTGGACATGCATCTGAGATTTCTGCCTTTTCACAAATGTATAACGCCTTGCAGGATTCAACCATTGCGGGAGCTATAGCTAGCTCAACCCTATCAACCTTGTTTGCCTTGGCCCTATTAGCAAGTGGTCAGAATTCGACTATCACAGGTACCTTGACAGGGCAAATCGTTATGGAAGGTTTCTTACATATGCGATTGCCTCAGTGGTTCATTCGTTTGGCGACTCGTCTCTTTGCCTTACTACCTGTCATGATAGTAGCAGTTTTGTTTGGTCATCAGGAAAAAACCTTGGATCAGTTATTGGTTTATTCGCAGGTCTTTCTTTCAATCGCTCTTCCATTTTCAATCTTCCCCTTGATTTATCTTACTTCAAAAAAATCACTGATGGGAGAATTTACCAATGCCAAATGGAATACCATCCTTGGTTATATTGTTTCCATTATCTTAACTGTTCTCAATGTGAAATTGCTGTTTGATATTTTTTAAGATCTTTTAACATGAAGTAGAAAAAAATCACCCGAGAGTTAACTCTTGGGTGATTTTTTGCAATTCAAATCTTTGATAGACGATAATCCATTATAAAAAGCTGCATCAAGATGCAGCTACACTATAGCAACGGAAGACATGGGATTCGAACCCACGCACGCTTTCACACGCCTACCGCGTTTCCAACACGGCCTCTTAAGCCTCTTGAGTAATCTTCCAATACTTACTAAAATAGTTTATCATAAAGGGAATTATCTTGCAAATAAAATTCAAACAATTGGCAAAACGATAGAAAATGAAAGAAAGTGACAAAAAGTGCTTGACTTTGATTTTTTTTGTGGTAGAATGATTATTGTAATCGTTAACAGGAGGTGAGTAAGTGCTAAAAACCGAGAGAAAAAAATTGATTTTAGAGGAGCTGGGCAAACATAAAGTCGTTTCTCTAGAGAAATTAGTAGGTTTGTTAGACACGTCAGAATCAACGGTTAGACGAGATTTAGATGAATTGGAATCGGAAAATAAACTTCGCCGAGTTCATGGAGGAGCAGAGTTGCCTCACTCCTTGCAAGAAGAAGAAACCATTCAAGAAAAATCTGTCAAAAACCTTCAAGAGAAAAAATTGATTGCGCAGAAAGCAGCTTCCCTCATCAAAGAAAAAGATGTTATCTTTGTGGATGCAGGAAGTACGACAGCCTTTCTCATTAAGGAATTGGAGCGAAAAGACATTACTGTTGTAACCAACTCCATTCACCATGCGGTCCAATTAGTGGATAAGCAAATCCCAACAGTTATTATTGGCGGTGGGGTTAAGATGACGACTGATGCCAGCATCGGTGGTGTCGCGCTTAATCAGATTAACCAATTACACTTTGACCGTGCCTTTATCGGAATGAATGGTGTGGACGAAGGTTATTATACAACTCCAGATATGGAGGAGGGAGCTGTCAAGCGTGCTATCTTAGAAAATGCCAAACAAACTTATATTTTGGCGGATTCGTCTAAGGTTGGTCAGTCTTGTTTCGCTAAGGTCGCGCCTATAAAACGAGCAATTGTTATTACAAGCAAGGGTCACGAACTCTTGCCAGCTATCAAAGAAAAAACGGAGGTTATCGAAGTATGATTTATACAGTCACGCTAAATCCATCTATTGACTATATTGTCCGTCTGGATAAAGTGGAAGTTGGTAGTGTTAATCGTATGGATAGTGATGATAAGTTTGCTGGTGGTAAGGGAATCAATGTTAGCCGTGTCTTGAAACGCTTGGATATTCCAAATACAGCGACTGGATTTATCGGAGGTTTTACTGGTAAATTTATCACAGATACTTTAGCTGAAGAACAAATTGAAACGCGATTTGTTCAAGTAGCAGAAGATACGCGTATCAACGTCAAGATTAAAGCGGATCAAGAAACTGAAATCAACGGAACTGGTCCTACTGTTGAGCCAGAACAGCTTGAAGAATTAAAAGCTATTCTTTCAAGTCTAACAGCAGAAGATACAGTGGTATTTGCTGGTTCAAGCGCTAAAAACTTAGGCAATGTCATCTATAAGGATTTGATTGCCTTGACTCGTCAAACGGGTGCTCAAGTGGTCTGTGACTTTGAAGGTCAGACCTTAATCGATAGTTTGGATTATCAACCTCTTCTAGTTAAACCAAACAATCATGAACTCGGAGCTATCTTTGGAGTCAAGCTCGAAAGTTTAGATGAGATTGAAAAATACGCTCGAGAATTGTTGGCTAAAGGTGCTCAAAACGTTATTATCTCTATGGCTGGAGATGGAGCCCTTCTGGTAACATCAGATGGAGCATACTTTGCAAAACCGATTAAGGGAACCGTGAAAAACTCAGTAGGTGCTGGTGACTCTATGGTTGCTGGATTTACAGGTGAGTTTGTCAAATCAAAAGACGCAGTAGAAGCCTTCAAATGGGGAGTGGCTTGTGGAACAGCAACTACCTTCTCTGATGACTTGGCAACTGCAGCATTTATTAAAGAAACTTATGAAAAAGTTGAGGTAGAAAAAAGATGAAAATTCAGGATTTATTGAGAAAAGATGTCATGTTGCTTGATTTGCAAGCAACTGAAAAAACAGCAGCTATCGAAGAAATGATTCATAGCTTGGTTGAACACGGATACGTGACAGATTTTGAAACCTTTAAAGAAGGAATCTTGGCGCGTGAAGCTTTGACTTCTACAGGTTTGGGTGATGGTATTGCAATGCCACACAGCAAAAATGCTGCTGTTAAAGAAGCAACTGTTCTCTTTGCTAAGTCAAACAAGGGTGTTGACTACGAAAGTTTAGATGGACAACCAACTGACCTCTTCTTTATGATTGCTGCTCCAGAAGGTGCAAATGATACTCACTTGGCTGCCTTGGCAGAATTGTCTCAATACTTGATGAAAGACGGCTTTGCTGACAAACTTCGTCAAGCGACATCAGCTGATCAAGTCATCGAACTCTTTGATCAAGCTTCAGAAAAAGCTGAGGAACCAGCTCAAGCTCCTGCAAATGACTCTGATGACTTCATTGTAGCAGTTACAGCTTGTACAACAGGGATTGCCCACACTTACATGGCTCAAGAAGCTCTTCAAAAAGTGGCTGCTGAAATGGGGGTTGGTATCAAGGTTGAAACAAATGGTGCCAGCGGTGTTGGTAACCAATTGACAGCAGAAGATATCCGTAAGGCTAAAGCTGTTATTATCGCAGCAGATAAGGCAGTTGAAATGGATCGTTTCGATGGCAAACCATTGGTAAATCGTCCAGTTGCAGATGGTATTCGTAAGACAGAAGAGTTGATCAACTTGGCTCTTTCTGGAAATGCTGAAGTTTATCATGCTGCTAACGGAGCAAAAGCTTCAACAGCGTCTAACGAAAAACAAAGTATCGGTGGTGCTTTCTACAAACACTTGATGAGTGGTGTATCTCAAATGTTGCCATTCGTTATCGGTGGTGGTATCATGATTGCTCTTGCCTTCTTGATTGATGGTGCTATGGGTGTGCCAAACGATAGCCTCGGAAATCTTGGTTCTTATCATGAGCTCGCTTCTATGTTCATGAAAATCGGTGGTGCAGCCTTTGGTTTGATGCTTCCAGTATTTGCAGGATATGTTGCTTACTCAATCGCTGAAAAACCAGGTTTGGTAGCAGGTTTCGTAGCTGGAGCTATTGCCAAAGAAGGTTTTGCCTTTGGTAAAATCCCTTACGCTCAAGGTGGTGAAGCAACTTCAGCCCTTGCAGGTGTATCATCAGGTTTCCTAGGAGCCCTTGTTGGTGGATTTATCGCTGGTGCCTTGGTACTCTTAGTTAAGAAATACGTGAAGGTTCCACGTTCACTTGAAGGTGCTAAATCAATCCTTCTCTTGCCACTTCTTGGAACAGTCTTGACAGGATTTGTCATGCTTGCTGTTAACATCCCAATGGCAGCAATCAACACTGCTATGAACGACTTCCTTGGCGGTCTTGGAGGTGGATCAGCTGTCCTCCTTGGTATCGTTCTTGGAGGTATGATGGCTGTCGATATGGGTGGACCTGTCAATAAAGCAGCTTATGTCTTTGGTACTGGTACTCTTGCAGCAACAGTGTCAACAGGTGGTTCAGTAGCCATGGCAGCGGTTATGGCTGGAGGAATGGTTCCACCACTTGCAATCTTTGTCGCAACTCTTCTCTTTAAAGATAAATTCACAAAAGAAGAACGCAACTCAGGTTTGACGAACATCGTCATGGGATTGTCATTCATCACTGAAGGTGCGATTCCATTTGGTGCGGCTGATCCAGCTCGTGCTATCCCAAGCTTTATCCTTGGTTCAGCAGTGGCAGGTGGACTTGTTGGTCTTGCAGGTATCAAACTTATGGCACCTCACGGAGGAATCTTCGTTATCGCCCTTACAACAAATGCCCTTCTTTACCTTGTCTTTGTCTTGATTGGAGCACTTGTTAGTGGTGTAGTTTATGGTTACCTTCGTAAACCTTTAGAAAAATAATTACAAATACATTCAAATGACTGAACACGAAAGTGGGCAGTCATTTTTTTGATTTCTCTAGATGTTTCTGAAATATGGTATAATAGAAGAATGGCAAACAAAAATACAAGTAAAACAAGACGGAGACCGTCAAAGGCTGAATTAGAAAGAAAGCAAGCTATCCAACGGATGTTAATTTCCTTAGTTATAGCTTTTTGCTTAATGTTCGCTGCTCTGAAATTAGGAGCAGTGGGACTTACCCTCTATAACCTTATTCGATTACTAGTAGGAAGTCTGGCTTATCTGGTTATTCTTGTCGTTCTAGTCTATCTTTTTTTCTTCAAATGGATTCGAAAACAAGAAGGTCTGATCTCAGGTTTTCTTTGCATTTTTTCAGGCTTATTGCTGATTTTTGAAGCTTATCTAGTATGGAAATATGGCATCGAGCAGTCTGTCTTTAAGGGAACTTTATCTCAAGTTTTGACAGATTTGACAGGCTTTCGTGTGACTAGCTTTGCTGGAGGAGGGCTTTTAGGTGTTGCTCTCTACATTCCAGTCGCATTTCTCTTTTCAAATATTGGCACTTATTTTATCGGAGCCATCTTAATCTTAATCGGTGCTCTTTTAGTCAGTCCCTGGTCTGTCTATGATATCGCTGATTTCCTTGGAGAGCGTTTTGCACTTTGGATGGAGCGACGTGAGCAGAAGAAGCAAGAACGCTTCATTAAACGAGAAGAAGAAAAAGCTCGTAAGGAAGTAGAGGAGCAGGAGAGACTAGAAAAAGAACAGGCAGAGCAAGCCATGTTGGATATACCTCCTGTTGATATGGAAACTGGCGAGATTTTAGAAGCTCCTCCTGTTCACTTTGATGATCTACCGCCCCTTCCAGAGGAAGAATGGGTGGAACCTGAGATTATACTCCCACAAGCGGACTATGATTATCCTGAAGCAGATGATATTCCAGAAGAAGATGAGTTCTTAGAGGATGAAGATATTGAAGTAGATTTTTCTGCTAAAAAGGCCTTGGAATATAAGCTCCCAAGCTTGCAACTCTTCGCACCTGATAAACCTAAAGACCAGTCCAAGGAAAAGAAGATTGTTCGAGAGAATATTAAAATCTTGGAAGAAACCTTTGCAAGTTTTGGTATCAAGGTAACGGTTGAACGTGCTGAAATTGGCCCATCAGTCACCAAGTACGAAGTTAAGCCAGCCGTCGGTGTGCGGGTCAATCGTATTTCCAATCTAGCGGATGACCTGGCCTTAGCTCTAGCTGCCAAGGATGTTCGTATCGAAGCCCCAATTCCTGGGAAATCTCTTGTCGGGATTGAAGTGCCTAACTCTGAAATTGCGACCGTATCTTTCCGAGAACTCTGGGAACAGTCTCAGACTAAGCCTGAAAGTCTTCTAGAAATTCCTCTTGGGAAAGCCGTTAACGGAACAGCTCGTAGCTTTGACTTGGCTAAAATGCCTCACTTGCTAGTGGCCGGCTCTACAGGTTCTGGTAAATCTGTTGCGGTTAATGGGATCATCGCAAGTATTCTGATGAAGGCTCGCCCAGACCAAGTCAAATTTATGATGGTGGATCCTAAGATGGTTGAGTTGTCGGTCTACAACGATATTCCCCATCTCTTGATTCCAGTTGTGACCAATCCTCGTAAAGCAAGTAAGGCTCTTCAAAAAGTCGTAGATGAGATGGAAAACCGTTATGAGCTCTTTGCCAAGATTGGAGTTCGAAATATTGCTGGTTTTAATGCTAAAGTTGAGGAATTCAATACTCAGTCTGAATACAAGCAAGTACCTCTACCTTTAATCGTCGTGATTGTCGATGAATTGGCAGATTTGATGATGGTTGCCAGCAAGGAAGTGGAAGATGCTATTATCCGTCTTGGGCAAAAGGCGCGTGCGGCTGGTATCCATATGATTCTTGCAACTCAGCGTCCTTCAGTAGATGTTATCTCTGGTTTGATTAAGGCTAATGTTCCGTCCCGTGTAGCCTTTGCTGTTTCTTCAGGAACGGATTCCCGGACTATTTTGGATGAAAATGGTGCTGAGAAACTCTTGGGTCGAGGGGACATGCTCTTTAAACCAATTGATGAAAACCATCCTGTTCGCTTGCAAGGTTCCTTTATCTCAGATGATGATGTCGAACGCATCGTAAACTTCATTAAGGCCCAAGCAGATGCTGATTATGATGAAAGTTTTGATCCCGGAGAGGTTTCTGAGACAGAAGGAGAGACTGCTTCGGGTGAAGATGGTGGAGATCCGCTATTTGAAGAAGCCAAGGCTCTGGTTATTGAAACCCAAAAAGCTAGTGCTTCCATGATTCAGCGTCGATTATCAGTTGGTTTTAACCGAGCAACTCGATTGATGGAAGAACTGGAGATGGCTGGGGTTATTGGGCCAGCAGAAGGAACCAAACCTCGAAAAGTTTTACAACAATAAAAAACGTAAAAATAGTATAAAAATGCATGGAAACTTTATTGAAAAGTTGGTCAAAATTGGTCTAACTTTTTCGATGAAGTTTCCTTTTTTATAGCTATTCATTTAGAAATAAGGGGATCTGAAAATCGTTTCAGGTTTAGCAAATAATCGGATTTTACTT
>NZ_KQ970818.1:411726-417302 GCF_001579645.1 Streptococcus infantis
TATACTAGTTTTACCTGTTAAAGTATTGATTTTTTAAACTGTTTTTGATATATTAAATTGGTATATAAAAAATTATATGTTTATCTAGAAGTGTTTAAAAATTGAGGAGGATATTTTTTTAAAATAAAATGCAAACGCTTACTTGGTAAACTGAAAGGAACAAAAAACCGATGGATAAAGGATTATTTGAAAAACGTTGCAAATATAGTATTCGGAAATTTTCACTAGGGGTTGCTTCTGTTATGATTGGTGCAGCTTTCTTTGGAACTAGCACTGTTCTTGCAGATTCTGCGCAAACAGGTTCAACAGCAAATATGCCAGCAGATTTGGCAGCGGCTCTTGCCAATGCTAAAGAGGATGATGGGCATGACTTTGAAGCACCAAAACCTGGTGAAGACCAAGGTTCTCCTGAAGTAACTGAAGGACCAAAGACTGAAGAAGAATTGCTAGCAAAAGAAAAAGAAACTGCAACAAGCTCTTCAGCTTCAGATACTCTTCCTGAAGAACTACGTGGAAAACTTGATAAAGCTGAAGAAAATGGTCGCACTGCCTCAAAAGAAGAACTAGAAAAAGAAGATAAAAGCTTAGTCCCAGAAGATGTCGCTAAAACAAAAAATGGGGTATTAAACTACGGTGCGACTGTCGAAATTAAGAGCGCTGCTGGGACTGGTAGTGGTATTGTTATTGGGGAAAATCTCGTTTTGTCTGTTTCTCATAACTTTATCAAAGATGTTCCAGATGGCAACAATCGTAAGGTAGCTGATAATGTTGATAGTGATGGAGATGTCTATACCGTTTCTTATCAAGGAGCACCAGACGTCAAATTCAGTAAGAATGATGTGAAACATTGGGATCGTGAAGGATTCCTCAAAGGCTATAAAAATGACTTGGCAATCGTTAAGCTTCGTACACCTCTTGCCAATGCACCTGTTGAGGTGACTGACAAGCCTGCGACAACTAAGGTAGGAGATAAGGTGCACGTGTTTGGTTATCCAACTGGAAAACTTTCTCCAATCCTAAATACGACAGTTGAAGACATCAATAATCATGGTGAAGGTGTTCGTGGCATTAGCTATCAAGGAAGTGAACCAGGTGCCAGTGGTGGCGGAATTTTCGATGAAAATGGTAAATTGATCGGTATTCACCAAAATGGTGTTGTTGGAAGCCGCAGTGGAGGGATTCTCTTCTCACCAGCTCAGCTTGAATGGATTCAAAACTATATCAAGGGCATTGAAACAACAAAACCAGCAGGTCTAGATGCACTTGATAAACAAGTTGAGGACAAGGACGAGAAACCAAAAGAAGATAAGCCGAAAGAAGAAAAACCAGCAGAAAATAAACCTGCTGAAAACAAGCCAGCTGAAACTAAACCGGCTGAATCAAAAGAAGTGACTCCAGAATGGAAAACGGTTGAGAATAAAGACCAGCAGGGAACTGTAACGGTCCGTGAAGAAAATGGAGTTCGTTACAACCAACTAGCTTCAACTGCTCAAAATGACAATGGTAAGAAACCAGCCTTGTTTGAAAAAGATGGTTTGACAGTCGATGCTAATGGAAATGCCACAGTTGATTTGACCTTTAAAGAAGAATCTGAAACAGGTAAATCTCGCTTTGGTGTCTTCATGAAATTCAAAGACACTGATAACAACGTTTTTGTAGGTTACGACCAAGGTGGATGGTTCTGGGAATACAAGTCAAATGGAAGTGGACTTTGGTACCAAGGTGGACGTGTTGCAGCTCCAGTAAATGGTTCTGAGAACCACTTGACCATCAGCCTTAAATCAGATGGACAGCTCAATGCAACTAACAACGATGTCAAACTCTTTGACACAGTGACCTTGCCATCTGCAGTTAATGACAAACTCAAAGATGAGAAGAAAATCGTTCTTAAAGCTGGAACCTATAACAGCAGCGAACGAACCATTGTCAATGTCAAAACTGATGACCAAGAAGGTGTGAAAAACGATCAAGAAGCCGCTGAAAAAGAAAAGGGCGACACAGTAGATGATAGCAATGTCAAATACGACACTATCGAATCTACAGTACTGAAAGCAGTCATCGACCAAGCCTTCCCACGTATTAAAGAGTACGTCCTCAATGGCAACAAGCTTCCAGGTCAAGTGCAACCGATTAATCAAGTTGTGATTAATAAGCACGCTGTGACTCCTGAAGTTACCTATAAGAAGGTCAATGCAACGACTGCCGAGTATGAAATGAAACTCCGTGATGAGGAAAACCTCATCAATGCAGATATGACAGTTCGTTTGCAAGTGGTGGACAACCAACTTCACTTTGATGTGACTAAGATTGTCAACCATAACCAAGTTACACCAGGACAAAAGATTGATGACGAACGTAAATTACTTTCTTCAATCAGCTTCCTAGGAAATGCCTTGGTATCTGTTTCAAGCGATCAAGCAGGAGCTAAGTTTGATGGGGCAACCATGTCAAACAATACTCACGTCAGTGGTGATGACCATATCGAAGTAACAAATCCAATGAAAGAATTAGCCAAAGGCTATATGTACGGATTTGTTTCAACAGATAAGCTTGCTGCTGGTGTATGGAGCAACTCACAAAATAGCTATGGTGGTGGTTCTTATGACTGGACACGTTTGACAGCTTATAAGAATACGATTGGCAATGCCAACTATGTGGAAATTCATAGCTCTGAATGGCAATGGGAAAAAGCCCACAATGGAGTTGTCTTCCCAGCCTACACTCAAGAACTTCCAAGTGCAAAAGTTGTCATCACTGAAGATGCCAATGCTGACCATAAGGTTGACTGGCAAGATGGTGCGATTGCTTACCGTAGTATCATGAACAACCCACAAGGATGGGAAAAAGTTAAAGACATTACAGCTTACCGTATCGCTATGAACTTTGGTTCACAAGCGCAAAACCCATTCCTCATGACCTTGGATGGTATCAAGAAGATCAACCTCCATACCGATGGTCTTGGCCAAGGTGTCCTCCTTAAAGGATACGGAAGTGAAGGACATGACTCTGGACACTTGAACTATGCAGACATCGGTAAACGTATCGGTGGTGTTGAAGACTTTAAGACTCTTATTGAGAAAGCTAAGAAATACGGTGCCCACCTCGGTATCCACGTAAATGCTTCAGAAACCTATCCAGAGTCTAAATATTTTAATGAAGATATTCTTCGTAAAAATGCAGATGGCAGCTACAGCTACGGTTGGAACTGGCTTGACCAAGGTATCAATATTGATGCTGGTTATGACCTCGCTCATGGGCGTCTAGCTCGTTGGGAAGAGTTGAAGAAAGAGTTGGGTGAAGGTCTAGACTTCATCTACGTCGACGTTTGGGGTAACGGTCAATCAGGTGACAACGGCGCCTGGGCAACTCACGTTATTGCGAAAGAAATTAACAAACAAGGTTGGCGCTTTGCTATTGAGTGGGGCCATGGTGGTGAATATGATTCTACCTTCCAACACTGGGCAGCTGACTTGACCTATGGTGGCTATACAAATAAAGGTATTAACAGTGCCATCACTCGCTTTATCCGTAACCACCAAAAAGATTCTTGGGTTGGAGACTACAGAAGTTATGGTGGTGCAGCTGACTACCCACTTCTAGGCGGTTATAGCATGAAGGACTTTGAAGGATGGCAAGGACGTAGTGATTATAACGGTTATGTAACAAACTTGTTTGCTCATGACGTTATGACTAAGTACTTCCAACACTTCACAGTCAGCAAATGGGAAGATGGTAAACCAGTAACCATGACTGACAATGGTAGTACCTATAAATGGACTCCAGAAATGAAAGTCGAGTTGGTCGATGCTGCAAATAACAAGGTTGTGGTAACTCGTAAATCAAACGATGTCAACAGTCCACAATATCGTGAACGTACAGTTACACTCAATGGTCGTGTTATCCAAGATGGTTCAGCATACTTGACACCTTGGAACTGGGATGCGAACGGTAATAAGCTTGAGAGTGACAAGGAAAAAATGTACTACTTCAATACTGAAGCAGGTGCAACAACTTGGACACTTCCTAGCGATTGGGCAAATGGTAAAGTTTACCTTTATAAGCTAACTGACCAAGGTAAGACTGAAGAAACAGAAGTTGCTGTGAAAGATGGTAAGATTACTCTTGATCTCACTGCAAATCAGCCATATGTGCTCTATCGTTCTAAACAAACAAATCCTGAAATGTCATGGAGTGAAGGTATGCATATCTATGACCAAGGATTTAACAGTGAATCTTTGGATCATTGGAAGATTTCGGGAGATGCCTCTAAGGCTGAAATCGTGAAGTCTCAAGGTGCAAACCAAATGCTTCGTATCCAAGGCAATAAAGAAAAAGTTAGTCTCACTCAAAAATTGACTGGCTTAAAGCCAAATACTAAATACGCAGTCTATGTCGGTGTAGACAACCGTAGTAATGCTAAAGCAAGTATTACTGTTAATACTGGTGAAAAAGAAGTAACCAACTACACCAACAAGTCACTAGCTCTCAACTATGTAAAAGCCTATGCTCACAATACTCGTCGAAGCAATGCAACGGTTGATAACACAAGTTACTTCCAAAACATGTATGCCTTCTTCACAACAGGTTCAGATGTATCAAACGTAACCTTGACCTTGAGTCGTGAAGCAGGCGATGAAGCAACTTACTTCGATGAAATCCGTACCTTTGAAAATGAATCAAATATGTACGGTGACGGTCACGATACTGCAACAGGTGTCTTCAAACAAGACTTTGAAAATGTTGGTCAAGGTATCTTCCCATTTGTCATTGGTGGCATCGAAGGTGTTGAAGACAACCGTACTCACTTGTCTGAAAAACATGGTCCATACACACAACGTGATTGGAATGGCAAGAAAGTTGATGACGTTATCGAAGGAAATTGGTCACTCAAGACCAACGGTCTTGTGAGTCGTCGTAACTTGGTTTACCAAACAATTCCACAAAACTTCCGCTTTGAAGCAGGTAAGACCTACCGTATCACATTTGACTATGAAGCTGGTTCAGATAGTACTTACGCATTCGTAGTCGGCAAGGGAGAATTCCAATCTGGACAAGCAAGCAATTTGGAAATGCATGAATTACCAAACTCATGGACAGATTCTAAAAAAGCTAAACGTGCAACCTTCCTCGTGACAGGTGCAGAAACTGGCGATACATGGGTAGGTATCTACTCTACAGGCAACGCAAGCAATACTCGTGGAGATTCTGGTGGTAATGCCAACTTCCGTGGTTACAATGACTTCATCATGGATAGACTTCAAATCGAAGAGATCGTCTTGACTGGTAAGATGATGACAGAAAATGCTGTCAAGAACTATCTGCCAACTGTTGCCATGACCAACTACACCAAAGAAAGTATGGATGCTTTGAAAGAAGCAGTCTTCAACCTCAGTCAAGCAGATGATGACATTAGTCTAGAAGAGGCAAAAGCAGAAATTGCTAAAGTTAATGCTCTTAAAGATGCTTTAGTGATGAAGAAAACCGCTCTTGTAGCAGATGACTTTGCAAGTCTTACAGCTCCTGCTCAGGATAAAGAAGGACTTGAAAATGCCTTTGATAGCAACGTGTCAAGTCTA
>NZ_KQ970818.1:417580-418219 GCF_001579645.1 Streptococcus infantis
GCCTTTGATAGCAACGTGTCAAGTCTATGGCATACATCATGGAGCGGAGGAGATGTTGGTAAACCTGCAACTATGGTCTTGAAGGAACCAACTGAAATTACTGGCTTCCGTTACGTTCCACGTGGTTCAGGATCAAATGGTAACTTGAGAGATGTCACTCTTGTCGTAACGGATGAAACAGGTAAGGAACATACCTTCAATGCAACCAATTGGGCTAACAATAATAAACCAAAAGATATTGACTTTGGTAAGACTATCAAGGCTAAAAAGATTGTTCTAACTGGAACAAGAACCTACGGTGATACAGAAAACCAATATCAATCAGCTGCAGAATTGATCTTCGCTCGTCCGCAAGTTGCTGAAGCAGGTCTTGATACATCAGCATATGAAGTAGCCTTGGCTAAAGCTCAAAAATTGACTGACAAGAGCAATCAAGAAGAAGTGGCAAGTGTTGTTGCTAGTATGAAATATGCAACTGACAATCACCTATTGACTAATAGAATGCTTGAATACTTTGCAAATTATTTGGATCAATTGAAAGACCAAGCCGCTAAACCTGATGCTCCAATAACAAGTAAGGGTGACGAACCAGCCCCAGTAGTAGAAGTCCCAGAATATACTGATCCAATTGGAACAGCA
>NZ_KQ970818.1:418344-424643 GCF_001579645.1 Streptococcus infantis
CGATGAGCCAGCCCCAGTAGTAGAAGTTCCAGAGTACACAGGAACAATTGGAACAGCAGGTGATGAGCCAGCACCAGTAGTAGAAGTTCCAGAGTACACAGGAACAATTGGAACAGCAGGTGATGAGCCAGCACCAGTAGTAGAAGTTCCAGAGTACACAGGAGCAATTGGAACAGCAGGTGATGAGCCAGCACCTACTGTAGAACAACCAACTGAAGGTGTTCGTGTCTTGTCAGATAAGACTACAGGAGTTGTAGTTGCAGGACTAGCAAGAGATTTTGCTACAGATCTTAATCTTAAAGTTCAAAAAGTAACAGACCAAAGTCTACAAGGTGTGAAATTTGATGCTTATGCTCTTCATTTAGTTGATAAAGATAAGCATGAGGTTCAAGCGAAGGGTGTAGTGCTTGTTCGACTTCCAGTTTCTGGTGAAGTTGCTGGAGTATACTACACTGCATCAGGTGAGGCAGTAAGCTTTACAAATGGTCAAGGTACAGTTGAGTTTACAACTAGTCAGCTAGGACATTTTGCAGTAGTTTATAAACAAGTTTCTAAATCACAAACGCCATCAGTAGGAGAGCCTGGTCATAAACCACAAACTCCATCAGTAGGAGAGCCAGGACATAAACCACAAACTCCATTAACTGAGGGACCTGGAAGTCAAGTACAGACTCCATCAACAGAGAAACTGGATCATAAACCACAGGATGCTGCAGTACAAAAACTTGATCAGAAATCAGTTGATACTTCTAAATCAGAAATGAAGGAAGTAGCAGCTAAACAAGAAGCGAAGGATAAACTTCCAGAAACTGGTACTAGCAAGTCAGAGCATCTCTTCTTCCTTGCCAGCCTCAGTCTAGCAATGTCTGCTTTATTTCTTGCAAAAAGAAAAGAAGATTAAAATTTAAAAAAGTTTTCATTAAAAGAGAGCTTAGACTCCACATTTTGTAGTGGAGAAAAAGGAAACCCAGAGAGGACCCTCTAGGTCCTCTCTTTTTCTAAAGGGAAATGAGAACGCTTACTCTTGTGAGCGTGTGAAAGGAAATAGGAAAAAATGGGAAAACATTTTTTTGAGAGACGGTGTCATTACAGTATACGTAAATTTACAATCGGCGCAGCTTCTGTTATGATTGGTGCCAGTATCTTTGGAGCTGGTATGGTTCAAGCAGCTGAAACAGAAGGATCTGCAGAAACAGAAGGAACAGTAACACAGGCTCAGCCACTGGATAAGCTGCCAGCAGATATAGCAGCAGCTATTGAAAAAGCAGAAGCAAATGCTGGAACTGTAGATGGTCAACCTGCAGCGTCAGAAAATGGAGCAACTGCAACTGAAGAAACTACTCCAAAACCAACAGAAACTCCTGCTCCTAAGGAAGAAGCAACTCCAAAACCAGCAGAAACTCCAAAAGAAGAAGTAGCTCCAGCAGCTAAACCAGCTGAAAAGCCAGTGACAAAAGATTTGGTCGAAACTCCAGATGTCAATCATTTAGAAAAAGCTACTGCTACAGCTTCTAACCATGAAGCGAATACACCATTTACAGCAGAAAAGGCAATTGACGGAAAACCTGATACTCGTTGGGCAACTGATCAAAACGTTGATAAACCAACCATCGAATTTACACTTGAAAAGACAACAGTAATTAAGCACGTTGAGATTGATTGGGACCGCCGCGTTCGTGGTGAACAAAATGATCCAAATATCAAGTCATGGAATCTCTATTATGCTGGCCAGGATGATGTGAATGGATCAGGAGTTAAAGAATGGAAGTTGGCCTATCAAAGAACAGGGAATCCTCTTCTTGATGAAAAAATTGACTTGAAAGAAGCTATCCAAGCTAAATACCTTAAACTTGAAATTACAGATTATCAAGCAGGTACAATGAACTGGAAAAATGTTGGGATTCAAGAAATTCGAGCTTACTCAAACATTCCAGATGCCAGCAAACCAACAGATATTCGCCAAGTGACAGAATTAGCAGTTGCTGAAGACGGGAAATCACTTGTCTTGCCTAAGTTACCAGGCCAAGTCAGCTTAATTGGTAGCAACAAACAGGGTGTTGTTGACCTAAATAACAAAATCTATAAACCCTTAACAGACCAAACTGTTAAGGTCATGGTCCAACAAGTCAAGGATACTCATACCTTTACAAAAGAATTTGAAGTCCTTATTAAAGGATTACATGCAGACGAAGGCGTTGGCACTAAACCAGCAGTTGCTCCAGCAGTTCAACAATGGTATGGAACTGAAGGCAAAACTTCTATTACAGCTGATACCGTGATTTCAGTTGGCGATTCTGGATTTGGTCAAGAAGCTAAATTCTATCAGACTGACCTTGAAAGTCGTGGGCTAGAAATCGCTACAGGTGATCAAACAGCTCAAAAACGGATTGAATTTAAAAAGGTTGAAGATAAGGGTTATGGTAAAGAAGGCTATGGTATCACTGTAAAAGATGGTGTTATCACTGTAGAAGCTGCAACCAACGCAGGAGCCTTTTACGCAACTCGTACTCTTCTACAAATGGGCGAAAATGATTTGCAAAACGGAGAAATCCGTGACTTTCCAAGCTTCAGCCACCGTGGCTTTATGCTAGATACAGGTCGTAAGTTTATCCCTTATGATACACTTGTAGATATCATGCTCAACATGGCTTACTACAAGATGAACGACCTTCAGTTGCACTTGAATGATAACTATATCTTCTTAAAAGATCACTTGGCTGGTAAAAATCTTTCTCAAGATGAAGCACTAGACTATGTCCTCAAAAAAGCTAAGACAGGTTTCCGTGTAGAGACTGATGTTGTCGGTGAAAATGGTGAAAAATTAACATCTGACGAGCATTATACCAAGGAAGAAATGCAAGAAATTATCAAGTTAGCTAAAGCTTTGCATATCAACCTTGTTCCTGAAATTGACACACCAGGCCACGCTCTTTCATTTGTTAAGGTCCGTCCAGACTTGATGTACAAGGGGCAACTTAGTGCGAGAAAACACAATGTAGAACGTGTAGCTATGTTGGACTTAGATAACAAGTACGAAGAAACGCTCGCTTTTGTTAAATCAGTCTATGATAAATTGCTCGATGGTGAAGACGCACCTCTCCATGGCGTATCTACAGTTCATATCGGTACAGATGAATATTATGGAAATCCAGAAAGCTATCGTCGCTATGTCAACGATATGATCCAGTACATCAAAGGCAAAGGTTTGACACCGCGTATTTGGGGTTCCCTCAGTGCCAAACAAGGAACTACGCCGGTCGATTGGAAAGATGTAGAAGTAGATATCTGGAGCATTGGTTGGCAACGTCCAGCGGCAGCAATTGCTCAAGGTGCTAAGATTATCAATATCACAGATATTCCAACCTATAGTGTTCCAAGTGGAAGCAACAGTCAAGGTGGATATGGAGATTATGCCAACTATGAAACTCAATACAATCGCTGGACACCAAATGATTTCTCAACAGGTGGAGGACCACGTCTAGAAGCCTCTAATCCAAATATCCTTGGTGGTGGTCATGCGGTCTGGAATGATAACATTGACCTCCATGAAACTGGACTCACTTCTTATGATATCTTTAAACGCTTCTTCAAGAGTATGCAATCAACTGCAGAACGCACTTGGGGTTCAGACCGTGCAGCCAAGACCTATGCAGAACGTGTTCAACCAGCAAGTGTTTATGCACCACAATCTAACCCAGATAAGACCATAGCTGAAGAAGACTTGTTCAAGATTAATCCTGAGACTGTCAAAGATTATCTTGCTAAGAAAGTACAGAAGACTGAAGCAGGTTTGAACTTCGAAAAAGATAGCACTATCGAAGGCCTAGTTGGTGATGCTGGACCAAGTCATGTCTTGAAATTGGATGTGACAGTGACTGGTGATGGCGAGCAAACCTTCTCAACAAGCGGAAACAATCAACTCTATCTTGCGGACAAAGATGGCTACCTTGCCTATAAATTTGAACAATTCCATATTCAATTTAACAAGAAACTTGAAAAGAATAAACGCTATCAAATTTCTGTCGTAACCAAACCTCAAGTGACAGAAGTTTATGTGGACGGTGAAAAGGTTGAACGGATTGCAAATCCAGCTAATCCACGTTTGGCTCATAATAGCTTAGTCTTACCACTTGAAACAATCGGTGGCTTCAAAGGAATCTTGCATAGTGCTGAGTTGTCAAATGAAGCATTTGTAAACCCACGTTTGATTCCAAATGATCATTTTACAGTTTCTGCAACTAGTCAGGAATTGCCAGGAACCAATACAGAAGGCCCAGTCGAAAAAGCATTTGACAATGATCCAAATACCTTCTGGCATTCAAAATGGTCTGGTCATCAGGCTCCATTTACAGTGGCAATGAACTTGAAAGCAGCTGAAACAGTTAATGGTTTGACTTATCTTCCACGTCCAGGTGGAGGCAACGGTGTTGTGACATCTTATGAAATCTATGCTCAGAAAGATGGTCAAATGGTTAAAGTTGCTTCAGGAACTTGGGAAAACAATGCCAAAGAGAAAACAGTTAACTTTGATGCAATTGAAACGGATAAGGTAGAATTTAAAGTTCTAGCTGGTGCCGCAGGATTTGGTAGTGCTGCAGAAATTCAACTTCTTAAACCAGTTTCTACTAACAAGGTGGAAGAGCCAGTTAGTCCAGAGAAACCTGTGACACCAGAAAAACCTGAAACTCCAGAAAAACCTAAAGTTGAGGAAATGGGCGATGGTACAACTGAACTTGCTGATAGCTTTGTAGCTACGAAACCTACAAGTGACGAAGCAGTTGCCGTAGCAGCTCAAAGTCAGGATTATCTCAAGAAAGAGTACAAGGTCTTCCCAACACCACAAAAAGTAACATATGATGAAGGTGTTACGAAACTCCATAAACAAGTCAATCTTGTCATGGGAGATCAATTAGATATCTATACTCGTAACCGCTTGAAGAGTGTCCTACAAGATCATCAAATCTCTTACACAAGCAGTCAAACAGCAGTGGCAGGTGCTACCAACATCTACCTTGGTGTTCATGGTCAAAATTCACAGGCTGAAAAAGAAGTGTCTGGCATTTCTCAAGGACTCTTTGATAAGATTGATGCCTATGCCTTGTCTATCAAGAACAATACAATCTCTATCGTCGGAAAGGATACAGATGCTGTCTTCTACGGTTTGACAACTCTCAAACACATGCTTAATGAAAGTGAAGCTCCAGTCTTGCGTAATGTAACAGTTGAAGACTTCGCTGAAATTAAGAACCGTGGCTTTATCGAAGGATACTATGGTAACCCTTGGAGCAATGCTGATCGTGCTGAATTGATGCGCTATGGTGGTGACTTGAAGTTGACTCAATACTTCTTTGCACCAAAAGACGATCCATACCACAACAAGAAATGGCGTGAACTTTATCCAGAAGAAAAATTAGCTGAAATCCGTGAATTGGCACGTGTCGGAAACCAAAACAAGACTCGTTATGTTTGGACCATCCACCCATTCATGAACAACCGTATCCGTTTTGGCAACGATGCTGATTACCAACAAGATTTGGAAACCATTAAGGCTAAATTCACTCAATTGATGGATGTCGGTGTCCGTGAGTTCGGTATTCTAGCCGATGATGCTCCAAGTCCAGTTGGTGGCTACAATAGCTACAACCGCTTGATGAAGGACATGACAGATTGGTTGACTGAAAAACAAGCAACTTATGTTGGTCTTCGTAAGGAAATGATCTTCGTTCCAGGTCAATATTGGGGTAATGGTCGTGAAGATGAGTTGAAATCTCTAAATGAAAATCTTCCAACTTCAACTTCTATGACCCTTACTGGTGGTAAGATTTGGGGTGAAGTATCTGAAAGCTTCCTTTCAAACCTTAAGAATAATCTGACTGCAGGAGGTAAGACCTACCGCCCAGTTTCTCTATGGATTAACTGGCCTGTTACAGATAACTCTAAACAACACTTGATTTTGGGTGGCGGTGAGAAATTCCTTCATCCAAATGTGGACCCAAGTCTCCTATCAGGTATCATGTTGAACCCAATGCAACAATCTGAGCCTTCTAAGATTGCCCTCTTCTCTGCAGCTCAATATGCATGGAAACAATGGAAGTCAGAAGAAGAAGCTAAGAGAGTGAATGATATCGCCTTCAACTTTGTTGAAACTGGTAAGTTTACAGATAGCGAAGCATCTGTTGCTTTCCGTGAGCTTGGTAAACATATGATCAACCAAAACATGGATGGTCGTGTTGTGAAGTTGGAAGAATCTGTTGAACTTGCACCGAAATTGGCAACCTTCATGTCTAAGTTGAAAGCTG
>NZ_KQ970818.1:424736-429356 GCF_001579645.1 Streptococcus infantis
AGATGTTGGTGCAGAGCGTGAAGGTTTGCGTGCAGAATTTGCTAAACTAAAAGCAGCAGCTCAACTTTATAAAGCATCTGGTGATGAAAAGATGCGTGCTCAAATCCACTATTGGTTGGATAATACCATTGACCAAATGGACGCCTTGAGTGCTCTTCTTGATGGTACAGAAGCTATCGAAAAGAACGATTCTGCAAAACTTTGGGATAGCTACTATAAGGGCTTGAAACTCTACGAACAATCACAAACTTATACCTTCCACTATGTAGACCATGATGAAAGAGCTGAGTTGGGTGTTCAACATATCCGTCCATTCTTGCTTGGCCTTCGTGAAATCCTTGCAACAGAAGTTCAAAAAGCCTTGCATCCTGACCAAGTCATTAGTACCTTTATCACAAACCGTACAGGTGTCGAAGGTGGACTTGCTGAAGTGACTGACGGAGATTTAGGAACACATGCCCTTATCAAGTCACCAAATAGCATTCAAACTGGTGACTACATTGGCTTGAAATTTAATAAGGCTGTTTCAGTTCAAAACTTGACCTTTGCAATGGGAACTCAAGCAAATCCTCGTGATACCTTCAACAACGCTAAGGTTGAGTATCTCAATGAAAATGATGAGTGGGTAACCCTTTCAGAACCAAGCTACACTGGTAATGAGCCTCTGCTTAAATTTGAAAACCTCAACATCAACGCTAAAGCTGTTCGCATGATTGCGACTTCAGATCGTGGAAACACTTGGTTTGCGGTAAGAGAAATTGCTGTTAACCGCCCTGTAGAAGTTACTCGTGCTAAACAGTCAGCTACTGTGACTATCAGTCCAAATCTTATGTACAAGTACAACACAACAGTTGGACAGATTACAGATGGACGTGATAATACTGAAGCCATGCTTGCAAATGCTGATAGAACAGACACAACTCCAGTCAATGGTTGGGTACAACTTGACCTGGGTGAAGTCAAACCTGTGACCAAGGTTCGTCTGGTTCAAGGATCAGGAGATAAATTGGCAGAAGGTGTTCTTGAATATTCTGCAGATGGTAGCTCATGGCAAGAATTGGATCGCTTGACTGGTGAACAAACAAAAGAAATCGAAACTCCAATTTCAGCTCGCTACGTTCGTGTTCGCAATACTAAGAACATCAACTTATGGTGGCGTATCGCTGACTTCTCAGTTGAAACACGTGCAGGCAATAGCGAATTGACGGATACAAACGTTGAAAGCTTGAAGTCAACTCCAGTTTATGACAGCCTAGGCCGTTATGACCTTCAAATTCCAAGCGGAACTAAGCTTCCAGCTAATAGCTACTTGGGTATGAAACTTGATCGTCTGCACCAAGCTGAAAGCATTCAAGCACTTGGTACAGAAAATCCATCCCTCAACTTGGAATACTCTCCAAATGCCCAAGAATGGTATCCAGCTGATCAAGTGACAGATAAGTCCTTGGTACGTTATGTTCGTTTGATTAATAAGACTGACCAAGAACAAGCAGTGGCAGCGACATCACTACTCGTTCAGACAAAAGAAGTTCAACCAACAACACTTGATTCTACATCAATGGGAATCCACCCAACATACGGTCGAAATGACGTTCGTAAGATCAAGAACTTGGATCAATTATTCGATGGTGTTTACAATAACTTTGTAGAGTTTTCAGACTATGCTCGTAAAGACGGTCATATCACCTTGAAACTTGGTAGCGAACGTGACATCAAGAAGATTAGAGCTTATATCCAAGACGGCACTCAAAACTATCTTCGTGATGGTAAGATTCAAGTCAGTCAAGATGGCAAGACTTGGACCGATGTTGTGACAGTTGGTGACGGCCTTGCTAATGAAACACGTGATGATTCCTTGACAGATGGGTGGACACATGATTCTAAGATGCCAGGAAACCGCTATATCGAGGGTGAACTTTCAAGCCCAGTTAAAGCCAACTATCTCCGTGTTCTATTTACAGCAGACTATGATGCTCGTTTTGTAGGCTTCACTGAGTTGGTGATCAATGATGGCGAATTCGTAAAACCAATCAATGACCCTACTGTTCAAGGAAACAGCGGTGAAAGCCAAGGCAACCTTTACACGAACCTCGTAGATGGTAAAGTCTTAACAAGCTACAAGGCTGAGAAAGAACAAGGTGAGCTTGTTTACCACTTGTCAGAACCAACAGACGCTAACCATATTCGCCTTGTTTCAAGTATTCCTCAAGGAGTTACTGCACGTGTGCTTGCTCGCACTTTGAAAGCAGATAGAGACGGAGCTTGGACAGATCTAGGAGCAATTACCTCAAGCTTCCAAACATTTGCAGTGAGAGAAAAAGCGCCATTGTTAGATGTCAAACTTGTTTGGGAAGGTGGTAAACCTGAGTTTTACGAAATGACGACCTTCCACCAAGAGCTTCCAGAAGAACCAGAGAAACCAGTTTTAACTACAAGTAAGGGTGACGAACCAGCACCGGTAGTAGAAGTCCCAGAATTTACTGGTGGCGTAAATGGTGTTGAAGCAGCTGTTCATGAAGTTCCAGAATACACTGAAGCTATTGGTACAGTAGGTGATGAAGCAGCACCAGTAGTAGAAGTCCCAGAATTCACAGGCGGCGTAAATGGTGTCGAAGTAGCTATCCATGAAGTACCAGAGTATACTGAAGCTACGGCAGAAGCAGACAAGCTTCCAGCACCAGTAGTAGAAGTCCCAGAATTCACAGGTGGTGTAAATGGAGCAGAAGCAGCTGTCCACGAAGTTCCAGAATTCACAGGTGGGGTGAATGGTGTCGAAGCAGCTGTTCATGAAGTCCCAGAGTTCACTGGTCACGTAAATGGATCAGAAGGAACTACTCACGAAGTTCCAGAATTTACTGGAAGTGTGAATGGTTCAGCCCCAACTACACGTGAAACTCCAGCATACACAGATGAGCAGTCTCTTGTAGCTCTTGCTATGTCACAAGATAAGACCTACCAAGCACCTGCAAGTCATCCATACAAGCTCCCAGAAACAGGTACTAAAGAAAATGCTGGCCTTGCAGCCGTTGGTGTTGTAGGTGCACTTCTTGGTCTCTTTGCTATGGGAAAGAAAAAAGACGACGAATAAGATGATGTAAAAGCATCTAAGTCATAGAGATTGGATCAAGAGACTAATCTCGAATATAAAAAGCGGACAAAACTAGTTTTCTGATAAACAGAAGCTGGTCTTGTTCGCTTTTTCTTAAAGTGAGGAAGCTGATGGTCACTGAAGTTCTTTGACCAGTTTATTTTTAACTTGGGACGAAGAACTTACGATTTGGTTAAGTCGCGAGCCAATTTCTACCATTTAGGATGTTTTGATGACAATTTAAGAAAGAGCAATCTTTTCCTAGAAATAAATGCTAAACTATGATTGTTCCTAAACATGATTTAGTAATTCAGTGGTCTGGTTCAACCCTAAAAGAATAAAACCGATCTTACAAGTTAATCAGAAGAGTATTATTAGATTGGTTTTAGAGGTAGATAGTAGAGAAAAGTACATCTGAAATTTGATGTTCTCTTGTGAGCAAGACTAAGAAGTTATTCTATTCATTTATTTGTAGAAAGCTTTGGGGAGTATCTATGAAATTTAATAAATATGCCTATCCCTTAGCGCAAGCCTGCTTGGGTTTGTATTTATTCGCTGATGGAGGTAGTTTGATCAATTTAGATATTGGGGTTATCCTTGTCTTACTATCCTTGATTAAGGGAGTAGAAATCTATAAAGAGGAAAGAAAACACAGATGAGCATCGTTAGTAACTAGAGATGCTGGAGTTCAGGAAAGAAGAGGTAGTGGTTTGCAAAAGTTGAAAAATAGTTTAAAATTTGTAGGAATGATCTTACTGATTATAAATGTAAATACATTTCCCATGAGAATGTTGGCTCTCGAAGACTCTAGTTCTCTGTCCTTAAAGTGGACGACTAGTATTGGGTATTTAGTACTGGCTACTTTCTTGCTAGTTGCTGTTTGGCGACAATATAAAAAGAAAATTCAGAATCAGCAGAAGGCTTTCAAGTTTACCTGGAAGGATTTTGGAATAGCCCTTTTATTTTATGTGGCTACTCGACTAGTAGCGATTGTAGGTACCCTCCTGATCCAAGTAGTTACTGGAAATCCAACATCCGCTAACGATGCTGTCTTGCTGGCCACAAGTGAGCAGGTCACTCGAGTTTTTCCTCTGTTTTTCATCGCCTTTCATTTTGCAATTGGTATATTTGCTCCAATCATGGAAGAATTAGTATTTAGAGGATTCTTCAGCCACTATTTTTTTAAAGAAGATCAAAAGTGGTTGAAATTGCTAATAAGTTCTGCGATTTTTGGCTATCTGCATATGTTTTATCCGATAGAGTTTGTAACTTATTTTTTACTGGGAGTGATATTTTACTTAGCCTATGCTCGTAGAGGGAACATTCTTGATTCTATAGCTGTTCATTTGCTAAATAATGGAGTGCTGGTACTGGTATCTATTTTAAACTATCTATTTTTAGTTTTTAGCTAATACTCTTCGAAAATCTCTTCAAACCACGTCAGCGTCGCCTTGCCGTATATTTGTTACTGACTTCGTCAGTTCTATCCACAACCTCAAAACAGTGTTTTGAGCAACCTGCGGCTAGCTTCC
>NZ_KQ970818.1:430527-435321 GCF_001579645.1 Streptococcus infantis
CCATTCAATCACTGGCTGTTAGATAGTTCTTTTAAGAAGCTCCATTTGTAGTAGACGTTTTTGTATCTGTTGTTTGAGTGCTAGAAGAAGGAACAGTCGGTTGTTCTTGTTTACTGCTAGTATCTTCTTTCTTACTTTCTGCACTGCTACTAGATTGAGTTGTTGTTTCTTCTTGTGTGTTTTCCTTTGTAGAAGTGTTGTCCTTGTTTGGAGTAGTATTCTCTTGAGGGGATTCCTTTTGAATCTCTTTTATGACTGTTGTCTGGGTTGTCGTAGTTTCTTTTTTTGAGTTATTGTTGTTATTATTATTCATAGCATTCATGATGGTGATACTTGCAGTAATCAGCCCCAGAATACTACCGATAGTAGCTATCGTCTTTTGAAAAACAGTAAATCCTTTTTTGATGTGTTCCGTTTTGGGTTTTGATGTTCTACGATAATTAGACATAATATCTCTCCTTTACTAAAATTCATTATACCGAAAATCTTTAAAAAAAACTTAAATGAACCTGAATTGCCTTTCTTGTCGCCTGAACTGTTTCGTGATACAATAGAAGGAGTGATTTTAGAAAGCGTGAGAAACCATGATTTACTTTGATAATTCGGCAACGACTAAGCCTTATCCTGAAGCTCTTGAAACCTATATGCAAGTGTCTGCAAAAATTATTGGAAATCCTTCAAGTCTCCATCGTTTGGGAGACCAATCTACCAGAATTTTAGAAGCTTCCCGTCAGCAGATTGCAGAATTGATTGGCAAGAAAAGCGAGGAAATCTTCTTTACCTCTGGTGGTACTGAAGGTGATAACTGGGTTATCAAAGGTGTAGCTTTTGAAAAAGCGCAATTTGGTAAACACATTATTGTGTCAGCTATTGAGCACCCAGCAGTCAAGGAGTCAGCTCTTTGGCTCAAGACTCAAGGTTTTGAAGTGGATTTTGCACCAGTTGATGAAAAAGGATATGTAGATGTAACTGCTTTAGAAAATCTACTTCGTCCTAATACGACTCTTGTTTCTGTTATGGCTGTCAACAATGAAATTGGCTCCATCCAGCCCATCCAAGATATTTCAGAACTTTTAGCGGATAAACCAACCATTTCTTTCCATGTAGATGCTGTTCAGGCCTTGGCCAAGATTCCGACAGAAAAGTATTTGACAGACCGAGTAGATTTTGCAACCTTCTCTAGTCATAAGTTCCATGGAGTTCGTGGTGTTGGCTTTGTTTATATCAAGTCTGGAAAGAAAATTACACCGCTTTTAACTGGTGGTGGCCAAGAGCGCGACTATCGTTCAACAACTGAGAATGTAGCAGGGATTGCTGCGACTGCCAAGGCCCTACGTTTGGCTATGGAGAGATTGGACTTATTTGCTAGCAAAACAAGTCAGATGAAAGAGGTCATCCGTCAGGCTCTTCTTGACTATCCAGATATTTTTGTCTTTTCGGGTGAGGAAGACTTTGCCCCTCATATTCTGACCTTTGGGATTAAGGGAGTTCGTGGGGAAGTCATTGTTCATGCCTTTGAAGACTATGATATTTTCATTTCTACAACATCAGCTTGCTCGTCCAAGGCTGGGAAACCTGCTGGGACTCTGATTGCTATGGGCATTGAAAAAGATAAAGCCCAGTCAGCAGTTCGTCTCAGTCTAGATCTAGAAAATGATATGAGTCAGGTAGAGCAGTTCTTGACCAAGTTGAAATTAATCTACAATCAAACTAAAAAAGTAAGATAGGAGCATTCATGCAGTATTCAGAAATTATGATTCGCTACGGAGAGCTTTCAACCAAGGGTAAAAACCGTATGCGTTTCATCAATAAACTACGTAATAATATCTCAGATGTCTTGTCCATCTATCCTCAAGTTAAAGTGACAGCAGACCGCGATCGTGCCCATGCTTATCTGAATGGGGCAGATTATGAACCAGTGGCAGAATCTCTCAAGCAAGTTTTCGGGATTCAAAACTTTTCTCCAGTATATAAGGTTGAAAAATCCGTAGAAGTTCTTAAGTCTGCCGTGCAAGAAATTATGAAGGACATCTACAAGGAAGGGATGACCTTTAAAATCTCAAGTAAGCGCAGCGACCATAACTTTGAGTTAGACAGTCGTGAACTCAACCAGACACTTGGTGGAGCAGTATTTGAAGCCATTCCAAATGTGCAAGCACAAATGAAAAATCCTGATATTAACCTTCAGGTGGAGATTCGTGAGGAAGCAGCCTATCTTTCTTATGAAACCATTCGAGGTGCAGGTGGCTTACCAGTTGGAACTTCTGGTAAAGGTATGCTCATGTTGTCAGGTGGGATTGACTCTCCTGTTGCTGGTTATCTAGCTCTAAAACGTGGAGTGGATATCGAGGCTGTTCACTTTGCTAGCCCTCCATACACAAGTCCAGGTGCTCTCAAGAAAGCGCAAGATTTGACTCGTAAATTGACCAAATTTGGTGGCAATATTCAGTTTATCGAAGTACCATTTACTGAAATTCAAGAAGAAATCAAGGCTAAAGCTCCAGAAGCCTATCTGATGACCCTGACTCGTCGCTTTATGATGCGAATTACAGATCGTATCCGTGAGGTCCGAAATGGTTTGGTCATCATCAATGGTGAAAGTCTTGGTCAGGTGGCAAGCCAAACCCTGGAGAGCATGCAAGCCATCAACGCAGTGACCAACACACCAATCATCCGTCCAGTCGTGACCATGGACAAGTTGGAAATCATTGACATTGCACAAGAAATTGATACCTTTGAAATTTCTATTCAACCTTTTGAAGACTGCTGTACGATTTTTGCGCCTGATCGTCCGAAGACAAATCCAAAGATTAAAAATGCTGAACAGTATGAAACACGTATGGATGTTGAAGGATTGGTTGAGCGAGCAGTAGCAGGAATTATGATTACTGAAATTACCCCTCAAACTGAGAAAGATGCTGTCGATGAATTAATTGAAGATCTTCTTTAATGTGAAGAAACTGAAATTCCTAAGAAAAAAGTTAGTTTTTATCCTAAATTTGGACGAAAACCGACTTTTTTCTATTTTTGTGCTATAATAAGATAAAATTTTGAATATAGAGAGTTTTCTGACAATGAATCAATCCTATTTTTATTTGAAAATGCGAGAGCATAAACTAGTGGTTCCCTACACAGGTAAGGAGCGCCGGGTACGTGTTCTCCTCCCCAAAAACTATGATAAAGACACGGATAGAAGCTACCCAGTTGTGTATTTTCACGATGGACAAAACGTCTTTTATAGTAAGGAATCTTACGTTGGACATTCCTGGAAGATTATCCCAGCCATCAAGCGAAATCCTGATATCAGCCGTATGATTGTTGTGGCTATTGACAATGATGGTCTTGGTCGAATGAACGAGTATGCAGCATGGAAATTCCAAGAGTCCAACATTCCTGGTCAACAATTCGGTGGCAAAGGTGTCGAGTATGCTGAGTTTGTCATGGAAGTGGTTAAGCCTTTTATTGACGAAAACTATCGTACAAAGTCTGACCGCAAGCACACTGCTATGGTTGGTTCTTCTCTGGGAGGCAATATTACCCAGTTTATTGGCTTGGAGTATCAAGACCAGATTGGCTGCTTGGGTGTCTTTTCATCTGCTAATTGGCTTCATCAAGAGGCCTTTGATCGCTATATGGAGCGTAAAAAACTATTACCTGACCAGCGTGTCTTTATCTATGTCGGGACGGAAGAAGCAGATGACACGGATAAGACTCTTATGGCTGGTAATATTAAGCAGGCCTATATTGACTCTTCTCTTCGCTATTATCATGATTTGATAGCAGGAGGAGTGCAGTTGGAAAATCTCTCACTCAAGGTTCAAGCCGGGGCTATCCACCATGAAATTCCATGGGCAGAAAATCTTCCAGCTTGCCTACGCTTTTTTGCAGAAAATTGGTAATTAGTATAAAGGAGATAGGATATGCATATTGAACATCTTAGCCACTGGAGTGGTCATCTAAATCGTGAAATGTACGTAAATCGATACGGACATGGAGGCATCCCAGTTGTTGTCTTTGCTTCTTCAGGTGGTAGCCACAATGAATACTATGATTTTGGAATGATTGATGCTTGTGCATCCTTTATTGAAGAAGGTCGCGTGCAGTTCTTTACCCTTTCAAGTGTAGATAGTGAGAGCTGGCTTGCGACTTGGAAAAATAGTCATGATCAAGCTGAGATGCACCGTGCCTATGAACGATATGTGATTGAAGAAGCTATTCCTTTTATCAAGCACAAGACAGGCTGGTTTGACGGTATGATGACAACAGGTTGCTCTATGGGAGCTTATCATGCACTTAACTTTTTCCTTCAGCATCCAGATGTCTTTACCAAGGTAATCGCCCTTAGTGGTGTCTATGACGCACGCTTTTTTGTAGGTGACTACTATAATGATGATGCTATCTATCAAAATTCACCAGTAGACTACATCTGGAATCAAAATGATGGTTGGTTTATTGACCGTTACCGTCAGGCTGAGATTGTGATTTGTACTGGCTTAGGTGCTTGGGAGCATGATGGACTACCTTCTTACTACAAGCTCAAAGAAGCCTTCGATCAAAAACAAATTCCTGCCTGGTTTGCAGAATGGGGGCACGATGTTGCCCATGACTGGGAATGGTGGCGCAAACAAATGCCTTATTTCCTCGGTCACATGAGTCTATAAAAGGAGTCGCTTATGAATTATCTTGTAATTTCACCCTATTACCCACAAAATTTCCAACAGTTTAGTATTGAGTTGGCTAATAAAGGAATCACCGTTCTAGGGATTGGGCAAGAACCCTATGAACAACTAGATG
>NZ_KQ970818.1:435631-437638 GCF_001579645.1 Streptococcus infantis
ATAGCTTGACTGAGTATTTCCGAGTTGATAATCTTGAAAATATCGATGAGGTTAAACGTGCAGTTGCTTTTCTTTTCTATAAACATGGACCAATTGACCGCATCGAATCACACAATGAATACTGGCTAGAGTTGGATGCTGCCCTTCGTGAACAGTTTTATGTTTTTGGTGCCAAACCAGAAGACCTCAAGAAGACTAAGTTCAAGTCTGAAATGAAAAAACTCTTCAAGAAAGCTGGAGTTCCCGTTGTGCCAGGTGCTGTTATTGAAACAGAAGCAGATGTGGATAAGGCAGTAAAAGAAATTGGACTTCCCATGATTGCCAAACCTGACAATGGAGTTGGAGCTGCCGCAACCTTCAAGCTTGAAACAGCAGATGATGTCAATCACTTTAAGGCTGAATGGGATCACTCAACCGTTTATTTCTTTGAAAAATTTGTCACATCTAGTGAAATCTGTACCTTCGATGGTTTGGTTGATAGAGATGGAAATATCGTCTTTTCTACGACCTTTGACTATGCCCATACCCCCCTCGATCTTATGATTTATAAGATGGACAATTCCTACTATGTTCTCAAAGATATGGATCCAAAATTACGCAAGTATGGTGAGGCTATTGTCAAGGAATTTGGTATGAAGGAACGTTTCTTCCATATTGAGTTCTTCCGTGAGGGTGATGACTATATCGCTATTGAATATAATAACCGTCCAGCGGGTGGCTTCACAATTGATGTCTATAACTATGCCCATTCTTTTGACTTGTATAAGGGATATGCAGCGATCGTTGCAGGTGAACCATTCCCAGCTTCTCAATTCGATCCCCTATACTGCTTGGCTACATCACGTCGTGCCAATGCCAACTATGTTTATTCAGAAGAAGACTTGCTTGCCAAATATGGTCAACAGTTCAAGGTCAAGAAAATCATGCCTGCAGCCTTTGCTGAATTGCAAGGAGACTTTCTCTATATGCTAACGACACCAAGTCGTGAGGAAATGGAGCAGATGATTAAGGACTTTGGTCAGCGTCAAGAATAATCGAAATCAGGACTTAACAAACTCTCTTTGTTAAGTCTTTTTTTAAAGCCCTAAATAAAAGCGTTTTCCATAGGTTTCTTTTAGAAAATCTGTTGCTAAAAGGTTTAAAAATTGATAGAATAGGGATTGTCTAAAAAATATTAAGGAGAATCTATCAATGGATTTCACATGGGCAGTCAAATATGCCACTGAATTTTTGGGAACAGCCATCTTGATTATCTTAGGTAATGGTGCAGTTGCCAACGTTGAACTTAAAGGTACGAAAGGTCACCAAAGTGGCTGGCTCGTTATCGCTGTTGGTTACGGTATGGGGGTTATGATCCCAGCTTTGATGTTTGGTAACGTTTCTGGTAACCACATCAACCCAGCCTTCACTCTTGGACTTGCAGTTAGCGGTCTCTTTGAATGGGGGCAAGTACCATTTTACATCATTGCTCAAGTTTTGGGAGCAATCTTCGGACAAGCCTTGGTTGTTGCAACTCACCGTCCATACTACTTGCAAACTGAAAACCCAAATAACATTTTGGGATCTTTCTCAACTATTTCAAGTTTGGACCATGGTACAAAAGAATCACGCTATGCAGCAACAGTTAACGGATTTATCAACGAGTTCGTCGGTTCATTTGTTCTTTTCTTTGCAGCACTTGGTTTGACAAAGAACTTCTTTGGAGCTGAAGTCCTTCAATTTATGAAGCAAGCTGCAACTCAAGCTGGACAAACTGTTGACTTCTCTGACTTGGCGATTAAAGCTCAAACAGCACCACATACAACAGCAGGTGTTGCAGTAGGTCACATGGCACTTGGTTTCTTGGTAATGGCTTTGGTTACTTCACTTGGAGGACCTTCAGGACCTGGTTTGAACCCAGCTCGTGACTTTGGACCACGTCTTCTTCACGCCTTTCTTCCAAAATCAATCCTTGGTCAACACAAGGGTGATTCAAAATGGTGGTATGCATGGGTACCAGTAGTTGCA
>NZ_KQ970818.1:437658-439753 GCF_001579645.1 Streptococcus infantis
AGTAGTTGCACCGATTCTTGCAGCGATTGCAGCGGTAGCACTCTTTAAATTCCTTTACCTATAATCATTAAAACTGGGATATCCCAGTTTTCTTTTTGGAAATTTTTATTAGATTGTCAGATTTTTTTCTTTTTATCGGAAATGTGAAAATATCTAGAAAATATGGTAGAATAGAGTATTAAGAAATCGTTGAAAAAGGAAGATTATGCGTAAAGAAATTGCACCTGAATTATACAATTACAATAAATTCCCTGGTCCGGAATTTCATCTGAATGATACTAAGGTTGAAGCTGAAGGTTTTTCTTTTATCTTGGTTGAAAATAGCAAGGATGCTTTTGATGCAACGGCTTTTACTCAACGTTTTTCCGAAGTTTTAAACAAGTATGATTATATAGTAGGGGACTGGAGTAATGAACAGTTGCGCTTGCGTGGATTTTATAAAAATGAACGAGCTGAAGAATCTCTCGAGAAAATCAGTCGTTTGCAGGATTATCTACTTGAGTACTGTAGTTATGGTTGTGCCTATTTCGTTTTAGAAAACCAGGCGCCTAAACGAGCATCTTTCGACCAGAAGATTCGCAAAAAAGAGGAAGAAAAAGACTCTCGAAGAGGCAAGAAACCTTCCCAAAACAAGAAAAAAAATCATACAGAAAAGAGAAATAGACGTCGTCGAAAAGAGCAAAAACCTCAAAAAGAAGCTAAGGAAGAGCGTCATTTCGTTATTCGTCAGAAATGAGCGAATACTAAGGAGATAACATGAAACCATCAATTTATAGTTTAACCCGCCAAGGCATGCAAGAATGGGTCTTAGAGCAAGGAGAAAAGAAATTCCGAGCGGATCAAATCTGGGAATGGCTTTACCGTAAACGTGTTCAGACATTTGAAGAAATGACTAACTTATCAAAGGATTTGATTGCCAAACTCAACGAGCAGTTTGTGGTTAATCCTTTGAAACAACGTATCGTTCAAGAATCAGCCGATGGTACTGTGAAGTACCTCTTTGAGTTGCCTGATGGTATGTTGATTGAGACTGTACTGATGCGCCAGCACTACGGTTTGTCAGTTTGTGTAACCACTCAGGTAGGCTGCAATATCGGTTGTACCTTCTGTGCGTCAGGTTTGATCAAGAAGCAACGTGACCTCAATAACGGAGAAATTGTAGCTCAAATTATGTTGGTTCAAAAATATTTTGACGAACGTGGACAAGATGAACGTGTTAGTCATATCGTAGTTATGGGTATTGGAGAACCATTTGATAACTACAATAATGTTTTGAACTTTATCCGTACCATCAATGATGACAAGGGAATGGCTATCGGTGCTCGTCATATCACTGTATCAACTTCTGGCTTGGCTCATAAGATTCGTGATTTTGCAAATGAAGGAGTACAGGTCAACCTTGCTGTCTCACTTCATGCTCCGAATAATGAACTGCGTTCAAGCATCATGAAGATTAACCGTGCCTTTCCGATTGAAAAACTCTTTGCAGCGATTGAGTACTACATCGAAACAACCAACCGCCGTGTAACTTTTGAGTATATCATGCTAAATGAAGTCAATGACGGAGTCGAACAAGCACTTGAGTTGGCAGAATTGCTGAAAAACATTAAGAAATTGTCATATGTCAACTTGATTCCTTACAACCCGGTTAGTGAGCATGACCAATACAGTCGTAGTCCGAAAGAGCGTGTCATGGCCTTCTATGATACGCTCAAGAAAAAAGGCGTCAACTGTGTTGTTCGTCAGGAACATGGTACAGATATCGATGCGGCTTGTGGACAGTTGCGTTCAAATACCATGAAACGTGATCGCCAAAAAGCAGTAGCTGAAGTAAATCCATAAGATGAATCAAAAAAAATTACTAAGCCTGGGAATCGTGTTATACAGTCTTTGTATCGTCTGTTTTTGTTTTACTCCCCAGCCTCAACTTCCTACAGGAGTGGAAACTCCAGGTATTCAAACTATTGGACGCCTGGTTTTTCTTTTGACGCCTTTTAACTCTTTGTGGAACCTGGGAGAAGTAACCAGCCCTATACAACTGTTTTGGATTTTTTTGCAAAACGCCTTAAATGTCCTCTTGCTCTTCCCTTTAATT
>NZ_KQ970818.1:440097-458916 GCF_001579645.1 Streptococcus infantis
CGAAGAGAGTGATTTTTGTTAAGCTTTTTTATTGAGCTTAAGCATCGAGTGCACACAGCTAGTTTTAGACTTTTTCTTTGATTTCAATCGGGTCTTTGAGATTGATGATTTATGGACCAATACTTTAGGTGGCTACCTAGCCTGGGTCCTCTATAAACTACTACATAAAAACAAGATAAGGAATTAAAATGAGTATCTTAGAAGTTAAAAATTTGAGTCACGGTTTTGGTGACCGTGCGATTTTTGAAGACGTGTCCTTCCGTCTCCTCAAGGGTGAACACATCGGACTAGTTGGTGCTAACGGTGAAGGGAAATCAACCTTCATGAGCATTGTAACTGGTAAAATGTTACCTGATGAAGGTAAGGTGGAATGGTCAAAATATGTAACAGCTGGTTATCTGGACCAGCACGCTGTGTTAAAAGAAGGTCAAACTGTGCGTGATGTCCTTCGTACTGCTTTTGATGAGTTATTTAAGGCCGAAGCACGTATCAATGAACTCTATATGGAAATGGCAGAAGAGGGAGCTGATATCGAGGCATTGATGGAAGAAGTTGGCGAACTTCAAGACCGTTTGGAAAGCCGTGATTTCTATACCTTGGATGCTAAGATTGACGAAGTGGCGCGTGCTCTTGGTGTTATGGATTATGGTATGGATACAGACGTAACAGCCTTGTCAGGTGGACAAAGAACCAAGGTACTTTTAGCCAAACTTCTTCTTGAAAAGCCAGATATACTACTTCTTGACGAACCAACCAACTATTTGGATGCTGAGCATATTGACTGGCTCAAGCGTTATCTGCAGAACTATGAGAATGCCTTCGTCTTGATTTCCCACGATATTCCATTTCTCAATGATGTGATCAATATCGTATATCACGTTGAAAATCAACAGTTGACTCGTTATTCTGGAGATTACTATCAGTTCCAAGAAGTCTATGCCATGAAGAAATCGCAGCTAGAGGCAGCCTATGAACGTCAACAGAAGGAAATTGCTGACCTCAAGGATTTCGTAGCCCGTAATAAGGCGCGTGTCGCAACTCGTAACATGGCCATGTCTCGCCAGAAAAAATTGGATAAGATGGACATTATCGAGCTTCAAAGTGAGAAACCAAAGCCGTCCTTTGATTTCAAACCAGCTCGTACACCAGGTCGCTTTATCTTCCAAGCCAAAGACTTGCAGATTGGTTACGACCGCCCACTTACAAAACCATTAAATCTTACCTTTGAACGTAATCAGAAGGTTGCCATTATTGGTGCCAATGGTATCGGTAAAACAACCCTCTTGAAGTCTCTTTTGGGCATTATCCCACCAATTGCTGGGGAAGTTGAACGTGGTGATTATCTTGAACTTGGTTACTTTGAGCAAGAAGTGGAAGGTGGCAATCGTCAGACACCTCTCGAAGCAGTTTGGAATGCCTTTCCAGCTCTCAACCAAGCAGAAGTCCGTGCAGCCCTTGCTCGCTGTGGCTTGACGACTAAGCACATCGAAAGCCAAATTCAAGTCTTATCAGGTGGGGAACAAGCCAAGGTTCGTTTCTGTCTCTTGATGAATCGTGAGAATAATGTCCTTGTTCTAGACGAGCCTACCAACCACTTGGATGTGGATGCCAAGGATGAACTCAAACGTGCTCTGAAAGAATATAAAGGATCTATCCTTATGGTTTGCCACGAACCAGACTTCTATGAAGGATGGATGGATCAGATTTGGGATTTCAATAATTTGACTTAAATAAAAAAAAGATAGGTCTCATGACCTATCTTTTTAATAATTCTGATATTGTTCAATTTCAGATTTTTCAATTTCACGACCATATTGGCAAATCGGACAAGAAACATAGTAAGATTTACCATATGGGAAGAGCGGAATCCAGTAGAGTGTGAACTTACGGCCAGTCTCTACAATTTCCCATGGTTCGATATTACTGCAATGTCCACATTCGATGCTGGATTGAGTATGTCCCAATTCTTTTGTATAACCTTTAGAACCCCAAAAAATAATCATTTTCTAATCTCCTTTATATTTCCGGTATTTTAATTCTTACTGAAATCAAAATCCTTTACAATTTCAATGCTATCAATCGTAATGGCTGTGGTTGGCTTGTCTTTCTCGTCTTTTTCAGCCTTGGCAATGCTATCGACAATATCCATACCATCGATTACTTGACCAAATACTGGGTGTTTTCCATCAAGAGTTGGATTTCCACCTTCTTTGTAGGCTTCGATAATTTTCTTAGGATAACTACTTGTAGGAAGTTTAGCAGAATAGTCTGTTGTACTTTGGTTGATAAAGAATTGGCTACCGTTGGAATTTGGTTGCCCTGTATTGGCCATGGCTAGGGAACCACGGATATTATACAGATAAGGGGAGATTTCATTTTTGAAACCAGTTCCTGCATCCTTTGTTTTATCCTTGTCATGCCAGATGGATTGGCCACCAGTACCGTTCCCTTTTGGATCTCCGGTTTGAACCATAAATCCATCAATCACACGGTGGAAGGTGACGCCATTGTAGTAGCCTTCTTTAGCATGAGTAAGGAAGTTCTCAACCGCAAGTGGAGCCAACTTAGGAAATAGCTTGATACGGATATTTCCTTGACTCGTATGGAGAACGACTTCCGCCTCATCCTCAGCAACCTCTTTCGATAACTGTGGGAAAATGGCGTTTTCGTTTGTTAAGGCATCCTTTAGTTCCTCAGCTGCTTTAGTTGCGTCTTTTGAACGTTTTTCTTCAGCAATCTTGGTATCAACATATTCATCTCCTCGAAGCGCACGCTGGATATTAGTACAACCAGCAAGAGCAAAAGTAGAGACTAAAAGAAGAGTAGCTAATTTTTTCATTGTATTCCTCTCAAAAATCATTTCTATCATTGTACCCTAAAAGGGAGAGGATTTCAAATGTAAATGGTGGTGGTAGTATATCGAAGAAAAAATTAAAAAATTTTTAATGTCTGTCAAGTTTTTTTCTTGACACCGTTCAGAAATCTGCTATAATAGAACATGTGCTAAATAGCCTAGCTATTTCACCGAAATAAAAAATAAAAGAAAAGAGATATTAAAAATGGCAGTAAAAATCCGTTTGACTCGTATGGGTTCTAAGAAAAAACCTTTCTACCGTATTAACGTAGCAGATTCACGTTCACCACGTGATGGACGTTTCATCGAAACAGTTGGAACTTACAACCCACTTGTTGCTGAAAACCAAGTAACTTTGAAAGAAGACCGTGTTCTTGCATGGTTGGCTGATGGAGCTCAACCTTCAGATACAGTTCGCAACATCCTTTCAAAAGAAGGCGTATTGAAAAAATTCCACGATTCTAAATTCTCAAAATAAGTTTAAAGTAGGTTGACAGATGGATACGATTGAAAATCTCATTATTGCAATTGTGAAACCTTTGATTTCACAACCAGAAGCCTTAACTATCAAGATCGAAGATACACCAGAATTTTTGGAGTACCATTTGAACCTTAACCAGAGTGATGTAGGTCGTGTGATTGGACGTAAAGGTCGCACTATCTCAGCGATAAGAACGATTGTCTACTCTGTCCCAACTGAAGACAAAAAAGTAAGAATCGTTATCGATGAAAAATAAAAAGAGCGGGACTTAAGTCTCGTTTTTTTTTTGTAAAGATAAGAGAATGAAAGATTTAACGTTTAGACAGTTACAAGACTATTTACTAGACCATTACCAAGAGTCTAGAACAGAAGAAGGCCTCTTTATCAAGCTAGTGGAAGAAGTCGGAGAAGTAGCCGAGGTTTTAAATGGACGGTCGGGACGCAAGTCAGGAGTCCAAGTCTCCAATGATGAGCTAGCTAGAGAACTTGCTGATATCATACACTATACAGTTGCAATTGCAGCAATTAATGACATTGACTTGACAAGAACCATCTTTGAAAAAGACAAGAAAGCTGCCATCAAGTACCACCACGAGAATGATTTAGAAGGTTTTTTAAAGAAGAATCCATCATAAAGCCATAGTAACTGTTCATCTAAATAAGACTAACACTTAGGCTAGAGATTATATCATCAAAGGGAGTTATAATTTATGAACGAAAAAACAAAAGCCTATTTGGCTGCCTTAGCTTTTTCTACAATTATCGGTTTTTCTTTTTTATTTACCAAGGTTGCCTTGGGATTTGCTAGTCCCCTAACCAATTTGGCCCATCGCTATACAGTCGCAGCTATTGTGCTATTCATATTGCAGCAAAGCAAACTGATACAGGTAAAGCTTTCAAAAGAGGACATTCTTTCTATTCTACCAATGAGTCTCTTTTATCCCCTCCTCTTTTTCATGTTCCAATCCTTTGCTCTTCAGTATATTTCATCATCTGAAGCTGGGATTTTGCAAGCCCTGGTACCCATCATTACCCTCATTTTGGCCTCTATCTTTTTAAAGGAAAAGACTACTTTAGTTCAAAAGTTTTTTCTTTTTCTTTCTGTTGCAGGGGTTGTTTATATTTTTCTTAGTAAGGGAGCTAGTTTTGGAGCAGGGACAGCTATCTTTGGCTATGTCTTGATGCTTGGATCTGTTTTCTCAAATGCCATTAATAATATCCTTAGCAAGTACAAGGGAGGCCAGTACAAGGTTTTGGATCTGACTGTAGTTGTGATTCTAGTCGGCTTTATTGTTTTTAATTGCTTAAGTCTCTTTTCTCACATCTCTAGTGGCAATCCAATGGGTTACTTTGAACCCCTTAGCCATGTTAGCTATATCTTTTCTATCCTCTATTTAGGAATTCTAGCCTCTATCGTTACTGGTAGTCTCTCTATCTATGCTATTGTTCGACTTGGAGCATCAACCGTCAGTGTCTTTGGTAATCTTGGAACAGTTTTGACCATTCTAGCCGGAGCCCTTATCCTCCATGAACCAATTTATAGCTACCATGTAATCGGAGCAACTTTGATTATTGCTGGAATTTTAGGCATGAATCTGATGAGAAGAAAGTAAAGATTGCTGAGCAGTCTTTTTCTTTATAAAGCTTGTGCAGAAAATTCAAAAATTTTAATGTAATCAAGTTTGGAAAACGATGATTTTAATATAGCATGATAAAATAGATAAAAAGAATGATACTAGGATAAAGAGGAGAGAGTGTAATAATGAAGCAAAATGATATAGCTGAAGCTATTGCTTTTTATAACAGAGAACCTGAGATGTTGAAACGTCACCTTATACCAGTATTAGATTGTGATTTGGTTGTTTATCATCGTCCTGGAAACACAAATAAAGGCCACATTATTTTTTATCATGGAGCTTGTGGACGTAGTCAGATGTGGGCTCACCAATATGATGCTTTTGACGGATTTGACCTTTACTTTGTCAATGTTAGAGGACAGGGTGAATCACCTATGAAAGTTGGCCTTCCCGACTTGGAAGGCGCTGTTCAAGATGTAGATGCTATTTTGTCCTATTTCCAGCTAGATAAGGTGATATTGGTTGGTCATTCTTGGGGAGGAAATCCACTTCAAGAGTACACCTATCGCCATCCAGAAAGAGTCCTAGCCTTGGTCATGGTAGATAGTTGGGGACAGCACCGTTATCTATCAGATAAAGAAAGAGGTCGAATCAAATATAGTTCTCTTATGTATAAAACGATTCCTTGGAAGGTGATTGCAGACAAGAACTCAAAAATGTGTACAGATAATCCTATCACAAGAGAATTGGTCAAGACGGCCATTGTAGAAACTGGGCGAGATGTTTTCTTAAACCTTGGAATCACAGGTTTCTTAGCTGTCCATGAGATAGAAGGTTATCAAGGAAATCCTCCCATGCTTTTAGTAAGAGGAGAAAATGATTTTCCCAAACACCTAAAAAAGATCTACGATGGTATCATTGCCTTAAATCCCAATGCGCGTCAAGTAACGATTTCAGATAGTAAACACCAACCGATGAATGATCATCCTGAAGAGTTTAATCGGATAATTGGTGAATTTTTTGAAGAAGTAGTAGCTCTGTAAGATTAGATTTATCCAACTTGTGAAAATACCTAGAACGTGATAAAATATAGGGAGAAATGTACACAGGAGATCAAATGAACTATTTTAACGTTGGAAAAATCGTCAATACACAAGGTTTACAAGGTGAGATGAGAGTCTTATCTGTGACGGATTTTTCGGAAGAACGCTTTAAAAAAGGTGCAGAGCTTGCCTTATTTGATGAGAAGGATCAATTTGTTGAAACAGTGACTATCGCAAGTCACCGTAAGCATAAAAACTTTGATATCATCAAATTTAAGGATATGTATCACATCAATGATATCGAAAAATACAAGGGCCACAGTTTGAAGGTTGCAGAAGAAAAACTTAATGACCTAGATGAGGGTGAATTTTACTATCACGAGATTATTGGACTAGAGGTCTACGAGGGTGACAACTTGATTGGAACCATCAAGGAAATCCTTCAACCAGGTGCCAATGATGTCTGGGTAGTTAAGCGCAAGGGAAAACGGGATCTGCTTTTACCATATATCCCACCGGTTGTCCTTAATGTAGATATTCCTAATAACCGTGTGGATGTTGAACTCTTAGAAGGGTTAGACGATGAAGATTGATATTTTAACCCTCTTTCCAGAGATGTTCTCGCCTCTAGAACATTCTATCGTTGGAAAGGCCCGTGAGAAGGGACTTCTTGACATCCAGTATCACAATTTTCGTGAATATGCTGAAAAGGCCCGTCATGTTGACGATGAACCCTACGGTGGTGGTCAAGGGATGTTGCTAAGAGCACAACCCATCTTTGACGCCTTTGATGCCATTGAAAAAAAGAATCCGCGCGTGATTCTTTTGGATCCTGCTGGTAAGCAGTTTGATCAAGCCTATGCTGAAGATTTAGCCCAAGAAGAGGAACTCATCTTTATCTGTGGTCACTACGAGGGCTATGATGAACGCATTAAGACCTTGGTAACAGATGAGATTTCCCTAGGTGATTATGTTCTAACTGGTGGAGAACTGGCAGCAATGACCATGATTGATGCGACGGTTCGCTTGATACCAGAAGTAATTGGGAAGGAAACCAGTCACCAAGATGATAGCTTTTCATCAGGCCTTCTTGAATACCCTCAGTACACACGTCCTTATGATTATCGAGGCATGGTGGTTCCAGATGTGCTTATGAGTGGGCACCATGAGAAGATTCGTCAATGGCGTCTCTATGAAAGTCTCAAAAAAACTTATGAGCGTAGACCAGATTTGTTGGAACATTATGAATTAACAGCAGAAGAAGCTAAAATGTTAGCAGACATTAAAGAAAATACAAATTAAAGGGAGAAGCCTATGCAAGTCATTAAACGTGATGGACAAGTTGCCGACTTTGATCCAGATAAAATCTATCAAGCCATTCTCAAAGCTGCTCAAACAGTTTATGTTTTGACCGATGATTTACGTCAAAATCTAGCTCAGGTAACTAAAAAAGTTGTCTTGGATCTAGAAGAGGCAAAAGTGGAGCGTGCGACAATCAGCATGATTCAATCAATGGTTGAGCATCGCTTGCTTGGCGCAGGCTACATCACTATCGCTGAACACTATATCTCTTACCGTTTGCAACGGGATTTAGAGAGAAGTGGTTACGGAGAACATATTGCTGTTCACCTTCATTTTGAACAAATTCGTTAATAGAAAAGAGTGAGATGATGAAAACTCATCTCACTCTTTCTTAAATCGATTTTTTTGGGCAGTTTGGACGGTTGAGGGAACAAAACTCACTTTCCGAATATCTGGGATTCGAATAATGCGGGTCACATTTTTTGCAAAATTTTTAACGATAATTTGCTGGCGGTCCGTATCATATTTGATGATATCACCTGTAAAACTCGTATCAGAAAAAATAATGTGGACAGCAGTTTTTTTTAGGAGCGCCTCTTTAATGGCACTTGTCAGGGAGTCGGCTTTGGAATGATCTGGTTCTTCTCGTCCGTTGAGAAAGCTTTGGAACTTTTGTTGAATGTGTTTAAATAAATCTTTCATCGGAGCCTCCCTTCTTTTTAACATTATTATATACAATTTTAAGAAAATCTACAAGATTTTACGAATAATCAAGTGAAGACAATCAAAAGGAGAATACAATGGCAGAATTTACATTTGAAATCGAGGAACACTTACTCACACTCTCAGAGAATGAAAAAGGTTGGACCAAGGAAATCAATCGTGTTAGCTTTAACGGAGCACCAGCGAAGTTTGACATTCGTGCTTGGAGTCCAGACCACACTAAGATGGGGAAAGGAATCACCCTGTCAAACGAGGAGTTTCAAGTCATGGTCGATTCATTTAAATGTAATAAGTAAAAAGAGGGATAGCTTGTACGACCTTCAAGCGTTAGATTTTTCATATCTAACTTTTGAAGGTAGTGCAGATTTCCTCTTTTTTTAGTCACATGAATTATCACATTAAAATTAATACTTCATGTAGTTCGAAAAAAATTTGGCAAGATGTATGATGATTTAAGGATTTTCTGCTAATCCTATGTAAATTCATCTTTGCTTATGGCTTTAAAAAGAGGATCAGCTATTGGGGATTATCATTGATGAACAAGAGTTTAAACATCATTAGATTCTCGATCACTGGTTTTAAGTGAAGCGATGACTTTTTAGCGGTGTAGGCTAGGTTATTGATTTACTTTTGTGCTTGTTTTCAATAATTGTATCTACTTTACTTGTTCATTCAGATAAGTTTGATCCGGGTGACAGTTGTTTTGGCCTTTTAATCTTATTGATAGTGATAAGATGAATAGGCATCATTTATGTTGTTTCCTTTCAGAAAATGAGATATTTTTGTGAGATTGACATAGAAGTCTATTTTTGATCCATTTTAATTTACAAATTTGGAATAAAAATACACAGTAGCTCAAAAACATCAAAAGAAGACTTATTATATTTCTGTATCCATAATACACAAAATCAAAATGCTATTTATAGCGTAAAACAAGAAAAGTCTAAAAATTCTATAGTAGGAAGATAAAAGTGTAATAAATGTACAATTTGTGGATAACTTACCCTTTTTATAAAAAACATGTGGAAAAGTCTGTGTATAAGTAAAAAAAGCCGAAAAAATAAGGTTTTTAGAGGTAAAATTGCTTGACAAATAAAATAAAAAACCTATAATACTATTTAGTGAAGTACGTTAAATAAATAAGAATGGCTGAAGTCTGTCACTGGGGTCTGGATCTGTCTTGTTTAGCGAACAATAAAATTTATATCTTTTTGGAGGAGTTTTATATGAGAAAACTTAAAAAATCTCTATTTTTCGGATATTCACGTTCATCAGTTCATTCTGTGATTAATGAATTTAAATCACAAGTTCGTGAATTGGAAATTCGCAACGCACAGTTGCTTCAAACAATTGAGGATCTTAAGAACAAAGAACAGTTGATTTCTGAAGCTATCGTAGAAGCAAAACGCGTATCAATTGGTATTGTTTCAGAAGCAGAAGTTCATTCTGAACAACTCGTTAATGAAGTAAACAATCGTATTGAAAAATCTGAAGAAGAGCTTGAGCAACTTGAAGCTACTAAACAAGATATTATGAACCGTACAGAGTACATTAAACATGAACTTAAGCAACTTCTTGAAAATCAAATCAATATGATTGACAATATTGACACTGGCGGTGTACATCATGTTGGGCACATTATTGATGATCTTCTAACTATGAGTCACGAACGTATTGACGGAGTGGGACGTATTCTTACTAATGAAGATCCAATCCCAGTAAATACGATTCAAAATGAAAAATCTAAAGTTGCCTATTTGACTCCAGAAACTAACGTTGCAATTGATATGAAGGAACCGCCTGTATTCACAATGGATTCATTCTAGAAAGGGAGGCATATGGCTAACATCAATACTGCTTTTCAAGACTTACTTAGAAAACGGAAAATACAGCTCCAAAAGGTTGAACGAGAAGACGGTACAATCTATAAAGGGCGTTTATCTGTTTCAGAGGACCAGATGGTTGATTTTGCATTTTGGTTAGAAAATGCTGCCGAATCTGGTGCTGCTCAAATTATTTTTAATAATATAGCTGTGGTAGAGAATCAAAGTAGTCGCGATGAGCTACTTGAAAAAATTAATGAACTCAATCGTACTCACGGTCTTTATTACTATCTTGTTCTTGATGTAGATAACCGTATCTTTGCACGTTATGTAACTCAAGTCACTCCGTACGATTTTGAAGTACTGTTGGATGTCTTTAAAAGAGGAACGCGCGTAATCAGAGAGATTATGAAGGAATTAAATTAAAAGGAGTCTATAATGGCAAATAATGAGAGAAAAGATCATTTCTCTATTCGTAAATTTTCAGTTGGAGCCGCTTCCGTATTAGTAGGAGCTTCTGTTTTTGGTATAGCAGCTCAAACAGTTCAAGCTGAAGAAGGTATTGTTTATGGAGAGGAAATTCTCGGTAACGAAGGTAACGTCAAAGCAATGTTGAATTTCTTTGAAAACCCTACTCCAGCAATCAATCAAGTAAAGGAACAAGTTGCTGAAATTAAATCAGAAAAAGAAGTTGTTCGTAATCCTAACGACTACTCTCAAGATAGTTTCCAAAAATATACAGAAACAGTAAAAGCTGCAGAAGCTTCTATTCCAGCTGCAGAACAAGCAGTTGAAAAGGCTGAAGAAATTCAAGGAAAATCTGAAAGTCTTCGAAAAGAAATGGCAGAACTCCTCCCTCCTGAAGTTCGTAAGGATATTAACTATAACGTTGTAACGCAAGACCAAAAACGTGCAATGAATAACCGTTTTAAAGAAATGTATACAGAAGTTAATTACCGAAATACTTATATTTCTGCAACAGATGCACTCAGTGACTCAAATAAAAAACTTAAAGCAGCAGTTAAAGGTTTGGTCACATCAACAGCTAAGGATTTAGCTGACGATGGAACTTTTGATGACAAAGTTCCAGAAGCTTCAAAAATCAAAGTTAAAAGCTTTGCAAGCTTGACTTCAGATGACCAAGCTAAGATTTCTTCATTAATAGAAGATCATTTCAATATTGCTCCACTGAAACCATCAATTTCGTATGATCAAACAAATGCTATCATTACTTATGATGACAAATCTATCACACGACTTCCTTTGACTGAGGTAGCAATTGCTGAGTCAAACGACACACCAGCACCAACTCCAAAACCTGAAGTTAAAAAAGCCCTTCTTGAAGCAGCAATTACTAAAGCTTTAGAAACTCTTAAACCGGCTGATACAAGCAATAAAACAGAAGATAGTGTTGCAGCATATCAAAAAGCTTTGACAGCCCTAACTACTGAAACAGCTAAAGCTGAAGCAGTTAAAGTAGATACAAGTGTAGATCAGCCGAAAGTTGACCAGACGGTGACAGATTTAACTGCAGCTATTAAAGCAGTAGAGACAGCTAAATCTTCTCTAGTTGAAAAAGAAGCTGAGAAGCCAAAACCTACGGTTGTTGAAAAAGATGAAACTAAAGTAGAAGTTGTTCCATATAAGACTGTCCGTCGTGACAACGCTGACCTTGAAAAAGGTAAAGAAAAAGTTGTCCAAGAAGGGAAAGCTGGTCGCATCACAACAGTTGTAAAAATTGTCATTGTTGACGGAGTTGAAAAAGAACGTAAAGTCGTTTCAACAGACAAGGTTGATGCAGTTGATAAAATCATTGAAGTAGGAACGAAAGCACCTGCCGCTCCAGTAGAACCATCTAAACCAGAACCTAAGGTAGTCGAAAAAGAAGAAACTAAAGTAGAAGTTGTTCCATACAAGACTGTCCGTCGTGACAACGCTGACCTTGAAAAAGGTAAAGAAAAAGTTGTCCAAGAAGGAAAAGCTGGAAGCATCACAACAGTTGTAAAAATCGTCATTGTTGACGGAGTTGAAAAAGAACGTAAAGTCGTTTCAACAGACAAGGTTGATGCAGTTGATAAAATCATTGAAGTAGGAACGAAAGCACCTGCTGCTCCAGTAGAACCATCTAAACCAGCTGAACCAGCTAAGCCAGAAGATCCATCTAAGCCAGTTGAACCATCTAAACCAGCTGAACCATCTAAACCAGAACCTAAGGTTGTTGAGAAGGATGAAACTAAAGTAGAAATCCTTCCATACAAGACTATCCGTCGTGACAATGCTAACCTTGCAAAAGGCACAGAGAAAGTTGTCCAAGAAGGTAAAGAAGGAATTGTTACAATAATCGAACACGTTGTCTTAGTAGATGGAGTCGAAAAAGAACGTAAAGTCATCGTATCAAATAAAGTTGATGCGGTTGATAAGATTATCGAAGTTGGAACGAAAGAGTCAAGCAAACCAGGTGACACTCCAGTAGTACCATCTAAACCAGAAACTAAGATTGTTGAGAAAAACGAAACTAAAGTAGAAATCCTTTCATACAAGACCATCCGTCGCGATAACGCTAACCTTGAAAAAGGCACAGAAAAAGTTGTCCAAGAAGGTAAAGATGGTATTGTCACAACAGTAGAGCGTGTCGTTCTTGTTGATGGTAAGGAAGTGGAACGTAAAGTCGTTTCAACCAACAAAGTGGATGCGGTTGATAAGATTATCGAAGTTGGAACAAAAGAGTCAAGCAAACCAGGTGACACTCCGGTAGTACCATCTAAACCTGAAGTTAAGATTGTCGAAAAAGATGAGACTAAAGTAGAAGTACTCGCATATAAGACAATCCGCCAAGAAAATCCTACTCTTGAAAAAGGCACAGAAAAAGTTGTTCAAGAAGGAAAAGATGGTCGCATCACAACAGTAGAACATGTCGTTCTTGCTGATGGTAAGGAAGTAGAACGTAAACTAGTTTCAATGACTAAGGTCGATGCAATTGATAAGATTATCGAAGTTGGAACAAAAGTATCAAGTAAACCAGGTGACACTCCGGTAGTACCATCTAAACCTGAAGCTAAGATTGTCGAAAAAGAAGAAACAAAAGTAGAAGTTCTTTCATACAAGACTATCCGTCGCGACAATGCTGACCTTGAAAAAGGTAAAGAAAAAGTTGTCCAAGAAGGAAAAGATGGTCGCATCACAACAGTAGAACATGTCGTTCTTGTTGATGGTAAAGAAACAGAGCGTAAAGTAGTTTCAACAAGTAAAGTAGATGCTGTAGATAAGATCATCGAAGTTGGCACAAAAGTGTCAAGCAAACCAGGTGACACTCCAGTAGTACCATCTAAACCTGAAGCTAAAGTTATCGAGAAGTATGAAACTAAGAAAGATACAGTAGCATTTAAGACAATTCGTCGTGACAACGCTAACCTTGCAAAAGGTACAGAAAAAGTTGTCCAAGAAGGAAAAGATGGTAGCCTTACTGTAGTTGAACGTGTTGTATTTGTAGATGGCAAAGAAGTAGAGCGCAAAGTTGTTTCAACAACTAAGGTAGATGCAGTTGATAAAGTTATCGAAGTAGGAACAAAAGAACCAGCTAAACCAGCAGATCCAGCTAAACCAGCTGACCCATCTAAGCCAGCAGATCCAGCTAAGCCAGCAGATCCAGCTAAGCCAGCAGATCCAGCTAAACCAGCAGAACCAGCTAAACCAGCTGACCCATCTAAACCAGCAGATCCAGCTAAGCCAGCTGACCCATCTAAACCAGCAGATCCAACTAAGCCAGTTGATCCAACTAAGCCTGTTGTTCCAACTAAACCAGCACAAGCAACCAATACACCAGCCAAACCGGTAGAAACTAAAGCTTCATCTGGAAAAGAACAATTGCCAAACACTGGTACAGAAGCTAGTGGATTATCAGCTCTTGGAGTCTCACTAATGGCAGCAGCAAGTGCTCTGTTTATCGGTAAGAGAAAAAAACAAGATAATGAATAAAAAGGAGATAAATAATAATGAAATTTGAAAAACGTCAACGTTTTGCCATACGTAAGTTTAGTGTAGGTGTGGCATCTGTCCTTGTAGGACAGTTCTTCGTCGGGTCGATGGTTAACGCCCCACATGTAAGCGCCAGTGAATATAAAGGGGAGGCAACTAAGGCAATAGAAGAAGAGCCGGTCAAGGAAACTATTTCTGAAGAAATCACTATTCCAGAACCATACCGTGCTCCTGCTACTCTTGCAGCACCATCAACAGAAAAAGAACCAGTTGCAGAAACAACAACTGAAACAACAACTGAAACAACAACTACAGAAACAACTGTTGAAAAATCTAAAGAGCCTGTTGTAGCAACAGCTCCATCTACTGCACCAGTTGCAGAAGAAAAGCCAGAACTTAAACTTGATGAGAAAAAAGTTCCAGCAGCAGAAGAAAAAGTTGCTGAAGCTAAGCCTGCAGTTGACGAAGTTCTTCAACCACTTAAAGAGCAATTGAACAACAGCATTCTTGAAGCAAAAGCTGTCAACCAAGAAGCTGAAAAACAAGAAGCTAAACTTAACGATAGCGATGCTAAGAAAGTTCTTGCGAATGCTCTTCAAGCTTCAAAAGCTGAGTTGGCAGCAGCTCAACAGCTTTCTGAAAAAGATCAACTAACGAAAGCTGATCTTGAACTTAGTATCGGACGTCTCCAATCAGCAATCGAGTCTGTTTACACAGAAATGAAACGTTCAGGTCACTCAGGTTTTGTATCATACATGCTTGACGGGACTACAGCGGCTACAAATGGTGGTTTAGTAGGACCAAAGAGTGTATATCTTGCTGGCTCTGGTAATTCAGAAAGGGTTGAATACAAGGTTGATTCTTCTGTTTATTCTATCACAGCTGATGAATATGAATTTGATGGCATTAGAGGACTTTCGTTAACAGATGATGCTAAGGCTTTAGGATTTGGTATTTCAGTTAATAGAAATGATACCACGCGTATTTATACAATATCCCTTGTAGCAAATCTACAAGGAACTAACCCTGCAATGGTAGCAGGCAAAACTTATAATATTGGTTTCTACAAAGATTCAGAGCCAAGTAAAGTATACTCTTCTGACTTGACAGTTAAAGATGTTAACGATAAACCTTATATGACCATTGAAAACTACAGTGGCTTTACAAATATTCGTAAGAATGGTGCAGTAACTAATATCAAGTACAAGATGGGGTTGACTCGTATTACATCTGATGAGGTTGAACTGACAGAGGATGCGAAAAAACTAGGCTTGACTTATGATAAGGTGGGAGAGTATGTTACTGGTGATGTTCTTCTAGATAATAGCATTAAAGATGGAACTTATGAGATTGGTCTAGTATCGAAAAAAGATCCAAGCATTAAAGCTACCATGTTACTTACACTCGAAACTCCAAATTCATATGCCCTTGCTAGCAGCCCAGATACTGGTAATTCTTGGGAACCAAAACGAAACACAGGGGAGCTTGATCCAAATGGACGAAGACAAGCTCCAACTGCAGATCAAGAAGGTGAGTATGATGTAATCTTACCGACTACTCCATTTGGGTATCAAATGGAACCAGCTGCTGATGAACTGGGTACTGTTGCAGATGCCACTCCACAAACTCCTCAGTATTCTGTTGAACTAGGTCTGTACGTTAACGATTCTCAATATTTAAAAGACTTCTCAAAACCGATTGACTTGAAGAAATTAGAGCGTTTGGATAGTACTCCAGAAGTAGAATATGAATTAGTTAAATATAAACCATATGATACTAAGGGATTGACTGGAGAAGGTTATGGATGGCAACTTCATGATGGTTATAGTACTCCATACCGTATCCGTTTCACGAAATTACCTGCTAAACAAGGTCAATTTGATATTAAATTTAAAACAACAGATGCCCTTGGTCAAGAAAGAATTTTCAATGTTCACGTAACCACAGAGGAACGTTCAAAAGTTGAAAAAAATGGTATCAATAAAGATGCATTAACGAATGCGGACGTTAAGTTTACTCCTAATAAGGACACGGCTGTACTTAATAAGGAGGGGATTGTATCAGTTCCTCGTTCAGATGCAGAGCAAACTATTGGTAAAATTGAGTTAAACAAGGTTAATGCTAAGATTAAACCAGTTCGATTCCCTGATGGTACAGAGTATGATGAAGCAACTCAAACCATTAAGAAAAAAGCTGGAGTCAAACTGTTACCTGGTAAGTATAACTTTGAAGTACGCGCTATCGACGGACACTTTGGTGATAACGCACCAAACCGTATCTTCCAGTTTGAAGTTACTGACGTAATCGCACCAATTGATCACCAAATTTGGAAAGAACAAGAGCGCTTCCCAGGAGTTCCTGTTACTCTAGAGGGTGGATCAAGAATTGCTGATATCCGTGTCATTACGGAAAGTGGAGATAAGTATGCGACAGTCAAAGGAGACACTATCACTAATACCCTTGAAGGATATGGTGTACTGAAGACTACTGAAAACCAAAAAGCACGTGTGGAAGTTGACTACTACAATGCGGATGGTGGTATTTCTACAACATTCACAGACTTTACCTTTGAAGTAAGACCTCGTGATGGTGTCGGACTCGACCTTGATATTACCAACCATGAGCAAACCATCAAAGAAGGTCAAAACTTTAAGGATATGGTTATCTCTCACACTGAAGGTGCTACACTAACAGTTGATACAAAAGCCCTACCTAAAGGAACTCGCTTTACTAAGTCTACTAAGACAATCGCAGGTAAAGGTCTAATCGAAGGGGTTTACAATATTAAGGTTATCGCTGAAAAAGATGGGCAAGTAGTTCAAAAATATGTGAACTTGACTGTCCTACCTGGAGAATTGTCAGCACCAGACTATGAAGCTGAAGTAACTGTTGGAGATAAACTTGAACCGTTTAAGATTGAACATGGTAAATCTTCAGAAGTATCAAACGTAGATTTCACTGATCCAAATAATGGCATTACCTATGATTATAAAACTGAAACTTTCTCTGGTAAAAGTAATGTAGTAGGAGTGCTTGAAGGTACTTACACTCTAACTCGCGGTAGTGAATCTGCTCAAGGTAAAATTAAGATTACTGTTAAGCCAAAACCAGTAGAAGTAAATAGTGGTGAGCAGACAGTACAAGTACTTAATCCTATTACAAACTTTGTTATCAAACCAACAGAAGGTTCTGTCTATGGTGAAGAGGGTGAAGTAGGATTCCGTAAGATGGAACTCAATATCGAAGGAAAACTTCCTGAAGGTTTGACTTACGATCCAGATACTAGAACAATCTCTGGTACACCTAGCCAAGTTGGTGTATATACTCTTAAATACACTTATGGTTACGAAGGTATTAAAGGAAACACTAACGCTACTGGTACATTCAAGCTCACTGTTACAGATTCACCAGTTTCAATCGCAATCTCTAATAAAGAGCAAACTGTCACAGTTGGCGATGCAATTACTCCAGCGGTAGTAACTCACAATGATGTATCTAAAGTTACTATGAAGACTCCATATGGTCTTGTGGAAGAAGAAGATATCAATGAAGTTATTTCTAAATACGGATTGACTTACGATCCTACAACTAAGACATTCTCTGGAAATCCTACAAAAGCTGGTACCTTTACTATTCGTATGCAAGCGACTAACCCTGAAAAATTGGGTGGTAAATTTGCAAATGACACATTTACTCTTACAGTAAAACCTAAAGCTGAGAAAGATCTTGATCTTACAGTTTCTGGTGGTCGTCAGCTTGTTCAACTAGGTAAAGCGATCGCTGATATCACTTTAACTCACACTCCTGGTTCTGAACTTACACTAGATGAAGCAAGTCTTCCTGCAGGTGTGACATATGACGCTGCTACTAAGACAATCTCTGGTACTCCAACGGCAGTAGGTAGCTACACAGCTAAAGCTACAGCAACCCTTGATGGTAAATCTGTATCTAAAGATGTTATCATCGATGTTGTGGATATCAAAGATGGTAAAGACGGTAGAGACGGAGTAGATGGTAAGACACCAGTAGTAACTGTTAAAGATAACGAAGATGGAACCCACACAGTTAAAGTTGTGAACCCAGATGGTGAAACAACTGAGACAGTTATCAAGAATGGTAAAGATGGTAAGACACCAACTGTAACCGTTAAAGATAACGAAGACGGTACTCACACAGTTAAAGTTGTAAACCCAGATGGTGAAACAACTGAAACTATCATCAAGGACGGTAAGAACCCATCAGTCACAACAGAACGTGGTGAAGACTCAGAAGGTAACACAGGTACATGGGTAATCACACATGACCCTGCTGGTACAGTAACAGGTCGTACATTTATTAAAGATGGTAAAGACGGTAGAGATGGTGTTGACGGTAAAGATGGTAAATCACCAGTCGTAACCGTTAAAGATAACGAAGACGGTACTCATACAGTTAAAGTTGTAAACCCAGATGGTGAAACAACTGAGACAGTTATCAAGAACGGTAAAGATGGTAAGACACCAACTGTAACTGTTAAAGATAACGAAGACGGTACTCACACAGTTAAAGTTGTAAACCCAGATGGCGAAACAACAGAAACAATCATCAAAGATGGTAAGAACCCATCAGTAACAACAGAACGTGGTGAAGACTCAGAAGGTAACACAGGTACATGGGTAATCACACATGATCCTGCTGGAACTGTAACAGGTCGTACATTCGTTAAAGATGGTAAAGATGGTAAATCACCAGTTGTAACCGTTAAAGACAACGAAGACGGTACTCACACAGTTAAAGTTGTGAACCCAGATGGTGAAACAACTGAGACAGTTATCAAGAATGGTAAAGATGGTAAGACACCAACTGTAACCGTTAAAGATAACGAAGACGGTACTCATACAGTTAAAGTTGTGAACCCAGATGGCGAAACAACAGAAACCATCATCAAGGACGGTAAGAACCCATCAGTCACAACTGAACGTGGTGAAGATTCTGAAGGTAACACAGGTACATGGGTAATCACACATGACCCTGCTGGTACAGTAACAGGTCGTACATTCGT
>NZ_KQ970818.1:458936-461027 GCF_001579645.1 Streptococcus infantis
GGGTAATCACACATGATCCTGCTGGTAAAGAAACAGGTCGTACATTCGTTAAAGATGGTAAAGATGGTAAGTCACCTGAAGCATCAGTTAAAGACAATGGTGACGGTACACACACAATCACTATCACTGATCCAAATGGTGTAACTACTCAAACTATTGTTAAAAACGGTGAAAATGGTAAATCACCAAGCGTAACTGTTAAAGACAATGGTGACGGTACTCATACAGTTAAAGTTGTGAACCCAGATGGTCAAACAAGTGAAACTATCGTTAAAGACGGTAAGAACCCATCAGTAACAACAGAACGTGGTGAAGACGCTGAAGGACGTACTGGTACATGGGTAATCACACATGATCCTGCTGGTACAGAAACAGGTCGTACATTCGTTAGAGATGGTGTTGACGGTAAAGACGGTAAAGATGGTAAAGATGGTAAATCACCAGTTGTAACCGTTAAAGATAACGAAGATGGTACACATAAAATCACTGTTGAAAATCCAGACGGAACTAAGACTGAAACTATCATCAAAGATGGTAAAGATGGTAAGTCACCAAGCGTAACTGTTAAAGATAACGAAGATGGTACACACACAGTTAAAGTTGTCAATGTCGATGGTCAAACAACAGAAACAATTATCAGAGATGGTAAATCACCTCGAGTTTCTACTGAACGTGGTAAAGACACTGACGGTAACGATGGTACTTGGGTAATTACTCGTGATCCAGAAGGAAATGAAACAGGCCGTACATTCGTTAAGGATGGTAAAGACGGAGTAGATGGTAAAGATGGTAAAGACGGAGTAGATGGTAAATCTGCGAAGGTTACTGTTACTGAAAATGGTGACGGTACACATACGATCACTGTTGAAAATCCAGATGGAACTAAGACTCAAACAATCATCAAAGATGGTAAAGATGGTAAGTCACCAAGCATTACTGTTAAAGATAACGAAGATGGAACTCATACTGTAACTGTTATTAACGTTGACGGTCAGAAGGTTCAAACTATTATCAAGGATGGTAAGACTCCACGTGTAACAACTGAGACAGGCAAAGATAAAGATGGTAATACTGGTACTTGGGTAATTACACATGATGGTGATGGCAAAGAAACTGGTCGTACATTCGTTAAGGATGGTAAAGACGGTAAAGATGGTAAGGACGGTAAGACACCAACTGTTACTACTGAACCTGGTAAAGACAAAGAAGGAAATACTGGTGTTTGGGTAATTGTACGTGATTCTGAAGGTAACATCACTAGCCGTAACTTTATCCGTGATGGTATTGATGGTAAAACTCCAAAAGTTCGTACTGAACCTGGTAAAGATAAAGAAGGAAATACTGGTGTTTGGGTAATCACTGAAGATGGTGATGGAAACATCACTAGCCGTACCTTCGTTCGCGATGGTAAGGATGGTAAGACACCAAGTATTACTACTGAACCTGGTAAGAACAAGGAAGGTCAATCTGGATACTGGATTATCATCAAAGATGGTGATGGTAAAGAAACAAATCGTATCTTTATCCGTGATTGTGGATGTCCTAAGAAAGAGGATCCAAAACCACAACCACAACCAGCTCCAAAACCACAACCACAACCGGATCCAAAACCACAACCACAGCCGGATCCAAAACCACAACCACAACCGGATCCAAAACCACAACCACAACCGGATCCACAACCACAGCCACAACCAGCTCCAAAACCACAACCACAACCGGCTCCAAAACCACAACCACAACCGGCTCCAAAACCACAACCACAACCAGATCCGAAACCACAACCACAACCGGCTCCAAAACCACAACCACAACCGGCTCCAAAACCACAACCACAACCGGATCCGAAACCTCAACCAATTGAAGACAAACTTATCCCAATCAACAAGTTTAGAAATGATGAACCTCAAAAAGAATTACCAAACACTGGTACAGAGGATCTTCCATTCCTATCACTTGCAGCGATTGCTGGATTAGCAACTGCTGGTTATGCTTTGTCTCGCAAGAGAAGAGAAGAATACTAATCAATTCGTGTGATTTAAAACAGAATTGAATAGCATAAAAAGAGAGAACATTTGTTCTCTCTTTTTT
>NZ_KQ970818.1:461310-471552 GCF_001579645.1 Streptococcus infantis
CTCTACTTAAACGCTTGAGAAGTGGTTTTCCAATGAAACTAATGGCAATAATTTTTGCAAGATCAGGAATGATAAAGGGAAGCACACCGACAGCTAGTGCCTTATCAAAAGGCATACCTGCGAGGAAGTGGAGGCTGAGAATACCACCGACAAAGACAAGGGAATCCCCTAAGAGATTTGCAAGAAAGATACGAACATAGTTACTATTTTTATGGATAAGGTATGAAGTAACTCCTGCATATAATAAGTCAAACCAAAGGTAACCAGCGCTTGGTCCTACTAATACATGAAAACCAGCTCCTCCGCCAGCAAAAACAGGAAGACCAATGGCACCTAGTAAGAGATAAAGTCCGACAGAAAGGACAGCTTCTCTAGGTCTAAAAACAGTAGCAATGAGTCCGATAGCAAAGTTTTGCAGAGTAAATGGTACTGGACCGATTGGGACACTGATTTGAGCTAATACTGCAATCAGAGCAGCACCGATAGCAGGAATAGCATAGATATGAGCTTTTTTCATAATAGTTAACCTCTTTTATATTTTATAGTAACTATTATACTTGAAGCAACTTATTTGTCAACCTATTTTAAAAACTATGGTTACAAAAATGTAACAGCCGATTTAGAGAAAACCGGAGGCCTATAGATTTTTCAGAACACGAAGAAATCATGTCAGTCATAAAAAGAGTACCTTTATGGAGCTTGGCTAGCATATAGTGAAAAACCAAGGGAATCCAGATGGAATGCTATTTTTAAGTGTTTTATAATTTGCTCTAATAAAATAAAAAGATTGAAGAAAATGGTCCTAAAAAGGCTTTTTCTTCAATCTGAGTGACCGATATAATCTCATTTAAAATTATTAACGCATAGTCACAAATTCTTCTGATCCTGTTGGATGGATAGCAACTGTAGCGTCAAAGTCTGCTTTTGTAGCGCCCATCTTGATTGCTACAGCAAAACCTTGAATCATTTCATCGACGCCATAGCCGATACCATGAAGGCCAACGACCTTTTCGTCCTCACCAGCTGTAACGAGCTTGAAGCGTGCTTCTTGACGGTGACTAGTAACTGCAGAATACATAGAAGCAAATTTTGAAGTATAAACTTTAATGTTTTCTTGTCCATACTCTTTGATAGCTTCTTCCTCAGTCAGACCGACAGTTCCGATGGCTGGGTGTGAAAAGACTACAGTTGGAATAGTAGTGTAGTCCATTTTGGCATTGGTTTTACCGTTGAAAAGTCTTTCGGATAGGGTACGTCCAGCCTTGATAGCAACAGGAGTCAGTTCTTTTTCACCTGTCACATCGCCAAGAGCATAGATACCGTCAACGACTGTGTTTTGGTATTCGTCAACTTGGATGAAACCACGTTCATTGAGAGTAACGCCTGCCTTTTCTAGCTGGAGTCCTTCAACGTTTGGACGGCGGCCAGTTGCCCATATAACTTGACTGGCAGTATGAGTACTACCATCTTCGAAATGAATGGTAATGCCTCGTTCAGTTTCTTCAAGTTTAGCAGGAACTTTATGAGTATGGAGTTTTAGTCCAGTATTTTCCATTTCTTGAACCAAGCTCTCAACAATATAACTATCAAATCCACGAAGTGGACGTTCACGACGGACAAATAAATCAGTCTGTACGCCAAGGGTATGGAGTACGCCAGCCAATTCGACTGCAATGTAACCGGCACCCAGAATAGCTACTGATTCAGGCAACTCTTCCCAGGCAAAGATATCATCAGAACTACCACCTAGTTCAGCACCAGGAATGGCAGGAATATGAGGATGGGCCCCAGTTGCAATCACGATGTGCTTAGCACGGATCAACTCTCCATTGACACTAACAGTATGAGTATCAACGAACTCGGCGCGTCCTTCAATCAAATCAACTCCGTTACGCTTAAAGCTTCCACCATAAGAAGAGCGAGCACGATCAATATAGGCTTCACGATTTTTACGAAGCCTTGCATAATCAAATTCATTGCCAGTACTTGTAAAACCATAGTCAGGTCCATATTTGTGGATGCTCTCTGCGATTTGAGCTCCGTACCACATGATTTTCTTAGGAACACAGCCAATATTGACACAGGTTCCACCTAATTTCTTTTCCTCAATAACTGCCGCTTTAGCACCATGTTCACCAGCACGATTCATGGTAGCAATTCCCCCGCTACCTCCTCCAATAGCGATAATATCGTATTCTCTCATAGAAAGCTCCTTTGTTATTTTCTAGTCATATTCTATCTTTTTTTGGAGGTCAATGCAAAAATCTGCTACGCTTAAATTTCTTAAGAAAATGCTTGCAAAAATAAAAAAGAAGTTGTATTATATAAATAACACAACAATAAAAGATTTGGCAATTATTTTTGGATGGTCAGAAAGCAATTGTCCATTTTTAGGACTTGTGCTATAATCTTAATATATATTTATAAAAGAGGTATGATATGAAAAAGAAGTCAAAAGCTAAGAAATGGCCCTTATTTACAGCTATCGGAGTTACGTCAGTTCTTGTAGTAGGAGCAGCTGCTGTCCTTCTATTGAGAAAACCAAATCAAGCTGCAACACAAGATGAAACTGCAAAAATCGTTCTTGCCAAAGAGGGATCAGTGGCTTCATCAGTTCTCTTATCTGGTACCGTAACAGCTCAAAATGAGCAATATGTTTATTATGATGCTAGTAAAGGTGACTTGGATGAGGTTTCGGTCTCTGTCGGAGATAAGGTAAGTGAAGGCCAGGCTCTCGTTAAGTATAGTAGCACAGAAGCCCAGGCTGCCTATGATGCTGCCAGTCGTGCAGTTGCGAAAGCTGACCGTCATATCAATGAATTGAATGAGGCTCGAAATACTGCTGCAGCAACACCTGTGCTCCCTCAAGCAGGGATTGAAGGCGCTACGGACCAAACCCAAGCACAATCTTCTACATCAGCTACAGCTTCTATCGATTCACAAATCAGTGATGCGCGTGATGTTCGTGCAGATGCAGCTGCACAACTTGAAAAAGCTCAAGCACAGTTGGATGCCGCTACAGTTTTAAGTACTGTAGAAGGTACAGTTGTCGAAGTCAATCGCAATGTTTCAAAATCTCCAACAGGAAATAGCCAAGTATTAGTACATATCGTTAGTAACGACAACCTGCAGGTCAAGGGAGAACTTTCTGAATACAATCTTGCAAATCTCTCTGTAGGCCAAGAAGTCACTTTTACTTCTAAGGTTTATCCAGATAAAACTTGGAATGGTAAGATTAGCTATATTTCAAATTATCCAAAGAACAGTAGTGAAGCAAGCAGTAGCTTAGCTGGTTCAAACACAGGTTCTAAATACCCATATACGGTCGATGTAACTAGTGAAATTGGCGATTTGAAACAAGGTTTTTCTGTCAGTGTCGAAGTGAAAAGTATGAGTAAAGCATTGCTTGTTCCTATTACAAGTATCGTCATGGAAGAAGATAAAAACTATGTTTGGATTCTTGATGAAAATCAAAAGGCCAAAAAGGTTGAAGTTGGATTGGGCAATGCAGATGCAGAAAACCAAGAAATCACATCTGGTCTGACAGATGGAGCAAAAGTCATCAGTAATCCGACAGCTTCCTTGCAAGAAGGAAAAGAGGTGAAGACTGATGAAGCAACTAATTAGCCTCAAAAATATCTGCCGTAGTTATCGAAATGGTGATCAAGAGCTTCAAGTCCTTAAAAATATTAACCTTGAAGTTCATGAGGGAGAATTCGTCGCAATCATGGGACCATCAGGTTCTGGTAAGTCTACTCTCATGAATACCATCGGTATGTTAGATACACCTACAAGTGGTCAGTATTTTCTAGATGGAAAAGAAGTAGCTGGTTTAGGTGAAAAACAATTAGCCAAGGTTCGAAATCAGGAAATCGGCTTCGTCTTTCAACAATTCTTTCTCTTGTCCAAGCTCAATGCTCTTCAAAACGTAGAATTACCCTTGATTTATGCTGGAGTTTCAGCTTCAAAACGTCGCAAATTAGCAGAAGAGTATCTAGAAAAGGTTGAGTTGACAGAGCGTAGTCATCATTTACCTTCGGAGTTGTCAGGTGGTCAGAAGCAAAGGGTTGCCATTGCGCGTGCATTGGTCAATAATCCTTCGATTATCTTGGCAGATGAACCTACTGGAGCCTTAGATACTAAAACTGGAAATCAAATCATGCAACTCTTGGTTGAATTAAACAAAGAAGGAAAAACCATCATTATGGTTACGCATGAGCCTGAAATCGCTGCTTACGCTAAGCGTCAGATTGTCATTCGTGATGGCGTCATTTCATCTGATAGTGGTCTCGTAGAAAAGGAGGAAAACTAAGATGCAGAATCTGAAATTTGCCTTTTCATCCATTATGGCCCACAAGATGCGTTCTTTCCTGACCATGATTGGTATTATCATCGGTGTTTCCTCAGTTGTTGTGATCATGGCCTTAGGTGACTCTATGTCTCGTCAGGTCAATAAAAATATGACCAAGTCCCAGAAAGACATCCATGTATTTTTCTCACCTACTAAAAGTAAGGACGGTTCCTTTACCCAGAAGCAATCTGCTCTAACCCTGTCTGGTAAAGAGGAAGATGTTTTTGTTGAACCACCAAAACCACAAGAAGCTTGGGTTAAGGAAGCTGCTAAGCTCAAGGGAGTGGATAGTTACTATGTGACCAACTCAGCTAATGTGACCTTGACCTATAAGGATAAAAAGGTGGAACACGCTAACATGACTGGTGGGAATGTCACTTATATGGATGCGGTCGAAAATGAAATCATTGCAGGTCGAAGTCTTAGAGCACAAGATTATAAGGATTTTGCAAACGTGATCATTTTAGATGAAGAACTAGCCAATAGCCTTTTTGGTTCAGCGCAAGAAGCTCTCAATCAGCTTGTTGAAGTAAATGAAATCAGTTACCGTGTTATTGGTGTTTATGCAAGTAAAGAAGCTAAGGCTGCAAAAGCCTTTGGAGTCGGAGGACTACCAATCACGACCAATATTTCTCTTGCAGCCAATTTTAACACAGACGAGATTTCAAATATTGTCTTCCGTGTCAATGATACTAGCTTGACTCAGACTTTAGGACCAGAGCTGGCTAGGAGAATGACGGAGATTGCTGGTCTCCAACAAGGGGAGTATCAGATAGCAGATGCAACGGAAGCCTTCAACGAAGTGCAACAAATGTTTGGCTTCATAACAACGATTATTAGTGCCATTGCGGGGATTTCCCTCTTTGTCGGTGGTACTGGTGTTATGAACATCATGCTTGTTTCGGTGACAGAGCGTACCCGTGAAATCGGTCTACGCAAAGCGCTAGGAGCAACACGAGGCAATATCCTAGTTCAGTTCTTAATTGAATCCATGATTTTAACCTTATTAGGTGGCTTTATCGGTCTTCTGCTTGCTGCAGGGGTGACTATGCTTGCAGGTGTTCTTCTTCAAAACATGATTGCAGGAATCGAAGTTGGTGTATCCATCCCAATCGCTCTCTTTAGTTTAGCGGTCTCAGCAGGTATCGGTATGATATTCGGTGTTCTACCAGCCAATAAAGCCTCTAAGCTGGATCCTATCGAAGCACTTCGTTATGAATAATTTAAAAGATAAAAAACGAGATAGACATATGTCTGTCTTGTTTTTGTATGGATTTCTCTATCGAAAATCACTAAAAATGTGGTATAATGAAGTGGTAGAAAAACAGGTTTCATTAGCCTGGAAAGGAAATATTATGTCTGAAAAGAATTTTTATATTACAACACCGATTTACTATCCATCTGGTAAACTTCATATCGGTTCTGCCTACACAACTATCGCTTGTGATGTCCTAGCTCGTTACAAACGCCTCATGGGCTACGATGTCTTTTATCTGACTGGTCTTGATGAGCATGGCCAAAAGATTCAACAAAAAGCAGAAGAAGCTGGCATCACGCCTCAAGCCTATGTTGACGGAATGGCAGTTGGTGTTAAAGAACTCTGGCAATTACTCGATATCTCATATGATAAATTTATCCGTACTACAGATGATTATCATGAAAAAGTAGTAGCACAAGTTTTTGAACGCTTGCTAGCTCAAGATGACATCTACCTAGGTGAATACTCTGGCTGGTACTCAGTATCCGATGAGGAATTCTTTACAGAAAGCCAACTTGCGGAAGTTTTCCGTGATGAAGCTGGAAATGTGACGGGTGGTATCGCTCCATCAGGTCACGAGGTTGAATGGGTTTCAGAAGAGTCTTATTTCCTTCGCCTCAGCAAATACCAAGATCGCTTGGTCGAATTTTTCAAATCACATCCTGACTTCATCACTCCAGATGGTCGCCTTAATGAAATGTTGCGTAACTTCATTGAACCAGGCTTGGAAGACTTAGCAGTTTCTCGTACAACCTTTACATGGGGTGTTCCAGTACCATCAAATCCAAAACACGTTGTCTATGTTTGGATCGATGCCCTTCTCAACTATGCGACTGCTCTTGGTTATGGTCAAGATGAACACGGTAACTTTGATAAGTTCTGGAATGGAACAGTCTTCCATATGGTTGGGAAAGACATCCTTCGTTTCCACTCCATCTACTGGCCAATCCTTCTTATGATGTTGGATATCAAATTGCCAGATCGTTTGATTGCCCATGGTTGGTTTGTCATGAAAGATGGCAAGATGTCCAAGTCTAAAGGAAATGTCGTTTATCCTGAAATGTTGGTAGAGCGCTATGGTCTCGATCCACTTCGTTACTACCTCATGCGTAGCCTTCCAGTTGGTTCAGACGGAACCTTTACTCCAGAGGACTATGTAGGACGTATCAACTATGAATTGGCAAATGACCTCGGAAACCTCCTCAACCGTACGGTTTCAATGATTAACAAGTACTTTGATGGTCAAATCCCTGCCTATGTAGAGGGTGTGACAGACTTTGACAATGCACTTGCTCAAGTGGCAGAACAATCAATCGCTGACTACCATACCTACATGGAAGCAGTTGACTACCCACGTGCTCTTGAAGCAGTCTGGACTCTTATCTCACGTACCAACAAATACATCGATGAGACAGCCCCATGGGTCTTGGCTAAGGATGAAGCCCTTCGTGACCAATTGGCAAGTGTTATGAGCCATTTGGCAGCCAGCCTTCGTGTCGTAGCTCACATGATTGAACCATTTATGATGGAAACCAGTCGTGCAGTTTTGACTCAACTTGGTCTAGCAGAAGTTTCTAGCCTTGAAAATTTGAGTTTATCTGATTTCCCTGAAAATGTCACTGTAGTTGCCAAAGGAACACCTATCTTCCCACGTCTGGATATGGAAGAAGAAATCGCCTATATCAAGGAACAAATGGAAGGTAACAAGCCAGCCGTCGAAAAAGAATGGAATCCAGATGAAGTTGAACTCAAACTCAACAAGGATGAAATCAAATTTGAAGACTTCGATAAGGTTGAAATCCGTGTTGCTGAAGTGAAAGAAGTTTCTAAAGTAGAAGGTTCTGATAAGTTGCTTCAATTCCGCTTGGATGCTGGAGATGGTGAAGATCGTCAAATCCTCTCAGGAATTGCTAAGTACTATCCAAACGAACAAGAATTGGTCGGCAAGAAAGTCCAAATCGTTGCCAACCTTAAACCACGTAAAATGATGAAAAAATATGTCAGCCAAGGTATGATCCTCTCAGCTGAACATGATGGCAAATTAACCCTTCTCACAGTTGATCCGTCTGTACCAAACGGAAGTGTGATTGGCTAAGATTTAAAAGAACCAGTTTGAACTGGTTCTTTTTTTATGTAAGGTATCAGTTGATAAAAGTGTCATTCTGCTTTATAATGAAGAAAAACGGAGGAAGTTGCCATGAAATACATTCCATTTGGTCAAGAGAAAAGAGAATTGTCCGAAATCGTCCTAGGCATGATGCGAATCAGTGATAAATCGGTCAAAGAAGTTGAGGAGCTGGTTGAAACAGCCTTATCTGTCGGAATCAATGCCTTTGACTTGGCAGATATCTATGGTGGAGGTCGTTGTGAAGGATTACTGGGTCAAGTGTTAAACAATCGTCCTGACCTGCGAGAAAAGATGTGGATTCAGTCCAAGTGTGGCATTCGCATTGAAGAATTTACCTATTTTGATTTTTCAAAAGATTATATTTTAGAGTCAGTAGATGGGATTCTACAACGATTGCAGGTTGATTATCTAGATAGCTTGCTTCTCCATCGTCCAGATGCTTTGATGGAAGCTGACCAAGTGGCAGAAGCTTTTGAAATTCTTCACAAATCAGGTAAAGTTCGTGACTTTGGTGTATCCAACCAAAATCCAATGATGATGGAATTACTGAAGAAAGAAGTCAAACAGCCTCTAACGATCAATCAGCTCCAGCTAAGCGCAGCTTTCACGCCAGGATTTGAATCAGGTTTCCATGTCAATATGGAAGGTAATAAGGCAGCTGTGCGTGATGGAAGCGTCTTTGAATACTGCAAACTAAACGACATAGTCATTCAGGCATGGTCAGTTTTGCAGTTTGGCTATTTTAAGGGCAATTTTGTTGGCAATGAGAAGTTCCAACAACTAAACCAAGTCCTAAATCGATTAGCCTTAAAATATGGTGTGAGCCCATCAGATATTGCTATTGCTTGGGTGTTACGCTATCCAGCCAAGATGCAGGCAGTAGTAGGAACAACTAACCCTAAACATTTGATAGAAGCAAGCCAAGCAAGTCATGTCAACCTGACTCGAAAAGAATGGTATGAAATTTACCTAGCAGCAGGGAATGATTTGCCGTAAGTGGAATTTGCAATTCAGAAATCACAGTCAAAAAGCCGTTGAAAAACGGTTTTTTGTTATAATGAAATTAAGATTTATAGATAACAAAGGAAAAAAACATGACATTTGAAGAAATCTTGCCTGGACTGAAGGCAAAAAAGAAATATGTGCGTACGGGTTGGGGCGGAGCAGAGAACTATGTCCAGCTTTTCGATACCATAGAGCAAAATGGAGTGGCTCTAGAAGTGACGCCTTATTTTCTCATTAACGTATCTGGTGAAGGCGAAGGCTTTTCCATGTGGAGTCCAACTCCTTGTGATGTCTTAGCGACAGACTGGGTGGAAGTTCATGACTAAACGTGTCCTTATTACAGGCGTTAGCTCCGGGATTGGTCTGGCTCAAGCTCGTCTCTTTTTAGAAAAGGGCTACCAGGTTTATGGGGTAGACCAGGGTGTTGATCCCCAGTTGCCAGGTGAGTTTCACTTCTTGCAGCGGGACTTGACCTTGGATTTGACGCCGATTTTTGACTGGTGTCCTGAGGTCGACGTCTTGTGCAATACGGCTGGGGTATTGGATGACTACAAACCCCTTCTTGAGCAAAGCGCTCAGGAGATTCAGGAGATTTTTGAGATCAACTATGTGACTCCGGTAGAGTTGACACGGTATTATCTGACTCAAATGTTGGAGAAGAAGCAAGGGATCATCATCAATATGTGCTCCATTGCTTCTAGCCTAGCAGGAGGTGGCGGTCACGCTTATACTTCCTCCAAGCATGCGCTAGCAGGCTTTACCAAACAGCTGGCCCTGGATTATGCAGAAGCTGGGATTCAAGTCTTTGGCATTGCTCCTGGAGCCGTCAAAACAGGCATGACTGCAGCGGACTTTGAACCAGGAGGCCTAGCAGACTGGGTGGCTAGTGAGACTCCTATTAAACGCTGGATAGAGCCAGAAGAAGTGGCAGAAGTCAGTCTCTTTTTGGCCAGTGGGAAGGCCTCTGCCATGCAGGGACAACTCCTGACCATTGATGGTGGCTGGAGTTTGAAGTAGCATAGTTGGTATTCTGTGAATATCTGGAGGTAAGCTATGAAAAGAGATGAGTTTGGATTTGTCTTGCCCAATCTCTACTATCAGTTTTTAACGGGCTGGAAAGAGATTGACCCCTATGAAATTGGAGATACAGGTATCTGTTTGTATGCCAAGGAGGATCTAGAGGAGCGTAATGAAACTTATCAGATTGAGGAAGTAGAGCCAGATTACTTTATGATTGGACAGGAAGGAGATTTGGCCTACTTTATTAAGAAAAATTCTGATGATTGGATTTATGAAAATGACTTGGGTGCTTTAGGCTCTTTAGAAATGCAAAAAGTTACTGCAAACGTCTATGACTTTATTGATAAGGTATTAGAAGAAGAATTGTAAAAAAGGAAGAAATTAATCATGTTTAGAGTGCTAGATGCAGATTCACCGATTTCAAAAGAAGATTTTTTACAATTTGAGGAGATTCTTGGAAAGAAATTACCGGAAGCTAGG
>NZ_KQ970818.1:472509-478247 GCF_001579645.1 Streptococcus infantis
CCACATCATCTCTTTCCTTTTAATTCCTTTTATTCACTTGATGAGATGAGAAAGTCTCTGAATTGGTTTGACGATGAGGCTGTGCCTGCAGGATTTAAGGCAACAAACCTTCTTCATTTCGCCTATGATCCTGGATCTGGCAATTATGCTCTTTCACTAAGGGAAGAGGACTTTGGCAAGGTTTACTTCTATGTTTTGGAAGAAAAAGCTGAATTGTATGGTCAATGGCCATCTTTTGAGGATTTTTTGAATTCCTTTGTTGAAGAGTGAGACTAAAAAGGAGAAGGGATGCGGAAATTCCAAGAACTTTCACTAGATCAGATCATCGAACAGCTACGAGCGGATCAACTAACTTCAGATGATTTTTGCCTCTATGGCAAGGAGGATGGAGAAATAGCACTAGCTAGGTCCTATTGGGTATCAAATTATCCGGATGTCGTGGAAGACCATGATATTTACCCTGCTGATGTAGTGGAGCAAGATCTCCAGCTAGTCTACTATGGAGAGTAGTTGATTGATGTTCTTTCGGTTGCACTTGAAGAAAAACCAGAGGCTAGTCCCCAAGACTTGGTCGAGGCTTTGAAATATTACCATCAGCATGATAGTTTTATGAACTTTGAAAGCTAGTTACAAAGCTAGAATGTTGCAGTTCCATTGACAATAAAAAAAGGAGTTAAGAAATGATAGATTACGAAAACATAAATGAAAAAATTTCCCCTTTTAACTTGCTTGTTTATGATGAGGATCCTCAAAATGTTCGCGGGTCGTTTATTTATTACCCAGATGGAGAATACAGACAGGAAGTGTTTGATACTCGAGAAGAGGAGGGATTTGAAGGAAATGGCTACGATTGGGAATCGCTAGCTTTGGTATTTTTGGAGGAAAAAATGCCTGAATTAAGCGATGCTATTGACTTTGATCCTGAAGGAAGTATGTTTTGTGCCTATTCTTCCAAGGTGGACGCCTTGGCTAAATTCGCTTTAGGATTTAAAGAATTTTGTGATGATATCGAATCTATGAAAGACTTGTTCAGTAGAGCAGAGTTGGATTAGTTGACTAAAATCTCTTTAAATTATTTTAAAAAAGAATAGAAAGGATTTCAGATGAAGCTATCAGAAGTAGTTGAGCTAGTGGAAAATCATCCAGACCTACATCCCTATTTAGATAAAATATTAAAAAAGAATAAGAAGACCCAAGTTAGTTATCTCGAATCACTGAATCATCTGGCCTATTTACTTTATCTGGATGGTCAAGAGGAAATGGCTAAGGAATTATTAGATCGTATCATACAAGTTCCATTTGAAGGGAATTATAACACTTGGACCTTTGTTGATAGCTCTCTGGGTTTATTGGCCTATCTGGAAAGAGAAAAAGAAAATCAGGTATTCGTCTATAAAAAACTCCTTTTATCTCCATTAGAACAAGGGGAGAAATCAACTCAAAAAATAAGAAGGAGAGTTCATCAGAGATTTTTGAATGGTGATAGCTTGGAGCAAAAGCTCGCAAAAATCAAGCAAGCTTCAAGTCCTGAATCAGAAATGGAACGTCGTCTGCTATACCTGACTGATTTATTAAAAATTCACCTCTTTATTGCTGATTCAACTTGTGAAGAGACAGATATTCAGACAAAAATCGAAGAGAATATGGAGATACTAAAGAAGTATATCAAGGAGCATGAAATCTATAGCCTCTTTCCTTTTAAGGGATAAGGTAAGTTATTGATCTTGGATTGTTAGAAAGAGTGGAAAATGGAAATCAAAAATCACTTTGGTGTATACGGAATCTGTCTTCAAGACGGGAAATTGCTTTGCATTGAGAAAACGAGAGGGCCTTATCAGCATCGTTTTGATTTACCTGGTGGTAGTCAGGAACTCGGTGAGGGGTTGACAGAAACCCTCAAGAGAGAACTTCTGGAAGAGACGGGGTATACGCTTATCCGTTATTGCAATCCTAGGATTTATGATGTGCTGGTTCAAGAAGAGGGGCAAGACTTCGCCGTACATCATATCATGGCCTTTTATGATATCGTACTTGATTTAGAACGTTCTCAAAAATCCCTTCCTCATGAAGTTCTTGATGGAAGTAACGATTCAGCAAAGGCAATTTGGCTTCCTCTTGAGCAAATTACCGAAGAAAATTCCTCACCCTTAGTATTGAAGGTAAAGGCGGAGTTAGAAGGATTTCCAGAATTAGAACTGACAACCTACAGAGATTGGAAGGTAAAATAGAGGGAGAATGGAACTATTTAAAACATGGAAGAAATATATGGTTCTCTATGGTCTTAAATCTCAAATTGGAACTGTTTATCGAAACAGTGATAGGAAAACGAGCTTTTATGATATTTGGAATTTTCTATACCTAGCAGGGGAGTTGGATCCAAGATTTTGGGAAGACTTTGTTAGGCAATATGGTTTAGATTATAAGATTATTATTTCAGAAGACACTAAGTGGCAAGATTTTCTGCATCGGCAAGTGGGGTTAATTTCTTTTACTCGCTATTCTTTTAAGGATAAGGCAAATTTTCAAGTTGAATTTCTAAATGATCTAGTTACTCATTTAGAGGAAGGTTACAATATTGTACCTATTGACAATCGTATTTATAACTGCCTTTCTGAGGAAGAATGGTCACAAGATTTACAAGGGAATTTTGAGTCCTACCAAGATTTTGCTTTAAAAGGTGGATTTGGCTTTGTTATTCTTAAAAATAATGAAGTGATTGCTGGGATTTCCTCAGGGTTAGTTTACCACGGAGCAGTTGAAGTGGAAGTTGCAACTAGGCCAGACAAACAAGGAAATGGATTTGCTAAAAAGCTTGGTGCTGCAATGATTCTAGAGAGTTTAAATAGAGATATGTTTCCTCTTTGGGATGCTCATAACGAGGCTTCCAAAAAAGTAGCAGAATTTTTAGGATATGAGTTTGTTGAACCTTATGAAGCTTTTGAACTAGATGAAAGCGTCATATAATGATATCTGATATTGTATCTCTTAAGACGAGGTGAATTGACATGCAAAATCAACTGGCTCTTAGTGGCGAAAAAATTGTTGAAAAAGTTTATCCCCAGTTATTGCACCACGTCGGCTTGATTCGTGGGGAATACTTGTTGAGAGAGCTCAATCAAAACATCCTGTTACCAAGTTGTCAGCAATTTGTAAAAGATTATCTAGACACTATTTGCCATTTATACTCAGATGAAGAAGTCTGGTATCGCTTTTCAGAGTTAACAAATGCAGAAGCAAATAGTCTAGACGGGAGTAAAGAGTATTTTGACGAACGCCACCCCTTATTTGGATATAGAGGGACTAGGCGTTTATTGGCGTGTCCAGATGAATTTCAGGCTGAGGCACATGTCGTTACAGAAGTTTATCAAACCAATCCCAATCTGTCTGTTATTTTTCCTTTTGTGAATGATGCTGAACAGTTAAAACAAGCTATTAGAGTATTGCGTCAGTATAGTTTTACCGGGAAAGTCGGCACGATGATTGAATTACCATCAGCTTATTTCGACTTGGACAGGATACTGGAAACTGGTATTTCAAAGATTGTAGTTGGAATGAATGATTTAACTTCTTTTATTTTTGCGACTGAGAGAAACAGTCAATGGCATGATATGGAAAGTCCCATTATGTTAGAAATGCTGAGACAGATGCAGGATAAAGCAAGGATGAAAAAGATAGATTTCGCTGTAGCAGGCTATCTGAATCCTTCTTTCATACAAAAAATGAATCAGATGGGGATTGAGTGCATTATCCACTACAGTTCTATTCCAGAGATTTTTAATTTAGAGATTGACCATCCAGATCATCTCAAACGTGTAAAAGAAGAAAGTAAAAAAATACAAAGGAGCAACCCATGACACCTCAAGAAATGTGGAATGCCTATAAGAAAATCAACCCCTCTATCGGTGATGAGATAGATGCCTGGGCTTTTGGAGTAGAAGCCGATCTCTTGGCAGATTTGGTTTTAAAAGGTGAAAAGACGGCAACAGCCTCTGCCTACGACCTCTATGCAGTAGAGGACGAACCCCTTCCCCAAGAAGGGACCTTTGATGTTATTTTAGACAGTAAGGATCAAGCTATCTGCATTATTGAAATTACAAAGGTTTCTGTTCAGTCTTTCTATCAAGTGTCAGCCGATCATGCCTTTAAGGAAGGGGAAGGTGACAAATCTTTAGCCTATTGGCGTCAGGTTCATGAAGCCTTTTTCAAAGACTGGTTAGGAGAAGCAGGTCTGACTTTTACACCTGACAGCAAGGTTGTTTTGGAAGAATTTCGCAAGGTCTACCCTCTCTAGACTACTAGAAGGAAGAAAGTTTTGGAAATCACTGTCCAAAGCTTTTTTCTGACTTAAAATATGATAAAATAGGTATGTTTGAACTAGAACATTTGCTCAGAAATATAGAATAGGAGAAAATGATGCAAGCAGTAGAACATTATATCGAAACATTTATTCCTGAACATTATGATTTGTTTTTAGACTTGAGTCGTGAGACCAAGACTTTTTCAGGAAAAGTAACTATTACTGGTCAAGCTAAAAGTGACCGTATTTCCCTTCACCAAAAAGACCTAGAGATTGCTTCTGTTGAAGTAGCAGGTCAAGCTCGTCCATTTACAGTTGATAATGAAAACGAAGCTCTTCATATCGAACTTGAAGAAGCTGGTTCAGTTGAATTGGTTCTAGCATTTTCAGGTAAAATTACTGACAACATGACAGGAATCTACCCATCATACTATACAGTTGATGGTGTTAAGAAAGAAGTTTTGTCAACTCAGTTTGAAAGTCACTTTGCTCGTGAAGCCTTCCCATGTGTGGACGAACCAGAAGCCAAAGCAACCTTTGACCTAGCTCTTCGATTTGACCAAGCAGAAGGTGAACTTGCCTTGTCAAACATGCCGGAAATCGATGTTAAAAACCGTAAAGAGACTGGTATCTGGAAGTTTGAGACAACTCCGCGTATGTCTTCTTACTTGCTAGCTTTCGTTGCTGGTGATTTGCAAGGGGTAACTGCTAAAACTAAAAATGGTACTTTGGTAGGTGTATACTCAACCAAGGCGCATCCACTTTCAAACCTTGACTTCTCACTAGACATCGCAGTTCGCTCAATCGAGTTTTACGAAGATTACTACGGAGTCAAGTACCCAATTCCTCAATCTCTTCACATCGCCCTTCCTGACTTCTCAGCTGGTGCTATGGAAAACTGGGGTCTTGTGACTTATCGTGAAGTTTACTTGGTTGTGGATGAGAACTCTACTTTTGCAAGCCGTCAACAAGTAGCCCTCGTTATTGCCCATGAGCTTGCTCACCAATGGTTTGGTAACCTTGTGACTATGAAGTGGTGGGATGACCTCTGGCTCAATGAAAGTTTCGCGAACATGATGGAATACGTCTGTGTGGATGCCATCGAGCCAAGCTGGAATATCTTTGAAGATTTCCAAACAAGTGGAGTGCCAGCTGCTCTTAAACGTGATGCGACAGATGGCGTTCAATCTGTCCACGTTGAAGTTAGCCACCCAGATGAAATCAATACGCTCTTCGATGGTGCTATCGTTTATGCCAAAGGAAGCCGTCTCATGCACATGCTTCGCCGTTGGCTAGGAGATGCAGATTTTGCTAAAGGCTTGCACGCTTACTTCGAAAAACACCAATACGGAAATACCATTGGTCGTGACCTTTGGAATGCACTTGGACAAGCATCTGGTCGTGATGTAGCAGCCTTCATGGATTCTTGGTTGGAGCAACC
>NZ_KQ970818.1:478300-490603 GCF_001579645.1 Streptococcus infantis
CTGCTACAGTTGAAAATGATGTGTTGAAGATTTCGCAAAAACAATTCTTTATCGGTGAACACGAAGACAAGAACCGTCTCTGGGTAGTGCCACTTAACAGCAACTGGAAAGGCTTGCCAGATACTCTCGAAACTGAAAGTATCGAAATTCCTGGTTATGCTGCGCTTCTTGCTGAAAACAAAGGAGCCCTTCGTCTTAACACAGAAAATACAGCACATTACATTACAGACTATCAAGGCGACTTGCTTGATGCTGTTCTTTCAGAATTAGTAGAACTTGATAACACAAGTAAACTTCAAATCGTTCAAGAACGTCGTTTGCTAGCTGAAGCTGGTCACATTTCATACGCAGACTTGCTTCCAGTAGTGGATCAATTGGCACAAGAAGAATCTTACCTAGTTGTTGCTGCAGTTTCTCAAGTTATTACAGCCCTTGAACGCTTCATTGATGAAGGAACAGAGGCAGAAAAAGCCTTTAAAGCCCTTATTGCTAAACTGGCTCGTTACAACTATGACCGACTTGGTTTTGAAGCTAAAGAGAGTGAATCTGATGAGGATGAATTGGTTCGTCAATTGACAATTTCCATGATGATTCGTTCAAATGACGAGGAAGCCAGTCAAGTTGCTAGCCAAATTTTTGCAGCCCACAAGGATAATCTTTCAGGACTTCCAGCAGCTATTCGTTCACAAGTTCTCATCAATGAAATGAAACACCATGAGACTAAGGAATTGGTCGCAACTTATCTCGATCTTTATACTCATGCGACAGATGCCGCCTTTAAACGCCAATTGGCAGCAGCCCTTGCTTATGCAACAGATGCAGAGAACATCCAAACACTGCTTGCAACTTGGAAGGACAAATTTGTCGTGAAACCACAGGATCTTTCAGCATGGTATCTCCAATTCCTAGGACACCAAGCAACTCAAGAAACTGTATGGGTGTGGGCACGTGAAAACTGGGATTGGATTAAGGCAGCTCTTGGTGGTGATATGAGTTTTGACAGCTTTGTCATCTTCCCATCACATATCTTTAAAACAGAGCAACGCTTGGCAGAATACAAGGCATTCTATGAACCACAACTTTCTGACCTTGCCCTTAGCCGTAATATCCGCATGGGAATTAAGGATATCGCAGCTCGCGTTGAATTGATTAAGCGTGAAAAAGCAGCAGTTGAAGCAGTTGTAGCTAAATATAGCAAAGCTTAAAAGATTCTAGTCTAACTAGATTACAAAAACTCAACTTTCTCTTGGAAAAACAAGGGAAGTTGAGTTTTTTTTAAGATATTTTTGCTATAATAGGTATAATAAGGAGGAATTTTTGATGATCAAAATTCTATTAGTGGAAGATGACCTAGGCCTGTCAAATTCAGTTTTTGATTTTTTGGATGATTTTGCGGATGTCATGCAGGTTTTTGATGGCGAAGAAGGTCTTTATGAGGCCGAAAGTGGTGTTTATGACTTGATTTTATTGGACTTGATGTTACCTGAGAAAAATGGGTTCCAAGTTTTAAAAGAATTGCGTGAAAAAGGGATTTCGACTCCTGTTCTGATCATGACAGCCAAGGAAAGTCTTGATGATAAGGGACATGGATTTGAGCTTGGGGCAGATGATTATCTAACAAAACCATTTTATCTAGAAGAGCTCAAGATGCGTATCCAAGCGCTGCTCAAACGTTCTGGTAAGTTCAATGAAAATACCCTCTCTTATGGTGATTTGACAGTTAATCTATCTACAAATGAAGTTAAAATCAATGATACTGTTGTGGAACTATTAGGTAAAGAATTTGATCTCTTGGTTTATTTCCTCCAAAATCAAAATGTGATCTTACCAAAAACACAAATTTTTGACCGTTTGTGGGGATTTGACAGTGACACAACCATCTCCGTGGTAGAAGTCTATGTATCAAAAGTTCGTAAGAAATTAAAGGGCTCAGTCTTTGCTGAAAACCTCCAAACCTTGCGTAGTGTTGGGTATATTTTAAAACATGTTTAAAAAAATTAAAAAGAATTGGTACGCAGAAGATTTCAGTTATTTTATCCGTAATTTTGGAGTATTTACTCTGATTTTCTCTGCTATGACCTTGATTATCTTGCAGGTTATGCACTCCAGTCTCTACACATCGGTTGATGAAAAACTCTTATCACTGAGCAAAAATCCTCAGGACGTTATTCAATTGGCGGTCAATCGTGCAACTGAGGACGTTAAGGATTTAGGTAGTGCCAATGTTGCTCCAGCTTCTGATAAAAAACCAACGGTTAGTTCCAATACGGAAGTGATATTGCTAGATTCAAATTTGAATCAATTAGTGACTGGCAACCGCTTTTTAGGTCTTGATAAGATTACTTTTAATAAAAAGGATTTGAATCATATTCGACAACTTCATGTTCAGAATAGTTATGGTCAGGATGAGATTTACCGAGTGATTCTATCTGAAATAAATATCGATTCTGTCTCGACCAATATTAAGTATGCAGCGGTTTTGATAAATACCAGTCAGATAGAGCAAATTAGTCAAAATCATGAGCAATTAATCGTGGTAGTCATGGCTAGCTTCTGGATTTTATCCATTATTGCCAGCCTTTATCTTGCGCGTGTCAGTGTTAAACCTCTACTTGAAAGCATGCAAAAGCAACAGAGTTTTGTGGAAAATGCCAGTCATGAGCTACGAACTCCATTAGCTGTTCTGCAAAATCGTCTAGAAACTCTTTTCAGAAAACCTGAGGCAACTATTATGGAGTCAAGTGAGAGTATTGCTTCCAGTCTAGAAGAAGTTCGTAATATGCGCTTTTTAACGACTAATCTCCTTAATTTAGCTCGTCGTGATGACGGCATTAAACCGGAATTAGGAGAGGTAGAGCCAGCCTTCTTTAACACAACTTTTACTAACTATGAGATGATCGCATCTGAAAATAACCGCGTTTTTCATTTTGAAAATCGCATCCATCGGACCATCATAACAGACAAGCTTCTTCTTAAGCAACTGATGACTATCTTGTTTGACAATGCTGTCAAGTACACAGAAGAAGAAGGAGATATCCATTTTGTCATTGCTACGACGGAGCGTAATCTCTATTTGTCAGTAGCTGATGATGGAATTGGTATTTCTGCAGTAGATAAAAAGAAAATTTTTGATCGCTTTTACAGGGTTGATAAGGCTCGTACTCGCCAAAAAGGTGGTTTTGGGTTAGGCTTATCCTTAGCCAAACAGATTGTCGATGCTCTTAAAGGAACCATCAGTGTCAAAGATAACAAACCTCATGGTACGATTTTTGAAGTAAAAATCGCTATCCAAACACCATCCAAGCGTAAAAATAAATAAGAAAAGGCTGTGACTTAGAAAGCGGTAGACCAAGTATCGCTTTTCTAGTCGCAGCTCTTTAGCTATCGTGGAAAAAATAGGTCGGGACAAAAATCCCGACCTTTTGAATCTAATATAATTTCTTCTTAATCATCGAACGTTGAACGTTTGATGCTGCTAAACTCAAGGCAATTGCTAGGCTAAAAGCTAAGACTGTATTGAACTTGAGGGCTAAAAAGATAAAGCTAAACAAGGCCAAAAAGACGCAAAAACAAGCAATGTTTACAAAGAAAAGAACTTCCTTCAAACTAGCAACGGAAGTGGTTTCTGGAACATAGTCTTGGTATAGCGTTGTTTGAGTTTCCTCTTCTTCAAACTCATACGGTTGATATTTTCTTACGGGCATGATTCTCTCCTTAACAGTACTCTTTCATTTTACCATTTTTCAAGAAAAAAATTATTACAGTAAGGTTACAAAAAGAATAAGTAAATTTATCATTTTAGGGAATAGCTGATTCTTCAGAAATGTGGTATAATTTTTCTTATGGAAAAGATTATTATTACAGCAACTGCTGAAAGCATTGAACAAGTAAAAGAATTACTAGAGGCGGGAGTTGACCGCATCTATGTTGGTGAGAAAGATTTTGGACTTCGCCTACCAAAGACTTTTTCTTATGATGAACTGAGAACCATCGCTGGTCTGGTTCATGATGCAGGTAAGGAATTGATCGTAGCGGTCAATGCCCTTATGCATCAGGATATGATGGATCGTATCAAGCCCTTCCTTGATTTCTTAGAAGAAATTAAAACAGACTACATTACTGTTGGGGATGCAGGTGTCTTTTATGTTGTCAATCGTGATGGTTATTCTTTTAAAACCATCTATGACGCATCAACAATGGTAACTAGCAGCCGTCAGATCAATTTTTGGGGACAAAAGGCTGGCGCTTCTGAGGCAGTTTTAGCCCGTGAAATTCCATCAGCTGAACTCTTTAAAATGCCTGAAATTTTGGAAATTCCTGCTGAAATTTTGGTCTATGGAGCAAGTGTTATCCACCACTCTAAGCGTCCACTCTTGCAGAATTACTATAATTTTACTCAGATTGATGATGAAAAAACACGTCAACGCGACCTCTTCTTAGCAGAGCCTAGTGATCCAGATAGCCATTACTCTATTTTTGAAGATAATCATGGAACTCACATTTTTGCCAATAACGACCTTGATTTGATGACCAAATTGCCAGAGTTGGTAGAGCATGGTTTCACTCATTGGAAACTAGAGGGACTTTATACTCCAGGGCAAGATTTTGTTGAGATTGCAAAACTCTTCATCCAAGCCCGTAGCTTGATTCAAGAGGGAAACTTTACGCATGACCAAGCCTTCTTGTTGGATGAGCAAGTCCGTAAACTCCATCCCAAAAATCGTTTCCTTGACACAGGATTTTATGACTACGATCCTGACATGGTTAAATAAAAATCAGAAACCCGAAATAAAATGTTCGGGTTTTTCTAGTGCAAGGATGAATTTAAAGCGTATTCATGTTATAATAAAAGTAGCTTTTTGTTTGGAGGTGTTTAAGTGGAAAATCTGAAAAAAATAGCAGGCATCAAGGCTGCTGAGTTCGTAACCAACGGAATGGTTGTAGGACTTGGAACAGGCTCGACTGCCTATTATTTCGTAGAGGAGATCGGACGTAGAATTAAAGAAGAAGGACTTCAAATTACAGCCGTAACGACCTCGAGTGTAACGACAAAACAGGCACAAGGATTGAATATCCCACTTAAGTCGATTGACGAGGTGGATGAGGTTGACGTGACTGTTGATGGAGCTGATGAGGTAGATCGCCAGTTTAATGGTATCAAAGGAGGCGGTGGTGCGCTTCTAATGGAAAAAGTAGTTGCGACACCAACCAAACAGTATATCTGGGTGGTAGATGAAAGCAAGATGGTTGAGAAGCTTGGCGCTTTCAAACTACCTGTCGAAGTTGTCCAATACGGAGCAGAACAGGTTTTCCGTCGTTTTGAAAAAGCTGGTTATAAGCCAAGTTTTCGTGAAAAAGATGGCCAACGCTTTGTGACGGATATGAAAAATTTCATCATTGATCTTGATTTAGGTGTTATTGAAGATCCGATTGCTTTTGGTCATCAACTGGATCTTCAGGTCGGTATTGTTGAGCACGGTTTATTTAATCAAATGGTTGATAAAGTGATTGTAGCAGGGCAAGCTGGCGTTCAGGTTTTAACTTCAACAAAAGGGAAATAAAGGAGGCAAACGATGTCAAAATTTAAACGTATTCATTTGGTAGTGCTCGATTCTGTAGGAATCGGTGCAGCATCAGATGCTAATAACTTTGTCAATGCAGGGGTTCCAGATGGAGCTTCTGATACACTAGGCCATATTTCAAAATCAGTTGGTTTGAATGTCCCTAACATGGCTAAGATTGGTCTTGGGAATATCGAGCGTGAGACAGCACTAAAAACTGTTCCCGCAGAAGCAAATCCTAGTGGTTACTACACTAAACTTGAGGAAGTGTCATTAGGTAAAGATACCATGACTGGTCACTGGGAAATCATGGGCCTCAATATCACTGAACCTTTCGATACTTTCTGGAATGGATTCCCAGAAGAAATCCTTACAAAGATTGAAGAATTTTCAGGTCGTAAAGTAATCCGTGAAGCAAACAAACCTTACTCAGGAACTGCTGTTATCGATGATTTTGGACCACGTCAAATGGAAACAGGCGAGTTGATCATCTATACATCAGCTGACCCGGTTCTTCAAATAGCTGCCCATGAAGACATTATTCCTTTGGATGAACTTTACCGTATTTGTGAGTACGCTCGTTCGATTACACTGGAACGTCCAGCTCTTCTAGGTCGTATCATTGCACGTCCTTATGTTGGTGAGCCTGGAAACTTTACACGTACTGCAAATCGTCGTGACTTGGCTGTATCACCATTTGCTCCAACAGTTTTGGACAAACTCAACGAAGCAGGTATTGATACTTACTCAGTAGGTAAGATTAGCGATATCTTTAATGGTGCTGGGGTGAACCATGATATGGGCCACAATAAGTCAAATAGCCATGGAATTGACACACTTTTGACAACAATGGGCCTTGCTGAGTTTGAAAAAGGATTCTCATTCACTAACTTGGTCGATTTTGATGCACTTTACGGTCACCGCCGTGATCCACATGGTTACCGCGATTGCTTGCACGAGTTTGATGAACGTTTGCCTGAGCTTATCGCTACTATGAGAGAAGATGATCTACTCATGATTACTGCCGATCATGGTAATGACCCTACTTATGCAGGTACAGACCATACTCGTGAATACATTCCACTTTTGGTCTATAGCCCATCACTAAAAGGAAATGGACACTTACCAATCGGTCATTTTGCTGATATTTCGGCAACAATCGCGGATAACTTTGGCGTAGATAAGGCTATGATTGGTGAAAGCTTCTTAGATAAATTGGTTTAAGATGACTCGCTTGGCATTACTGGTTAGAGGGATCAATGTCGGTGGAAAACATAAGGTGGTCATGGACCAGCTTCGTCAAGAATTGACAGAGTTGGGATTGGAAAATGTTGAAACCTACATCAATAGTGGCAATATTTTCTTTGATACTAGTATACCTAGAACTCAGTTGGTTGAGAGGCTACAGGATTTCTTTAACAAGCATTATCCATTTATCCAACATTTTTCCTTGTTAAGTCAAGAAGATTACGAAGAGGAGCTTAGAACTCTTCCGGAATGGTGGTTCCAAGAAATGGCTCGAAAGGATGTTCTCTTTTATACTGAGGGACTGGATACCAAGCAAGTCATTGAGAAAGTCGAAAGTATGGAACTGGTAGATGAAGTGCTTCATTTCGGGAAACTGGGAATCTTCTGGGGCAAATTCTCAGAAGAAACCTATACCAAAACAGCCTATCACAAGTATCTGCTTAAGATGCCTTTCTATCGTAATATTACGATTCGAAATGCAAAAACCTTTGACAAAATCGGTCAATTTTTAAAAGATTATGAAGGAGACAACAATGACATTATTAGCAAAAATCAATGAAACAGCTGCTTTCTTAAAAGAAAAGGGAGTAGAAGCACCAGAGTTCGGCTTGATTCTTGGATCAGGACTTGGAGAACTTGCTGAAGAAATTGAAAATCCAGTTGTGGTAGACTATGCGGAGATTCCAAACTGGGGACGTTCTACTGTTGTTGGACACGCTGGAAAATTGGTGTACGGTGAGCTTGCAGGACGTAAGGTTTTAGCACTTCAAGGACGCTTCCATTTCTATGAAGGCAATCCGCTTGAAGTCGTAACTTTCCCGGTTCGTGTCATGAAAGTTTTGGGCTGTGAAGGTGTGATTGTAACCAACGCTGCTGGTGGTATCGGCTTTGGTCCTGGTACTTTGATGGCTATCACTGACCACATCAATATGACAGGACAAAATCCGCTAATCGGTGAAAACTTGGATGACTTCGGTCCACGTTTCCCAGACATGTCAAAAGCCTACACTCCAGAATATCGTGCTACAGCTCATGCAGTTGCTGAAAAGCTTGGTGTTAGACTTGATGACGGTGTTTATATCGGTGTAACTGGTCCAACGTATGAAACTCCAGCTGAAATCCGTGCTTATAAAACACTTGGTGCTGATGCTGTCGGAATGTCAACCGTTCCTGAAGTTATCGTTGCAGTACACTCTGGCTTGAAGGTTCTTGGTATTTCATGTATTACCAACTTTGCGGCTGGTTTCCAAGAGGAACTTAACCACGAAGAAGTAGTAGAAGTTACCGAACGTGTCAAAGGAGACTTTAAAGGATTGCTGAAAGCTATTCTTGCAGAATTGTAAGACTATGAGAGTACGACTCCAAAGTATACCCTATGGACTGAGAGTGCTTCTAGCCACTTTATCATTAGGAATAGGGACGGGTCTGGTCGGAATTGCCTGTCATTATCTACTAGAAGGGGTGCAAGGGCTGGCTTTTGGCCAAGATGAGTCGGATTTACTCCAGCAATTTTAAGAAGCTGGAGGTCTCCGTAGATTTTTGGTCTTATGTGTGACTGGGTGCTTGGCAACTGGTTTTTGGTATGTCTTGCAAAAGCGTTATAAGATTCTGTCTATTCGCCAGCAAATTGACTTAGCTGGAGACAGGGAACCAGCGCTCTTAGTCCACCTCTTTCATGCAGGGATGCAGGTTGCGATTGTCGGAGCAGGTGCATCGGTCGGAAAAGAAGGAGCACCACGTGAGGTCGGGGCTCTTCTAGCTGGTCGCTTGGCGAAAGGTTTTTCTCTAGCCCTCAAAGAGCGAAAAGTCTTGATTGCCTGTGGTGCTGGAGCTGGTTTAGCTGCGGTCTATCAAGTTCCCTTTGCCAGTAGCTTGTTCGTCTTTGAGACCTTAGGACTCGCCTACAGTTGGCAGAACCTTCTACTGGTTTTGACCAGCACTTATCTGGCCACCTGGGTCGCTCAGTCCATCATTGGTCAGGAGGCTATTTATCACCTGTCCGCAGTCTCATGGTCGGCTAGCAGTTTCTTTCAGGCTATTGTGATTGCTTTCTTGGTTACTCCCTTGGCTCTGGTCTTTGCTTTCCTCGCCAAGCGGGCTAGTCACAAACGGCGGAAGGATGGGACGATTCTTTGGGCTCTTCCTCTAGCCTTTCTAGTGCTGGGGGGCCTAGCAATCTTTTTCCCTATCTTTATGGGAAATGGCCAGGTACTAGCGCAAGCCCTCTTGTCTAGCCAGTCGATTCCTTATCTTCCACTGGCTCTTGCACTGAAGGGGATTCTGGTTTATCTCCTCTTGCGCAATGGTGCTTATGGGGGAACTTTGACACCATCATTTGCCTTAGGGATTGGCTCTGGCTACCTAGTGACCTTGCTTTTGACAGCAGTTGGGATTCATCTAGATCCTGCTCTAGGGATGTTACTAGGTGCGACCGTCTTTTTAGGGACGACCTTAAAAGCTCCTCTGACAGCCATTGCCCTGAGCCTTGGATTTACAGGCCAAACTCGGAGTTTGACAATTCCGCTTGTACTTGCGGCTGGTCTGTCTTACGTGATTCGAAAGAGATGGGAGAAGAAACGATGAAGGTACATTTTGTACTGCATGAAACCTTTGAAGTGCCGGGCGCTTATCTAAAATGGGCGCAGGAGCGTGGCCATCAAGTGACCACGACCAAAGTCTATGAGAATGAAGCTTTACCAGAGACAGTGGATGAGATCGACTTTTTGATCGTAATGGGAGGACCTCAATCGCCAGATGAAGATCGAGAAGCTTTTCCATACTACGATCCTCAGGCAGAGATTGAGCTGATTCAAAAGGCCATGAAGGCTGATCGTTATATTGTTGGGGTCTGTCTTGGTGCCCAGCTCTTGTCTGTTGCCTATGGTGCAAAGTATGAGCACAGTCCAGAACGTGAGATTGGGGTTTATCCAATAACGCTTACTGAAGCTGGTTTAAAAGATGAACATGTCAAAGTTCTTGGACCGACTCTAAATACAGGACACTGGCATGGCGATATGCCAGGATTGACAGAAGATGCTGTCGTTCTTGCGACCAGTCAAGGTTGTCCACGTCAGATTATTCGCTTTAGTCCTAAACACAATGCCTTCCAAGCTCATTTGGAATTTGATCCAGAAGCAGTAGAGCTCTTAATTGCTGCGGATGGTGAAGAAGTTTTGGAAGAACAAAGCAAAAAATTGACTTATGTTCAAAAGCCTGAAGCTATTCGTAACTATGCTTATCGAGAAATGAATGCAAAACTCTTTGCATTTTTGGATTCATTAACAAAATAAATATAAAAATGAAAGAAAAGGAAAGGGAGTTCGGGTTTGAAATTGAACCCGTAATCGCCTCAACTTTCAAAACTAACTTACAATTGAACCCGCCCTAAAAGCTGTGTGAAAAAGATCAATTGCCTTGCAAGTCCAGTACTTGCTGCGTCAATCCCCTATTTTCACTGTGCTTTTTACGGGCTTGGTATCTTATAGAAAGGTAGAGCGTGTGTTCAGATTTGAACACGAGCGGAAAGCTTTTCTAATTACTCAATTAAAAAAGAAAGGATGGGTTAACCGTATTAGCTGAACTGAATACGGGCGGAGAACTGTGTAAAAAAGATAAACTGTCTAGCATTTACAATGCGTCGCCAGTTTCCTATTTTTACTTTGTTCTCTGTCGCCTGTCTTGTATATCAAAAAGAAAGGTAGAGCGTGTGTTCAAATTTGAACACGAGCGGAAAGCTCGGAAAATAGATAATCTGACTGTGAAATCAGGATTTCTCGTCAGATTCCTGATTTTCAGTCGCTTTCTGGTCGCTCTTTGTATCATAAACTATGTCTATCCATATTGCTGCTAAGCAGGGTGAAATTGCTGATAAAATTCTTCTTCCTGGGGATCCTCTTCGTGCGAAGTTTATCGCTGAGAATTTTCTTGAAGACGCTGTATGCTTCAATGAAGTCCGTAACATGTTTGGTTACACTGGAACTTACAAGGGCCATCGTGTATCTGTCATGGGAACAGGGATGGGAATGCCATCAATCTCCATCTATGCGCGTGAATTGATTGTCGATTACGGTGTGAAAAAATTGATCCGTGTCGGAACTGCTGGTTCTTTGAATGAGGATGTCCATGTTCGTGAATTGGTTTTGGCGCAAGCAGCTGCCACTAACTCAAACATCGTCCGTAATGACTGGCCACAGTACGATTTCCCACAAATCGCTAGCTTTGATTTACTAGATAAAGCCTACCATATTGCCAAAGACCTTGGCATGACCACTCACGTCGGAAATGTTTTGTCATCAGATGTTTTCTACTCAAACTACTTTGAGAAGAATATCGAACTTGGTAAGTGGGGAGTAAAAGCGGTGGAAATGGAAGCAGCGGCGCTGTACTATCTTGCTGCCCAACACCATGTTGATGCTCTTGCTATCATGACTATTTCAGATAGTTTGGTTAATCCAGATGAAGATACAACTGCAGAAGAGCGCCAAAATACTTTCACAGATATGATGAAGGTTGGTCTAGAAACCTTGATTGCAGACTAAAGTTAGATTCCATTCATGTGATTACTCTTGTTCTCAAAATGATAAGCATGTTCATTGCTTCAATCCTATAATAGATGAGAATAAGAACTTTGAAGAAAGCCTAATTGTGTCAAAGAACCGAGACTAGTCAGTTTAATATCTAAATCATAATCAAATAAAGTTGAAAACCTGGTTGACAATAGCTAAAGGTTTTCAACTTTTTTAGAACAAAAACTAAAGGAGGGGTAAAATGGATAAGATTGAACAATTACAGGAACTGATAGATCAAAGTCAGAGAATTGTCTTTTTCGGTGGTGCAGGGGTTTCAACAGAGTCTAATATTCCAGATTTTCGAAGTTCTGATGGTGTTTATAGTCTTAAGTTGGGGCGCCATTTTACTGCCGAGCAACTGGTTTCACGCACCATGTTTGAACGCTATCCAGAGGATTTTTTTGATTTCTACAAAAAGTATCTCGTCTATCCGGATGCTAAGCCAAATTTAGCACATATTTATCTAGCATTTTTGGAAAAGACTGATAAATTAAAGGCGATTGTGACACAAAATATCGATAGTCTCCATGAAATGGCGGGTTCTGAAAAAGTTTTGAAACTGCATGGTAGTGCAGATCGTAATTACTGTTTGGGCTGTCATCGCTTTTATGATTTGAATGCATTTTTGGCACTTGAAGGTTCAGTTCCTTACTGCTTAGATTGTGGTAAGGTGGTCAAACCTGACGTAACCCTTTATGAGGAACCTCTGGATATGGATGTTTTTAGTCGAGCAGCCCGAGTCATTCAGCAAGCAGATTTATTGATTATTGGAGGAACTTCCTTAGTCGTTTATCCTGCAGCTAGCCTAATCAATTATTTTTCAGGGTCAAATCTTGTCGTTATCAACAAGTCCAGCACTCCTCAAGACAGCCAAGCTGATTTAGTTATCGAAGGTAAGATCGGAGAAGTTTTTTCTAAATTGAGAC
>NZ_KQ970818.1:490692-506155 GCF_001579645.1 Streptococcus infantis
AGTTTTTTTTGTATCACGAACTCAGAAACTATGAACAAGATTCTCTTCATTTCTAGGGGAATAATATAGTGGATTGAAATAAGATGTGAACAGAGAGATTAGAAAAGTCAAACTAATTTCTAGAAATATTTTTAGCAGTTGTAGTGTACTGTTCTAGATTCAATCTACTATATTGTTGATTTATAAATTGCTCGAGTTATTTTTAATTGTTGAATAAAAGGAAAAAAGGAAGATTTTCTGGATGAAAATCTTCCTTTTTTAGTCAATCAGTACATGATGATTTTAATGAAATGCTACTATATTGTTTACTTTTTTAAAGATCGCAAAAAACAATCAATCTCTGCTTGAGAATGGAGAATGCGTATCTTTGCAGGGTAAGTATTGTTTAAGTGTTGGTATCTTGCCTTAGCATTTTTAGTTCGTCCATCCCAGAGAATCCAACGGATAAATTCCCAGTTGAATTGCTCGGGACATCCCGCAGCCATACTTTCTCTGACTTTTCCTCTATATTTTAAATAACGCTTAAAGGCTCTTAGCAAACAATTCCAAGCAGAGAAGTTTAAAAAGATAATCTGGTCAGCTTGCTCCATTCTTTCCTCATAGCAACACCACGAGTAGTTGCCATCAATGATCCAATCTTTGTGTTTGGTAAGGAAAGTCTCCATTTCCTTAAGCATCCAGTCACGGTCACTGTCTTGCCAACCAGGTTGAAATTGGAGAGTATCCATATGAAGTTTTGGAATAGAGTAGTGCTTGGCCAGTTTTTCTGCAAGAGTAGATTTACCTGATCCTGAATATCCGATGATAGCTATTTTCATAATGACCTCCAGAAAAATGTGCACAAAAAAAGCTCCGAAGAGCTCATTTTGTATGCAGTTAAAGATTAACCAAGTTTAGCTGCAAGACGTGCTTTATCACGGCTAGCTTTGTTTTTGTGGATCAAACCTTTAGTTTCTGCTTTATCGATAGCTGAGCTGGCAGCACGGTAAAGTTCTTCAGATGGGTTTGCTTCAAAAGCTTTGATAGCAGTACGCATAGCTGATTTTTGAGCTGAGTTCTTTTCGTTTTGTTTAACGTTCAATTCAGCGCGTTTGATAGCTGATTTAATGTTTGCCAATGTTCTTACCTCCATTTTTACTAACTATACCATTATATCTGAAAACTTACGTTTTGACAAGGGAAAATTATTTTTTTAAGTAAATTTCATCAATTTCGTGATTTTTAGATTTATGGAGAATGACCTCGGCACGATTTCGTGTCGGTTCAATGTAATTTTGGAGATTGGTGAGGTTGATACTGGTCCAAACTTGGTGAGCAAAATCTTTGACTTCACTAAGAGGAAGTTGAGTGAAACGGTAGTAATAGTTGCCTGGATCATCTTGAGCAAAGCTAAGGAGTTTTAAGAATCGATCCAAATACCAACTTTCAATATCTTCGACTGCAGCATCGACATAGATTGAAAAGTCAAAGAAATCAGTAATATAGAGACGGGCATTATGAGGATTTTGAAATACGTTGATTCCCTCAACAATGACAAAATCAGCAGCTTGAACTCGTTGTTTTTGACCTGGCACGATATCATAGATTTCATGGGAATAAACAGGTATAGCAACATCCTGACCATTTTTGAGTTGGTCTAGAAAATTAAGCAAAGCTTCCATATCGTAGCTCTCAGGAAAACCTTTACGATTAAGGATATCTTGCTCAATTAAAACACTATTTGAGTATAAAAAACCATCTGTAGTAACTAGTTCAACACTTGCTCCAGGAACGATACGAGACAGCAAAATTTGCAAGAGTCGACTAGTGGTTGATTTACCGACAGCGACACTCCCAGAAACTCCGATAATAAAGGGCTGTTTTTTGCTCTCTCTTTGAAGGAAAATACCTTTTGAAAAGGCAAGGTCTTCTTTGGAACGTTTGTAAATCTGAATAAGATGTGCTAGTGGCAGATAAATATCTGTAACGTCTTGAAGGCTAATCTGGTCATTGAAACTCTTAATAGAATCTAACTCTTCCTCGGTCAAGGGAGGAGTTGTTTTGCGATGCAAGGATTGCCAAGTTTCGCGGTTTATCTTTTCAAAATGTAAAAATTCGTTGGTCATTTGTTTTCCCCTAGATATTTTGTCTATCATACCATAAAAAGCTAAAAAAATAAAGCGGTTTCTTGAATGTGATAAGTCAGTAGTATATACTAATAAGTAGATAGAGAATGAACAATTTAATGATGAAGTAGGAGCTGATTTCTCCTGATTTTATCAGCTAATAAAGGGGGCTTTTTAGTTCACAACTTATAGGAGGTGTACTATGAAAATCATAAAAAGTTACATATTGGAACTCTGTTTTATTTTAAGTTTTGCTTTACCTTTTATAAAAGGAGTAAATGCGGATAATGGTAGACGTTTTGTGGAAATTTATTACGGTTTTACATTTTTAATGGATTATGCCATTGTAACAACTATTTTCATTTGTTCACCCCTCCTTGCATGGCTGTTAAGGAAAGGTTGGACAAAATTCCTTTCTGCTGGTAGTTATCTATTTTTGATTTTGTGGATTGCTACAGAGGGTTATTTATTCCGCATGTCAATAGAAGATTTGATACGCCTGTGGACAAGTTTGGAAATCCTGACACAAACTTATCAGTTGGGCTTTTATCTAAACATCTTCTTGGGAATACTGTTGATAATTAAGTATTTGAAGGTAAAGCAATAGTAATCAAAATGAATCTGATTATAGACAATAAATTTGTTGTTTTATCCTGACTGTGATACCTTGTAGCTCTCAATGACTTGTCATTAGTTTCCAATAATTGATAGAGATTGAGAAAAAGCGCTTTCTTTGTTAAAATATAAGGGGGAAAACCTATAAAGGAGGTGTTAAGATGAAAGCTGGATTAAGAGAAAATACGCTGGGTTTGTTCAGCCTATTTGTTATTTTTTTATGGTTATCACCAAACTGGGTGAATTTCTCCTTTACGATAGGAACTCAGAGCCATAACTGGACCACTTTTGTTTTGTTTATCTTATTACCCCTCATAGGTCTTGGCTACCTTGTGCTAGCTTTATTTAAACGAAAGTGTTGGCTCTTCTTTTTTGGTCTTGCTTGCATTTTTGCTTTTCCGATTACCATGGCAGTCGGGAGCTTTTTACTAGGTCCCTAATGTTAATCCGATTTATATTATTTTTGAGAAAATACAATGTGATTAAAGGGCTTGATACCTTTGTAAACGATTTACAATTTAAGTCAAATTATGGTAAAATAGTATCATGAGTAAAATGTATTATGCAGAAAATCCAGATGCAGCCCATGATGTTCATGAGCTTAGAGTTGAGCTACTTGGGCAAAAGATGACCTTTTTGACAGATGCGGGTGTCTTTAGTAAAAAAATGATTGACTTTGGAAGTCAATTGCTGTTAAGATGTCTAGATATTGAAAAAGGTGAAAAAATTCTTGATGTTGGTTGTGGCTATGGTCCGATAGGTTTGTCTTTGGTTAAGGCTTATGGTGCCCAAGCAACGATGGTGGACATCAATAATCGTGCCTTGGATTTAGCCCAGCAAAATGCAGTAAAAAACAAGGTTCAAGCGACTATCTTCCAGTCTAATATTTATGAGCAGGTAGAAGGACAATTTGACCATGTCATTTCAAATCCACCTATACGTGCAGGCAAGCAAGTAGTCCACGAAATCATCGAGAAAAGTATCAATTTTTTAGTAGATGGTGGAGATTTGACAATTGTTATCCAGAAAAAACAAGGAGCTCCTAGTGCCAAAAGCAAGATGGAAGAAATCTTTGGCAATTGCGAGGTTGTAAAGAAAGATAAGGGATATTATATCCTTAGAAGTGTGAAAGAATGAGAGCAGTAGATCTAATCCAGAAAAAAAGAGACGGCCAAGAACTAAGCTCCAGTGAGATTCAATGGTTGATTGAAGGTTATGTATCTGGAATCGTCCCTGATTACCAGATGGCGGCTTTTGCTATGGCAGTATATTTTCAAGGAATGACTATAGATGAGATTTCTGACTTGACTATGAACATGGTTAAGACAGGTCAGGAATTTAATTTATCGCCAATCGAAGGCATTAAGGTGGATAAACACTCTACTGGTGGAGTTGGTGATAAGGTAACTTTAATCCTAGCACCCTTGGTAGCTAGTTTTGATGTTCCAGTTGCTAAGATGAGTGGTCGAGGTTTGGGTCATACTGGTGGGACCATTGATAAGCTAGAATCCATCAAAGGTTTTCAGATTGAACGAAATCAGGATGAATTTATCAAACAAGTTCAGGATATTGGGGTTTCAGTCATTGGCCAGTCCGATCAACTGGTTAAGGCTGATAAATTGCTCTATGCTCTTCGTGATGTGACGGCAACGGTTGATACTATTCCCTTGATTGCTAGTTCGGTCATGAGTAAAAAAATTGCTGCTGGAGCTGACGCTATCTTACTTGATGTAACAGTGGGTGAAGGTGCCTTTATGAAAACAGTTGACGAGGCACGCCAACTTGCTCAAACCATGGTAAACCTTGGTAAGGCGGTAGGTCGTAAGACAGTAGCAGTTATTACAGATATGAGTCAACCTTTGGGATGCGCCATTGGTAACCGTTTAGAAATCCTAGAAGCACTGGAAATTCTTCAAGGTAAAGGACGTCAAGATATTAGCCACTTTATCTGCGAGCTAGCTCAGATTATGCTTTCTTTAGCAAATGTTGAAAAAACTGTCGAGGAAGTAAGGCAACATCTTGAAAACGGTAAGGCTCTCAAGAAATTCGAAGAGATGGTTGTAGCTCAGGGTGGAGACCTAGAAGATCTCTATCGTCCAGTAAAAGTTGACCATGTAGTTGACATTCCTGCTCAGGAGGATGGTATTATCGCAGAACTTCCAGCCATGGAGTTTGGTCTTTTTGCTATGAGATTGGGTGCTGGTCGTGCCGTTAAAACAGACGCCCTTGACTATGAGACAGGTATCGTTTTTGAGAAGAAAGTGGGAGATTCGGTCATACAGGGTGAAATTGTCGCAAAAGTATATACAAATGGGAAAATTTCTCCGGAACTAGTTACAGATTTCCAAAATTATGTTAAAATTAAAATAAGTGATGAAGCGATAAAAACGCGTGAAATCATTGAAATTATCTCCTAATTTAAGGAAAAAACGAAATGAAACTAAATAAATACATTGATCATACGCTTTTAAAGCAAGATGCGACAGAAGAACAAATTAATCGTTTGTTATCTGAAGCTAAAGACTTTGATTTTGCCAGTGTTTGTGTCAATCCTTGCTGGGTTTCGCATGCAAAAACTGCACTCGTAGATACTGATGTCAAGGTTTGTACAGTAGTAGGATTCCCTCTTGGAGCTACAACTTCAGCTGTCAAAGCTTATGAAACCAAAGAAGCTATCCAAAATGGTGCTGACGAAATTGATATGGTCATCAATGTTGGAGCGCTTAAGTCTGGGAATGCTGACTTGGTCGAATCAGATATTCGAGCAGTTGTTGAAGCAAGCGGTGACAAACTCGTTAAGGTTATCATCGAAGCTTGCTTACTTACGAATGATGAAAAAGTTTTGGCTTGCCAACTCGCTCAAAAGGCAGGGGCAGACTTTGTCAAGACGTCAACAGGCTTCTCAACAGGTGGTGCAACTCTACCGGATGTTCAATTAATGCGCCTGACAGTTGGACCTGATATGGGGGTTAAGGCTGCTGGTGGAGCTCGTTCTTATGCAGATGCAGTAGCCTTTGTTGAAGCTGGAGCTACTCGTATCGGAACATCTTCTGGTGTAGCAATCTTAAAAGGAGAGTTAGCAGATGGCGACTACTGAGTTGATTGACTTAGCGATTGAGACTAGTAAAAATGCCTATGTTCCTTATTCACATTTTCCGATTGGTGCCGTATTGGTAGCCAAGGACGGAAGTATCTATACAGGGGTTAACATTGAAAATGCTAGCTACCCCTTGACCAACTGTGGCGAAAGAACGGCAATCTTTAAGGCGGTCTCTGAAGGACAACGTGAGTTTTCAGAATTGATTGTCTATGGTCAAACTGAGAAACCTATTTCTCCTTGCGGAGCTTGTCGCCAAGTTATGGTCGAATTTTTTAAACCAGATCTAAAGGTGACTCTAGTTGCCAAAGATAAATCGACGGTCGAGATGACGGTCGGGGAATTACTTCCATACTCATTTACAGACTTGCATTAGTCTGCGTCACTCTTTGAGTGACAAGGGTCCTTGTGGCCAATCAATCCATACTTGCAACTTCGTTGCGCATCTTATTTAGGAGGTTCAGTAATGAACAAGAAACAATGGCTAGGCCTTGGTCTAGTTGCAGTAGCAGCATTTGGACTTGCTGCATGTGGTAATCGCTCTTCTCGTAACGCAGCTTCTTCATCTTCTGATGTGAAGACTAAAGCAGCTATCGTTACAGATACTGGTGGTGTTGACGACAAATCATTCAACCAATCAGCTTGGGAAGGTCTTCAAGCTTGGGGTAAAGAGCACAATCTTGCAAAAGATAAAGGATACACATACTTCCAATCAACAAGTGAAGCTGACTACGCTAACAACTTGAACCAAGCAGCAGGAAGCTACAACTTGATCTTCGGTGTTGGTTTTGCCCTTCACAATGCAGTTGAAGAAGCAGCGAAAGAACATGCAGATTTGAACTATGTTTTGATCGACGATGTGATTAAAGATCAAAAGAACGTAGCAAGCGTAACATTTGCTGATAACGAAGCAGCTTACCTTGCAGGTGTAGCAGCAGCTAAAACTACTAAAACAAAACAAGTTGGTTTTGTAGGTGGTATGGAATCTGAAGTTATTTCTCGTTTCGCAGCTGGTTTCAAAGCTGGTGTTGAGTCAGTTGACCCATCTATCAAAGTACAAGTAGACTACGCTGGTTCATTTGGTGATGCCGCTAAAGGTAAAACAATCGCTGCAGCTCAATACGCTGCAGGTGCAGACGTAATCTACCAAGCAGCTGGTGGTACTGGTGCAGGTGTCTTCTCAGAAGCTAAATCTTTGAATGAAAGCAAAAACGAAGGCGAAAAAGTTTGGGTTATCGGTGTAGACCGTGACCAAGTTGACGAAGGTAAATATACTTCTAAAGACGGTAAAGAAGCTAACTTCGTACTTGCTTCTACTTTGAAACAAGTCGGAACAACAGTTCAAGATATCGCAAACAAAGCTGAAAAAGGTGAATTCCCTGGCGGTCAAGTTATCGTTTACTCATTGAAGGATAAAGGTGTTGACTTGGCAGTAACTAACCTTTCTGCAGAAGGTAAAAAAGCTGTTGAAGATGCAAAAGCTAAAATCCTTGATGGTAGCATCAAAGTTCCTGAAAAATAATTGAAGGAAGTCATTTCTTAGGGAGCGGCCTGTGGCCGCTTCTTTAAGAATTGAGACAAATTGTTTTGTCTCAATAGAGCTTGCTAAAATTCTTTAGCAGGTTTTATTGAAATAAAATAAAACTCTGAAAGGAAGAGCACATGGCACACGAAAATGTCATTGAGATGCGTGAAATTACCAAAGTTTTCGGTGAATTTGTCGCTAACGACAAGATTAACCTTGAACTTCGTAAAGGTGAAATTCATGCACTTTTAGGAGAAAATGGAGCTGGGAAGTCCACTCTTATGAACATGCTAGCAGGGCTTCTAGAACCAACTAGTGGTGAAATTGTGGTCAACGGTCAAGTTGTAAAATTAGACTCGCCATCAAAAGCAGCTAGCTTAGGAATTGGGATGGTTCACCAGCACTTTATGTTGGTTGAAGCTTTCACAGTTGCTGAAAATATCATTTTGGGAAGTGAATTGACCAAAAATGGTGTCCTAGATATTGCTCGAGCAACTCGAGAAATTAACGAACTATCGGAGCGTTATGGTCTTGCTGTGGATCCTTCAGCCAAAGTAGCAGATATCTCTGTTGGTGCTCAACAACGTGTTGAAATATTGAAGACACTTTATCGTGGTGCCGATATTCTTATCTTTGACGAACCAACTGCCGTTTTGACGCCGTCAGAAATCGATGAGTTGATGGCTATCATGAAGAACCTGGTCAAAGAAGGCAAATCCATTATCTTGATTACCCATAAGTTGGATGAGATTCGCGCAGTATCTGATCGTGTTACAGTTATCCGTCGTGGGAAATCTATCGAAACAGTGGAGATTGCTGGTGCGACTAACGCTGACTTGGCAGAAATGATGGTTGGACGTTCTGTTTCCTTCAAAACTGAGAAACAGCCAGCTCAACCAAAAGAAGTTGTACTATCTATCAAAGATTTAGTAGTCAATGAAAACCGTGGGGTTCCAGCTGTTAAAAATCTTTCTCTTGATGTTCGAGCTGGTGAGATTGTTGGGATTGCCGGGATTGATGGAAATGGTCAGTCTGAGTTGATCCAAGCTATTACAGGACTTCGTAAAATCGAGTCAGGTAGCGTAGAGTTAAAAGGTCAATCTATCTCTGGATTACATCCTCGTCAAATCACTGAAATGAGTGTGGGACACGTTCCAGAAGACCGCCACCGTGATGGTTTGGTCTTGGAAATGATGATTTCTGAAAATATCGCTCTTCAAACCTACTATAAAGAACCTCTTAGCAAGAAGGGAATTTTAAATTATACGAATATCGTTGACTATGCAAAAAAATTGATGCAGGAGTTTGATGTTCGTGCTGCTAGTGAGATTGTTCCAGCTTCTGCCCTTTCTGGAGGAAATCAACAAAAAGCAATCATCGCTCGGGAGATTGATCGAAATCCGGATCTCCTCATCGTCAGCCAACCAACTCGTGGTTTGGACGTCGGTGCCATTGAGTACATTCACAAACGCTTGATTCAAGAACGTGATAATGGGAAAGCTGTCCTTGTAGTCAGCTTTGAACTAGATGAGATTCTAAATGTCTCAGATAGAATCGCTGTTATCCATGATGGTAAGATTCAAGGGATTGTAACGCCAGAAACAACCAACAAGCAAGAACTTGGTGTCTTGATGGCTGGTGGTGAATTGGAAAAAGGAGAAGAGTGATGTCTAAAAAATTACAACAAATTTCGGTTCCCTTGATTTCTGTTATCCTTGGAATCTTGCTTGGAGCCATCGTCATGTGGATTTTTGGCTACGATGCTATTTGGGGTTATGAAGAGTTGTTCTATACGGCCTTTGGTAGTGTTCGTGGTATCGGTGAAATTTTCCGTGCTATGGGTCCGTTAGTCTTGATCGCTCTAGGGTTTGCAGTTGCAAGTCGTGCTGGCTTCTTTAACGTTGGGCTTCCTGGGCAAGCCCTCGCGGGTTGGGTTCTTAGTGGCTGGTTTGCCCTGACTCATCCTGATATGCCACGTCCTTTGCTGGTTCTCGCAACCATTATCATTGCGCTAGTTGCAGGGGGGATTGTTGGTGCGATTCCAGGTGTTCTTAGAGCTTATCTTGGAACATCTGAGGTTATTGTTACCATCATGATGAACTACATTGTTCTTTATGTGGGGAATGCCTTTATTCACTCCTTCCCTAAAGATATTATGCAGAGTACTGACTCATCCATTCGTGTTAGTGCCAATGCAACCTATCAGACACCTTGGCTTTCTGAGCTAACAGGTAACTCTCGTATGAACATCGGTATTTTCTTTGCTATCATTGCAGTCGGAGTTATCTGGTTCTTGCTTAAGAAGACAACTCTCGGTTTTGAAATCCGTGCAGTTGGTCTCAATCCAAATGCTTCTGAATATGCAGGTATTTCAGCTAAACGCACCATCATCCTATCAATGATTATCTCAGGTGCCCTTGCAGGTCTAGGTGGAGCAGTAGAAGGACTCGGGACCTTCCAAAACGTTTATGTCCAAGGTTCATCATTGGCGATCGGCTTTAACGGAATGGCGGTTAGTCTACTCGCTGCAAACTCACCGATTGGAATTCTATTTGCAGCCTTCTTGTTCGGAGTGCTTCAAGTTGGAGCACCTGGTATGAATGCTGCTCAAGTACCATCTGAGCTTGTAAGTATCGTTACAGCCTCAATTATCTTCTTTGTCAGTGTTCATTACATCATCGAACGCTTTGTCAAACCAAGAAAACAACTTAAAGGAGGTAAATAAGGATGTCGATTACAACAATGTTAACCCTTATGGTTTCTTCAATGTTGATTTACTCAGCACCACTTATTTTCACAAGTATCGGAGGAGTTTTCTCTGAACGTGGTGGAGTTGTTAACGTTGGTCTTGAAGGAATCATGGTCATGGGTGCCTTTTCTGGAGTTGTTTTTAACCTTGAATTTGCTCAAGATTTAGGAGCAGCGACTCCTTGGTTGGCTCTTCTAGTTGGTGGATTAGTCGGAGCTATCTTCTCGCTCATTCATGCAGTGGCTACAGTTCATTTCCGTGCTGACCATGTTGTCAGTGGTACTGTGCTAAACTTGATGGCGCCTGCCTTGGCTGTTTTCTTGGTAAAAGTCCTTTATAACAAGGGGCAAACGGACAACTTGGTTCAAACCTTTGGTCGTTTCGATTTCCCAGTCTTAGCCAATATTCCATTTCTAGGAGATATCTTCTTCAAGTCAACCAGTTTACTTGGTTACCTTGCGATTGCTTTCTCATTCTTAGCATGGTTTATCCTTTTCAAAACACGTTTTGGACTTCGCCTTCGTTCAGTCGGTGAACATCCACAAGCAGCTGATACATTGGGAATCAATGTCTACAAGATGAGATATTTGGGTGTTGTGATTTCAGGTTTCCTTGGGGGAATCGGAGGAGCTATCTATGCTCAGTCAATTTCCGTCAATTTCTCAGTTACAACGATTGTAGGACCAGGATTTATTGCTCTTGCAGCTATGATCTTTGGTAAGTGGAATCCTGTCGGAGCTATGCTTTCAAGTCTTTTCTTTGGATTATCTCAAAGTTTGGCAGTTATCGGTTCTCAACTTCCTTTCTTGCAAGGAGTTCCAACTGTTTACTTGCAGATTGCACCATATCTCTTGACCATCGTCGTACTAGCAGCCTTCTTTGGAAAAGCTGTTGCGCCGAAGGCGGATGGTATCAACTATATCAAATCTAAATAAACAAAAAAAGCGTCAGTTTGAAACTGATGCTTTTTTATCAAGAATTATACCTCGTAAAGATATCAAAAAAGGTTTTTCACTTACAACTATTAATCACTTTGAACTTGCTTCATTTACTTTTAAAAGGTTGAAAATGCGAGGTAGTAGGAACATCGTATAGATTAGAAGGCAAGTACCGCCAACAATAAAGATGACCCCACCATTTACTTCTTGTTGGAATAAATAAGTAAATACAAGTGTCCCTATCGGCATAATAGAGGTATTGAGTGTAAATAAGGTACTCATAACTCTGCCTAAAAATTTAGTCTCAATGGTACTTTGAAGGTAGGTCATGACAACAATATTTAAGATAACCAGAGTAAATGCGATGATTCCCATGAATAAACCACCAAGAGTTGAAATAAGGATTTGAGACTGGGTTGTTGAAAATGTTACTCCTAAACCAATAATCGCAATGATTAGAAGAAAAAGAGGGAAGCTGATTTTATTAGAGAGGAGTTTGTTTTCTTTTTTGTCCGGTAGTAGTGACATGGAAATACTAGCTAGCAGCATTCCAATTGCTGACATGGTTTCAAGGATTCCAATGGTTGCATTATCTAAGAGGAGCTGTTCTTTGACTACAAATGGGACTCCAATACTGATAGAGGTGTAGAAGAAGTTAAGAACGACACTCACAAGAATGATGTATTTAACAATCTGATTTTCTTTTAAAAAGTGAATAATTTCTTTAACTCCATACAGCTGTTTTTCCAGTTTTTTGTTCGTCGTTTCAGGTTCTTCATACTCGTAGTAAAATTTCATAGTGAGCAGAACTCCTAATGATAGAAAGTTTGCAAGGATTACGATAAGAATAAAACCTGCAAAACCAATCCAACTATAAAAAATAACTCCGATAGCTGGAGAAAGCATAGTTGCAATAGCGATGGCGGTCTGTGTAACAGAACTTAATCGTTGAATTTTTCTGTCATTGACTAATTCATGAATAGAAGCTGAATAACAAGTGTCACTGATATTGACTGTGATAGAGTGGAGTACGACGAATGGAATCACCAGATACAAGATACTAGATGAATCTGTTAAAAAATAGAAGGCATAAAAGAAGAGAAAGATAAGCATCCGAAAAATGAAATTAAAGGTTAGAATCTTTTTATGGCGGTACTTATCTACTATATTGCCAATAGGTACCAAGAAAATCAAACTAACTAAAGGATAAATAATCATATTTATCCCAAAACTCATAGCAGATTTTGTTTGGTCCAGTAACATCAAACCTAAAGCAAAATTGAATGCTTTACCACTCAGCGAACCGATGAAGTTACTGATAAAATCTTTAATGATTTGATGGTTAGACTCACGGTCACTAATACTATGTTGCATACTATTTCTTCCTTAATCTTTGAGCAGTAGTAGAGCTAGATTCTCAAAAACTTTTTCTCTCAATCATTTTTTAGGTTTTTGATGGGTAAGATTTAGTCCCCAAGGAACTAGGTTCTCAGTTTTGTTTTGAATACGATTGATGTTATCCTTATGGCGAATGATAATTAAGCTTGCGAGGGCTAGGATAATCACTACAAATAATAAATCGTAACTTGGAAGTAGGAAACCGATAAGCGGAAAGAGAATCACCCCAAGTACAGCAGCAAGGGCAGCAGTAACACTAGAGAGAGAAATCATACTGCCTAGATAAAGAGTTCCAAAGAAGACAATTGCTAGATAGAGGCAAAATAGAGGAGCAAATCCGAAAATGACTCCAGCACTAGTTGCGACAGCCTTTCCTCCTTTAAAGCCTGCAAATACTGGGAAGGTATGCCCAATTACAGCTAAAAGGCCAAAGACTAGAGGTGAAACACCTTGAACATGAAAGATAAATGGAAGCAAGGTTGCGATGGTTCCTTTGAAAAAGTCAATCACGAAGGTTGCCATACCCGCTTTCTTCCCAAGGATTCGAAAGGTATTGGTCGTTCCAGTATTACCAGAACCATGTTCTCTTAGATTAATCTTAAAGAATATTTGCCCGATCCACAGTCCTGAAGGGATAGAACCCAATAAATAAGCTAAAATTAATAATACTATTGTCATCATGCTTCTATTATACCATGAAATAGGAGAGAAACGGAAAGGAATCTTTTCTCAAATTGTGACATCTGATACTTTATGTAAGTAGAAAATTTTTCTCATGAACACTATTGTTCGGAAATTAAGGCTAAAGTTTTAAAAATTCATGGAAACTTCTGAAAATCCTTGATTTTATGTTTATTTATGCTATAATAGGAACAATTATTTTTAGGAGGTGGAATATGTCTTACTTATTCGAGATATTACCAAGTTTATTGAGCGGTGCGACAATGACGTTACAAGTTTTTGCACTGGTCTTACTTTTTTCAATCCCTTTAGGCATTTTGGTTGCCTTTTGCTTACAGGTCCATTGGAAACCCCTCCATTACATGATTGATATCTATATCTGGGTGATGCGCGGGACACCCTTGCTCTTGCAACTAATTTTTATTTATTATGTCCTTCCAAGTATTGGGATTCGTTTAGATCGTGTGCCTGCAGCGATTATTGCCTTCACGCTTAATTATGCAGCCTATTTTGCTGAAATTTTCCGTGGAGGGATTGCAACGATTCCTCAGGGGCAATACGAAGCAGCTAAGGTTTTGAAATTTAATCCTATCGATACCGTTCGCTATATCATCTTGCCACAGGTGACCAAGATTGTCTTACCAAGTGTATTTAACGAGGTTATGAGTTTGGTTAAGGATACTTCTCTGGTCTATGCACTCGGTATTTCAGATTTAATCCTAGCCAGTCGTACTGCAGCCAATCGTGATGCTAGCTTGATTCCAATGTTTCTAGCAGGAGCTATTTATCTGCTTATGATTGGTATCGTTACAATCCTAGCTAAGAAACTTGAGAAAAAGTTCAGCTACTATAGATAGGAGGTTAACCATGTTAGAGTTAAGAAATATCAGCAAAAAATTTGGAAAAAAAGAAATTTTATCCAATTTCAGTTTAACAATTCCTGAAAAGCAAATTTTGGCCATTGTTGGCCCTTCTGGTGGTGGAAAGACTACCTTGCTTAGAATGTTAGCTGGACTTGAGACCATTGATTCAGGAGAGATTTTTTATAATGGAGAATCCCTACCTTTGGATGAACTTGAAAAGCGCCACTTGTTAGGTTTTGTTTTTCAAGATTTTCAGCTTTTTCCTCACTTATCCGTTATGGAAAACTTGATTTTGTCACCTATCAAGACTATGGGGATGTCTGAAGCAGATGCAAAGAAGAAGGCGGTCGACTTATTAACTCGTCTGGGTCTAGAAGCTCATGCAGATGCTTATCCATACTCATTATCTGGTGGTCAAAAGCAACGGGTTGCCTTAGCACGCGCTATGATGATAGATCCTGAAGTGATTGGGTATGACGAACCAACTTCAGCCCTTGACCCAGAGTTGCGTCTCGAGGTTGAAAAACTGATCCTACAAAATCGAGAATTAGGCATGACTCAGATTGTCGTGACTCACGATCTCCAGTTTGCAGAGAATATTGCTGATCAGATTCTCAAAGTAGAGCCTAAGTAGGAGGTGTCTATGAATCTAAAGAAAATCAGCCTTGTTTTGGTATTCTTACTTGCTTTTTTCCTAGTAGGATGCACACAAAAATCTAGTGATCCCAAAGTCGATAATTGGGACAAATACCAAGAACAAGGTACAATTACCATCGGGTTTGACAATACCTTTGTTCCCATGGGCTTTGAAGAAAAGAATGGGCAATATGCTGGATTTGACATTGATTTAGCACAGGCTGTTTCTGAGAAACTTGGTTTCAAGGCACAATTTCAACCCATTGATTGGGACATGAAGGAAACCGAACTTCAAAACGGCACCATTGATGCTATCTGGAATGGATATTCAGCGACTGATGAACGCCGTGAGAAGGTTGCTTTTACCATTCCCTACATGGAAAATCAACAAGTTCTCGTCTCTAAAAAATCGCAAAATATCCAGTCGGTTTCGGATATGAAAAATAAGATTTTGGGAGCCCAAGCAGGTTCTTCTGGTTATCTAGATTTTGAAGCTCAGCCAGAACTCTTGAAAAACATTGTAAAAGATCAAAAAGCCAACCAATATCAGAGTTTTAACGAAGCCTTGATTGACTTGCAAAATGATCGGATTGATGCCCTCTTAATAGACCGTGTTTACGCCAATTATTATCTTGAAACTGAAGGAATTTTAGACCAGTATGAGATTTTTCCAGCTGGTTTTGAGAGCGAGTCTTTTGCAGTTGGTGTGAGACCAGCAGATAAGACCTTGTTAGCGAATTTGAATCAAGCTTTTGTGGAATTGTATCAAGATGGAAAATTCCAAGAAATTAGCCAAAAATGGTTTGGTGAAGATATTGCAACAAGTCAAGTTAAAGGAAAAGAAAACTGAGACTGG
>NZ_KQ970818.1:507087-511063 GCF_001579645.1 Streptococcus infantis
CCTGCATTGCTAGGTGTTTTTATGTTTAGTAATACAATTCCTTACCAACAGTTTATTCAGAAGAATAAACAATTGGAGATTCGAGTGCAATCGCAAAAGAAGTCCAATGGTCTTGATGTTGGGAAGGCTGATTGATTTCGTATTACTTTAAAATTCAACTATTTAGAGAAAGGTATTCTTATGAGAGCTTGTAACAATACCAGATAGATATAAGAATGGAGATGTTTAATAAAATGCTTTCATAGCTAACCAACTGTTGAAAATTATGAGTTACAAAATCTAAAGTATTTAAGATTGGTTTATAAAATTAAGTCTCTGTCTGTAGAAAGGAACGTGCAGTTAGAAAGGAGGAAAAAATAGGATACTATAATTCAGACTGAGATTCCTAATTAAAATGTGTAGTTGCATTTCGCTCATTTTCATAATATTTCATTCAGAGGAGTAATAATATGTTAAAAATTAGAAAAGTAGTTGCATCATCCCTTGCCGTTTTGGCATTTAGTTTGGCTTCTCCTGTTTTGGCAGCTTCTCACCGTGGTGGCGAGTGGAACTATGGAGGCCATCATGATCCAAATAATTGGGGAGCATATTCGAATTATTATCATGGTTCACGGTATCACTGGGCCTATGTTGGAAGTAGTGGACGTAAAAATGAAAAAACAGTTTATGCAGGAGAACATAGTGCGGCCTATGCGTTTGTTAATACAAATTTTGGGGAGCAAGTTACATTTGATGCGGGATGGTAAAGAATAATTGAAGAAGATTCTTTTATCAATAGTTTAGTAAGCTTGTTAGTTTATAGGGGGCAGGGGTATTTCTGCCCTCTATTTTAGAATAAGGAATGCACTATGAAAAAATTATTTATACTCATATCCAACCTGCTTGCTAGTTTGTTCTTTGTTTGGGTATTTACCATTTGGACTGATACATATGTCTCCCATTATTACCCCAACGTTGTTGTACGTGATTCTTCCCCTGAAACAACTTTTCAGCATGTTGCTACACGCTTGGAAAAACTAGCAGAAGAAACGGATAGCTTTATTGCGATTCAACACCAAGATCTTAACTCAGAAGGTACTCCAGTGTTTTCTTATACGACCTTTGGGAACGGAAAGTTGCCTGATGGGCTACAGGAAAAAAATCTAGAAGATGCTCAAAGTAGTAGTGTTGAAACAAACTATTTTGTATTCGATGGAAACCTAGATATTCACTTGCTAAGGGAGGAGCTAAGTCAACTTGGCTTGACTAACATGCACCTGACAATTCCATCTAAACTATCTACGTTAATGGCTATCTTTAGTAACGGATTTCAGTTAATCAGTTTATTGATTTTCATCTTAACCTTTGGAGCACTGACTTTAATTAGTCAAATTAGCCAATTACGGTCGTCGGGCATTCGCCTCATTTCAGGAGAGAAACGGTGGTCCATTTTCCTTAGACCAGTTGGTGAGGATTTGAAAGGGATAGTTGTTGGTTTCAGTTTAGCTGGCGTGCTCGCCATTTTTATGCAAAAAATTCTGTCGCTTCCAACGCAATCCCTAATGACCATAGGAGAAGGCTTGCTCAGTTATAATCTCATCTTGTTGTCGATCTCCCTGTTTTTCGCTCAACTCTTCGCAGTTGGAATAAAAAAGATACACCTGATGCAGATTATAAAAGGGCAAGTGCCTGTCAGAGGAATCATTAGTTTGATTTTAATCGGTCAACTATTAGCGATTATTATTGTAACGCTGGGAATAGGGAGTAGTTTAAAGTATTCCCAAGCCTGGCAACAGCATCGGATTGGACAAGAGGTTTGGAGTCAGGAAAGGCAACTGACTATCCTATCAATCAGCCGTGAAGGAACGAGTCCTGGTTTTGATGAACAAGCTCAAAGAAAACTCAGAACTTGGTATCAATTGATGGATCTGGCTGTTTCAGAACAAAAGGCTTTCTTATCTAGACACCAGTTAATTGACCGTACTTTGCAAAATGGCATGGCTTCCTCCAAAAACTTGACAACCTCTACAGAATGGCACGATTACAACCCGAATGGCAATGTCCTTATCGTCACACCGCAATACTTGGAGCGTCAAAACATTCCTGTAGATACAACTATTGAGCAAAAGATGAATCACCTTGATGTAGGGGAGTTTGTCTTATTACTGCCTGAACACCTCCGTTCAGAGGAAGAACATTATAAATCTGTTTTTGAAGACGACTTAACCAGTCGCATATCTAGTAAAGATGAACGACAGCAAATGACTGCTACGGTAGGTTATTTGGAATCAGGTCATGATCGTTTTGTGTATAATACGACCCCTATTTCTTACCAGCAGTTTTTGAAAGATCCAATCATCATTGTTATAACACCCCAATCAACTGGTCCACAGTCCATTGTGTTTTGGGTAGACGCAGTACAGAACTACGTTCTCTTTAATCAATTGTCTGATGCCCAGGAGCTTATCCAGAGACAAGGCATTGAAAATTGGGTCTCAGAAATGCAAACAGGTTACCACAACTACATCACATTATCGGATAATATCCAGAGGGAACGTTGGGTAATGCTAGCAGGAGCTGTGCTTGGGATTGCAACTTCAATCTTGTTGTTTAACACTATGAATAGGCTCTACTTTGAAGAATTTAGACGTGCTATTTTTATCAAACGCATTGCAGGTCTCAGGTTCTTAGAAATCCATCGCACTTATCTCTTTGCTCAACTGGGTGTGTTTTTACTGGGATTTGTTGCGAGTGTATTTCTTCAGGTAGAGATAGTAGTTGCTTTCTTAGTCTTGTTACTCTTCACTGGTCTATCTCTTTTACAGTTACATGTCCAAATGCAGAAAGAAAACAAGATGTCCATGCTTGTTTTGAAGGGAGGTTAATATGATTGAACTTAAACAGGTGAGTAAATCTTTTGGAGAACGAGAGTTATTTTCGAATCTTTCAATGACATTTGAGGCTGGAAAAGTCTATGCCTTAATTGGTTCAAGTGGTAGCGGTAAAACAACCTTGATGAACATGATTGGGAAATTAGAATCTTATGATGGGACGATTTTTTACCGAGGTAAAGACTTGGCAAATTATAAATCGAGTGATTTTTTCCGTCACGAATTGGGCTACCTCTTCCAGAACTTTGGCTTAATTGAAAACCAAAGTATTGAAGAAAACCTTAAGCTAGGTCTCATTGGTCAAAAGTTGAGTCGGTCGGAACAGCGGTTGAGGCAGAAGCAGGCTTTAGAACAGGTCGGCCTGGCTTATCTTAACCTAGATAAGCGCATCTTTGAGTTATCGGGCGGAGAATCGCAACGGGTTGCCTTGGCAAAAGTTATCTTAAAGAATCCACCCCTTATTCTGGCAGATGAGCCAACAGCTTCAATAGACCCAGCAACCTCTCAGTTGATTATGGAGATTTTGCTATCTCTTCGAGATGATAATAGGCTAATCATTATCGCAACACATAATCCGGCAATTTGGGAGATGGCTGATGAAGTGTTCACGATGGATCGTCTGAAATAAAAATCCTTGTTTTTAATTGCACGATGAGTTACTGAAATATTATCATGAATCAATAATTGGAGTTAATTTAGAATTGTACTTTATTAATATTGAGGTAACTTTTTCTTGATAAAGGAAGAAATAGTGGAGAGGAAGTTAGAATGAAAAAATTTGACAATTATATTATTGAGAAGCCTTGCGATTCTAATTCAGATAAACTGCAAAAAATCTTAATAATTGAAAGTTTGGTAAATGATATTTTGCAATTTTCTCTCAGAATCAATAATAGTGTAGGAGAGATTTTCCTCCTACAACCGTTTCAAAAGAAAACTATCTTTATTCCATGTTATTTTGAGGAAGATATTGTGAAAGTCAAAGATGATGATAAAGTTGAGTGGAATTTGTTAGAATTTCAAAAATTTAGAGCATTTTTGGCTTAGTAATCTGTGTTGAAGGCTCAAAACCTATGGTAAAAAAGTAGCTTTGAAAACGTATTGCC
>NZ_KQ970818.1:511083-524024 GCF_001579645.1 Streptococcus infantis
CCAAAGATTGAGTTAAATAATGATTTAACACAAAAAGAAATTATTGAAGTTATGGAAAGATGTTGTTTCAGTATTGAGAAAAAGGTGGGAAAAACTTGCGATTTTCACAGAGAAAGGAAGAAAAAGTATAGAAATATGGTCAATTGAAACAAGAATAGGACAAAAGAACCTTTTGTGCCATATTTTTCTCCTTTCGCTTCACAATTGGCTTGAACACCTTTATTGTATCGCGTTTGGAGTTTTTTGGTATAACCCTCGACGCGCACCCGCATAGCGGGTGTTTTTTTGTCTTGCACCTAACGGAGCGAGACGAACTAATAGTCACTTAATCAAAAAACGCACCATATCAAAAACTAAAAAGTTTGATATCATGCGCCATATCTTAAACTAATTGACTATACTTTCTATTCAAATGAGTTTTTTAACCAATTGATTGAGCCAATCCACTCTTAAAACCAAAGAGCAATTTCTCGCTTAGCTGACTCTTCTGAATCTGAACCATGTACAACATTTTGGATAACCTCATTTTCTCCAGCAGCTTTTGCAAAATCACCTCGAATAGTTCCTGGTAAAGCTTCTTCTGGACGAGTTGCACACATCATGGTCCGCCAATTTTCGATTACTTTGGGACCAGAAATAATGCCCACAAGAACCGGGCCTGAAGTCATAAATTCACGAATCGGTGGGTAAAAATTCTGACCAACCAAGTCCTGATAGTGCTGGTCAATCAGCTCTTCTGAAATCTGTGAACGCAACAACAATTTTTCGATTGTAAAGCCACGTTGTTCGATGCGTTTCAACACTTCACCCACTAGCCCTCTTTTTACACCGTCTGGTTTAATGATAAAAAATGTTTGTTCCATCCCCGTCTCCTTTGTCAGCTTCTTTCTTTTATACTCTTCGAAAATCTCTTCAAACTGTGTCAGCTTCAGCTTGGATTATATATGTTACTGACTTCGTCAGTCCTATCTGCAACCTCAAAGCGGTGCTTTGAGCAACCTGCGGCCAGCTTCCTAGTTTGCTCTTTGATTTTCATTGAGTATTATAGTCAATTGAAACAAGAACAAGACAAAAGAGCTGCGTAAAAGGTATTGCAATTTGGTAATACCTTTTTGATATGAGCCCATGTTTTCTCAATAGGATTGTATTCAGGTGAGTAGGGAGGAAGAGGTAAAAGTTTATGCCCAAACTCTTCACACAAGAGTTCTAGCTTACCCATTCTATGGAATCTTGCATTATCCATAATAATAACTGATGGTGTGTTTAAGGTTGGTAAGAGGAACTTCTGAAACCATGCTTCAAAAAATTCGCTGCTCATCGTCTCTTCGTAAGTCATTGGAGCGATTAACTCACCATGATAACAAGAGCTTTCTCGAAATGGAGAAGCCTCCATCATCTGAATCAGAGCTAAGCGCTCATGTTGCGTATGTTTGTCTTGAATAGAAACATCTCTATACACTCCAGTCGTCAAGTCGTATAGGGCATTTATGTGTATGAGATTATAGGATTTAACATCCGTTTTGATTTGGATAGAGGTTTTTGTATCCATGGGATTTCGAGGAATACAGATATCACTCCCATCAGCAGCGAATATTGGAAAGTCAGTATTAAGTGGAATAGGTGCTGTAAATTCTTTAAATAGGACATAGAAAGCCTCAGGTTTTATCTGATAGCGTCTTTGAACAAAGGCTGAATTTGAAACTGTCAGTTTAGCATCCAGTAATTCTTTTGACAAGGATTTCCCTCCCATTCCCAGAATTGTACGAATCATAGTTTCTAGTGATAAACTTCTTTTACGAGTAAAGGCCTGTTCATCTTGTTTGACGAACTCAACTTTTTGACCAAGGATACTCTGAATACTCTTATTCAAGTGGGCTTTTATCTGTTTTATCATGGGAAATACCTCCGTAACTCTAGTTTATCACATAAAAAAGAAACCCAAATACAGAATCGTATTTGAATTTCTTAGCTTAATTATATTGGACTCTTCAGAGACTTTTTCTTGTGATAAAACTTACAAGTTCTTTTTGATATTCTTGACCTAGTTTTTATAGAAAGAAGGTCTAAGATGTTAAATAAAGTCAAAACTAAAGCCTTAATTAGTGTTGGTGCAGTAGCCGCAACTAGCTTTATTCTCATGATGGGATATACTGCTGGTCAACATTCTACTGCTAAACAAAGTCGCAAAGAAATCGAATTGGCTGCAGCTAAACTTGTAGAGGACAAACAAGCAGAAGATAAAGCCAGCATTTTGTCATCGGATACTGTAAAAGAATTTTTGACGCAGTACTATACGAAAGAAAAGCTCGGAGAAAATAATACACGTATTCAACCTTATATGACTGAATCGGCTTATTCTCAAGAATTGTCAAGTCAAAATGATGCCATGAACCAAGTGTATAAGGATTATATTTTGGATTATCATTTTGAAAAAGCAGATATCTTTGTCAATCAGACTACGAATCAAGCCATTGCCATGGTCTCTTATAATGTAACCTATGTATCTGATTTAAAGAATGCCAACCAATCAAAAACCAATCAGACAGAAACAAGAACTGTTAAATTGTCCTATTCTAAACTTCCTGGTAAGTTATTGGTCAACCAAGTACAGGTTTGGAAATCTGGGTTAGATGATTTAGATAAGGCAACTCCTAAAACTTTAGAAGAATCATCATCTATTCCATCACTGCCAAATACTACGACAAAATGATGATGTTTTATGAATATAGAGGAATGTAAGCAAATTTCAATTCTTGATGTAGCCAATCGTTTAGGTATCTCGTTTAAACAAGTTTCGAGCAGTGTCTATGAACATCCTGAACACGATTCATTTCGGATTTTTTCAACTACCAATACTTTTAAATGGTTTTCAAGAGATATTCAAGGTGATGTCATTGATTTTGTTCGACTTGTTCAGGGAATTTCCTTTAAAGAAGCTCTAGCCTTTCTTTCTGAAGAACCTTTTCAAAAAGAAGCTGTTCAAGAAAAAAGAGAGAGACCATTTTATTATCCTTTAAAGAGAATAGAAGATTCTAACTGTAGTCTGGCCAGATATTACTTAACAGAATGTAGAGGAATCTCAGAAGAAATCATACAAAAGATGATTCAACAAGGTTTGATAGCCCAAGCTAGTTGGAAAACAAATGAAACAGTTGAACCTGTTATTGTTTTTAAAAGCTTTAATCATCGTCACAAGCTGCAGGCAGCAAGCTTACAAGGGATTTATAAGAATCACTCTCTTTCTAGAGAGAGGTTAAAAACGATTCTAAAAGGAAGCCATGGACATGTTGGAATCTCCTTTGACATTGGTAAACCAAATAGACTGGTCTTTTGTGAATCGTTTATCGACTTGATGAGCTATTACGAACTTCATCAACAAAGTCTAACTGATGTTCGTTTGGTATCTATGGAGGGATTGAAAAGGTCTGTTGTGGCTTATCAAACTTTACGATTGATAGCTGAAGAAAATCAGAAATTGGAATTTTTAGATACAGTAACACCTTCTAAGTTATTGCCTTTGATCAATACAATTCGTAATACCACCAGCTATTTTGATAATCATCCTGATTTATTGACACTTGCGGTAGATTGTGATGATGCAGGTAAAGATTTTTCTGATAAGTTATCTCAATCAGGATTGCCTGTTTTACTGGATTTACCTAATAATGAATTTGGGAAAGAAAAAATAGACTGGAACGATATTCTTCGCGAAAAGAAATCAGATTTACAATTGATGATCGAGAATGCAAAAGATTCATTGAGGAATCAACCAGTAAGGCAAACCTATCAATGTTTAGAATTGTGATAACAAAATCAAGATGTTTTAGCTAATATTAGAATGAAGGAGGATCGTATATGACCATTATTGAACGCTTAGAAGAAAAGGTCACTAGGCAAGAAAGTAAGGTAGCAAGAGAGTCAGAAAAACTAGCTGCTTACAAAGAACAACTGGAGACAGCGATGTTTGCGACGTTCAAAAGGCGTCAAAGTATTAGTCACATGAGTTTTGAAGAAGCTCTTGACCATGCCTTTGGTAAAGAAAGACAATTCGATGATTCTGAATTTAGAAAGGATGAAATGAGTGAATGACAAAAGATTGGAATTTTAATCAACCATTAGAAAGTAAATCAGAAAATCAAGAAGATCCAGATAAAATTGCGGCCTTATTTGGAAATCATCAAGGAGGTAATGATGTAAATTATGAAGCAGCTTTTCAAAAGCGCAAACAAGAACCTGTGACGGCATCGAATCCTAGTTCTAAACCCAAAGTTACAGAGGTTAGAACAGGAAAAGAGACAGATATCACTACAAGTTATCAGCAACATCTTAAAAGACTTATTGCGGATAACAATAGCGATATTGAAAGCAGTCAAAAGAAAATTGAAGAGCTACATACGTTGATTGACACAAAGAATAAAGACAATAAGAAATTGCAGTCCATTTATGATGCGATTTCCGAATTACACTAAGCAGTCCTGATAGGCTGCTTTTTTTGAGAGGTTATAGATGTTTACAACATTTTTTAAGAAAAAGCAAGACAATAGTGATGTATTTAAGAAGCTAATTCATAGACTATCTGATATGTCTGTCCAAGATCTTGAAAAAATAGACCGACTGCTAGATATCATTTTCACTCCAGATCAAGGATCAGAACAACTAAAAACAGAAGCAACTTACAGAGAAGAAACTTTGGACGACACATTAAAGGAAGCTAAGAATCAACTTCATAAGGAACAATTGGAGAAGAATTTAGAGAGATTTAGGAAAAATAGTCAATAACGCACCAATTTTGGTGCATTATGCTTTTTTATGCTATAATTGAATTATAAAAATAAAGGAGTTTGCCATGATTGGAAAGAACATAAAATCCTTACGTAAAACACATGACTTAACACAAGACGACTTTGCCCGAATTGTAGGAATTTCTCGAAATAGCTTGAGCCGGTATGAAAATGGAACGAGTTCAGTCTCTACGGAACTAATAGACATCATTTGTCAGAAGTTTAATGTATCTTATGTCGATATTGTAGGAGAAGATAAAATGCTCAATCCTGTTGAAGATTATGAATTGACTTTAAAAATTGAAATTGTGAAAGAAAGAGGTGCTAATCTATTATCACGACTCTATCGTTATCAAGATAGTCAGGGAATTAGCATTGATGATGAATCTAATCCTTGGATTTTAATGAGTGATGATCTATCTGATTTGATTCATACGAATATCTATTTAGTAGAAACTTTTGATGAAATAGAGAGATATAGAGGTTATTTGGATGGAATTGAACGTATGTTAGAGATATCTGAAAAACGGATGGTAGCCTAATGGAAATCCAAGATTATACTGATAGTGAATTCAAACATGCTCTAGCACGGAATCTTCGTTCACTGACAAGAGGAAAAAAGTCCAGTAAGCAACCTATAGCGATTTTGCTTGGAGGGCAAAGTGGTGCCGGTAAGACTACAATTCATCGTATAAAACAGAAAGAATTTCAAGGAAATATTGTTATCGTAGATGGCGATAGTTTTCGTTCTCAGCATCCACACTATATAGAACTGCAGCAAGAATATGGCAAAGATAGTGTAGAATACACCAAAGATTTTGCAGGCAAAATGGTAGAGTCTTTAGTAACAGAATTGAGTTATTTGGGATACAATCTTTTGATAGAGGGAACTTTACGAACGATTGATGTTCCAAAGAAAACAGCACAACTATTAAAAAATAAGGGGTATGAGGTACAATTAGCCTTGATTGCGACAAAGCCAAAGCTGTCCTATCTGAGTACTCTTATCCGTTATGAAGAACTGTACGCTATTAATCCAAATCAAGCACGCGCAACTCCAAAAGAACATCATGATTTCATTGTAAATCATCTAGTTGATAATACACGGCAATTGGAAGAACTAGCTCTCTTTGAAAGAATTCAAATTTATCAACGAGATAGAAGTTGTGTATATGATTCAAAAGAAAATACAACTCCAGCAGCAACCGTTCTTCATGACTTACTATTTGGAGAATGGAATCAAGTAGAGAAGGATATGCTTAAATCAGGAGAAGAAAGATTGAAAGATTTAACTAATCGAAATGGTTGTTAGATCATGAGTTTTAAAATATAGTCTATTGGATCGTCATTTAAAAAATAACGATCCTTTTTTATTTTCTATTTTTGCTTGTTCTTTATCTTTTTCAAAAGTTATAACTTCCTTAAGTGATGGTTTCCTAACAATATAAGTAGAAATTAAGCACAGTTTATGATTATTTTAAATCTTGGGGGTTATTAAACTCTTGATTTTTTCAACAAGCTATGGTATCCTTTTGTTAGTTAATAAACTTACAAAAGGAGAACAAATGTTTTCACCTACTAAATTAAAAGAAAAAAGAGAAAGTCAAGGATTATCTCAATCTCAACTTGCATCCAGTTTGGGAATTAGTAGAGCTTCGTACTTTAATTGGGAATCAGGTAAAACAAAACCGAATCAAAATAATCTAAGCAAATTGAGTGAGATTTTGAATGTAGACCCTCGATATTTTGAATCAGAGTATGAAATAGTAGAAACCTATCTCAAACTAACGGAAAGAAATCAAGAAGCAACACTTCATTATGCTACAGAATTGTTGAACAAACAGAATGTAAAGGTTGTAGATTTACCTGAGCGTTTTGCTTATAAAGTTTACGAAAAATTATCAGCTGGTACAGGAACAGCTTATTTTGATGATGGTAATTACGATACAGTTTACTTCAATCATCAATTTGATTATGATTTTGCATCTTGGGTGTTTGGTAATTCAATGGAACCGACATATGAAAATGGTTCTGTAGCCCTTATTAAGCAAACAGGATTTGATTATGACGGGGCTATCTATGCCATAGATTGGGATGGTCAAACTTATATAAAGAAAGTTTATCGTGAAGAAAATGGGCTTCGTTTAGTTTCACTCAATCGGAACTATTCAGATAAGTTTGCGCCTTATGATGAGAATCCTCGCATTATAGGGAAAATCGTTGGGAACTTTATGCCTTTAGAGGACTGAGTATGACTTGGTTTGATTATAGTCTCGAACCTAAAAGTGACATTGCCTTTGTTGATATGAAATCTTTTTACGCAAGTGTAGAGTGTGTAGATAGAGGCCTGCATCCACTTAAGACTTCACTTTGTGTTATGAGCCGTGCAGATAATTCTGCTGGGTTAATTCTTGCTTCCTCTCCTATGTTTAAGAAGGTCTTTGGGAAATCAAATGTTGGACGTTCCTATGATTTACCATTTGATATAAAGACTCGCAAATTCTCTTACTATAATGCTAGAAAGCAAGGTTTACCGACAACGATAGACTATGTTCGTTATATAGAGGAATGGGCAAAATCAACCGTGATTGTTCCTCCGAGAATGGATACTTATATTACAGTGAATATGGAGATTCAAAAAATCTTTCAAGATTTTGCGGCACCAGACGATATTTATCCCTATTCAATTGATGAAGGATTTATTGATTTAACAAGTTCATTAAATTATTTTGTTCCTGATAAAAGTATTAGTCGGAAAGATAAGTTAGATATTATTTCGGCTGCCATTCAAAAAAAGATTTGGAGAAAAACAGGAATCTATTCAACGGTAGGTATGTCTAATGCCAATCCCTTATTAGCTAAGTTGGCGCTTGATAATGAAGCTAAAAAGACTCTGACAATGAGAGCCAATTGGTCCTATGAAGATGTTGAAAAGAAAGTATGGGCTATTCCTAAAATGACAGATTTCTGGGGAATTGGAAATCGAATGGAGAAGAGATTACATAATCTAAGTATCTTTTCGATTAAAGAATTGGCACAGGCTAATCCTGACTTGATTAAAAAAGAGCTTGGTATCATGGGTCTAGAGTTATGGTTCCATGCCAATGGGATTGATGAAAGTAATGTTCATAAACCTTATAAGCCAAAGTCAAAAGGGATAGGGAACTCTCAAGTTTTACCAAGAGATTATATTAAACAAAGAGATATTGAGATCATACTTCGTGAGATGGCAGAACAAGTTGCAGTTAGATTGAGAAGAGCTGGTAAAAAAGCAACAGTAGTTTCTATACATCTAGGCTACTCTAAAGTGGAACAAAAGCGTTCTATCAATACTCAAATGAAAATTGAACCAACCAATCAAACAGCACTACTAACAAACTATGTTTTAAAGTTATTTCACACTAAATACACTTCAGGGGCTATCAGGAATGTTGCCGTTAACTATTCTGGCTTAGTAGATGAATCCTTTGGATTGATTTCGTTATTTGATGATATTGAAAAAATAGAAAAAGAAGAAAGGCTCCAGTCCGCAATCGATGTTATTCGAACAGAATTTGGTTTTACTTCACTATTGAAAGGAAATGCCCTGGATCAGGCTTCTAGAACAATTGCAAGGAGTAAACTCATTGGTGGTCATTCAGCTGGAGGATTAGATGGGCTAAAATGATGAATCGTTCTTATTTGCCTTTTTTATCTGCAAGAGAGTATCAAGATCGTGGGATGGCTAAGTGGATGGGATTCTTTTTATCAGAACATTCAAGTTCTCTTTGGGAAGAAAAAAATAAAGAAGATGTCTCAATTACTTTATCAATGGAAGAGAGAATTTTACTTGTTCGTCAACTTTATACGAATACATTCCCTGCAACGTTTATTTTTAAGCACTCAAATAGAAGAAAAGTAGTATCGGGTATTGTTAAAGAAATTGGGAAAGAGTTTATATCTATAAAATCAGACACTGGTTTTCTTCGATTAAGATGTGAAGATATACTCGATATCCAGATAGAAGGGTTGGATTTATATGAATCGTAAAGAATTATATGACGATAAATTGCAGCTAGATTATTTTTCTGATTCTTATTTACGATTTGAGTCAGATTTTTACAAGTATTCTGCTTTAGATATACCATTAACATTTATCACTGATGACATTTTACGCACAATGGCTATGTCTCAAAAACATTATTTTAAACTTAACAAAAGCAAATCTTTAGACGGTCGTGACCATTATTTTGTTTTTTCTATCAAGATGAACAAAGACAGTAGTGGCATTAGACAGTATGAATATCAGAGACATTGTTTTAGTTTGTAAGAGTCCGACAGGGCTCTTTTTTCTGTGATAATTTTATCAAAAAGTATTTGTTATACTTTTTTTAATTTAGATTTATCTTGGGGGTTTGGGGGCGTGCCACCACATTTTCATATCGTTTGTTTTTTGAACCGTGAGGTTTGTAATGGCAGACGATATGATTTTTGGGATATTGTGGACACAATATCTGAGCTCGCAAAGCCTTACAAGATGCTAAATTTTGTTTTTATAAGTTTCCCGTGGTTGACACGGGGTCGGGAATTATCCGACAATCGATGAAAGTGAGGAAGTAGTGTGCCAGAACAATACAGAGACATTCGCAAAGAGGTTAATTTGACTGCAAATGAATTAGAAATGATTGACATAATGATGAAAAATAAAGGATTTGAACACTTTTCTTCATTTGCCAGAAACAAGTTACTGGAGAACGAGTTAGAAATGACTGCTGAAAAGTGGTTCACCTTCTGGCAATCTCAAAAACTGGAACAAATCAGTCGTGATGTTTATGAGATTTTAATTTTATCAAAGGCAGAACATCAAGTCACCCAAGAACATGTATCCATTCTCTTAACCTGTGTGCAGGAATTGATTCAAGAAATAGGGAACTCCATTCCTCTTAGTCAAGACTTCCGTAAAAAATACATGAGGTAGGCACATGGAAAATCGTTACCGAACTAAGCTAAAGAAAGTTTTCCTATCTGATAGCGAATTGAGTCAGTTGAAACATTGCATCGATCAAAGCGGTTGTCAATCTTTTTCAGAATATGCTCGACGAACCCTACTTGACCCTGGTATGAATTTCATCACCATTGATACAACTGGTTATCAAGATTTGATATTTGAGTTGAAGAGGATTGGTAATAACATCAACCAGATTGCCCGAAGTGTCAATCAATCTCAGTTGATTTCAAGTGAAGAATTGCAAGACTTGAAAAAGGGAATCGATGACTTGATAAGTGAGGTAGAGAAAGAGTTTAGTGTTCAAGCAAAAAAGTTGAGGGAGTTTTATGGTCATCACTAAGCATTTTGCTATTCACGGAAAGAGTTATCGCAGAAAAATTATCAAGTATATTCTTAATCCTGATAAAACCAAGAATCTTGCATTGGTATCGGACTATGGCATGAGAAATTTTCTGGATTTTCCTAGCTATGATGAGATGGTGCAGATGTATCATGAAAATTTTATCAGCAATGATACGCTTTATAATTTTCGGCATGCTAGGTTAGAGGAAAAGCAACGAAAAATTCATGCCCATCATATCATTCAGTCTTTTTCTCCAGAGGATCATCTCACTCCTGAACAAATCAATCAGATCGGCTATGAGACAATGAAGGAGTTAACCGGTGGCAAATTTCGTTTTATCGTTGCGACTCACGTTGATAAAAATCACCTCCATAATCACATCATTATCAACTCGGTTGATAGTAATTCGGACAAAAAACTCAAGTGGGATTATAATGTGGAACGAAATCTTCGAATGATTTCAGATAGATTTTGTAAAATTGCAGGGGCGAAAATTATAGAGAATCGCTATTCCCACCAGCAGTTTGAAGTTTATCGTAAGACCAATTACAAGTACGAACTCAAACAACGACTCTATTTTTTGATGGAAAATTCTACCGATTTTGAGGATTTAAAAAAGAACGCTCCATTACTACATATGGAGATAGATTTCAGTCACAAGCATACCACCTTTTTTATGACGGACTCAACTATGAGACAAGCGGTGCGTGGTAATAAACTCAATCGCAAGCAACCTTACACAGAAGAATTTTTCAAGAATTACTTTGCCAAAAGAAAAATAGAAGAGCTTATGGAATTTCTTCTACCCAATGTTGATAACTTAGAAACTCTGATAAAAAAAGCAAAACTATTTGGATTAAATATCAGTCCTAAGCAAAAGCATGTTTCTTTTCAATTTGCAGGAGTAGAGGTGAAAGAGACCGAACTAAATAAGAAAAATCTTTACGATGTAGAATTTTTCAAAGATTATTTTGAAAAGAGAAAAGAATTGAAAGTTCCAGAACTTAAGGATTTAGTTCAAATTTATCAAGAAGAGAAAATCTCCAAAGAAAAAGAACTCCCAAGCGAGGAGAAGTTTTGGGAGTCCTATCAAGAGTTCAGGAGAAACAGGGACGCTGTTCATGAATTTGAGGTAGAGTTGTCATATAATCAAATCGAAAAAGTAGTGGATGATGGAATTTACATCAAGATCAAGTTTGGTATTCGTCAGGAGGGCCTTGTCTTTGTACCTAACATGGAGCTAGATATGGAAGAGGATAAGGTGAAGGTTTTTATCAGAGAAACTAGCTCCTACTATGTCTATCACAAAGATGACGCCGAGAAAAATCGCTATATGAAAGGTAGAACGTTGATTCGCCAATTCAGCTCTGAAAATCAAACAATTCCATTCCGCAGAAAAACGACTGTGGAGATGATTGAAGAAAAGATTGAAGAAGTGGATGCTTTGATCAAGCTGGATGTGGAAAATCAATCTTATGTCACGATTAAAGACGAGCTAGTGCGTGAACTAGCAGCGTCTGAGTTGAGAATCAATGTTTTGCAAGAACGAGTGATAACCTTAAATCAAGTAGCAGAATATTTACTGGCTTCAGTTGAAAACAAGCAAGAAATGAAGTTGAATCTTTCAAAATTGAATATAACTGAAAAAATTGGCATTGATGTTGTTGAGAAGGAGTTGAATGAGTTAAGTATACAGATAGCATTAGAGAGCGATAGATATGAGAATACCGTATTTAAAGTGAATAAGTTTATCAATCGTTTGAGTAAGAAAATTTCAAAAGAAGAAGGGATAGGTTTTCAAAAATAACTTATCTAGTAATTGTTTATATATAATTTGTATCTTTTGGTTTATAAATTTGTATTTAAAATTTAATCATGTTACAATTGAAATTGAAATTGAAATCGAATAGAAAAGGAAAATGCAAACGTGGGCACACTATTAGCAACAAGATTAAAAAATAGACGAAAAGAATTAAAAATGTCTCAGCGAGAATTGGCTGAGGGGATATGTAAACAGGGACAGATTAGTCGATTAGAGAATGGAGAATTTACTCCAGGAGCAGACTTTTTATATGCTCTGTCTAAGAAGTTAAAAGTTAGTATAGATTATTTTTTTAATGAGCAGATTGGAGAGGAGATTGATGAGCTATCAGAGTTTAAGAAGTTAGCCCAGACATTTATCACAAATCGAAATTATGAATCTTTGAAATATATATATGAATTAGAGAGTGTAAAGGTACATCGCTTGTCTCTAGTAGATAAGTTTTATATGGAGTGGATAAAATCTCTTATAGATTTTTATTTCTACGGGCAAAAAGAGGAGGCTGTGGCAAGATTGGAGAAGGTACTGTCTCAGTTAAGTGTAACTGACTTGACCTACCTTCAAGTTACAAATACTCTATTCAATTTTTATTATGATATTGAAGATTTAGAGAGTTTTAATGAAATTAGAGAAAAGTTAGAGTATCAAGTAAATCAACTCAAGTTAAACACAATCGAAGAATTAAACCTTTCTATTAAATTTAATTATAATGTTTGTCGCTATCTATGGTTGCAGAATAATACTGAAGAGGCTATTACTAAAATCACAGATACGATAAAGCAATGTAAGACGTATAGAACAACATATCTTTTGGCTGATTTGTATGTATTGATGGGAAATGTCAGTAAGAATTTTTCTTCTAAAGTTGCAGTAAAAGAGTACTTTGAAACGGCTTATTTCCTATATAAGCTTGAGGGAAATATGTCAATGGCTCTTAAAATCGAGCATTACATTGCAGATATAACAGAATAATAAAGAATTCTGAGACAAAAGTCTAACCTTAAATAT
>NZ_KQ970818.1:524048-527542 GCF_001579645.1 Streptococcus infantis
AGAATTCTGAGACAAAAGTCTAACCTTAAATATAAAAAGCGAACAAAACGAGTTATCTGATACTCAGAATTCTGTTTTGTTCGTTTTTTTGTCTAATCTATCGATTTTAAAATTTTATACTAAAGAATTCCCAAAATCAAAATCTTTTTGTCCCAGACTCTTTTTCGAACCCCAAAAAATACAAATATGTATCTAATAAAAAAAATAAAAAAACCTTATAAAATAGTTGACATAATAATATCGAAGTGATAAACTAAAGGCAAAAAAGAGGAAAGACATATGAAAAATTTGTTTAAAAAAATTGTTACTGTAGTAGTTATAGTTTTAATTCTGTTAGGGATTGTATCGAAACCCCAATCTCATATAAAGGCAACAGAAATTGATCCTGGTCCTGCAAACGGTGTTTCTAGATAAAAATGTAGATATTAGAAAACAAAATTTAATATATTAAAAAAGAGGATTAAAATTGTTGATGTTTGAATTCTATATCCTGGCAGATGTATTGAAGGGAGTAAAATATAGTTTAAAAAGTTGTTTAAATCATCATTATATTTGTAAGGAGAGTCTTACCTGTACAGGTAAGTATTTAGTTATAACTAAATACTTACTAATCATATATGCAATTGTTTAATTATTAAAGGATTTTTACTATGCAAGAAGTCATTGTTACAAATAAAAAATTAGATTATTTATTAAAATTAGCTGAATGTAAGAATCTAATTTTATACTCTAAAACTGGAAATATAGATTATTTTAAGTTAGATGATAGAATCAGGCGAGATTTATCTAATTTAGATTTAGAAATTTTATATGCAGATACTAGAGATTATGATATTGCATATGCATTATCACAATGTATAGGTGCAAAATTTTTAAAAATTAAAACAGAAGCCTTGTTAAATAAGAATAAACAGTACATATTTATCAGTGAGTATGGAATGTCAAAAGAATTAGATAGTCTGATTATGAGATTATCAATATATAATATTACATACTTAGTTTCTCATGATTTAGAGGCACTATCTGTTTTAATTGCGAAATTTTTGTATCCGTATAAAATTGAGGGTAATGCGAATATACTATTAAATATGCTTGATTCTTCAATTAAAGAAATCTCTAGAGAAAATTTTCATATTGTAAATCGTAAAGGGAATGTATATGAAAAATTATGTAATTTAAAAGAAATTAACTATTTATCCGCAATCGTTCATGGTAATGGTAATTTATTATATTTAGGTCAAGAAAAATTAGTATCAGAAGCGGTAGCAATTAATAGTAATGATACGATATTAGTTGATTTTTTAGACTCTAAAAAAAATAAAGTGATTTTCTTAGCTTCTTGTTTTGGAACTGTGCTATCAGGAAAATCATATGTAGATGATTTAATCAAATCAAATGTTGATACTATTATTACATATAGAGGACTAAAAGAAAATGGATTCGCAGAGTGTTCGTGGTTTATTTTATTGAACTATTTTGGTTTTCAATATGATGAAATAGTTAGAATAATCAATAAAAATTTAGAAAAAAGAACAGTAGATGCTCCTAGGTATAGTTTGATTGGCTCTAGCGAGAATGCGTTAACGATTTCTCCATATTGTGAGTATAGTTTTGAAGATAATCATATATTGTGTCATACAGAAAATGAAAATCAATTTTACTTTGGTAAATGTAAACTGCCTTTAAATTATAGACCATTTGTTCTGTCCTGCAAAGAGAGAATATCCTGGATAGTTGAAGATGGGTACATATATTTAATGGGAGAGAATTCATTTCTACCTAAAAGGATTGATGTAGTAACGATTCCTAAAGATAGCGTTGTTGATTTTGGTATATTATCAGATACTTTATCTTTGAATGGTGGTCTTAATAAAAGTTTAAAAAATTTAATGGGAGAGGTGGAGAGTCTTTCTCTAGGGATCTCTCAAATGAGTGAGGAATTTTTATGTTTTACAGATAAAGCTGAAAAATATCAAAAGAAATTATCCATTTTAGAACTAAAGAGAAGTGAATTAATAGAATCTTTTTTGAATGAGGTAATTACCAGTAAACAAACGACATATTCACCATTATCAGAAAAATATAGCATGCATTTTACCGTGTCAGATATTTCGATTATTGAGAATAAATGTCCATACTGTAATTTTGAAATTACTAGAAAAGTGTTGAAAAAAACTATGAATAGTTCATATAAAAGAATCATATTTTCTTGTAATAACTGTGGGCAAATTCAAGATTTAGGGAATGTTGATAAGTTAATTAATGTTGCTATTGAAAATAGTATGGAAGATAGTAAGCTATTAAAGATTAATATAAAATTACAAGAATTTAATGGAACAGTGCGATGTGGCGTTAGTTTAATCACTAAAGATGTTCTACCACAACTAATTACAAAAGAATGTGTTGGAAATGATGAGATACAGTTTTTATTTCAATCTGAGCTAATATCAGATCACAATCTTATAAAAGTGTATTTATTTTATGAAAATGATTTATTTATAATTAGTAAACCATATAGAAAGGAAATAGAATAAAATGAATGAAATAATGAATGATTTTATAGATACAGATTGTAATCCTTCAAACTTTATTGTGGGTCCCTGTTCAATAGAGTCGTATGATCAAATTAGAGAATCTGCCATACATGTTAGAAAACTAGGCTATAAATACCTTAGAGGTGGAGCTTATAAACCAAGAACAACCTATAATTCATTTCAAGGTATGGGAGTGACAGGTATTAAATATTTACATGAAGTTTGTCAAGAGTTTTCTCTTAAATCAGTTAGTGAAATTATGTCAATAAAGCAGCTAGAAGAGGCGTACGACTATGTAGATATAATCCAAGTAGGTTCCCGTAATATGCAAAATTTCGAGTTACTTAAAGAGTTAGCCACAATTACAAAACCAGTATTGTTTAAACGAGGATTAATGTCTACTATTGATGAGTATTTAGGAGCTTTGTCATATTTACAAAAAAACGGGAAGACAAATATAATCTTATGTGAGAGAGGTATCAGAAATTATGATAATAGAACTAGAAATATACTAGATATTATGGCGGTGCCAATTTTGCAAGCTGAGACAGGTTTACCTGTAATTGTTGATGTATCACACTCAACAGGTAGAAGAAAACTGTTACTACCGGCTAGTTATGCTGCGAAAGGAATTAAGGCTAACGGAATAATGATGGAAGTGCATCCTAATCCCGACATTGCATTATCTGATGCAGAGCAACAAATTGATTTTCAAGAACTAAAAGAATTGGGAGAAAAATTATGGAAAAATTAACAACAGAAAAATTATGGTTGAACTTTACTAACTTTACGACATTTGATAAATTACCATTTATCGTAGCTTCCGGTAAAGGAACATATGTCTATGATACAAGCAAAAAGAAATATCTTGATATTATTTCAGGAATCTGGAATGCAGGTTTAGGTTACTCTCGGCAAGATATTATAGATGAGATGAACTATCAAATGAATAAGTTACGG
>NZ_KQ970818.1:528664-531140 GCF_001579645.1 Streptococcus infantis
CAAAGAGCCTAAGTTACCATTAACATCACTTTTTGGAAGAGCATATCCATTGTTAATTGAGTATAGTGAAAAATTATTAAAATTAGCTCCTGAATTTTCCAAAGTATTTTATGGTACAGGTGGTTCAGATTCAGTTGAGACAGCTTTGAAAGTAGCGAGACTATTTTATTATGAGCAACAAAAATATAAAAAGGTTAAAATAGGACATTTTGCTATGAGTTATCATGGGGTATCGTTAGGTGCAATGAATGTTATGGGAGAAGAACCCAATAGGGAAGGTTGTGTACTGGATATTGAAAATTATTTTACACTTCCTTTACCGGATGATAATGATGGGGATAATGTCTTTAGGGAGTTAGACAAACTCAATTCTGAAGAGATTTCTGCTATTATTATTGAACCAATCATTGGCTCTGGAGGAATAATTGAATTTCCAAAAGAATTTTTAACTTTGCTAAGAGAATATACTAAAAATAATGATATTTTATTGATTTTTGATGAAGTAGTAACAGGGTTCGGTAGAACTGGTTCGATGTTTGCATATCAAGGACTAGAAATTGTCCCTGATATCCTTGTTCTTGCTAAAAATATCACAGCAGGGTATGCACCACTAGGAGCAACTTTATTTTCTGATAGAATCGTTTCAATCTTTGAAAATAAAAAATTACTACATGGTTATACGAATGCTGGTTCAGTAGTGGGAGTTGCAGCAGCAAACAAAGTTTTAGATATTTTTGAATCTGAAAATATTTTAGAAAATGTTAATAAGCAGTCGGCACTATTTTTGGAGAAATTGAATGAGTTGCAAAAGAAGTATAGTAGTCTAATTCATTCAATTAAAGGTAGGGGGCTAATGTTAGGTATTCAATTGGTAGAACAAGATGGGCAAGAGTTAGAATTTTTCTACAAATTACTTGAGAAAAAGAATATGCTTAGCCGATCAGCATATAATAATACCATTGTATTAATGCCTCCTCTTGTCTCTGAAGAGAATTTTATTTTAGAAATTATCAATAGATTAGATGAGTGCTTTTATGAATATTCAAAAAAATATAACTAAGAAAGTATTAGTAACGGGAAGCAGTAGGGGAATTGGAAAACAGATTGCTCATGACTTTGAAAAAAATGGGAATACTGTTATTTACCATGGAAGTTCAAATTCTTCATTAGAAAAACTCAATTGTAATAAATCAATTTTAGATTTAAGGGATACATCAAATGTTGTGAAGTGGTATTCTGATATTTTTAAGGAATATCATGGAATTGATATATTAATTCTGAATGCAGGGATTGGGATTCCTGAGACAAATATATTTGATGTAGATCCAGAGTATTTAGATGATTTAATAAAAGTAAATATAATCTCACAAATTTATCTTGCTACACAACATTTAAAATTAGTCCAACAATATAATATTTTTGGAACAAGTATAATTTTTATTTCTTCAAATGCAGGTATATATCCTAGGAGTAAATTTCCACTATATTCAATGACTAAGAATGCAATGACATATTATTTAGAGATTTTAAGCAAAGAATTTATTAAACATAAAACTAGAATAAATATTGTTGCACCTGGCTCTATAAAAACAAATATGACAGATAATGCAATATCTAATTTCTCAAAAGAGAATAATGTAAGTGAAAAAGATGCTGAACTGCAGTTATACTCGCATATTAATAGTATGAAAAGGATGGGGAGTGCTAAGGAAGTAAGTGAGTTAGTTCAATTTCTAGCATCAGATAAAGCTTCCTTTATCAACGGTGAAATTATAAAAGTGAATGGGGGATACTACTTTGAATAAAGATATTGAAGTTCATTCGAGGTTACGGAACTATTCTGTAATTTTTTCTAAGGATGTAATAGGAACATTGAATTCTAAAATATGTGATATATCAAAAATAAGATTATTAGTTTTAACGGATAGAAATGTTTACTTCCATCAGAGACAACTATTTCTTAATCTTGAGAAGAAATTTAACTGTTTTACACATATTATAGAACCAGGGGGAAACTCTAAATCGTTAACGGAGGTTCAAAAACTTTATGACATACTAATTGAGAATAACTTTAATAAAGGTGATATACTCTTAGCAATAGGTGGAGGTGTAGTTGGAGATTTAGGTGGATTTACTGCGGCAACGTTTAATAGAGGAATGAAATTTATTCAAGTTCCTACTACATTACTAAGTCAAGTAGATAGTAGTATAGGAGGGAAAGTTGGTGTTCATTTTAATGGGTTAACCAATATGATTGGTGCTATTTACCCACCGGAATTTACTATAGTTAACCTAAAATTTTTAGATACATTACCTCAAAGAGAATTTTGCTGTGGAATGAGTGAAATTATTAAAATGGCTTACATATATGATGCATCTCTATTGAATGTACTTACTAAAGCAGATAATATATCTGAGAAGATGGAATATATTATTTCTAAATCAATTGAAATTAAAAAAGATGTGATAGAGAATG
>NZ_KQ970818.1:531495-537232 GCF_001579645.1 Streptococcus infantis
GTGATAGAGAATGATGAATTTGAAAATCATAAAAGATTATCTTTAAATTTTGGACACACTCTAGGACATGCTATTGAGACTTTATATGGGCACTTAGACTATTTACACGGTGAAGCTATTGCAATAGGGATGGTTTTTGAAGCAAAAATATCACTAGAAGGTGGGAAACTATCAAAAATAAAATATAATAAATTATTAGAATTGTTAAAAAAGTACTCGCTTCCAACTGTTATAAATTTGGATGATGATAGAATAATCGAATTATCAGAAATAATAAAAACAGATAAGAAAAATTCTTCAGAACAAATACATTTTATTTTACCTACAGAACAAGGGTTCTCAATTTATAAAATTAAGAAGAATAGTGAAAAAGTCATGAATGATTTAAGAAAGTATCTGGGGGAAAGATGAGAGTTTTAGTAACTGTATCAGGTTTACCGCATGAGTACAATTTAGCCCAAAAAGCTGCAAAGATTGTTTCAAAAGAATTGGAAAATTTAGATATCTATAATGAAGTTGTAGAGTTGAAAAATATAGAAAAGCTGAATGACGTCTTAAAATATATTGAAGGTTTTGATTTAGTTTATATTGTATCTTATGGAGGAATTGGTGAAAACGGTGTTTTACAATCTATTTTAGAATCTTACCATATACCATACACGGGATGTTCTGCTACGATAAGTGCTGTTTGTAGAGATAAATATTTTTTTAGTAAATTGTCAAAAATACTAAATATAAATACTCCAAAGACATTTAAGGTAGATGGTTTAATAAGTATTGATAGTATAGAAAAATTTATAACTAGTAATCAAATGAGATTCCCGTTAGTAATGAAACCGAGGTTTTTAAGTGGTTCAAGTCATGGAGTTAAAAAAGTAAACTCATTACAAGATATTCAAAAGAATTTACCGGATATTTTGAATATTGATACACATTTGGTTATACAAGAATATATTGAAGGAAATGATTATATAGTGGCTGCTATTTTCCAAGGAGATGAGATTAAAGTAGGTGTTTCTAAAGCTAGAATCAATAAAGATATCGATTTTGAAGAAAGATATAATAGTGGTGAAAATATGTTCATTGTTGATGATTCACAAAACGAAATCAATTCTAAACTAAAAAAATTTACTCAGAATATATTAGATTATTATGAAATAGACGGCGCATGCTACCTTGATTTCAGAGTATGTGGTGAAGATGTATATTTTATTGAGTTAGGAACTATGTACGGTTTGAGTGAAAACAGTGTTGTGCCTACTCTTGCAAAGAGTTTTGGAATAAGCTTTACAGATTTAATAAAAAATGATATTTATCGTGGTTTAGAAAGAAGGAAAGGGAGTCATGAATATAAACAAGAAAACGTTTTATACAATAACTTTTGGTGAATTCATATCAAATATTGGAGATAGATTTCAAAAAATTGCTTTTCCTATTTTAATTTACCAAGAATTTCATTCGTCATTTGCAATGGGAGGAATGGTAATTATTGAATTGTTACCTCAACTCTTATTAGGATTTGTTATGGGCTATTTATTAGATAATTTTGATAAGAAAAAGATACTATTATGGTCTACATTAATACCTGCATTATTATGTAGTGTAATACCGATATTATCTAAATATTCAGTTTCTATATTTTTTTACTATGTTATTGCATTTTTGATTCCTTTATTTTCGACACTTTTTCAAACAGGATTTTCAGTAATTACCCCGGCATTATTTGAGAAGGAAGAATTGCAAAAATATAATTCGCAGTTTCAAGGTGTACGAACTATTTCAAAATTAGTTTCTCCTGCTCTGGCAGGGTTATTAATGTTAAAGTTTAATATTAATAGCATTTTTTTTATAAATAGTGCTTCGTTTTTGTTGTTATTTTTTTCAATATTAATTTCATATATTCCAAATCAAGGAAATAAGGAGAATGGAAATGATGATATAAAAGAAATGTTTGCAGGTTTTAAAGAGAATTTCACAAATATTAAATTGAGGGTTTCTTTACTCTTTACTATTGTTGTGAATATCGCTATGCTAGGCTTTAATGCAACAATTATTTATTATTTACAGGATCAATTAAAGTTATCAAATAGTCTTGTTGGAATTGTATACTCAATTGCTGGATTTGGTAGTTTGATAGCAGTAACTCTTCTTTCTACTTTTTTGAATAAGAAGGATACCTTTATTTTAATGAATATATCAATGGCAACGATCCCACTTGTCATTATGGCAAGCGGAATAGTAGAAAATTGGATATTTTTTGGAATTTGTTATTCAATTTTGAGTGGACTAATTACAATAGCTTCTGTCTCGATTACAACAATACAGCAACAAGAAAGTACTGAGTATAATATTGGTAAAATACTTTCTAGTTCTTTTGTAATAGCTACCATTTTTGCTCCTTTTGGAGGGATACTAGCTGCTTATTTTAATTGGCTTTTAAATCCGAGATTAAGTCTAGTTATTTTGGGCTTACTAAGTAGTTTATTGGTTATTTTTATAAAGAGTTATGAAAAAAAATTAAGGGGAGATAAATAAGATGAATGAAAAATACCTATCGTTATTAAGAGAAATTCACTCTAGTACTACGGATATAAGAAGCAGTACAATTGTGATTGGATTTAGTAATGACGAATATAATGATATTGCTAAAGTTTATTCTTCTAAAAGTAAGTATGATTTCTATGAATTACAATCATTTTTAGAAATATTTGAATATTTAGAGTTTTCACATTTCAAAAAAATTATAATTTTTTCAGAATCTCATAATTTGGAATATGAATCGTTAAGGAGAATTACTAGAATTTCTTTGAATAGAGGGATTGACATTGGATATTTTACAGGAAATAATTTTCAAGATGTAGTGAACTTTGCTATTAAAAATTTAACTTTTAGCATGATAAAGAAATCTAACTATACTTCTTTAAATGTAGTACCACGGAGAGAATCTGAGATTAAAGAAATAAATTCTCTGATCTCTATGTATTCATCGAATCTTACAAGTGATTTGCTTTGTAAAAGAAGATCTGCATTATTTATTTACGGAGGAGGAAGACTAGATCAATTAGCAATAGGAAAAAATATAGCATTATGTAATAGTCAAATAAAAACATCAAAAGAAGTTTTAAATACAGCACAACTTAATTCAGATTTAATAATGATTAATGGTTGTGTTCTTGGTGTTGTAGCACCAGGAGAATTTGAGAAAGAAGGAAAGGAAACTTTGTCATTTGGATTATTGAATAGTTCAGCCGTATCTTTTATAGCTCCTTTTTCTACTAAATTATCTGATGCTAACGAATTAATTTTAGCAGATTGTTTATTAGAGAGGGAAGAGAGTTTTGGAACAGTAACTAGGCAGTGTAATGAATATTGTGTTTATAACAATCTAACTCCATGCTATGTCTTATATGGAGACCCAAATAATCAATTTAGGAATAGTGAAAATTTATATAATTATTTTTTACAACAGTCGAATTATCAAAAAAATGAAATATTGATTTCAAATAAAAGTATTCGTTATTTTGATACGATTGATGGAGAAAGATTAATGTTTTCAGACCAAGTAGTGTACGATGATAAAATTTTGATAGAAGATAATTCTATCTTCGAGAATTTTATTAAAAAAATACCTATAATGATATATAACTTTAACAGAGATAACAGTATACCCCATATGCATCCGAACAGCAATAAGAACTTTAAGCAAGACACTAATACTTTAATATCGCAATTCAATAACTTAGAAAACTATTTATTTGATTTTGGAAAAGATTCTAAAGTTAATTTTAAAGTTAAAAAAATTATAAACAATTTAATTGATAGTGTTGATATGATAAGTCGAGAAGTTTTGAATTACTGGGCTAAGAATATTTCTGAGGATAAATATAGAATGTATGATCTGCATTATGGAAATAATCTTAGGATAAAATGTACTGAAGAACAAATAATCTGCTCAACATGTAATGAAAGACCAATTGAAAAGGTAAATGTTAGTGATTATTATTCTAGGTACAAAAGAATTATAAAAATATGTCCTTGTTGTTCTATTATAGAAGATTTAAGCGAAGAAAATATTTTGCTTAAAATAAATAAATTGGAGAAATTTACAAGTAGCGAAGCTAGAGTAGAATTTTCAATTAAAAATAATGGTAATAATTTTGAGGAAGTATATATCAAAACTTGTGTAAGAAATGATAAATTCAGTTCAGAATTACATAAGATTACATTAGAACCTAATTCCTCTAGACAGTTTATTCAGGAAATTAGTCTTAACGAATCACTTTCTAAAGATACAAGAATATATTTTACTATTTTAATTATGAATAATTTAGGTATTAGCCTTTATAAGAGACAATTCTAAAAGATAAATTCAAAATAAAAAAATATCATAATTATTTTCTAAAAACTATTGACAACATCTTATTATAATGCTATAATCAATTCATAAATAGTTTATCCGGGGTTGGCGAAATTGGTAAACGCGCCTATGATACAGGTAGGTTCGACTAAATGTCTATTGGAGGTTCAAGTCCTTCACCCCGCATATGAAATATTTTTAAATTGCAGTAATGCTTTATAATAAGTTTTACTGTTTTTTAATTTTATTGAGGTAAATCAAATGAATATTGTAGTTTTATATGGTGGTAGGAGTCCTGAGCGGTTAATTTCGGAAGTTTCTTCAGAACAAGTTGCTGAGGTCTTAACTACTGATAATGTAATAAGACTAAATTTAAATGGAATATATAATTTTGGTGATAAAACCGTAAAGAATTTTTCTCAAATCTATAAGTTGTACCAAGAAGGAAGATTATCGGAGTTTGATATTGATCAAGAATTGGAAATAACAGATTCAGTTATTGAAATTTGTAAATTAGCAGACATCGTCTTTTTATCTACACATGGAGGAATTGGTGAAAATGGGAAGCTGCAGGCATTACTAGATATTTGTAATATAAACTATACTGGTAACGGATATCAAAGTAATGCTATAAGTTTAGATAAGAAATTATCAAAGCGGCTTGTGAGTACAGTTGGAATTAAGGTACCCTGTGAGTATATGGATGAAAATGAGTTTGTTTTTCCGTTAGTAATAAAACCGAATGATAGTGGTTCAAGTATTGGAGTTAGAATTATTAAAACTAAAGAAGAAATCCAACGGTATGATTTGAAGAATTATAATGTCGAAGAATATATAAATGGAAGGGAGTTTTCTATTGGAGTTATTGGTGAGAAAATTTTAGAACCAATTGAGATTGTAATTGAGAATGGTTTTTATGATTATCAAAAAAAATATACTCCTGGAATTGTTAAGGAAATTTGTCCTGCTAATATATCTGAAGAGCTAAATAAACGACTGAAAAAGTCTGCTAAAACAGTTCATGATTTAATGGGATTTGAAGTATATTCAAGGACGGATTTCATTGTCGATGCCAATGATAAAATTTATTTCATTGAAACGAATAGTATCCCTGGTATGACTCCGACTAGTTTGCTACCCAAGGAGGCTGAAGTAGATGGAATAGGTTTTAGTAATTTATGTAGGAGAGTAATCGAACTGAGCATAGAAAAATATCAGTAGTGAGAACTATATTTTCGTTTTTTTATCTTGTTAGATACACCATATAAATAATTCGGAAAAATTTATTTTTCTTTGGAAATATTATGTTGTTTTAAAATTTTAATAGTGATTGTAACTTTTTACTGACTGTTAAGTATTTGGTATCACGAGAAAACTATC
>NZ_KQ970818.1:537252-547642 GCF_001579645.1 Streptococcus infantis
AAAAGTTATTTACTTATGAATTTTTGAGTGGAACATACCGATATTTTGATAGCTAATTTTATCATATAATACCTATAATATAATGGTAAATATTTATCAAAATAATAACAAAAAATTTTTTTGAAGAGATCTATTCAAAATAGCATTCAAAAATCGAGTGAGTGTAGTTGAGAAAGCAATTATTACTTACTCTTTTTTTTAAGAAAAATACATAAAAATATAAGTCTATATATAGGTCTGAAAATCCTGTTGTCCGATTTGGACAATATATTAAATATTTAAAAATTATGGTCTATACTTTTTCTTAGGAGAAAGCTAGATGTACAGACGTTTGAGAGATTTGAGGGAAGATCACGATTTGACCCAAAAACAAATAGCTAAAATACTTTCGTTTACAAACTCAGCTTATGCTAAAATTGAACGGGGTGAGCATGCCTTGACGGCAGATGTATTGGTAACTCTCTCAAACTTTTACGATGTCAGTACAGACTATCTATTGGGATTAACAGATTTTCCTGATAAAATTCGCTTTAGAAAATAATCTCCTCAACTTCATAGAGTGTGAAAATGAGGAGATTTTTTATTTGTTCTTTGACAATTGAATAGTCCAAAATGGTACTTTCCTCATTTGTGGAGCAGATTTGAATGGCTCGCCATGATAAGAGCGATTTTAAAACCATCAATAAAATAGAGCGATACTTTATATGCCATGATACAAATGATATACAATGATACTTCTGACCGTTCAGGCTGCCACCGTAAAAGAGCAGCAAGTGAAATTCTTATGATGACTTCATCAGTCATGCCATGGAGGTGAAAAAATCTAAGAAAGGAAGTAGTAAAATAATGGAAACAGTAAACTATAAAGATTTAGTTGCGATTGGTTTTCCAGAGCACACATCTAGAAATATTATTAGACAAGCAAAAAAGATTGCTGTAAAAAAGTTTGAAGAAGCTAGAAAAAATGATAAGAATGCGGTACAATTAGGATGTTCACCTTTCGATAATAAAAGGTTAGGCATTGCTCCTAAAAATATTGTAGAAAATTTAATTGGTATTTCTTTTTCAGATATAGAAGGTGAGAAAAATGGTTATATCAAAGACAAAGAAATATAAAGGTGTATACAAAGATTCAAAAGGAAAAATTTATTTTCAAATTGAATTAGGAGTTGATCCAATAACTGGGAAAAGAATTCAAAAGAAAGGAAGGAAAAATCAACAGGGACTACCGTTTAATTCTTTTAAGGAAGCATATGAAGAGATACTTCGTTTAAAACATGAATTTGTGAACTCTACTATTAATAATAGTTTTCTAACTTTTAGAGAGTTTATGGAAGAGATTTATTTAAAATACTATCAACAAAAAGTTCAATTTGTAACTTATCAGACCGCTTTACCACATCATCAGTTATTTATTAAGCAATTTGGTAGTAAAAAATTATCAGATATTAGTACTATTGACTGTGAAAGATTTCGCTTAGCTATTATAGACAAGTATTCTAGTAACTATGCTAAAAATATGTGGTCTAGATTTAAAGCATGTCTGGGCTATGCAGAAAGATTGGGTTATATTGATAGAGTTCCTTTTAAAGGATTAGATAATCCTAGAGGAAAGCACCCTGATACAAAATTTTGGACATTTGATGAATTTAAGAAGGTAATAAACTCTTTTGATATTAGTGAGTATGAGGGACTACATAATTACATGATGATCTGGTTATATTTTATGACTGGCTTAAGAGTTAGTGAGGGTATTGCTCTTAAATGGGAAGATATTGATTTTGAACGTAAATGGATTCATGTTCATTCGACAATTGAGAAAGACAAAAACGGTGTATGGTATGCTAAACAACAAACAAAGACAGTAGCAGGGAATCGTAAAATTGATTTAGATGATTTTACGATTACAATACTTAAAAAATGGCGAGAAGTTCAAATCAAGAATGATGATAAAGATTATGTAATATCACGTTTTGGTGCCCCCTTGTGTAAGTCTACAATTTCTAGGATAATAAAAAGACATGCTAGGATTACTGGTGTACCAGAAATTACGGGGAAAGGTTTAAGACATAGTCATGCTTCCTATCTTATAAATGTATTGCATAAGGATACCTTATATGTTTCATATCGATTAGGACATGCTGATAAGTCAACCACGTTGAATACATATAGTCACTGGTATTATTCAGGTGATTCAACAATTTCAGAAGAGATTACAGACAGTTTAGATAATCTTGGATTATCAATTTACCTACCAAATTCCTGCCAAAGTTGAAAATGGAGGAATTAACCCACTAATACTGGGAGAAAATAAGATTAGCAAATTGTTACTCTTAAATAATAGAGCAACTACATTTGTAGCTTAAAAACATGATTAAACCGCTAGTCTTAGGATTAGTGGTTTTTCTTTTTGTTCAAAAAGGGACATAAAAGAGGTAGTTAAATTAATTTGGCTAAGAAATATATAGAACTAGTGATAAAATAATTTTACTTTTTCATTCCTTTTTGTTATAATAGACGACAAGAAAGAATATCTTATCAGTAAATCCCAAGCGAGCCTGTGATAGTGAGAGTCAGGTGATTGAGAGATGAGTGTGGCGCTTTTGGTAAATTTTAAAAAATAATGAAGTAATAAATTAGGGTGGAACCGCGTTTCTGACGCCCCTAGGTCACTTGACTTAGGAGCAAAGACACGGTTCTTTTTGTATTCTAGGTCGCAAGAAATTATAGAAAAAGGAGTTAATAATGTCTAAAAAATTGACTTTCCAGGAAATTATCCTTACTTTGCAACAATACTGGAATGATCAGGGTTGTATGCTCATGCAGGCTTATGATAATGAAAAGGGTGCGGGAACTATGAGCCCTTATACTTTCCTTCGTGCTATTGGTCCTGAGCCATGGAATGCGGCTTATGTAGAGCCATCACGTCGTCCAGCAGACGGTCGTTACGGGGAAAATCCAAACCGTCTTTACCAACACCATCAATTCCAAGTGGTCATGAAACCATCACCTTCAAACATCCAAGAGCTCTACCTTGAGTCATTGGAAAAATTGGGAATCAATCCTTTGGAACACGATATTCGTTTCGTTGAAGATAACTGGGAAAACCCATCAACTGGTTCAGCTGGTCTTGGATGGGAAGTGTGGCTTGATGGTATGGAAATCACTCAGTTCACTTACTTCCAACAAGTCGGTGGTTTGGCAACTGGACCTGTTACCGCTGAAGTTACTTATGGTTTAGAGCGTTTAGCTTCTTACATCCAAGAAGTAGATTCTGTTTACGATATTGAGTGGGCTCCAGGTGTTAAATATGGAGAAATCTTCCTTCAACCAGAATACGAGCATTCAAAATACAGTTTTGAAGTTTCTGACCAAGATATGCTTCTTGAAAACTTTGAAAAGTTTGAAAAAGAAGCTGGGCGTGCCTTGGAATTGGGTCTTGTTCACCCAGCCTATGACTACGTTTTGAAATGTTCACATACCTTCAACTTGCTTGATGCTCGTGGAGCAGTATCCGTTACAGAACGTGCTGGTTATATCGCACGTATTCGTAACTTAGCCCGTGTCGTAGCTAAAACATTCGTAGCTGAACGCAAGAAACTTGGTTACCCACTTCTTGACGAAGCTACACGCGCCAAACTCCTAGCAGAAGAGGAAGAATAAAAACAGTTACAAGAATAGAAAAAGGGCGAACAAAGTGAGCCCGTATGGCACTCAGAGGCAAGTCGAAGACTTGCTAAAGGGATAGGCACCGCCGTACTGCTATCTGGGGATTTTTGAAACTTTAGGTTCAAAAATCAGTTGGCTAAATCCACTTTGATGAGACTGTTGGAAATCTTTGTCAAGAAGACAGAAGATTTCCCCACAGACTCACAAAGTTAGTTAGCAACGTCCCCAGTACCTAAGGTGACTATCAAAAAGAAGAAATTTTGTAAAGGAAAAAACATGGCAAAAAATTTATTAGTAGAACTAGGACTCGAAGAGTTACCAGCCTACGTTGTCACACCAAGTGAAAAACAACTAGGTGAAAAAATGGCAGCCTTTTTGGATAATAACCGCCTTTCATACGAAGGAATTCAAACTTTTTCAACTCCACGTCGTTTGGCTGTTCGCGTACTTGGCTTAGCAGACCAACAAACGGATTTGACTGAAGATTTTAAAGGACCTTCTAAAAAAATTGCTTTGGATGCAGAAGGAAATTTCTCTAAAGCAGCGCAAGGGTTTGTCCGTGGTAAAGGCTTGACTGTAGATGATATCGAATTCCGTGAAATCAAAGGTGAAGAATATGTCTACGTAACTAAGCATGAAGCTGGAAAACCAGCTGAGGAAGTTTTGACTGGAATTCCAGAAGTATTGGCTAGCTTAAGCTTCCCAGTAAGTATGCACTGGGCAAACAATACCTTTGAATATATCCGTCCAGTCCATACGTTGACAGTTCTTTTGGATGATGTGGCACTCGATATGGATTTCTTAGATATTCATTCAGGAAGAGTTAGCCGTGGACATCGTTTCCTTGGTCACGAAGTAGAAATTCAGCATGCTGACAGCTATGAAGAAGACCTGCGCAAAGTTTATGTTATTGCAGATAGCATTGAACGCGAAAATATGATTCGTGAGCAAATTAAGGCTATCGAAGCTGCAGAAGGTGTACAGGTACAAATTGATGAAGGACTCTTGAATGAAGTTTTGAATTTGGTTGAATATCCAACTGCCTTCATGGGGAATTTTGATCCTAAGTACCTAGAGGTTCCAGAAGAAGTCTTGGTCACTTCAATGGAAACTCACCAACGCTACTTTGTAGTACGTGACATTGACGGAAATCTAAAACCAAACTTTATTTCTGTTCGTAACGGAAATGCAGAGTATCTGGATAATGTCATCCGAGGAAATGAGAAAGTCTTGGTGGCACGTCTTGAAGATGGTGAATTCTTCTGGCGTGAAGACCAAAAACTCAAGATTGAAGATCTTGTAGCTAAATTATCACACGTAACCTTCCATGAAAAGATTGGTTCACTTCGTGAGCACATGATTCGTACAGGGCAAATTGCTATCCTTTTGGCAGAAAAAGCAGGTTTATCAGTTGATGAAACTGTTGACCTTGCTCGTGCTGCAGCTATTTATAAGTTTGACCTCTTGACTGGTATGGTTGGTGAATTTGATGAGCTTCAAGGGATCATGGGTGAGAAATATGCTCTTCTCGCTGGTGAGAATGCAGCAGTAGCACAAGCTATTCGTGAACACTACCTTCCAGATTCTGCAGATGGTGCTCTTCCTGAGTCTAAAGTCGGAGCTATCCTTGCACTAGCTGATAAATTGGATACTCTCTTATCTTTCTTCTCTGTTGGCTTGATTCCATCTGGTTCAAATGACCCTTATGCTCTTCGTCGTGCAACACAAGGGATTGTCCGTATCTTGGAAGACTTCGGCTGGAATATTCCAATGGACGAATTGATTGCTAGCCTTTATGCTTTATCATTTGATAGCCTAACTTACGATAATCAAGAAGAAGTGCTTAACTTCATCAAAGCTCGTGTTGATAAGATGATGGGTTCTACTGCAAAAGATATTAAAGAGGCTGTTCTTGCAAGTTCAAACTTTGTTGTTTCTGATATGATTGAAGCAGCAGAAGCACTGAAAGAAGCATCTCTAAATAGTGACTACAAACCAGCTGTTGAATCCTTATCTCGTGCCTTTAACCTAGCGGAAAAAGCAGAAGGTTCAGTCAAAGTTGATACTAGTCTCTTTGAAAATGAACAGGAAAAAGAACTAGCTCAAGCAGTAGAAAATCTAGAATTGAAAGGTTCAGCTAGTGATAAATTAACGCAGTTATTTGCTCTTAGTCCTGTTATTGATGCATTCTTTGACAATACAATGGTTATGGCAGAGGATGTTGATGTTAAGAATAATCGCCTAGCTATTCTAACTGAACTTGTGAATAAAGCAAAAACTGTCGCTGCTTTTAATCTTCTTAATACAAAATAGAAATTAAAAAGTAGATTGGAGGTTCAAATATGACACCAGAAAAAATCGCTCGTATTAATGAGCTTGCGAAAAAGAAAAAACTGAAGGCTTGACTGCAGAAGAAAAAGTAGAACAAGCTAAACTTCGTGAGGAATATATCGAAGGCTATCGTCGTTCAGTTCGTCATCACATTGAAGGAATCAAAATCGTAGATGAAGATGGAAATGATGTGACTCCTGAAAAACTTCGTCAGGTACAACGGGAAAAAGGCTTACATGGTCGAAGTCTTGATGATCCAAATTCATAATTTTGAGATATAGAAAACTCGGTTAGTAAAATCTAACCGAGTTTTTGTTTTAAAAAAAGGAACCTAAAGAGGTTCCTTTAGTATTAAATTTTATACTCTTCGAAAATCAAATTCAAACCACGTCAGCTTCACCTTGCCGTACTCAAGTACAGCCTGCGGCTAGCTTCCTAGTTTGCTCTTTGATTTTCATTGAGTATTAGTTACTTGCACCTGAAGTAGCATCCGCATCTCCATGGCCGCCATCAGCTGAGTCAGAAGCGCCAGAAGTAGCATCTGCGTCGCCATGACCTCCAGCAGCAGGAGCAAAAGGTCCGCTACCACCTACCAAGCGTTGACCTGTTTCTTTCAAGTACCAGTCAAGCCATGGTTGGAAGTTAAAGACAATTTCATTGATACCGGCATATGATCCGTCAGGATAGTACATAGCTTGGTAGTTGTGAGTGTTGATAACACCGGCAGGAGAACCAGGAACAATTGTACGTACGTATTCTTGGTTACCATTGCGAAGTGTTCCAATAACCCACTCAACGTTTTTCATACGTGCTGGTGGGAGAGAACCGTGAACGGTTGACATACGGCTACCAGATTGAGATGGTACACGTTTTGCAAACATTGTATCAGGATCTTGGTGAGCATTGTTGTAGTAGAGGAATTGGTTGTTATCGTCAGCGTATGTCAATTCAAAAGGCATAGCTTTCAAGAACATATCAATTTGGTTAACAGTCAAGATACCATGGTCAAGTTTAACATATGTATCACCTGAAACAGCACCTGTGATTTCTGCAACTTTTTCTACCCAGTTTGGATCGTCAGGATCAACTTCTGTAATAGTTGTAGCGATTGGTTTTCCACAATCCAAGTCTTCTGGTTCAATTGGTTTTGGTTTTTTCAATTTAGAAACGACTCCTACGTATTTGACAAAGTTATCTAAACAAGTTTCAAGGAATTTAACAGTTCCTTCGTTGATAATATTTCCGTTAGCATCAAAAGCTTCTTTAGCTTTTCCAAGAAGGAATTCATTCCCTGGAAGAGTATAGGCATTTACACCTGGAGCGTCAAGAATCTTACGAAGGTGAACTTGCGCACGAGAAGTTCCTTGGTCGTAGTAAGAAGCACCCACGATCATCACTGGTTTGTTTTCGAATGGATGTACTTCATATGAAAGCCATTCAAGAACTGACTTGAGTGAAGCAGAAATTGTATGGTTGTGCTCAGGAGTAGCAATAATCACACCATCAGCACGAGTAATTTTGTTGTAAAGAAGGCGCAACTGGAAGCTTTCGTCCCATTTTTCGTCTTGGTTAAACATTGGAACTTCATCGATTTCAAGAACTTCTAATTCAAATTTTAGTTTGAAGTTACGACGGATGAATTCCAAGAGTTTGCGGTTATATGATTGGTCGTAGTTTGATCCAACAAGTCCAACAAATTTCATTCTTTCGATCTCCTATCTTACAAATTTTCCCAGTCAAATTCTTCTGCATCTTTACGAAGAAGTTCTTGTGCATTACGTAATTTTTCAGTAATCTTGACAAAGATACGGAAGTCATCAAAGATGGCATCCAATTTCTTGATTACATCAAGATCTACCAAGTCACCATTCTTATCGAATGCTTGAAGAGAATGAGAGAGCAAGAACTCATCTGGGAGAACATTTGCTTTAATTTCTGGTGCATTCAAGATTTGACGGAGTTGCAATTGAGCACGTGATGAACCGAGTGTACCGTATGAAGCACCTGTGATCATCACTGGTTTGTTAAGAAGTGGAAATACTCCATAAGAAATCCAAGCAAGAGCGCTCATAAGAACAGCAGGAATTGAGTGATCGTATTCAGGAGTACCGATAATCACACCCTCAGCTGCTTCAATTTTTGCAACAATTTCTAAGGCTTCTGCAGGAATAAGTTTATCTGCAGGTTTGTTGAAGACTGGTAGGTCTTTGATTTCTACCAATTCGATTTCTGCTTTATCAGCAAAGTGTTTTTGCATATATTGAAGCAGTTGACGGTTTGTGGAACGTTTTGAGTTAGTTCCTACAATAGCAATAAGTTTTAGCATGAGCTTTCCTTTCTCTTTTTGCATTATTTATTATTTATCTTTGGATACCAGATGAACAAGCAACGTGTCCATCTTTGTCAATGAGGATGGTTTCGATACCTTCAATATTTTCGACTTGCCACATAATAGAAGCGCTACGTTCACCAAACAATCGTGTGGTCCATATCTCCCCGTCAACAGAGCGGTCAGATATAATCGTTATACTAGCCAAATCCGTTTCAATAGGATAGCCAGTTTCGCTGTCGAAAATGTGATGATAATCCTTTCCATCGATTTCAAGATGCCGTTCATAAATTCCAGAAGTAACAACGGATTTTCCAGTAATAGATAAGGTCATAAGGTGATTACCACGTGGATGATTAGGGTCTTGAATACCAATTTGCCAAGGTTGTCCATTTCTGGCTTGGTTATTACCAATGGTAAGGATATTTCCCCCAAGATTGATAAGAGCAGAAGTGACACCATTTTCTTTTAAGAAAGTAGCAACCTTATCTGCGCTATAGCCCTTGGCTAAACAACCTAAATCAATTTTCATTCCTTTCTTTTCTAAGAAAACAGTAGAAGCAATTGAATCAAGTTTGATAAAACGGGGATCTATCAATGGTAAAACCGAAGAAATTTCTTCAGGACTAGCAACTTTTGCGTCGGAAAAACCAATACGCCAGGTTTGTACCAAGGGACCGATGCTGATATTGAGATGACTTCCAGGAGCTAGACTATGTTCTAATCCTAAAGAAATCAGTTCAAACAGATCAGGGTGGACCTTAACTGGGGCAATTCCTGACTGATAGTTAATTTCCATCAATTCCGATTCGGTGCTATTAGCATTAAATCGAAATTCAAGTTCCTTGAGCAAATCAAAAGCTTGACGGAGAAGATTGTCCGCTTGTTCATGTACCAAGGAAATAGTAATCGTAGTTCCCATTAACCGTTCAGATAATGAACTGAGAGGCAAAGAATCAACTCCCTTCAAATCAATTGGAAATAGTTGTAAATCCAGATATGAAAGCAATCTGAAGATTTATATTTCATTTCCATATAAATAGAATATCACAAAGTCAGCGTTTTCACAAATTATTTTTTACAAAAAGTCAAGAAATATGCTTGAATAAATAAAGAATGTGCAAAAAAATTTGAAAAAGTTGAAAATAAATTGATATATATTTCAAAAAAATTTCAAAAAAACAGCAAACTAGTCAAAAAGCTTGTAAACGCTCACAGATAATGATATACTAGAAAGGTAAATAAAAAATTAAAGGTAGGAATTATCTTATGAGTAAAATCGTAGTCGTGGGTGCTAACCACGCTGGAACTGCTTGTATCAACACTATGTTGGACAATTTTGGAAGTGAAAATGAAATCGTTGTCTTTGACCAAAACTCAAACATTTCATTCCTAGGATGTGGAATGGCTCTTTGGATTGGTGAGCAAATCGATGGTCCAGAAGGTCTCTTCTACTCAGATAAAGAAAAATTGGAAGCAAAAGGTGCTAAAGTTTATATGAACTCACCAGTTCTTTCAATTGACTATGATAACAAAGTTGTAACTGCTGAAGTTGATGGAAAAGAACACAAAGAATCATACGAAAAATTGATCTTTGCGACTGGTTCAACTCCAATCTTGCCACCAATCGAAGGTGTTGAAATTGTTAAGGGGAACCGCGAATTCAAAGCAACTCTTGAAAATGTACAATTCGTTAAATTGTACCAAAACGCTGAAGAAGTTATCAATAAACTTGCTGACAAGAGCAAACATCTTGATCGTATCGCTGTTGTCGGTGGTGGATACATCGGTGTTGAGCTTGCTGAAGCATTCGAACGTCTTGGAAAAGAAGTTGTCCTTGTTGATATCGTAGATACAGTCTTGAACGGTTACTACGATAAAGACTTCACGCAATTGATGGCTAAGAACTTGGAAGACCACAATATCCGCTTGGCACTTGGACAAACTGTTAAAGCTATCGAAGGTGGCGGTAAAGTTGAACGCTTGATCACTGACAAAGAAACATTCGATGTTGACATGGTTGTTCTTGCAGTTGGTTTCCGTCCTAATACAGCTCTTGCT
>NZ_KQ970818.1:547662-551894 GCF_001579645.1 Streptococcus infantis
TTCCTTGTAGACAAGAAACAAGAAACATCACTTCCAGGAGTATTCGCTGTGGGTGACTGTGCGACTGTTTATGACAACGCTCGTAAAGACACTAGCTACATCGCTCTTGCATCAAATGCTGTACGTACTGGTATCGTAGGTGCTTACAATGCTTGTGGACATGAACTTGAAGGAATCGGTGTTCAAGGATCAAATGGTATCTCAATCTACGGTCTTCACATGGTTTCAACTGGTTTGACTCTTGAAAAAGCTAAAGCTGCAGGCTACAATGCTGTTGAAACAGGCTTCAACGATCTTCAAAAACCAGAATTTATGAAACATGACAACTATGAAGTAGCAATCAAGATTGTCTTTGATAAAGACAGCCGTGAAATCCTTGGTGCTCAAATGGTATCTCGTGATTCAGCAATCAGCATGGGAATTCACATGTTCTCATTGGCTATCCAAGAACATGTTACAATTGAAAAATTGGCATTGACAGACCTATTCTTCTTGCCACACTTCAACAAACCATACAACTACATCACAATGGCTGCACTTACAGCTGAAAAATAATGACTTGTAAAACGGAAGATTTGCTTCTTCCGTTTTTATCATCAAAAGAATAGTAACTTCAAATTTGAAGTTACTATTTTTGTTGTCTATGTATTAGGAAGTTTCTTCATTCACAAATGTGAAGCCTTCCCCAAGAATTTCGTGAGCTTCAGTGATGGTGATAAAGGCTTTAGGATCAATCGTATGAATCAATTCTTTCATCTTAATCATTTCATTTCTTGCTACGATACAGTAGATAATTTTTAAATCTTTTTGACTGTAGTAACCTTGCCCTGATATGAAGGTGACACCACGACCTAAATCTTCATTGATTTTATCTGCCACTTCCATAGGCTTTTGAGTGATAATCATAAAACCTTTTCCAGCATATCCGCCTTCACCAATCAAGTCAATAACTCTTGAGACGATGAAGTCAAATAGAAGTGTATAAGTAACGAGACGAAGGTCTTGGAAGATTATTAAAATGAGCATTAAGATGAGGAAGTCTAGTGCAAAGAGTAATTTCCCCACGGAGATATTGGTGTACTTGTTCAGGATTCGAGCGACGATATCTGTTCCTCCAGTGGTACCACCAGCATTGAAGATAATACCTAGACCAAGTCCCAAAAGAACACCCGCAACTAAAGCAACGATGACTAGATCTCCCTCAAGATTAAAGCTGAGAGGAATCTTCTCAAAGATTGCCAGCCAAATAGATAAGGAAATAGTACCAAGCAGGCTGCTGTACAGGGTCTTCGCACCAAATATTTTCCAGGCTAGAATGAATAATGGGATATTGATGATGAGGTTCATCACGGAGATAGGGATGTTAAAGAGATAATAGGTAATCAAGGTGATTCCCGTTGCTCCACCTTCGAATAAGTGGTGGGGAACAACAAAATACGTGAGTCCGAAGGCATAAATGGCAGCTCCGAATATAATAGTTAAAATAGATTTGATATGCCGTAGCATTGAACGCACCTCCCATTTTTATTTGAGTCTTTAGCAGTAACAGCCCACTAGTTTACAAGACTTTATTTGATTTTCATGGACTGAATCTTTTCAGGGTCTGGTGTGACACGGAGGGTCTTTTGCCCAGTATAGGTGACAAAACCAGGTTTTCCACCAGTTGGTTTGTTGAGTTTTTTGACCTCAATCATATCTACTTGAACGAGATTTGAGAGACGCCCCTTAGAGAAGTAGGCTGCAAGTTCTGCAGCGTCTGTTTTAACCTCATCAGTCGGATTGAGATTGCCTGAGATAACAACATGACTTCCAGGGATATCCTTAGCGTGGAACCAGAGTTCTTCTTTACGGGCCATTTTAAAGGTCAATTCCTCGTTTTGTAGGTTATTGCGCCCCACGTAGATGATCGTTTTTCCATCACTAGCTAGATATTGTTCTGGTTTCTGTCGTTTCTGGATTTTTTCCCTTTGTCTTCGACGGATAAATCCTGTTTGGATCAATTCTTCTCTAATTTCAGCAATTTCATTGAGTCCGGCTTGATTGAGTACCGTTTCGACACTTTCTAGATAGAGAATGGTTGCCTTGGTTTCTTCAATCAGGTCAGTCAAGTATTTGACAGCTTCTTTTAATTTCTGATAGCGTTTGAAGTAGCGTTGAGCATTTTGGTTTGGCGTTAATGCCTTATCAAGTGCAATCGTGATAGGCTGGTTGGTGTAGTAGTTTTTCAAAATGACCTGATCTTGGTCATTGGGAACTTGATGAAGGAAAGTGGTTAGTAACTCACCTTTTTGACGAAATTCTTCTGCATTTTCGGTAGCCAGAAGTTCTTTTTCCTGTTTCTTTAGTTTTTGACGATTCTTTTGTAGTTCGTTTTCGACGCGACGTATGAGTTCGCTAGCCTGTTGTTTCACACGGTCACGTTCGGCTTTATCCTTATAATAGATATCAAGTAATTGTGAAAGACTGTCAAAATTCTCTGCTGTTTTACTAGAAAAAGTCACACAAGAAAAGGATTTATCTGTTAGGCAAGGGTTGCTTTCTTGTCCAAAGAAGTTCCGGAAAGTGGCTAGTTTATCATTAAGCAGTTGTCTTTCTAACTCGGTTGCTGTATCTCTTCCCAAACCTTGAAAGAGGTTTTGAAGATTTTTAGCAGTTAACTCTTGGGTTTGTAGAATCTCAAAGAGTTTTTCGTCCTTGACCATAAAAGGATTGAGAGCTTCTGTACTTGGAGGAGCGATATAAGTAGCACCTGGTAATAAGGTACGGTAACTATTTTGAGAGAAACCGATATGCTTGATAACTTCAAGAATTTTGTGACTAGACTTATCTACAAGGAGAATATTGCTATGTTTCCCCATAATTTCGATGATGAGTGTGGCCTGGATATGGTCCCCAATCTCGTTTTTATTGGAAACCGTGATTTCCACGATACGATCGTTTTCAATTTGCTCGATTGACTCAATAACTGCTCCTTGAAGATACTTTCTCAATACCATAATAAAAGTAGATGGCTGAGCAGGGTTTTCAAAGGTGGATTCTGTTAACTGTATGCGTCCAAAAACTGGATGGGCAGACAGGAGCAAACGATGACTTTTACGATTGCTACGGATTTGCAGGACCAATTCTTGGTCAAAGGGTTGATTTATCTTTTGGATGCGACCATTTAGTAGTTCAGTTCGCAATTCCTCAACCATGTGGTGTAAAAAAAATCCATCAAATGACATGGTTCTCTCCTCGTGAATGTATTCCATAGTATTATATCAAAAAGGTAGAATAAAATCATAGAAATGTGATATAATAAAGCCAAGTAAAGAGAATCGAGAAGCACATGTATATTGAAATGGTAGATGAAACTGGACAAGTTTCAAAAGAAATTTTAGAACAAACACAGGAAATTTTAGAATTTGCTGCAAAAAAAATTGGAAAAGAAGACAAGGAAATGGCGGTCACATTTGTGACCAACGAACGAAGCCATGAACTCAATCTAGAGTTTCGTGATACCGATCGTCCGACAGATGTCATTAGCCTTGAGTATAAGCCAGAGTTGGAAATTGCCTTTGACGAAGAAGATTTGCTTGAAAATCCAGAATTAGCAGAGATGATGTCTGAGTTTGATGCCTATATCGGTGAGCTTTTCATTTCCATTGATAAGGCACATGAGCAAGCTGAGGAGTACGGTCATAGTTTTGAGCGTGAAATGGGCTTCTTGGCAGTGCACGGCTTTTTACACATTAACGGCTATGATCATTACACTCCCGAGGAAGAAGCGGAGATGTTCGGTTTACAAGAAGAAATTTTGACAGCCTATGGACTCACAAGACAATAAACGAAAATGGAAAAATCGTGACCTAAGCTCCAGTTTAGAATTTGCCATTACAGGGATTTTTACTGCGATTAAGGAAGAACGGAACATGAGAAAGCATGCAGTGACGGCTCTAATAGTTGTCCTTGCAGGTTTTGTTTTTCAGGTGTCACGAATCGAATGGTTATTTCTACTTTTAAGCATTTTCATGGTAGTAGCTTTTGAGATTATTAATTCAGCTATTGAAAATGTAGTAGATTTGGCTAGTCACTATCACTTTTCTATGTTGGCAAAAAAAGCTAAAGACATGGCAGCTGGTGCCGTGCTTGTGGTCTCTCTTTTTGCCGCTTTGACAGGTGCACTTATCTTTCTCCCACGGATTTGGGATTTATTATTTTAAACAGTAAGAGGAAATTATGACATTTAAATC
>NZ_KQ970818.1:552004-557071 GCF_001579645.1 Streptococcus infantis
ATGACATTTAAATCAGGCTTTGTAGCCATTTTAGGACGTCCAAATGTAGGGAAGTCAACTTTTTTGAATCATGTCATGGGGCAAAAGATTGCTATCATGAGTGATAAGGCGCAGACAACGCGCAATAAAATCATGGGGATTTACACCACTGATAAGGAGCAAATCGTGTTTATCGATACTCCTGGAATTCACAAGCCTAAGACAGCACTCGGAGATTTTATGGTAGAGTCTGCCTATAGCACTCTTCGTGAAGTGGACACCGTACTTTTCATGGTGCCAGCAGATGAGGCGCGTGGTAAGGGAGACGATATGATTATCGAACGACTCAAGGCTGCTAAGGTTCCTGTGATTTTGGTGGTCAATAAGATTGATAAGGTTCATCCAGACCAGCTCTTGGCTCAAATCGATGATTTCCGTAATCAGATGGATTTCAAGGAAATTGTTCCGATTTCAGCCCTTCAAGGAAATAACGTTTCTCGTCTAGTCGATATTCTAAGTGAAAATCTTGAGGAAGGTTTCCAATATTTTCCTGCGGATCAAATTACTGACCATCCAGAACGATTCTTGGTTTCTGAGATGATTCGTGAAAAGGTCTTACACTTAACTCGTGAAGAAATTCCACACTCAGTTGCAGTAGTGGTGGACTCTATGAAACGAGACGAGGATACAGACAAGGTTCATATCCGAGCAACTATTATGGTCGAACGTGACAGCCAAAAAGGGATTGTCATCGGTAAAGGTGGTGCCATGCTCAAGAAAATTGGGACTATGGCCCGTCGTGATATAGAGCTCATGCTAGGAGACAAGGTCTTCCTAGAAACTTGGGTCAAGGTTAAGAAAAACTGGCGAGATAAGAAGCTAGATTTGGCTGACTTTGGCTATAACGAAAAAGAATATTAAGAAGAGGTGGGCAGTAGCCTGCTTCTTGTTTTTAGAGAAGGAGGAGTTATGCCTGAATTACCTGAAGTCGAAACGGTTCGACGAGGTCTTGAAAAACTGATTCTAGGGAAGAAGATTGCTAGTCTTGATATTCGTTATCCTAAGATGATTAAGACAGATTTGGATCAATTTCAAAAGGAAGTGCCTGGTCAAGAGATTCAATCGATGGGGCGCCGTGGCAAGTATTTACTTTTCTTCCTGACAGATAAGGTCTTGATTTCTCATCTACGGATGGAAGGCAAGTATTTTTATTATCCAACCAATGTTCCTGAACGTAAGCATGCTCATATTTTCATCCAGTTTGAAGATGGTGGAGTTCTTGTTTACGAGGATGTACGCAAGTTTGGAACTATGGAATTGCTTGCTCCTGAACTCTTAGATGCTTACTTTGTATCTAAAAAGCTTGGACCAGAACCTACTGAACAGGATTTTGACTTAGAGATTTTTATAGGTGCCTTGAAGAAATCTAAAAAACCTATCAAATCGCATCTTCTCGATCAGACTTTGGTTGCTGGATTGGGAAATATCTACGTGGATGAAGTTCTCTGGAAAGCGAAAGTTCATCCTTCTAGAGCTTCTAAAAGTTTGACAAGAGCAGAAGCCACAGCTATTTATGACCAGACCATTGAAGTCTTGGGGCAGGCTGTTGAAAAAGGCGGTTCAACCATTCGCACCTATACCAATGCATTTGGCGAAGATGGGACCATGCAAAACTTTCATCAGGTCTATGATAAAGCTGGACAAGCTTGTTCACGTTGTGGATCCATCATCGAAAAAATTCAACTCGGTGGTCGTGGAACTCATTTTTGTCCAAAATGTCAAAGGAGAAAGTGATGGGAAAAATTATCGGAATCACTGGTGGTATTGCATCTGGGAAATCTACTGTCACAAATTTTCTTAGACAAAAAGGGTTTGAAGTGGTAGATGCGGATGCGCTTGTCCACCAACTTCAAAAACCTGGTGGTCGCCTTTATCAGATTTTAGTAGAGCATTTCGGTGAAAAAGTCCTTCTAGAAGATGGGGAATTGAATCGACCATTACTTGCCAGTCTGATCTTTTCTAACTCGGAGGAGAGAGAATGGTCTAAAGAAACTCAGGGACAAATCATCCGTGAAGAATTGGGCTCTTTGAGAGACAAGTTAGCTCAGACTGAGGACGTATTTTTCATGGATATTCCATTGCTTTTTGAACAGGACTATGCTTCATGGTTCGATGAAACTTGGCTAGTTTATGTAAGCCGAGATACTCAGCTGGATCGCTTAATGAACCGTGATCAGTTATCCAAAGAGTCAGCTGAAACTCGTTTAGCTTCACAGTGGCCTTTAGAAGAAAAGAAGAAATTTGCTACTTATATATTAGACAATAATGGCAGTCGAGAGAAACTTTTGAGTCAAGTAGTGACCTTACTTGAAGGAGGCGATGCCCATGCAAGAGATTAGTTGGAAGGATAATCTTCGTATTGCTTGGTTTGGTTGTTTTTTAACAGGAGCCAGCATTTCTCTCGTTGTTCCTTTCATGCCTATTTTTGTCGAACAGTTAGGAATTGAAGGAGATCAAGTTGCCTTTTATTCAGGGTTAGCTATATCTGTTTCTGCCATTTCTGCAGCCTTTGTATCACCAATTTGGGGAATATTAGCAGACAAGTATGGTCGAAAACCCATGATGATACGAGCAGGGCTAGCCATGACTATTACTATGGGAGGTCTGGCATTTGTTCCAAATGTTTTCTGGCTCTTGTTCTTACGCTTTCTTAATGGAGTTTTCACAGGATTTGTACCCAATGCGACAGCTTTAATTGCTAGTCAAGTCCCAAAAGATAGGTCAGGATACGCTCTAGGGACTTTATCAACTGGTGTTGTCGCCGGAACTTTGACTGGTCCCTTTGTCGGTGGTTTCATTGCCGAAATTTTTGGAATTCGAAATGTCTTTTTATTGGTTGGTAGTTTCCTGTTCTTGGCAGCTATCTTAACCATTCTTTTTATCAAAGAAAACTTTCAACCAGTGCCAAAGGAAAAAGCACTCCCTACAAAAGAGCTCTTTACTTCTGTTAAATATCCTTTTCTCTTGATAAATCTATTTCTAACTAGCTTTGTGATTCAATTTGCTGCCCAATCTATCGGTCCCATCCTTGCCCTGTATGTACGAGATCTGGGACAGAAAGAGAACCTTCTTTTTGTCTCTGGTTTGATTGTATCCAGCATGGGATTTTCAAGTATGATGAGCGCAGGTATCATGGGTAAATTAGGTGATAAAGTCGGCAATCATCGACTACTTGTCGTAGCTCAGGTATATTCAGTTTTCATATATCTATTATGTGCAAATGCAACTAGCCCATTCCAATTAGGCTTCTATCGTTTTCTATTTGGTCTGGGAACAGGAGCTCTAATACCTGGTGTCAATGCTCTCCTAAGCAAAATGACTCCTAAAGTTGGCATTTCAAGGGTATTTGCCTTTAATCAAGTCTTCTTTTATCTAGGAGGAGTGATAGGTCCCTTAGCAGGATCAGCAGTAGCGGGACAATTTGGCTATCACTCAGTATTTTATGCAACAGCTCTTTGTGTAGCTCTCAGTTGTTTATTTAATCTTATCCAATTTAGAACATTATTAAAAGTGAAGGAAATCTAGTGCGAGTAAAAATCAATCTCAAATGCTCCTCTTGTGGCAGCATCAATTATCTAACCAGTAAGAACTCCAAAACCCATCCAGACAAGATTGAGGTCTTAAAGTATTGTCCTAAAGAAAGAAAAGTGACTCTACATCTTGAATCTAAGTAGAAATTATGGTAGAATAATAGGGATTTTAAGGAGTTTGATATGTATAACCTATTATTAACCATTCTATTAGTATTATCTGTTGTGATTGTGATTGCAATTTTCATGCAACCAACTAAAAACCAATCTAGCAATGTATTTGATGCCAGTGCAGGTGATTTGTTTGAACGTAGCAAAGCGCGCGGTTTTGAAGCTGTGATGCAACGTTTGACAGGAATTTTAGTCTTTTTCTGGCTAGCCATTGCCTTAGCATTGACGGTATTATCAAGTAGATAAGAAAATAATGGGCGGGACTAGGTCTTTGCCTATTTTTATTTTTAAAAGAAATAAGGTTTTACACCAAAAAGAAATTAATATAAATCTAGAAAGTAAACATGAAAGATAAAATAAAAGAATATTTACAAGAGAAGGGGAGTGTCACAGTTAATGACTTGGCCAGTGCTCTCGGGAAGGGTGGTTCAAAGGACTTCCGTGAGTTAATCAAAACTCTTTCCTTGATGGAACGTAAGCACCAGATTCGCTTTGAAGAAGATGGTAGTTTAACCCTAGAACAGAAGAAAAAACATGAGATTACCCTAAAAGGAATTTTCCATGCACATAAAAATGGGTTCGGTTTTGTAAGTCTTGAAGGCGAAGAAGACGATCTTTTTGTTGGAAAAAGTGATGTTAACTATGCCATTGATGGCGATACTGTTGAAGTTGTCATTAAGAAAGTTGCTGACCGTAACAAAGGAACTGCTGCAGAAGCAAAGATTATCGATATTTTAGAACACAGTCTCACGACAGTTGTCGGGCAAATTATTCTTGATGAAGAGAAACCAAAGTATGCAGGTTATATCCGTTCTAAAAATCAAAAGATTAGACAACCGATTTATGTGAAAAAGCCATCTCTCAAACTGGAAGGGACAGAAGTTCTCAAGGTCTTTATCGATAAGTATCCAAGTAAGAAACACGATTTCTTTGTGGCGAGTGTCCTAGATGTTGTTGGACATTCTACAGATGCAGGGATTGATGTCCTCGAGGTCTTGGAATCAATGGACATTGTATCTGAGTTTCCAAAGGCTGTTCTTAAAGAAGCTGAGAGTGTTCCGGATTCACCATCTGAGAAGGATATGGAAGGCCGTCTGGACTTAAGAGATGAAATTACCTTTACGATTGACGGTGCTGATGCTAAGGACTTGGACGACGCAGTTCACATCAAGCCCTTGAAGAATGGAAATTTTGAACTTGGAGTTCATATCGCTGATGTTTCATACTATGTAACAGAGGGTTCTGCCCTCGACAAGGAAGCCCTCAATCGTGCGACCTCTGTCTATGTGACAGACCGTGTAGTTCCAATGCTACCAGAACGCCTTTC
>NZ_KQ970818.1:557091-578570 GCF_001579645.1 Streptococcus infantis
CGCCTTTCAAATGGCATCTGTTCTCTTAATCCTCAAGTAGATCGTTTAACCCAATCGGCTATTATGGAAATTGATAAAAATGGTCGGGTTCGTAATTATACTATTACGCAGACAGTTATCAAGACAAGTTTCCGTATGACCTATAGTGATGTGAATGATATCCTAGCAGGCGATGAGGAGAAGAGACAAGAATATAAGAAAATTGTTCCAAGTATCGAACTTATGGCCAAGCTTCATGAAATTCTTGAAGGTATGCGGATTAAGCGTGGAGCTCTCAATTTTGATACCAATGAAGCTAAAATCTTGGTTGACAAGCAAGGGAAACCAGTAGATATTGTTCTTCGTCATCGTGGAACTGCAGAACGTATGATTGAGTCCTTTATGTTGATGGCAAACGAAACAGTTGCAGAGCATTTTAGCAAGCTGAACCTACCTTTTATCTATCGTATCCATGAGGAACCTAAAGCAGAAAAAGTTCAGAAATTTATTGATTACGCTTCAAGTTTTGGTTTGAGAATTTATGGGACTGCCAGTGAGATTAGTCAGGAAGCACTTCAAGACATCATGAGTGCTGTTGAAGGTGAGCCTTATGCGGATGTTCTCTCTATGATGCTTCTGCGTTCTATGCAACAGGCTCGTTATTCTGAGCATAACCATGGGCACTTTGGCCTGGCAGCGGAATATTATACCCACTTTACCAGTCCGATCCGCCGTTATCCGGACCTCTTGGTTCACCGAATGATTCGTGACTATGGACGTTCCAAGGAAATAGCAGAACATTTTGAACAGGTCATTCCAGAGATTGCGACCCAGTCTTCAAATCGTGAGCGCAGAGCTATTGAGGCAGAGCGTGAAGTTGAAGCCATGAAAAAAGCTGAATACATGGAAGAGTTTGTGGGTGAAGAGTATGATGCAGTCGTTTCAAGTATCGTCAAGTTTGGTCTTTTTGTTGAATTGCCAAATACAGTCGAAGGCTTGATTCACATTACTAATTTACCTGAGTTCTATCATTTTAACGAACGTGATTTGACTCTTCGTGGGGAGAAATCAGGGACAACCTTCCGTGTGGGACAACAGATACGCATTCGTGTCGAAAGAGCCGATAAGATGACTGGCGAGATTGATTTCAGCTTTATTCCAAGCGAATTTGATGTCATTGAGAAGGGGTTGAAACCGTTTGGCCGCAAGGATAGAGGTCGTCGTTCGGATAAGAAAGAAGACAAGAGAAAAACTAGCCGCTCAAATGATAAGCGTAAGCATTCTTCGAAGGACAAAAAGAAAAAAAGCAAGAAACCTTTTTACAAAGAAGTAGCAAAGAAAGGAGCTAAGCATGGCAAAGGGCGAGGGAAAGGTCGTCGCGCAAAATAAAAAAGCGCACCACGACTATACTATCGTAGATACGCTAGAAGCAGGAATGGTTCTAACTGGTACAGAAATCAAGAGTGTTCGAGCAGCCCGCATCAATCTGAAAGATGGGTTTGCTCAGGTTAAGAATGGGGAAGTTTGGCTGAGCAATGTCCATATCGCTCCTTATGAGGAAGGCAATATCTGGAATCAGGAACCAGAACGTCGTCGTAAACTTCTCCTTCATAAAAAGCAAATCCAGAAGTTAGAGCAGGAAACAAAAGGAACAGGGATGACGCTGGTTCCACTTAAAGTCTACATCAAAGATGGATATGCCAAGCTTCTTTTAGGGCTTGCTAAAGGAAAACATGACTACGATAAACGTGAGTCAATCAAACGTCGTGAGCAAGATCGCGATATCGCGCGTGTTATGAAAGCAGTTAACCATCGATAGAAAGAGTGAAGAATATGGAAAAACTAGTTGCCTACAAACGGATGCCTGTCTGGAATAAAAACACCATGCCAGAGGCTGTTCAAAGAAAACACAATACTAAGGTCGGAACCTGGGGCAAGATTACCGTATTAAAAGGGGCTCTTAAGTTTATTGAATTGACTGAGGAGGGGGAAGTTATAGCTGAGAACCTCTTTGAAGCAGGTGCTGATAATCCTATGGCGCAACCTCAAGCTTGGCACAGAGTGGAAGCTGTCACAGATGATGTAGAATGGTATCTGGAATTTTATTGTAAACCAGAGGATTATTTCCCAAAGAAATACAATACCAATCCAGTTCATTCGGAGGTTTTAGAAGCTATGCAGACGGTAAAGCCATGTAAGGCACTAGACCTAGGATGTGGTCAAGGAAGAAACGCCCTCTTTCTCGCTCAACATGGATTCGATGTCACAGCAGTGGACCAAAATGAGTTATCCCTTGAAATCTTGCAAAGCATTGTGGAGCAAGAAGATTTAGAAATGCCTGTTGGTCTCTACGACATCAATTCAGCTAGCATAGGCCAAACTTACGATTTTATCGTATCAACGGTTGTGCTCATGTTTTTACAAGCAGAACGTATTCCTGCTATTATCCAAAACATGCAAGAACAAACCTCTATCGGTGGCTACAATCTTATCGTTTGTGCCATGGACACGGAGGATTATCCTTGCTCAGTGAACTTCCCATTCACCTTTAAAGAGGGAGAATTGGCCAATTACTACAAGGATTGGGAGTTAGTGAAGTACAATGAAAACCCTGGTCATCTCCACCGTCGTGATGAAAATGGCAATCGTATCCAACTACGCTTTGCAACCATGTTGGCTAAAAAAGTAAAATAAAAATCTTAAAACGAATAGCTATCCATTTCTATTCGTTTTTTTATATAAAGACTTGAGGGCCAATCAACTGAATTATGCTATACTAGATGTGTAGAAAATACTAAAGACAATCTCTTAACCCATATTTCTATGAAGTTTATTCTAAGTAATTTTAAATTTTCCATACAACTAGCAAATTTTTAATAGAGAGGTAGCGATATGCCTAGTCTTTTAGTCGAACTTTTTGATCATCACACTATCGAGAAAAATGTTTATCAGACTTTTATTTGTGATTGTGATGAGGTTTTATTTCTCTCCCTGAAAAAAATTACAGAAGATGAAAGACTGGCCTTGAAACATTTTTTGTTGGATCAAGTTTCCCATGTAAAGCAAGTGCATTTTAGGCAAATAAGTCTAGATAAGATTACGGATGATTTGAATCTTTTCTTGACTAACTATGATTCAGTGACCTTAGATGTTTTTGGAGGAGATTCGATATTAGCTATTTTCCTGTATCAATATGGTTTGGAAAAGCAATTACCGATTATTGCAATAGATATTGAGCAAGGAAAACAATTTAAATGGAAAATGGGTAAAGTGGAGAAGGAAGAGTTAGTGATTCCTAACCTAACCATTGAACAGTTGATGGCCTTAAGGGGTGGTAAACTCATCAAATCGAAACAACCTAAATACAGTCCGAAACAAATTACTGCCATCAAAAAACTAGCAAACTATGCAATTTTAAACCCAGAAGAATGGTATCAAATCACTCAATTCTTTGCATTAGCAAAAACAACTGATTTTCACGCTGAAACAGCAAGAGTTTTGGAAAGTAACGGTAAAAAGTACCCTTATCCAGAATCTATGATTCCTCTACTAACAGAAGCTAACTTGATTCATATTGATGAGGAAAGTTCCGATCATATTAGTTACACTTTTTCTAGCCCTGAGGCACAATTACTCTGTCGCACAAAAGGTCACATTTTAGAATTATATCTCTATCTTTTAGCGATAGAGTCAGAGTACTTTGATGAATGTATGATAGGGGCAGAAATTGACTGGAATGGTATTTTCCCTGAAGTTGATAATGTACAAAATGAAATTGATGTTGTCCTCCGTAAAGGTCAATCCATTATTTTTATATCTTGTAAAATGACAGACTTGTCTGTGGAAGCTATTAATGAATTAGAGGTATATGCCAATCATTTTGCTGGTGAAACTTGTTTGAAATTAATTGTTTGCTCTGGCAAAATCAATCCCGTATATAATCATCGTTGTCAAGAGTATGGTGTGTTGGTGATTAAACAAGATCAAATTTCAAATCTGATTCCCATGTTACAAAAACAGATCAAAAAGCATAAAATATGAGCTGGGTTAAAGGATTATCCTCAAAATATAATGGAAAGGCTGGTTTTCTCAGCCTTTTTCTTATCCTTTTCGAATAAAGTAGAAAAGGAGGTTTTATGTTTTTAGCTAGAGATGAAAATGGGCACCTAGTCAATGCCTTGGAGGATGAACTAGTCAAACAAGCTTATTATTGTCCAGCTTGTGGAACAAGTGTCCGCATGAGAAAAGGAAAAAATGTGAGAAGGCATTTTGCGCATGAAAGTCTCAAAAAATGTGATTTTTTCCATGAAAATGAAGGACCAGAGCATCTGGAAAACAAGAAAAGACTGTTTTATTGGGCTAAGGAGAATGATGAGGTTGAAATGGAATATCCCATACCTGAACTGAAGCAAATCGCAGATATCTTTATCAATAAGCAACTAGCTCTAGAAATTCAGTGTAGTCCCATTTCTTGTGAACTTTTAAGGGAGAGAAGCAATGGTTATCGAAGTCTCGGGATTCAAGTTTTGTGGTTACTTGGAGAAAAACTATGGATTAAAGAGCGACTAACTCAACTTCAGAGAGATTTTCTTTACTTTAGTAATAACATGGGTTTTTATCTTTGGGAGTTAGACCATAAAAGACAAGTTTTGAGACTTAAGTACCTACTTCACCAAGATTTGAAAGGGAAACTCCATTATCAAATCAAGGAATTTTCTTATGACAAAGGAAATCTTCTAGAAATATTACGGACTCCTTATCAGCAACAAAATCTTATCACTTTTTCGGTTGAACAAGATAAAAACATTTGTCGTTACATTCAAAAACAACTCTACTATCAAAATCCCTATTGGATGAAGCAACAAGCCAAGGCCTACTTGAGAGGGGAGAACCTTTTGAATCTGAAGAATCAGGACTGGTATCCTCAAGTAAGGCCGATAGAAAACGGATCTTTTTGTCAAATAAAACAGGATATTAGTGATTATTATCGTAATTTTCGAATTTATTATCAAAAAAATCCTCAAACTGAGTTACAAAAGCTCTATCCACCTGCCTTTTATCAGCAATATTTCTTAAAAAATATGGTAAAATAGAAAGGATGGAGGAAACTTATGGTATTACAACGAAATGAAATCAATGAAAAAGATACATGGGATCTATCAACGATCTTTGAAACAGACCAAAAATGGGAAGAAGAACTTGCCCTTTTAACGGAAGATACAAAACAAGCAGCTAGTCTTGAGGGCCATCTCTTGGATAGTGCAGAAAGCCTTCTTGATATTACAGAGCGTTATCTGGACTTGAGTCGTCGCCTTGAAAAACTTTATGTCTATGCACACATGAAAAACGACCAGGATACACGAGTAGCTAAATATCAAGAATACTATGCAAAAGCCATGGCTCTTTATAGTCAACTTGATCAAGTCTTCTCTTTCTATGAGCCTGAATTTATGGCTATAACAGAAGATCAGTATCAAAACTTTTTGGAAGAAGAACCAAAACTCCAGCCTTATAAACACTTCTTTGATAAACTATTGCAAAATAAGGACCATGTCCTTTCACAACGTGAAGAAGAGTTGCTTGCAGGTGCTGGTGAAATCTTCGGTGCTGCTAGTGAAACCTTTGCTATTTTAGATAATGCAGATATCGTCTTTCCATTTGTTAAAGATGAAGATGGAAATGAAGTTCAATTGTCACACGGCGTTTATATGCGCTTGGTAGAATCTAAAAATCGTGAGGTTCGTCGTGGAGCTTATGAAGCCCTCTATGCTACTTATGAGCAATACCAGCACACTTACGCTAAAACCTTGCAGACCAATGTTAAAGTGCAAAACTACCGTGCAAAAGTTCGAAACTATAAGAGTGCGCGTGAAGCAGCTCTTGCAGCAAACTTTGTGCCAGAAAGTGTTTATGATAATCTAGTATCTGCTGTTCGTAAGCATTTGCCACTCTTGCATCGTTATCTGGCTCTTCGCTCAAAAATCCTTGGTATTCCAGACCTCAAAATGTACGATGTCTATACACCATTGTCTTCAGTGGAATACAGCTTTACTTATGAGGAAGCCTTGAAGAAGGCAGAAGAAGCTTTGGCAGTTCTTGGTGAGGATTACATGAGCCGAGTTAAACGTGCCTTCAGCGAACGTTGGATTGATGTGTATGAAAATCAAGGCAAGCGTTCAGGTGCATATTCAGGTGGATCATACGATACAAATGCCTTCATGCTCCTTAACTGGCAGGATAACCTCGATAATCTCTTTACTCTTGTCCATGAGACAGGTCACAGTATGCATTCAAGCTATACGCGTGAAACACAACCTTATGTATACGGAGATTACTCAATCTTCTTGGCAGAAATTGCTTCAACAACTAATGAAAACATCCTGACAGAAAAATTATTACAAGAAGTTCAAGATGACGCAACACGCTTTGCCATTCTCAACAATTTCTTGGATGGTTTCCGTGGAACAGTATTCCGCCAAACTCAATTTGCTGAATTTGAACATGCTATCCACCAAGCCGATCAAAATGGTGAAGTCTTGACAAGTGAGTTCCTAAACAATCTCTATGCTGACTTGAACCAAGAATATTATGGCTTGAGCAAGGAAGATAATCCTCAAATCCAGTATGAGTGGGCTCGAATTCCTCATTTCTACTATAACTATTATGTATATCAATATTCAACAGGTTTTGCTGCAGCTTCAGCCTTGGCTGAAAAGATTGTTCATGGTAGCCAAGAGGATCGTGATCGCTATATTGACTACCTCAAAGCAGGGAAGTCAGACTATCCACTCAATATCATGCGTAAAGCGGGCGTTGACATGGAAAAAGAAGATTACCTCAACGATGCCTTTGCAGTCTTTGAACGCCGTTTGGATGAGTTTGAAGCCCTTGTTGAAAAATTAGGATTGGCATAAGGCAGATGGTAAAGTCTTATAGTAAAAATGCCAATCATAACATGCGACGTCCTGTTGTCAAGCATGAGATTGTCGAGTTCATGCGCCACAGACAAAAGCAGGTGACGGGTTCCCTAAAAGAGCTAGAAAACTTTGCTCGCAAGGAGAATATTCCTATCATTCCTCATGAAACCGTCGCTTATTTTCGTTTCCTTATGGAAACCATTCAACCAAAAAACATTTTAGAAATCGGGACGGCTATTGGCTTTTCTGCCCTTTTGATGGCAGAGCATTCACCTAAGTCAAAAATCACCACTATTGACCGAAATCCTGAGATGATTGGTTTTGCCAAAGAAAATTTTGCAAAATTTGATAGCCACAAACAAATCACTCTCTTAGAAGGTGATGCGGTAGATGTCCTGTCAACGTTGACTGAGACCTATGATTTTGTATTTATGGATTCTGCCAAGTCCAAATACATCGTCTTTCTACCAGAAATCCTCAAACACCTCGAAGTAGGTGGAGTCGTTGTCTTGGATGATATTTTCCAAGGAGGAGATATTGCGAGGGATATTATGGAAGTTCGACGTGGACAACGGACGATTTATCGTGGCTTGCAAAGACTATTTGATGCAACCTTAGACAATCCTGGCTTAACCGCTAGCTTGGTTCCACTTGGAGATGGGATTCTCATGCTAAGAAAGAATCAAGCAGAAGTAGAACTGCCTGATATTGATTGATTTCAGATATTTTTAAGACAATTTGGTAAAATAGATAAGGTAAACCTTTATTTAGTGAACAAAAGGAGTAAACATGAAGAAAAAACTAATGGCAGGAGCCATCACATTGTTGTCAGTAGCCACTTTGGCTGCTTGTTCAAACAGTTCTGAAGGAACTGACTTGATTAGCATGAAAGGCGATGTTATTACTGAGCATCAATTCTTTGAAGAAGTCAAAAATAATGCGACTGCTCAACAAGTCTTGCTGAATATGACCATTCAAAAAGTTTTTGAAAAACAATATGGTTCAGAAGTAAGTGATAAAGAAGTAGATGATGCAGTAGCAGAAGAACAAAAGAAATACGGTGATAGCTATCAAACAATTCTCGCCCGTTCAGGTATGACTGCAGAAAGCCGTAAAGCTCAAATTCGTACAAGTAAATTAGTTGAGTATGCTGTTAAGAAAGCCGCAGAAGCTGAATTAACAGATGAAAACTACAAAAAAGCTTTTGAAGAGTATACTCCAGAAGTAACGGCTCAAATTATTAAACTTGACAGTGAAGATAAGGCTAAGGAAGTTCTCGCCAAAGCAAAAGAGTCTGGAGCTGACTTTGCACAACTTGCAAAAGACAATTCTACAGATGAAAAGACTAAAGAAAATGGTGGAGAAATCACCTTTGACTCTGCATCAACAGAATTACCAGACGTAGTTAAGAAAGCCGCTTTTGCGCTTGATGTCAACGGAATTTCAGATGTTATCACTGCTCCAGGAACTCAAGCTTATACAAGTAGTTTCTACATTGTTAAGTTGACGAAGAAATCAGAAAAATCTTCTAACTTGGATGATTATAAAGAAAAACTTAAAACAATCATTTTGACTCAAAAACAAAATGATGCAACCTTTGTTCAAGGTGTTATTAGTAAAGAATTGCAAGATGCCAACATTAAAGTTAAAGATCCGGCCTTCCAAAATATCTTTACACAATACATCAAAGGCGAAACAACTTCTGACAGCAGCAGTAGCGCCTCAAACTAAGATAGTAATGAACTACCTTCCTCTGTCTGGAAGGTAGTTTTTAACTTTATAAAATATCAAGATTATAGTTTTATAAGTCCTAGTAACTAAAAACAATCGATAGGTCGGATAAGGGAGCACCCAAGACATTCTTGTTCAGAGTCCGTTTTGAGTAAAATTCGAATGTTTATACTGTAAGAGTTTTTTTCTAGGCTAAAAAATGGTATAATAGCATGTAAAACTAGAAATAATATGGGAAAATTAAAATATTTTTCCGAAAGATAGGTGACATATGAAAATAAGTAAAAGGCACCTGCTGAATTATTCCATTTTGATTCCTTATTTACTGTTATCCGTTTTAGGATTGATAGTAGTTTATTCGACAACGAGTGCAACTCTTATCCAAGAGGGGAAAAGCACCTTACAACTGGTTCGAAACCAAGGAATTTTCTGGATAGCCAGTTTGTTTTTAATTGCCTTGATTTATAAATTAAAATTAGGATTTCTGCGAAATGAGCGACTACTCTTTATTGTCATGTTTGTTGAGCTGATACTGCTAGCACTAGCGCGTTTAATTGGGATTCCTGTCAACGGTGCCTATGGCTGGATTAAGGTTGGTCCCATCACGATTCAACCAGCAGAGTATTTGAAAATTATTATTGTCTGGTATCTAGCACAACGTTTTTCGAAACAACAGGATGAGATAGCTGTTTACGACTTCCAAGTTTTAACCCTTAATCAGTGGCTTCCTCGAGCCTTTAATGATTGGCGTTTTGTTCTACTGGTTATGATTGGTAGTTTGGCGATTTTCCCAGACCTTGGGAATGCTACCATTTTGATTTTGGTATCCTTGCTCATGTATACTATCAGTGGAATAGCTTATCGGTGGTTCACAACTATTCTGGGCTTACTAGCTGGTGTCTCTATGATTTCCTTAACAGCCATTCGGATAATCGGTGTTGAGAAATTCTCTAAAATTCCCGTATTTGGTTATGTTGCCAAGCGGTTCAGTGCTTTTTTCAACCCATTTAATGACTTGGCTGGAGCTGGACACCAGTTGGCCAATTCCTACTATGCCATGGTTAATGGAGGATGGTTTGGTCTGGGATTAGGAAATTCTATTGAAAAACGAGGGTATCTGCCAGAAGCCCATACAGACTTTGTCTTTTCGATTGTCATCGAAGAGTTTGGATTTGTAGGAGCAAGTCTTATTCTCGCTCTCCTATTCTTCTTAATTCTACGAATCATTTTGGTAGGTATTCGAGCAAGGGATCCTTTCAACTCAATGGTAGCAATCGGTATTGGTGGTATGATTCTAATACAGGTTTTTGTTAACATTGGAGGTATTTCAGGCTTGATTCCTTCAACAGGGGTAACCTTCCCTTTCCTTTCGCAAGGGGGGAATAGTCTCTTGGTTCTTTCTGTAGCCATAGCATTTGTATTAAATATTGATGCCAGTGAGAAGCGTGCGCGACTTTTTAGTGAATACGACGCACAGCTTTAAGACATAGATAACAAGGAGAAAAAAATGTCTCTTCAAAAGTTAGAAAATTATAGTAACAAAACGGTCGTACAAGAAGAAGTTCAAATCTTGACAGATATGCTGGAAGATATCACAAAAAATATGCTTCCTGCTGAAACCTTTGATAAGATTATGCACTTGAAGGAACTTTCGTCAAAACTTGACTATCAAGGGCTAGATAAAGTAGTAACAGGTCTTTCAAATGATGAGATGGTCTACATTTCTAGATACTTCTCTATTTTGCCTCTTTTAATTAACATCTCAGAAGATGTTGACTTGGCTTATGAGATTAACCATCTAAATAATGTCGATCAAGACTATCTGGGTAAATTGTCAACAACGATCAAAATGGTGGCTGAAAAAGAAAACGCTGCTGAGATTCTTGAACACTTGAACGTGGTACCAGTTTTGACGGCCCATCCAACTCAGGTTCAACGTAAGAGTATGTTGGATTTGACCACTCATATCCATACCCTTTTGCGTAAATATCGTGACGTGAGAATGGGACTCATCAACAAAGAAAAATGGCATAATGATCTTCGTCGCTATATTGAGATTATCATGCAGACAGATATGATTCGTGAGAAGAAACTAAAAGTAACCAACGAAATCACCAATGTGATGGAGTACTACAATAGTTCCTTCCTACAGGCTGTCCCTAACTTGATGTTAGAGTACAAGCGTCTAGCAAAAGAACAAGGTATTGATCTTAAACAAGCCAAACCAATTACTATGGGAATGTGGATCGGTGGAGACCGTGATGGAAATCCATTTGTAACAGCTGAAACACTTATGCGTTCTGCTACTATCCAAAGTGAAGTGATCTTGAACTATTATATTAGCAAGATTTCTAGTCTCTATCGTACCTTCTCTCTCTCGACTAATTTATCAAAAACTAGTAAAGCTGTTGAAGAAATGGCTGCTCAGTCTGGAGATACATCAGTCTTTCGTGAGAAAGAACCCTATCGTCGCGCCTTTCATTTGATTCAATCCAAATTGATTCAAACACTCTTGAATTTAAAAGAATGGTCTGTTGTTGGCTCGTCAGCTGATGAACGTCATCCTGTTGAACGCCTTCTAGGTACTCAAGGACATCAACAAGGAGTGATTACAGACTATATTAGCAATCGACTTTCAGGAGCTATTCAAGAACTGGCTGAAGATCGTCCACCATTTTACGAAACAGTTGAAGAGTTCAAAAAAGATCTATATACTATTAAGAATTCATTACTTGAAAACAAGGCAGAGTCCTTACTCACAGGTGAATTTGCAGAACTTTTAGAAGCTGTAGAAGTATTTGGTTTCTTCTTGGCTTCCATCGACATGCGTCAAGATTCAAGCGTCCACGAAGCCTGTGTAGCAGAATTGTTGGCATCTGCTGGAATCAATGACCATTATAGTGATTTATCAGAAGATGAAAAATGTGACTTGCTATTGCATGAATTATTAGAAGATCCTCGAATCTTGTCAGCGACTCATGCTGAGAAGTCTGAACTTCTTGAAAAGGAATTAGCAATTTTCCAAACTGCGCGTGAATTAAAAGACCGTTTGGGAGAAGATGTCATTCGTCAAACAATCATCTCTCATGCAACTAGCGTGTCTGATATGTTAGAATTAGCCATCATGCTCAAAGAAGTAGGTCTTGTAGATGCTGAAAAAGCCCGTGTTCAGATTGTTCCTCTCTTTGAAACAATTGAGGACTTGGACCATTCTGAAGAAACGATGAGAAAATATTTCTCTCTACCACTTGCTAAGAAATGGATTGCTTCTAAAAACAACTACCAAGAAATCATGCTTGGCTACTCTGACAGTAACAAGGATGGCGGTTACCTCTCATCTTGTTGGACACTCTATAAGGCGCAAAAACAATTGACTGCTATTGGTGATGAATTCGGAGTCAAAGTAACCTTCTTCCATGGTCGTGGTGGTACCGTTGGTCGTGGTGGTGGACCAACTTATGATGCCATTGCTTCTCAACCGCTCAAATCAATCAAAGATCGTATTCGATTAACTGAACAAGGTGAAGTTATCGGAAATAAATACGGGAACAAGGATGCGGCCTACTATAACCTTGAAATGTTGGTTTCAGCGGCTATCAACCGTATGATCACTAAGAAAAAGAGTGATACCAATACTTCAAATCGCTATGAAGCTATCATGGATCAAGTGGTGGAACGCAGTTACGATATCTACCGTGAGCTAGTATTTGGAAATGAACATTTTTATGATTATTTCTTTGAATCTAGTCCAATCAAGGCTATCTCAAGTTTCAATATCGGTTCTCGTCCAGCGGCTCGTAAAACAATCACTGAAATTGGTGGTTTACGTGCGATTCCTTGGGTATTCTCATGGTCACAAAGTCGTGTTATGTTCCCAGGTTGGTATGGAGTGGGTTCAAGCTTCAAAGAATTCATCGATCAAGATCCAAAAAATATCGAATATCTTCGTGATATGTATCAAAATTGGCCATTCTTCCAGTCACTCTTATCTAACGTAGATATGGTATTATCTAAATCAAATATGAATATCGCCTTTGAGTACGCTAAACTTTGTGAAAGTGAAGAAGTACAAGCAATCTACTATACTATCTTGGATGAATGGCAGTTGACTAAGGACGTTATCTTGGCTATTGAAGGCCATGAGGAGCTCTTGGCAGAAAATACTTATTTGAAAGACAGTCTTAACTACCGCATGCCTTATTTCAATATCCTTAACTATATTCAGTTGGAATTAATTAAGCGTCAACGTCGAGGTGAGCTATCTTCAGATGAAGAAAGATTAATCCATACAACTATCAACGGAATTGCTACAGGATTACGTAATTCAGGCTGATACAAGTTAGATTTTATAAAAAAACGTAGGAATTTTTGTTAATATTTAAAATAATTCATGAAAACCCTTGACAAGTTTTAGTAAAATGATATAATTTAAGCATTCAGAAAGTAATCATTGAAATTTTTTAGAGAGTCTGTGGTTGGTGGAAACAGATAGGTGGAAGTGATGAAAATTGGGCTGAATGTTATTAAGAATTTGAAATCATAAGAATTCGGTGAGCACACCTTATAGTGCAACTCGTTTTAGCGAGTAAGAGCGATAGGACTAGTTCCTATAATTGAGGTGGCACCGCGCATCGACGTCCTCACACAAGTTTTTTGTGTGAGGACTTTTTCTATGGGGAGGAAAAAATTATGGAAATCAAACGATGGCGTCGCTTGAATAAGTGATTGAATAAAAAAATAATAAGTTAAGAAGAAATAAGGAGAAAATTATGAAAAACAAACGTCTACTCGGTATTATCGTAGCATTAGCACTTGTAGTTGGAGGAAGCTTAGTATATTCTAGCTTAACGAAACAAGAAACTAAAACTGAGACAGCTAATAAAACTGCTAAGGTTGGTGTTCTTCAGTTTGTAAGCCACCCATCGCTTGACTTGATCTACCAAGGTATCCAAGATGGACTTGCTGAAGAAGGCTATAAAGGTGACCAAGTCAAAATCGACTTTATGAACTCAGAAGGTGACCAAAGTAAGGTTGCGACAATGAGTAAACAATTGGTGGCAAATGGAAATGATGTCGTTGTCGGTATTGCAACACCAGCAGCTCAAGGTCTTGCAAGTGCAACAAAAGACCTTCCTGTTATCATGGCAGCTATTACAGACCCAATTGGTGCTAACCTTGTACAAAACTTGGAAAAACCAGGTGGGAACATCACAGGGGTATCTGACCACAACCCTGCTGAACAACAGGTTGAATTGATCAAAACATTGACTCCTGATGTGAAAACAGTTGGAGCTCTTTACTCAAGTAGTGAAGATAACTCAAAATCACAAGTTGAAGAATTCAAGGCATACGCTGAAAAAGCTGGTTTGAAAGTCGAAACATTCGCAGTTCCTTCAACGAACGAAATTGCTTCAACAGTGAACGTTATGACTGGTAAAGTAGATGCAATCTGGGTTCCAATCGATAACACAATCGCATCTGCATTCTCAACTGTCGTTTCAAGCAATCAAACAGCTAAAAAACCAATCTACCCAAGTGCGACTGCCATGGTAGAAGCTGGAGGTTTGGCATCAGTTGTTGTTGACCAACACGATCTTGGTGTTGCTACTGGTAAAATGATTGCCAAAGTTTTGAAGGGTGAAAAACCTGCAGATACACCAGTCAATGTCTTCTCAACTGGTAAATCAGTGATCAATAAAAAAGTTGCTCAAGAACTTGGAATCACTATTCCTGAATCAGTTCTCAAAGAAGCTGGCCAAGTAATCGAATAAGAATGAAGGAGGAGTTGGAGACATCTCCTCCAATTTTTAGAATAAAGGAAATGAATCAAACATGCTAATATCAATTATTTCACAGGGATTGGTCTGGGCTATCCTGGGCTTGGGAATCTTTATGACCTTTCGAATCTTGAACTTCCCAGATATGACAACGGAGGGCTCTTTCCCATTGGGAGGAGCGGTAGCAGTGACTCTCATTACCCAAGGGGTTAATCCTTTTCTTGCTACTTTAGCGGCTATAGGGGCAGGGTGTCTTGCTGGTTTAGCAGCGGGGTTATTATATACCAAAGGGAAAATTCCAACTCTTTTATCAGGAATTTTAGTCATGACTTCTTGTCATTCTATCATGCTCATGATTATGGGACGAGCTAACCTTGGGCTCTTAGGAACAAAACAAATCCAGGATGTTCTTCCATTTTCATCAGAGGTTAATCAATTACTGACAGGTATAATCTTTGTGACTTTGGTTATCCTTCTCATGCTTTTCTTCCTAGATACTAAATTGGGACAAGCTTATATCGCAACAGGAGATAATCCAGATATGGCTCGTAGTTTTGGTATCAATACTGGACGTATGGAGTTGATGGGCTTGGTTTTGTCAAATGGTGTGATCGCCCTTGCTGGCGCTCTTATCGCTCAACAAGAAGGTTACGCAGATGTTTCTCGTGGTATCGGGGTTATCGTAGTTGGACTTGCTAGCTTGATTATCGGTGAGGTTCTCTTTAAGAGTCTTACCTTAGCAGAACGCTTGGTTACTATTGTAGTTGGTTCCATCAGCTATCAATTCTTGGTATGGGGAGTCATTGCTCTTGGCTTTAATACTAGCTACCTCCGTCTATACAGTGCCCTTATCCTAGCAACTTGTCTAGTCATTCCAACTCTTAAGGATAAATACTTGAAAGGAGTCAAGTTAAGCAAATGACATCAATTGTAGAATTAAAAAATGCCACAAAAATTGTGACAAATGGCTTTGACGAAGAAAAGATTATTCTAAACGATGTTTCACTTGATATTTATGAACATGACTTCATCACAATCTTGGGTGGAAATGGTGCAGGGAAATCAACCCTCTTTAATAGCATTGCAGGAACTTTGCCCTTGACTAGTGGGACTATTCGTATTATGGGTGAGGATGTGACTCGTTTTAGTCCTGAAAAACGCGCTAAGTACCTTTCTCGTGTCTTTCAGGATCCTAAGATGGGAACTGCCCCTCGTATGACAGTTGCAGAAAATCTATTGATTGCAAAGTTCCGTGGTGAAAAACGTGGACTTTTTCCGAGAAGACTCTCAGCTTACAAGGAAGAATTTCAAGCAACCATTGAGAAAGTCGGAAATGGGCTAGAAAAACACTTGGATACACCGATTGAATTCTTGTCAGGTGGACAAAGACAGGCCTTGAGTCTATTGATGGCAACCTTGAAACGTCCAGAGCTCCTTTTACTGGATGAACACACAGCTGCTCTTGACCCTAAAACAAGTGTCGCCTTGATGGAATTGACAAATGACTTTATCAACAAGGACCATCTAACAGCTTTGATGATTACTCACCATATGGAAGATGCTCTCAAGTATGGAAATCGCCTCATTGTTATGAAAGAAGGACGAATCATCCAAGATTTGAATAAGGATGAAAAAGCCAAGATGAAGATTTCAGATTACTATCAGTTGTTTGAGTAATTGATTTTAAATAATTAATATAAAAAACTTAGAGGTGGAATTTTTACTTCTAAGTTTTTTTGTTGTTTTAAAATATTATTTATATTTCTCTTTTCGTCTTTTTTCCTTTATAATATAATCAATCTAAGAATCTTAAACTTTGATAGAGGAGTAAGGAGATAAAAACATGGCATACACACAAGAAGATTTTCAGGAATGGATTTTTCAGATTGGATTTAAGATGGACTATTTTACTAGGGAGTTTGCTGAGGAACAAGGCCTTCATTTAGACTATAGCATGAAGTCTTTGGATGATTTGGAGGCTTGGAGCTTGGCTCATAAGGGAGGAGATTAAAGTGACGATAGAAACAGAGTTGAAAAAAATTGGTAAAAGTTTATCTTTAATAAATGATAGTCAAACCTCTAACAAGATATCTTCTACTAATTTAGAAAATATAGATGATATTTTAAATGATTATTTACCCCTTCATTTAAAATGGATAGAGAAGGGAAATTCTTGGATTGTTGAGTCATTAAGTGAGAATCGTCAATTAGATAGACAAGCCTTTTCTCAGTTACTTGTAGGTGTTAGAAACTTATATCTTGATTTAGAGGAACTTCAAGATTTACTGATTGAAGTATCAAATGAAATAGATGAAAATTAGAGGTTTAAAACGTAAAATAGAATAATGAAGGTATATATGACATCAGAGCTAGAAACTAAAAATGAAGAATGGGTAGAAGTCTTTAAAGGTTTGATTCCTGTAGATAAGTATAGATTAAAGGTCTTGTTGACAAATTTAGCAGATGAGCAAGAAATTAGACTGATTGGAGAACAGAACCGTTTTAAATTATCATGTTTTTGCTATGATGAAGCACGATTCTTTAGCAGGGAATTGTATTTATCTGCAATTCTGGATAAAGAGATGTTTAAAAAATTTGAAAAAAATAATTTTCAAAATATCATTTATGAAGTCAAAAATAGTCAATTAGTGAATAAACTCGGATATACAGCCTATGGTAGTGCAGGAGCTCTGTATTCACAACATTATATAATCATAACTCAAGATAGTGTAGTGGAGATTCTTGTGTCTGCAAATTCTGATTTAAGTATCAGTCAATACTAGAAAATTTGCTAATTAAATATGTACACCGCTGTAGCACAATTATCAGAAAATAGAACTTGGAGAAATGATATGGAAAAATGGACGGAAATTAAATCGGGCTTCATCCCTTTTGGTGACTATGGTATTGAGATAAATATAGATGGGGATACTTTAATTGCCTACTTGGAAGATTCAGAAAAATTTAAATTTACCTTTACAAAAGTTTGGGCTTTCCGTTCAGTCTACGAAAGTTTAGAATTAATAGATAGTTACTGGGAGCAAGGATTAGCAAAGAACAGACCACATTATCTGACCAACTATATCTATGAAGTCGAGAATGCAGAATTTGGTGACTTGGTCGCTTCTGCAGATGTAGTGAATAAAAAACTCCATCACTACAAATTAATGTCGACGCATTTTTTAGTGGATATTGTATCTGAAAATGATGTAAAAGTGGAGAAAGTGACTAGCTAGTTTTATGAAATAGTCTCATGTAAAGTGTATGAAATAGTTTACTTTTTTTCAGAAATAAGCTATACTAGTTAGAGTAAACTGTGATAAAATGGAGGTATTGTCTATGGTTGACAAGAGACTCATCGAAGAGATCAAAAACAATACCAATATTGTCGAAATCATAGGAGAAGTGATTTCTTTACAAAAATCTGGACGGAACTTTTTAGGGCTCTGTCCTTTTCATGGTGAAAAGACCCCTTCCTTTAACGTGGTTGAAGATAAGCAGTTTTACCACTGCTTTGGATGTGGTCGTTCTGGAGATGTTTTTAAGTTTATCGAGGAGTATCAGCAAGTAACCTTTGCGGATGCGGTGAGGATATTAGCTGAGAGACTTGGGATTCAGATGGCAGCGCCTGTTCAAGGTTCTGTACAGCCTAGGTCGCCCCATCAAAATCTCTACGATATGCATGAGAAAGCCGCTCGTTTTTATCATGCCATTCTCATGACGACTAAGATGGGTGAAGAGGCGAGAAACTATCTCTATAAACGTGGCTTAACAGATGATGTTCTCAAGCATTTTATGATTGGTTTGGCTCCAGCAGAACGCTCTTATCTCTATCAACGTTTAGCAGATGATTATAGTGAGAAGGACTTGCTGGATTCGGGTTTGTTTTATCTATCTGAGAGTAACCAATTCTTTGATACCTTTCATAATCGCATTATGTTTCCTCTTTCAAATGATCAAGGAAAGGTGATTGCCTTTTCTGGTCGTGTATGGCAAGAGACTGATTCTCAAACTGGAAAGTATAAAAATAGTCGAGCGACGGCAATTTTTAACAAAAGTTACGAATTATATCATTTGGAGAGGGTAAAAAAAGGATCAGGCAAGGCTCCTGAAATCTACCTGATGGAAGGATTTATGGATGTCATTGCGGCATATCGTGCTGGTATTGAAAATGCAGTTGCTTCTATGGGTACCGCACTGACGAGTGAACATGTGGAGCATCTGAAACGCTTTACCAAAAAAGTGATCGTCACCTATGACGGAGATAAGGCTGGGCAAGCTGCGACGGCTAAAGCCTTGGATGAGCTTAAAGATATACCTGTCCAAGTCGTCCAGATTCCTGACGCAATGGATCCAGATGAATATTTGCAGAAAAACTCTCCTCAAGACTTAGCTTATCTCTTAACCAATACACGCATTAGTCCTGTTGAGTTTTACATTCATCATTTCAGACCTGAAAATAGTGAAAATCTACAAGCTCAGATTGAATTTATAGAGAAAATTGCCCCCTTAATCGCAAAGGAACCCTCTATCACAGCTCAGAATTCCTACATTCACATTTTGACGGATCACTTGCCCTCTTTTGACTATCAGCAAGTCGAACATATTGTCAATGAAAGTCGTGTCAGACAGAGAAAGGAGAAGGTCAAGGAGACCTATAGTCCCAGTCCTGTCATCATGTCTGTCACAAAGCAACTGACAGCAGTGATGAGAGCAGAGGCCCATATCCTCTATCGAATGATGGAACATCCCTTGGTGCTTAATGACTATCGCTTAAGAGAGGATTTTATCTTTGAAACTCCAGAGTTTCAGACCTTGTATGGACTCTTGATTGATAATGGAAGTATCTCATCTGAGGATTTGGCTCATCAGACCAGAGAAGTGGAGAGTGCGTGGTATCAAGTCCTAGCCTTAGATTTGCCACCTGAGATGTCCCCTCACGAGTTAGCCGAAGTGGAAGAGTCTCGAAAAAGAGCTCTTTTGAATCAGGAAAATCTGCAAATTAAAAAGAAAGTTCAGGAAGCTAGCCATGTCGGTGATACAGACACTGCATTAGAAGAGCTAGAACGCTTAATTGCCCAAAAAAGAAGAATGGAGTAAGAATGGCAACAAAACAAAAAGAAGTAACAACCTTTGACGTCCAAGTAGCGGAATTTATTCGCAATCATAAAAAAACTGGTACAGCAACTGATGATGAAATCAATAACGCCCTCGTAATTCCCTTCACTTTAGATGTGGAAGGAATTGAGAATCTTTTGCAACGGATCCAAGATGCTGGTATCTCAATTACGGACAACGAAGGAAATCCAAGTGCGCGTGTTTTGAGCACTGAGGAAGAACCAGAGTTGACTGATGAAGATTTGATTGGTTCAACCTCTGCTAAGGTCAATGACCCTGTCCGTATGTATTTGAAAGAAATCGGGGTTGTGCCTCTGCTTACAAATGAAGAGGAAAAAGAGTTGGCCCTTGCTGTTGAAGCAGGTGACATCGAAGCGAAACAACGCCTTGCAGAAGCTAACCTTCGTCTGGTTGTTTCTATCGCTAAACGTTATGTTGGACGTGGAATGCAGTTCCTTGACCTGATTCAAGAAGGAAACATGGGCTTGATGAAGGCCGTTGATAAATTTGACTACTCTAAAGGGTTCAAATTCTCAACTTATGCGACTTGGTGGATTCGTCAGGCCATTACTCGTGCCATTGCTGACCAAGCTCGTACCATCCGTATCCCAGTTCACATGGTGGAAACAATTAATAAGCTTGTTCGTGAACAACGTAATCTTCTTCAAGAGTTGGGACAAGATCCAACTCCTGAACAAATCGCCGAACGCATGGATATGACACCAGACAAGGTCCGTGAAATCCTCAAGATTGCCCAAGAGCCGGTTTCTCTTGAAACACCAATCGGTGAAGAGGACGATAGCCATCTTGGTGACTTTATCGAGGACGAAGTGATTGAAAATCCAGTTGACTATACAACTCGTATCGTTTTGCGCGAACAATTGGATGAAGTTTTGGATACTCTTACAGATCGTGAAGAAAATGTCTTGCGTCTCCGTTTTGGTCTTGATGATGGGAAAATGCGTACCTTGGAAGATGTTGGTAAAGTCTTCAACGTGACTCGTGAGCGTATCCGTCAGATTGAGGCAAAAGCTTTGAGAAAACTTCGCCAGCCAAGTCGAAGCAAACCACTTCGTGATTTCATTGAAGATTAAGTTGAGGGAGAGTGAAGATGGCTTACACAGAAGAACAAATCGAAAATATCAAAACACGAATTTTGACAGCACTAGAAGAAGTGATTGACCCTGAATTGGGGATTGATATTGTCAATCTAGGCTTGATCTACGAGATTCGTTTTGATGGCGATACAGGTGAGACTGAAATTGATATGACCTTGACAACCATGGGTTGTCCCTTGGCAGATCTTTTAACTGACCAAATCTATGATGCTATGACAGATGTTCCAGAAGTTACTAACGTTGAAGTCAAATTAGTATGGTATCCAGCTTGGACAGTTGAAAAAATGAGTCGTTACGCTCGTATCGCTTTAGGTATCAAGTAAGTATATTATGAAAAGAGAAATAGTGTAGACGCCAGGAATTCCCAGCTTTTATGCTATCTCTCTTTTTATTTGCTGATTTTATTTGAAGAAAATGGTATAATGGTTACTATGGAAAAAGAGAAATTACGCATCAACATGCTAAGTTCGAGTGAAAAGGTAGCAGGACAAGGTGTTTCTGGAGCTTACCGTGAACTTGTGCAACTTTTGAAACGTGATGCGAAAGACCAACTAATTGTAACGGAGAATCTTCCTGTAGAAGCTGATGTTACTCATTTTCATACAATCGACCTTCCTTATTATCTGTCAACTTTTCAAAAGAAGCGTTCAGGTCGTAGAATTGGTTATGTCCACTTCCTACCTGATACCTTAGAAGGTAGTTTGAAGATTCCATTCTTTCTAAAAGGGATTGTTAAGCGCTATGTGTTTTCTTTTTATGACCGTATGGAACACTTGGTTGTGGTTAATCCTACTTTTATCGAAGATTTGGTTGCAGCTGGTATTCCTCGTGAAAAGGTG
>NZ_KQ970818.1:578590-595927 GCF_001579645.1 Streptococcus infantis
GGTATTCCTCGTGAAAAGGTGACCTATATTCCTAACTTTGTTAACAAAGAAAAATGGCACCCACTTTCTGCAGAAAAAGTAAGTCAACTTCGACAAGATATGGGGTTGAGTGAAAATCAATTTGTAGTAGTAGGAGCTGGGCAGGTTCAGAAGCGCAAGGGAATCGATGATTTCATCACTCTTGCTGAGGAGCTACCGGACATCATCTTTATTTGGGCTGGAGGCTTCTCATTTGGTGGGATTACAGATGGTTATGAACGCTATAAAAAAATCATGGATAATCCTCCAGAAAATCTGATTTTCCCTGGAATTGTTGAGCCAGAACGGATGAAAGAACTGTATGCTTTGGCAGATTTGTTCTTACTTCCTAGCTATAATGAGCTCTTTCCGATGACTATTCTAGAAGCTGCGAGTTGTGAAGCACCCATTATGCTTCGTGATCTAGATCTTTACAAGGTCATTCTTGAAGGAAATTACAGACCAACCACCGATGTGGAAGAGATGAAACACGCTATTATGGAATATAGAGAGCATCCAGAAGCATTGAAAGAGTTAAAAGAAAAGGCCAAGGCTATTTCAAGAGAATACTCAGAGGAGCATCTCCTTGAAATATGGCTAAAATTCTATCGGGAACAAGCGGCTTTAGGAAAAAAATGAGGTAGTATATGCGAATTGGATTATTTACAGATACTTATTTCCCACAGGTTTCTGGTGTTGCAACCAGTATTAGAACCTTAAAAACAGAGCTTGAAAAGCAAGGGCATGCAGTCTTTATCTTCACGACAACCGATAAGGATGTCAATCGTTATGAAGACTGGCAGATTATTCGTATTCCTAGTGTCCCTTTCTTTGCCTTTAAAGACCGTCGTTTTGCTTACCGTGGATTTACGAAAGCTCTTGAGATTGCTAAACAATACAAACTCGATATTATTCATACCCAAACTGAATTTTCTCTTGGTTTATTGGGAATTTGGATTGCTCGAGAACTGAAAATCCCAGTCATTCATACATATCATACCCAGTATGAGGATTATGTTCACTATATTGCTAAGGGGATGTTGATTCGTCCAAGTATGGTCAAATATCTTGTTCGAGGTTTTTTGCATGACGTTGATGGAGTCATTTGTCCGAGTGAAATTGTGCGCGATCTTTTATCTGACTATAAGGTAAAAGTTGAAAAGCGTGTCATTCCTACTGGGATTGAGCTAGCCAAGTTTGAACGACCTGAGATTGGACCAGAACATATCGCAGACTTACGGGTTAAACTAGGTATTAAGGAAGATGAAAAGATGCTTCTTAGTCTTTCGCGTGTTTCTTACGAGAAGAACATTCAAGCCGTTCTGGCAGCATTTCCAGATGTTCTAAAAGAAGAGCAAAATGTTAAATTAGTCGTAGCTGGAGATGGTCCTTATCTGGAAAATCTCAAGGAGCAAGCATCAGATTTAAAGATTCAAGATTCTGTTATCTTTACTGGTATGATTGCCCCGAGTGAGACAGCGCTCTATTATAAGGCGGCTGACTTCTTTATCTCAGCTTCAACTAGTGAGACGCAAGGCTTGACCTATCTTGAAAGTCTTGCAAGTAAGACTCCGGTGATAGCTCACGGAAATCCCTATCTTGATAACCTCATCAATCATAAAATGTTTGGAACGCTTTATTATGAAGAGAGAGATCTAGCAGGGGCTATTTTAGAAGTTTTAATTGCAACTCCAAAGATGGATGAAAAACTTTTGGCTGAAAAATTGTATGAAATTTCGGCTGAGAATTTTGCTAAGAGAGTGCATGAATTCTATCTAGATGTTATTATTTCAAATAATTTTGAAAAAGAATTGACTGCAGATGAACCTGTTACGAAACGTATTTTAAAGACAGTATTCTATATACCACAACAAGCAGTGTCTATGCCGGTCAAGGGTTCAAGACGTATGTTGAAAGCTTCTAGAAAACAGTTGAGTCATTTAAGAAAATATTTGAACGATTAATCTAATTAAAGAAAGGAAATAAAAAAATGAAAAAGAAATTTATGAGAAGTGGTAGAGATCAAAAAATCGGTGGTGTATGCGCTGGTTTAGCTAATTATTTTGATATTGACCCTACAATTGTACGTGTGATTTGGGGAGTTCTAGCTTTCTGTTATGGTGCTGGGCTTATTGCTTACTTGATCTTGTGGGCAATCGCTCCTGTATCAGATGAATTTTAAGATTAGAGTATTATAGTAAAGGAGAAAAAATGGCATTTGGTGATAATGGGAAACGTAAAAAAACTTTCTTTGAAAAACTAACAATGTTTGTCGTATTAATCATGTTATTTGTAACCCTAGCAGGTATCTTTGCTACAGCCATCGGTGTATTTAGCAGATTTTAAAATGCTAGATTTTCTAGCAAGTTGTAATAGTTGGTGACTGGGATTTCCCAGCCCTTTTTAGAGTGAGAAAAGAATATGAGTATGTTTTTAGATACAGCCAAGATCAAGGTCAAGGCTGGAAATGGTGGCGATGGGATGGTTGCCTTTCGCCGTGAAAAATACGTCCCTAATGGCGGTCCATGGGGAGGTGATGGAGGCCGTGGTGGTAACGTTGTCTTTGTTGTAGATGAAGGTTTACGTACCCTGATGGACTTCCGTTACAATCGTCATTTCAAGGCCCAATCGGGTGAAAAAGGGATGACCAAAGGAATGCATGGTAGAGGAGCAGAGGACTTGATTGTTCGAGTGCCTCAAGGTACAACTGTACGTGATGCAGAAACTGGAAAAGTTATCACTGACTTGATTGAGCACGGCCAAGAGTTTATTGTTGCTCACGGTGGTCGAGGTGGCCGTGGAAATATCCGTTTTGCGACACCAAAAAATCCTGCTCCAGAGATTTCTGAGAATGGAGAACCTGGTCAGGAGCGCGAATTACAGTTAGAACTTAAAATTCTTGCTGATGTTGGTTTGGTTGGATTCCCTTCAGTTGGTAAATCAACTCTGCTCAGCGTAATTACCTCTGCAAAACCTAAAATTGGTGCCTACCACTTTACCACGATTGTACCAAATCTTGGTATGGTCCGTACCCAATCCGGTGAATCCTTTGCAGTGGCAGACCTTCCAGGATTGATTGAAGGTGCTAGTCAAGGCGTGGGCTTGGGAACTCAGTTCCTTCGCCATATTGAGCGTACTCGCGTTATCCTTCATATCATCGATATGTCAGCCAGTGAAGGTCGCGATCCTTACGAAGATTATCTAGCTATTAACAAAGAGTTGGAATCTTACAATCTTCGTCTAATGGAGCGTCCACAAATTATTGTTGCTAATAAGATGGATATGCCAGAAAGTCAGGAAAACCTTGAAGAATTCAAGAAAAAATTGGCAACTAACTTTGATGAGTTCGAGGAATTACCAGCAATCTTTCCAATATCAGGTTTGACCAAACAAGGTTTAGCACCTTTATTGGACGCAACGGCTGAACTTCTTGATAAGACCCCAGAATTCCTTCTTTATGATGAGTCAGAAATGGAAGAAGAAGTTTATTATGGCTTTGATGAAGAAGAAAAACCATTTGAAATTAGTCGTGATGACGATGCAACTTGGGTACTTTCAGGTGAAAAACTCATTAAACTCTTTAATATGACTAACTTTGACCGTGATGAGTCTGTTATGAAGTTTGCTCGTCAGTTGCGTGGTATGGGAGTCGATGAAGCTCTCCGTGCCCGTGGCGCCAAGGATGGAGATTTGGTTCGTATCGGTAAGTTTGAGTTTGAATTTGTGGACTAGGAGATAGCTATGGGAGATAAACCGATATCTTTCCGTGATGCTGATGGAAATTTTGTTTCTGCAGCAGATGTCTGGAATGAGAAGAAGTTAGAAGAACTGTTTAATCGCCTCAATCCAAATAGAGCTTTGAGACTAGCAAGAACTAAAAAGCAAGCTGAAAATAACAAATCATAAAATTAACCGTGATGAGAGTCATCACGGGTTTTTGCTACCGATCAAAAAATAGAGGTGGTGCAAATTGTTTGAGGCGTTCAAAGCAAGATTGAGCTTGCTCCTTATCCTCGCAGATAACCAAACAGACATCATTTCCACAGATAGTAGCGACTATTTCAGGAAAGTTTAGCGCGTCCAAGATAGATCCGAAGGATTGTGCCAAACCTGGATAGGTTTTGATAACAACTTGGTGTTGGACGGGTTGCATCATGTAGAGGGCTTCCTCCATATAGACTTCTAGCCGTTTTTCCCACTTGGATGTAGAGCCAGTGTTGATTGAATAATAGGAGTGTTCACCTTCACGAATCTTAGAAAGATTCATCAGGTTAATGTCTCTTGAAAGTGTTGCTTGTGTGACCTGTACTCCGTTTTCAATCAGTAGTTCTTGTAATTCAGTTTGGGTATGAATTTTTTGTTTAGTGATTAGGGCTCGGATGAGCTGGTGTCTTTGCTCGGCTTTGTTCATCTACAGTTACCTCCCTTTGAAAAGGTATCTCAAGATTGGACTGTGCAAGATCGACAGTCAAGTGATAGTCTGTATTGTCACGTACAGTAATCTCAAAGTCTGTTGTGTAAAGAACGAGACGTACTGTATCGCCTTCTTTTAGTTTGTAAATAGTTGGTTGGAGTTCAAATTGAAATTCCATCCATTCATCAGGCTTAACTTCCTCAATTTTCAGTAAATCATGACGATTTTGAAGATTGAGATAGCCTTTGGTGATAACGCGCTGTGCATTTGGGCTAAACGGTAGCTCGCAAAGATTTTCCAGCATGTGGTAACGACCATTATCAATCGTACGAGCAGACAAGACTCCTGGATATGGTTGTAGATATTTCTTTTGACCAAGTTCGAGAAGTTGAGCAGAAAGTAAACCTTTGTTTGTACTTGACTTGAGACGAAGATTTAGTTTAACACGCCCATTAAGATGAAGGTCTTCCGTTACTGGAAGGTCAATGGTTACCTGGTTGACTTTCCCTTGATAGAGTTCATTGTTAAAGGTTTGGTAGGTTTTTCCAAAACGTTCAAAATCAGAGTCTTGATAGTGGTTTTGAATGACAGCTTCTTCAGTACCTAATGTGAAAGTTTTGTGGTCAGTTTGATTTCCAAAATCTTCAAGAGTTATCCAGGTTTGAGGACGAGTATTGTCTTGCCAAACGACACTTGGAAGTTGGTAGTCAGTTTCTTGGTCCAATAATTTCTGCGTCAAAAGAGCATTCATGGATTCACGGAAATCAATAGACTGCCAGTTGTTCATATAAACATGGGCACCGTTATGATAAAAGAGATGTTTCTTAATATTGCTTGGAAGAGCATTGAACATTTGATAGACATGAAGTGGTTTGACATTCCAGTCTTGCGAACCGTGGGTAAAGACAACTTCAGCCTTAACTTTTTCAGCATTAAGTAGGTAGTTTCTGTCATGCCAAAATTGGTTATAATCTCCAGTTTTACGGTCTAGATTTTTCTTCAATTCTTCTATAGACTCTTTATGAGCTTCGTTTCCACGAATATAGTCACCAGCTAAGAGATTACGAGAATAAGTTAATTCATCTAATGAATCGAAGTCCTCCCCTGGATAGCCACCAGGGCTTGTTACCAGACCATTTTCTCGATAATAGTTGTACCAAGAAGAAATACCGGCTTCAGCAATAATGACTTCTAAACCATCAACTCCTGTAGTAGCAAGACCATTAGACATTGTTCCTAGATAAGAAAGACCAGTAGTGGCAACTTTTCCATTTGACCAGTCAGCCTTGACCTGACGTTTACGACTGTGGTCTGTGAAGGCACGACAACGACAATTGAGCCAATCAATAACATTTTTATAGGCTTCAACTTGTCGGTAATCTCCGTTGGTCATTTGACCTTGAGAATCCTTGGTTCCAAGACCAGATACGTAGATATTTGCAAATCCTCTTGGAAGGAAGTAGTCGTTAAGTGTGTAGCTGCTATTGATATGAGTGAGTTTTTCTTCAGCTTCTGGAACGAGTTCAGCTTCTCCAACAGGTTCAACCAAGTCTAATGTTGGTTTTTCTAGAGAAATTTCATGCGGTTCCTTGACTTCTAGCTCAGCTTCCATTTTGTAAAGAGCTTTATCGCTAGCCTTATCATTGGTTCCTTGATGGTAAGGATTTGCCGTCATAACAGCTGGAATTTTGCCGTGGTAAGATGGACGAATAATGTTTACCTTGATAAGATCTGGCAGTCCATCATTATCAGAATCAATACGACTTTCCACATAAACAACTTCCCGAATAGCATTGTTTGCAGAAAAGGTTGCCAAACTCTTGCCATTGAAGTAGTGGTAAGAGTTGTCCTCAGGGATAAGACCGTCGCTAACCAATTGATCGATTAAGGTATTTCCCTTTTTAGTGCGCGTGTTAAGGAGTTGATAGAGATTGTCAATCAAATCTCCGTATACAATAGGGAATGCTGTTTCTTTGTGAAAAACAAGACCGTCTTCAAAGTCTGTCAAGTAACTGAAACCAAGCAACTGAAAGGAAACAGTATAGAAAATTTCTGCAGTTAATTCACGATCAGAATTGAAGAAAGTGAGCAGATCAGTTTCTTTATCAACAGCTAAAGTTGAGAGGGGATAATCTGTATTTTTGTAATTGAAAAAACAAGTTCTAACAAAAGCTTCAAACAGTTCTTTCGCAGAATTTGATTGGTCTAGCTTGAATCCAAGGCTGGATAATTCCTGTAAAGCTTCTTGCTGGCTTACAGGATAGTAACTGAATTGATTAAAACGCATAGATGCCTCCTTTGAAGAATCATTAAATTTATTATATCAAAAAAGTAGGGAAAATGATAGAATCAGCTGGTTTGTAAAGGTTAAATTGCTAATTTTCTAATAGAGTTTAAGAGAGTGTTTTAACAAGCCCTATCTTGATTTTTTGAGTATCCTAAAAGGTTATGCTATACTAGAAATATGTTAGATTTGGAGAAATATGGTGTGACCATGTGGGAAGAGGACAAGATTCTCTCTTTCCGTCAAAAATTATTAGCTTGGTATGACGAAAACAAGCGGGATTTACCCTGGAGACGAAGCAAGAATCCTTATCATATTTGGGTATCTGAAATCATGTTGCAGCAAACTCGAGTTGATACCGTCATTCCCTATTATGAGCGTTTTTTAGACTGGTTTCCGACGGTTGAGAGCTTAGCAAATGCTCCTGAGGAGCGCTTATTAAAAGCCTGGGAAGGGCTTGGCTATTATTCTCGTGTCCGCAATATGCAAACAGCCGCTCAACAGATTATGAGTGAATTTGAAGGCAAGTTCCCGTCAACTTATGAAGGCATTTCAAGCTTAAAAGGGATTGGTCCTTATACAGCTGGTGCAATCTCTAGTATTGCCTTTAACCTTCCGCAGCCTGCAGTAGATGGCAATGTCATGCGTGTTTTGGCACGTTTGTTTGAAGTCAATCATGATATTGGAAATCCTAGCAATCGAAAAATATTTCAAGCGATGATGGAAGTTCTGATAGATCCTGATCGTCCAGGTGATTTCAATCAGGCTTTGATGGATTTAGGTTCAGATATTGAGGCTCCTGTTAATCCAAGACCGGAGGAGAGTCCTGTTAAGGAGTTCAGTGCTGCTTACCAACATGGGACCATGGATCGCTATCCCATTAAGGCTCCCAAGAAAAAGCCAATCCCTATTTATCTAAAGGCTCTTGTAGTGCAAAATAATCAGGGGCAGTTTCTATTAGAGAAGAATGAGAGTGAAAAACTCTTGGCTGGATTTTGGCATTTTCCCTTGATTGAAGTTGATGAATTCTCAGACCAGACTCAGGACTTGGACCTTTTTAGTCAAGTAGCGGAGCCAATTCTAGAACTGGGACCATCTCCACAGGAGAGTTTTGAACAGGACTATGATCTTGAAGTTGATTGGCAAGATCTACGATTTGAAGAGGTCAAGCACATTTTTAGCCATCGTAAATGGCATATCCAGATAATTGCAGGCCGAGTTACTGAAACACAGGAATATGCAGATAGAGAGGTCCTTTGGTTAAGTCCGGAAGAATTTATCAATTATCCCCTAGCTAAACCTCAGCAAAAGATTTGGCAAGCCTACTTGAAAAGAAGCTGCTAGTATCGGTCTTTCGTGTCTTCTTTACATTTTTTTGGTATAATGAGATAAGGAAAAAGGTGACTAAATGAAAAAAATACTAATTGTAGATGATGAAAAACCCATCTCAGATATTATAAAATTTAATATGACCAAGGAAGGTTATGAAGTTGTAACTGCTTTTAATGGTCGTGAAGCACTTGAACAATTTGAAGCTGAGCAACCAGATATTATTATCTTGGATTTGATGCTTCCAGAGATTGATGGACTTGAGGTCGCAAAAACTATTCGTAAGACAAGTAGTGTTCCTATTATTATGCTTTCAGCAAAGGACAGCGAGTTTGATAAGGTTATTGGGCTTGAACTTGGAGCGGATGACTATGTAACCAAGCCATTTTCAAATCGTGAACTACAGGCCCGTGTTAAAGCTCTTCTCCGTCGTACAGATCTTGTTTCAGTCGATAACCAAGAACCTGAAACGAAATTACAAAGTCTGCAGATTGGCGATTTGGAGATTTTACCAGATGCCTACGTGGCTAAGAAATATGGTGAAGAGTTAGACCTAACCCACCGCGAATTCGAACTCTTACATCATTTAGCTTCTCATCTTGGTCAAGTTATCACCCGTGAACACCTGCTTGAGACTGTTTGGGGTTATGACTACTTTGGGGATGTCCGTACAGTAGACGTAACCATTAGGCGTTTGCGTGAGAAGATTGAAGATACACCAAGTAGACCTGAATACATTCTAACTCGTCGTGGAGTAGGATATTACATGAGAAATAATGATTGAAGTAATTAAACAAACTGTTTTGACAAGAGATTTCGTCTTTATCCTCATCCTAATTGGCTTTATTATGCTAGTGACTTTTCTTCTGCTTGAGAGCCGTCGTGATAATATTCGCCTTAGACAATTAAACCAGAAGGTTAAGGATTTAATTGCTGGTGATTATTCTCAGGTTTTGGATATGCAGGGAAGTTCAGAGATTACCAATATCACTAACAATCTTAATGATTTGTCTGAAGTAATCCGTTTGACTCAAGAAAATCTGGAACAAGAGAGTAAAAGGTTGCATAGTATCTTGTCCTACATGACAGACGGAGTACTTGCAACCAATCGTCGTGGTCAGATTATCATGATTAATGACATGGCTAAGAGACAACTTGGAGTTGAAAGGGATGATGCTCTTAATCAAAATATCTTAGAGTTACTCAAGATTGAAGATGAGTATGAGTTGAGAGATCTCATAACCCAAAGTCCTGAGTTGATGATTTATTCGCAGAATCTTAATGGCGAGTATATCAGCTTGCGCGTACGTTTTGCCTTGATTCGTAGAGAGTCTGGCTTTATCTCTGGTTTAGTAGCAGTTCTACATGATACGACTGAGCAAGAGAAGGAAGAACGAGAGAGAAGGCTTTTCGTTTCGAACGTTAGTCATGAATTGCGTACACCTTTGACCAGTGTAAAATCCTATCTTGAGGCCTTGGACGAAGGAGCCCTAACAGAACCAGTTGCTCCAGATTTTATCAAGGTTTCTCTGGATGAAACCAATCGTATGATGCGGATGGTGACGGACCTCTTGCACCTCTCACGGATTGACAATGAGACTAGTCACTTAGATGTTGAATTGATTAACTTTACGGCCTTTATCACCTTTATTCTCAATCGTTTTGATAAAATGAAAAGTCAAGATGAGGAGAAGAAGTATGAGTTGGTGAGAGATTATCCGATTAACTCTGTTTGGATTGAGATTGATACAGATAAGATGACCCAGGTGATTGACAATATCCTGAATAACGCTATCAAGTATTCACCAGATGGTGGAAAAATCACTGTAAGCATGAAGACTACAGATGATCAGATGATTTTATCTATTTCGGACCAAGGGCTTGGGATCCCTAAAGAGGATTTACCAAAGATTTTTGACCGTTTTTATCGTGTTGACAAGGCAAGAAGTCGTGCGCAAGGTGGTACTGGTCTAGGACTTGCTATTGCTAAAGAAATCGTCAAACAACATAATGGATTTATCTGGGCTAAGAGTGAATACGGTAAGGGTTCAACCTTTACTATCGTACTTCCATACGATAAGGATGCCGTGAAAGAAGAGATTTGGGAGGATGAACTAGAAGACTAGAATGAGTGATATCTGTTTTAAATACAGTATTTTAGCATCGGGTTCCAGTGGAAATTCATTTTACTTGGAAACACCAAAAAAGAAAATTTTAGTAGATGCGGGACTATCAGGCAAAAAAATTACAAGCCTTTTGAGTGAAATCAATCGTAAACCAGAGGATTTAGACGCTATCTTGATTACGCATGAACATTCAGACCATATCCACGGTGTGGGCGTTCTGGCTCGCAAGTACGGTATGGATCTTTATGCCAATGAGAAAACTTGGCAGGCTATGGAAAATAGTAAGTATCTCGGTAAGGTTGACTCGTCCCAAAAGCATATTTTCGAGATGGGAAAAACCAAAACCTTTGGTGACATCGATATTGAGAGTTTTGGTGTGAGTCATGATGCAGTGGCGCCCCAGTTTTATCGTTTTATGAAGGATGATAAGAGCTTTGTCATGCTGACGGATACGGGCTATGTTAGTGATCGTATGGCTGGCATTGTCGAGAACGCAGATGGCTATCTAATCGAGTCAAATCATGATGTTGAAATCCTGCGAGCTGGATCTTATGCTTGGCGACTTAAACAACGCATCCTGTCTGATCTTGGGCATCTCTCAAATGAAGATGGAGCAGATGCTATGATTCGCACACTAGGTAATCGTACCAAGAAGATTTACCTAGGCCATTTGTCTAAGGAAAATAATATCAAAGAGCTGGCCCACATGACCATGGTTAATCAGTTAGCTCAAGCAGATCTTGGAGTTGGAGTAGACTTTCAAGTTTACGATACTTCACCAGACACTGCAACACCATTGACGGAGATATAAAAAAGAAGGCACAAGCCTTCTTTTTTATAGACTATTTTACAAGCCAGCAAATTCTTTGATTTCTTGAGCTGACATTGAAGAGTCGCAACGGACATTGATTTGACCATTTGCAACATGGACGAAGCCTGGTACAGTAGGGATTTCATAGCGTGAGCGGAAGTCTTGTAAAGCTTCAAGTTGACTTGGTTCTTCGCTATTGATGAAGTAGATGTGTGCCTTTGTTTCGGCAACGACACCAGCTAAAGTTCCGGCAAATTTACGGCAGTAAGGACAAGTTTTGCGTCCGATGAAGAAAGTTGCTGTTTCTTGCTTGTCAAGTGCTTCTTGAGCACGTGCTACAGTTGTAACTTCAAGATCTTTAATGTTTTCTAAAAATTGTTCCATGAGTTTTCCTCGCTTTCTTTTAAATCTAGTATGCCATAAAGTTTTTAAAAATGCTTAGATTTGATACGAAAAAAGATGAGATAGACCATCTCATCTTTTTAAGTTGTTATTTTACAAAAGCGTTGATTTCAGCTTCAATGTTTGCAATTTTAGTTTGTGAATCTTCATTGCTTTCACCAACCACTGCAATATAGAATTTAATTTTTGGTTCAGTACCTGAAGGACGAACAGCAATCCAAGAACCATCCGCAAGTGTGTATTTCAAGACATCACTTGGAGGAGTTGTCAAGGTTGTTACAGTGCCATCAGCGGCAGTAGATGTTTGTGCTTTAAAGTCTTCAGTAATTGAAACTGCTGTTGCGTTAAATTCTTTTGGCCCATTTTCACGGAATTTAGCCATAATTGCTTTGATTTGCTCAGCACCATCAACACCAGAGAGGGTAACAGAGATTGTCTTTTCAGCATAGTAGCCGTACTCTTTGTAGATTTCTTCGATACCATCTGCAAGAGTCAAACCACGTGAACGGTAGTAAGCTGCAAGTTCAGCAACAACAAGAACAGCTTGGATAGCGTCTTTATCACGCACGAATGGTTTAATCAAGTAACCGAAGCTTTCTTCAAACCCCATCATGTAAGTGTGATTGTGTTTTTCTTCGAATTCTTGGATTTTTTCAGCGATAAATTTGAAACCAGTCAAGACGTTGAACATAGTTGCGCCGTAGCTTTCAGCAATCTTCGTTACCAAGTCAGTTGATACGATAGATTTGCAAAGAGCTGCGTTTTCTGGAAGTGTCCCAGCATTTTTGTGGGCTTCCAAGATGTACTTAGCCATGATAGCACCGATTTGGTTACCTGAAAGGTTGAGGTAGCTACCGTCTTTTTGAAGGACTTCAACACCGACACGGTCAGCGTCAGGGTCAGTTGCAACAAGAACATCAGCTCCTACTTGGCGACCAAGTTCTTCTGCAAGAGCAAAGGCTGCTTGACTTTCTGGGTTTGGAGATTTAACAGTTGAGAAGTCTGGGTCTGGAGTTGCTTGAGCTTCAACGACTTGAACAGAGTCAAATCCTGCTTGAGCAAGAGCACGACGAGCCAACATTTCACCAGTACCGTGAAGAGGAGTGTAGACAATCTTCATGTCCTTACCAAACTCTTCAATCAAAGCTGGGTTGATGTTCACATCTTTAACTTCTTTGAGGTATTCGGTATCGACTGCTTCGCCAATAACTTCAATCAAACCAGAAGCTTTTTCAGCTTCTACATCAGCAACTTCAACAGCAAATGGATTTTCAATAGCACGGATGTAAGTTGTCAAAGCATCAGCATCGTGTGGAGGCATTTGACCACCATCTTCTCCGTAAACCTTGTAACCATTAAATGGAGCAGGGTTGTGGCTAGCAGTAATCATGATACCTGCGAAGCAGTTGAGGTGACGAACAGCAAATGAAAGTTCTGGTGTTGGACGGAGACTTTCAAAAACATAAGATTTAATACCGTGTTTAGCAAGAACTGCTGCAGATTCAAAGGCAAATTCTGGAGAAAAGTGACGGCTATCATAAGCGATGGCTACACCACGTTCTTTTTCGTTTCCACCTTTTGACTCAATCAAACGAGCCAAACCTTCGGTTGCTTGACGAACAACGTAGATGTTAATGCGGTTGGTACCAGCACCAATCAGTCCACGCATACCTGCAGTACCAAACTCAAGATTGGTATAGAATGCGTCTTCTTTAGTTTTCTCGTCCATGTTTTCCAAATCTTGACGAAGGTAATCTGGAAGTTCTGCGAAATCAACCCATTTTTGGTAGTTTTCTTGGTAAGCCATAGGAAATCTCCTTTAATATATAATCTAATCGCTTACATTATATCACGATTTGAAGTTTTAGTAAAACGTTAGCATGAGTTTCTGAAAAAGTTATGAAATGTACCTAAACCACAAGTCTTGAACGGCTTACCGAAACATGCTATACTAACTGTATGATTATTTTACAAGCTAATAAAATTGAACGTTCTTTTGCAGGAGAGGTTCTTTTTGATAATATAAACCTACAAGTAGATGAAAGAGACCGTATTGCCCTCGTTGGGAAAAATGGTGCTGGGAAGTCTACATTACTCAAGATATTGGTTGGAGAAGAGGAGCCAACCACTGGTGAAATCAATAAGAAAAAAGATATTTCCCTCTCTTATCTAGCACAGGATAGTCGCTTTGAGTCTGAAAATACAATTTACGATGAAATGCTACATGTATTTGATGACTTGCGTTGTACTGAAAGACAACTTCGACAGATGGAGTTGGAGATGGGGGAAAAAACTGGGGCAGAATTAGACAAACTTATGTCTGTCTATGATCGCCTATCAGAAAATTTCCGTCAGGCTGGAGGATTTACCTATGAAGCCGATATTCGCTCTATCTTAAATGGATTCAAGTTTGACGAGTCCATGTGGCAGATGCGAATCGCTGAGCTTTCCGGTGGTCAAAATACCCGTTTAGCCCTTGCCAAAATGCTCCTTGAAAAGCCTAATCTCTTGGTCTTGGACGAGCCGACTAACCACCTAGATATTGAAACGATTGCCTGGTTAGAAAACTATTTGGTCAACTACAGTGGTGCCTTGATTATCGTCAGCCATGACCGTTATTTCCTCGATAAGGTTGCGACCATAACACTCGATTTAACCAAACATTCTTTAGATAGATATGTAGGAAACTACTCAAGTTTTGTGGAGCAGAAGGAGCAGAAGCTCGCAACTGAAGCCAAAAACTACGAAAAGCAGCAGAAGGAAATTGCTGCCTTAGAAGACTTTGTTAACCGAAATCTTGTTCGAGCATCAACTACAAAACGTGCTCAATCTCGACGCAAGCAACTGGAGAAGATGGAGCGCTTGGACAAGCCTGAAGCTGGGAAAAAGTCAGCTAATATGACCTTCCATTCTGACAGGGTATCTGGTAATGTCGTTTTGACAGTTGAAAATGCTGCTATTGGCTATGATGGTGAAATCTTATCAGAACCCATCAACCTTGACCTTCGTAAGATGAATGCTGTTGCCATCGTTGGTCCTAACGGTATTGGTAAGTCAACCTTTATTAAATCCATTGTGGATCAGATTCCCTTTATCAAGGGTAAGAAGCGCTTTGGTGCTAATGTTGAGGTTGGTTACTATGACCAGACTCAGAGCAAACTAACACCGAGTAATACAGTTTTAGACGAACTCTGGAATGATTTTAAGTTGACACCTGAACTGGAAATCCGTAATCGCCTAGGGGCCTTCCTTTTTTCTGGTGACGATGTTAAGAAATCTGTTGGGATGCTGTCAGGTGGAGAGAAAGCTCGTTTGCTTCTAGCTAAACTTTCAATGGAAAATAATAACTTCCTGATTCTAGACGAGCCGACAAACCACTTGGACATCGATAGCAAGGAAGTGTTGGAAAATGCCTTGATTGACTTTGATGGGACCTTGCTTTTTGTCAGCCACGACCGTTACTTTATCAACCGTGTAGCCACTCATGTGTTGGAATTATCTGAGAATGGATCAACCCTTTATCTTGGTGATTATGACTATTATGTTGATAAAAAAGCAGAGCTAGCAGCTAGCCAAGCGGAAGAAGCGGCAGCATATAACCAAGAAAAAGAGGTTTCTCCAGTTAATGACTACCAAGCTCAAAAGGAGAGTCAAAAAGAACTGCGTAAATTGATGAGACAAATTGAGAACTTGGAGGCAGAAATCGAAGAACTGGAAACTCAAGCCCAAGCTATCTCTGAACAAATGCATACCACCAATGATGCAGATGAACTCATGCAATTACAAGCAGAACTGGATAAAATTAGCCATCGTCAAGAAGAAGCAATGCTAGAGTGGGAAGAATTATCGGAGCAGGTGTAAGATGGAAAATCTTGGAAAAGTTTTTCGTGAATTTCGAATCAGTAAAAATTACTCTCTAAAAGAAGCTGCAGGAGAGGCCTGTTCGACCTCCCAATTATCCCGCTTTGAATTGGGGGAGTCGGATCTGGCTGCATCTCGTTTCTTTGAAATATTAGATAATATTCATGTGACGATTGAGAATTTTATGGATAAAACTAGAAATTTTCAACATCATGAGCATGTCGGCTTGATGGCTCAGATTATTCCACTTTACTACTCAAATGATATTGCAGGTTTTCAAAAACTTCAAGAAGAACAACTTGAAAAGGCTAAGAGTTCAACAAATCCCCTCTATTTTGAGCTGAACTGGATTTTGTTACAAGGTCTGATTTGTCAAAGAGATGCTAGCTTCACTATGAAGCAAGATGATCTGGATATGGTGGCAGATTATCTTTTCCAAACGGATGAATGGACCATGTATGAGTTGATCCTCTTTGGCAATCTCTATAGCTTTTATGATGTGGACTATGTTGCTCGACTTGGTAGAGAAGTGATGGAGAGGGAGGATTTCTACAAAGAAATTGGACGCCATCGAAAACTGGTCTTGATTTTAGCTCTTAATTGTTACCAGCATTGTTTAGAACATCTTGCTTTTGAAAATGCCAGCTACTTTGAAGCTTATATAGTGAAGATCATAGGTAAGAGCATCAAACTCTATGAGCGTAATGTTTTCCACTTTCTTAAAGGCTTTGCCCTTTATCAGAAGGGGGGAAAAAAGAAGGTTGTAAACAAATGCAGGAAGCTATGAATATTTTTGATGTTCTTGGGCTACCAGAGCAGGTAGCCTACTATCAGGAACATTACGATAAGTTTGTAAAAAATTAATTTCCCAAATAAGGGAAAAATGAGAAACTCCTTCAAGTTTTGATACAATAGTTTCAAAATTTGAAAGGAGTTTTTATGAATCGATATGCAGTACAGTTGATTAGCCGTGGAGCTATAAACAAGATAGGAAATATGCTCTATGATTATGGAAATAGTGTTTGGTTGGCATCGATGGGAACGATTGGGCAAACCGCTCTAGGGATTTATCAGATTTCTGAACTCGTTACATCCATTCTAGTCAATCCCTTTGGTGGAGTGATTTCAGACCGTATTTCCCGCCGCAAGATTTTGATGACGACCGACTTGGTTTGTGGGATTCTCTGTCTGGCCATTTCTTTTATAAGGAACGACAGCTGGATGATTGGAGCTTTGATCTTTGCTAATATTGTTCAGGCAGTTGCCTTTGCATTTTCTCGCACTGCCAATAAAGCTATTATAACGGAGGTTGTTGAGAAAGACGAGATAGTGACCTATAACTCTCGCTTAGAGTTAGTTTTGCAGGTTGTTGGTGTTAGTTCACCTGTGCTTTCTTTCCTTGTTTTACAATTTGCAAGTCTTCATATGACGCTCTTACTAGATGCTCTGACTTTTTTCATTGCTTTTTCACTAGTTGCTTTACTTCCAAAAGAAGAACCAAAGGTTCAAGGGCAGAAAAGTTTCACTGGGAAAGATATTTTTGCGGATATCAAAGATGGCTTGCACTATATCAGGCATCAAAAAGAAATTTTCTTTCTCTTGTTAGTGGCTTCCAGTGTGAATTTCTTTTTTGCAGCTTTTGAGTTTTTGCTCCCTTTTTCAAATAAACTCTATGGTGTAGAAGGAGCCTATGCGACTATCTTAACCATGGGTGCAATTGGCTCAATCATTGGAGCACTGATAGCAAATAAATTTAAATCGAGCATGAATACACTTTTGTTCTTATTGATCCTCACAGGAGTAGGAGTTTTCATGATGGGCTTGCCACTGCCTAGTTTTCTTACCTTTTCAGGAAACCTAGTTTGTGAATTATTTATGACAATTTTTAATATTCACTTCTTTACTCAGGTACAGACCAAGGTTGATGGAGACTATCTGGGGAGGTTATTGAGTACCATTTTTACACTGGCAATTCTCTTTATGCCGCTTGCGAAAGGTGTAATGACATTTTTACCAAGTGTGCAATTAGTTTCCTTTTTAATCATCGGACTTGGAGTTATTTTACTTTCGTTGGTATCAATGTTCTATATTC
>NZ_KQ970818.1:595947-619774 GCF_001579645.1 Streptococcus infantis
GACAAGGGTAACACAAAAAAAAAACAACGGCGCCGTTGCTTTTTTTGTTTTCATCTATCCACCCTGAGGGAATCGAACCCCCATCTCAAGAACCGGAATCTTACGTGATATCCATTACACTAAGGGTGGAAACTTTAATTATTATATCAAAAAAGAGAGCTGAACTCAAGTTTTTTCTAGGCTTAGCAAAAGGTGAATAAAAAAAGGATTCAGTATTGAACCGAATCCTCTATATGATTATTTTTTCTCAAGAAGAGCTTTGATTTCTTGAAGAACTTCCAACTCAGTTGGACCAGCAGGTGCTTCTTCAGCGACTTCTTCTTTTTTACGAAGATTTTGAGCTTTTTCCATTGCTTTAATCACAAAGAATAGAACAGTACCAACAACTAGGAAGTTGATAATAGCACTCAAGAATTTACCATATGTAACACCATTCCAGGCAAGCTCAGCGATGTTTTGTACTTTCGCAGCTTCCAAGGCTGGGTTCAATAGGAGTGGAGTGATGATATCATTAACAAATGAAGTAACGATAGCACCAAAAGCAGAAGCGATGATCACACCGACAGCAAGGTCTACAACGTTACCGCGGAGCAAAAATTCTTTAAGATCTTTTAACATTTTCATAATTTCCTTTCAAAATTTAACAGTTTTAATTATAGTATAATAGTCATTAGAATGCAAGAAGTATGCTTAGTGTTTTTTAAAAACAAAAACTTTACTGAAGATATAGTTGAGGATTATGATTGTAACTTGTGCAAAAATAGTCTCAATTGTATTGATAGTATTGAGATTATCACCTACAAACTGACCGATAATATGGGGGAAACTCGTCACAAAAATAAGGGTCAGAAGCAGGTCTAAGAGGAAGGTTATGAATCTAGCAGTCGTAAATTTTATCAGACGCTTGAACCAATTTTTTCGTTTCTGTTTAAAAACAATGGTATCGTTGGTGAAAAAAGCAAACAAAATTCCAGTTATATTTCCCAGAGCAGTCGCCCATAATTCTTGTTGGAAAAAGTAAAAAATAGTGATCCGAACAATGATAGAAACAAGAGTGGTTGCAAACCCGAAAAATAAGTAGGAGAGGATTTCATTGTCGAAAAATTTTTTTATGGATAGTTTCATAAAAATAGTATAGCATAAAGGACATAAATGTGCTATACTTGAAAGGTTGGCTTGCTCAACCCTTGGTGCTTAGCTTCTTTCACCAAGCATATTATATGTGATATTGTCACTAAAGGAGAAAACATGAAAAAACTAACTGTTCGTGATATGGCGGATATTGCCATTGTCGCAGCAATTTATGTGGTTTTGACAATCACACCACCCCTTAATGCTATCAGTTACGGTGCTTATCAGTTCCGTATTTCTGAAATGATGAATTTCCTTGCCTTTTACAATCCTAAGTACATTATCGGCGTTACTCTTGGATGTATGATTGCAAATTTCTTCAGTTTTGGAATCATCGATGTCGCAGTTGGTGGAGGCTCTACGCTTGTCTTCCTAAGTTTAGGCGTATGGTTGTTTAGTAAATATAAAAAAGACTATCTTTTTAATGGATTGATCCGAAAAGATCATTTCTTCTTTTCAATTCTTTTTTCGATTTCAATGATCACCATTGCTGCTGAATTGAACATCGTAGCAGAAGCACCTTTCTTCTTAACTTGGTTTACAACTGCTATCGGAGAATTTGCTTCCTTGATTGTTGGTGCTATTCTTATCGGAAAAATCGGGAAACGACTTGATTTGACCAGATAAAGATATCACATCAAATATTATTAAAAAGGTCTGAACTCTGTTCAGTCTTTTTCTTATTTTTCTATAGCCCCAGACTCTCAACAAAAGTGGTATAATAAAGAAAAAAGGGATTATTTTAATATGTATAGTTATCGTATTTCGGTTTTTGAAGTCCTTTGGAAAAATCAGGTCATCAGATTTTTGTTAATTTTTTTAGCACTATTTTATTTCTATCTTTTTTTCCAAAGAGTTAAGACATCCTTAAAAAGTGGTGGGAGTATGTTGGATCCTTTTCATATTGCAAAGGGAAGATTATACATTCACACGATTATTCTTTTTAGAAAAAGGATTGTTCCTTTAGCTGAAATTAGACAGATAGATATTGATTACATTCGAGGGAGAAGAATGAATGGGGACAGGTATCATCTGTATTTTACAAGGAAAGATGGAAAATCTTTTACTTTTCATTTTGGGAAAAGCAAAAGAAACGAGGAGTTAGTGAAAAATCTTGCCAATGTGGCCAAGAAGTGCCATATTAAAATCTATTATTATTATTAAGAGTCGATTGCTAAAATTGGATTGTTGTCACTTGTGACAATTGTCAAAGCCAGGAGAGTAGCTAATATGAATCAACTACAAGTAATAAGAGAAGATAAACAACTAAGAATTTTATTGATGCAAGAATGCGATATTCTCTTTTATGACCAGTTGAAAGAGGTTGAATTTTCTCAGAACAATGAAGTTTATTCTCTTTCGCCCATAGCCTTTGCTAAAGACGGCAGCGGGGGAGAATATGTAATTCTTGAAGATCAGAGTATCGGCTTTATAGGGAGTGAAGGCCAAGTTGGTCGGGTAGCAGAAAGCCTTGATGACTTGCTTACTTTCTTAATTCATGCTGGTTCTATCTCAGACTTTTCTTGTCGGTTACTCTACCAAAACAAGGATTTGTTGGCAAAATTCTGTCAGGGATTTATCAACAAAGCACGACAAAATTACCAGTCAAAAGGCGAAAAGTGGGACAAAGTGAGAACTCTACTTGCACAAGAGTTGGGACTTGAATTTGAGCCAGAAAAACTACAAGAGTTAGCCTTCAATTTTTATCAATCAGCGATAAGAACTCCACTATTTACTTGTAAATATGGTCATGGTGAGAATGAATATGTCTGCGATTCTGTTTTGTCAGATATTGTCGGCTTGTGGGTTTCAGAACTGGTCGGGTTGACTGCAGAAGAAATTGAAGCTTTTGTTAGCACTAAAAACAATCAAATGTAAAGAACAAAAATATATTTTTACTTAACTGCACTCTATTTAATCTTCTAGGTGCTTTAATTTCTGGATGGTTCTTTGCAAATTCGTCAGCATTTTCACATCTGACTCGCGATAGATATTTACCAAAACTAGTAGCTAAGAAATTAGTGCGTCCAACTGAATTAGTTCTACTTGAAGGTATTCTCGCCAATGTGTTTGTTAATATCGCCATTCTGTCTTCAATCTTATTCAAGAATGCGTCTGCAAAACTTTGGATTATATTGTCAGCAATTTCTATGTTTGTATTTTTATCAAACGAACATATTGCTACAAATTTAGCTTCTTTTAGTATTATTAAATTCAGCATTGTTGCTAATGAAGTTTAGCACTTTGAAATTGCAAATATTCTCTGTCATTGGGGAGTCACCTTTATTGCTAACTTAATAGGTGGTGGGCTTTTGATTGGTTTACCATATGCCTTTTTAAACAAAAACGAAGACAGTTATGTAGATTAAAATTTCAATAGAAGGAGAGAGATTCACTTGGTTTCTCTCTTTTTATTTTTCTTTTTTGAAAAAATATATTAAATATTAGAAATAAAGCTAGGAGTTCAGGAATTTTTTTAAAAAATATTTGAAGTCTAAAAACTTAATACTACAAGGATGTAAACGATTGCGATATTTTAAAAAATATTTTTAATTGATTTAGGAAAGCCTTCCCATTATATCGATTTTATGTTATAATATTCACAAATAAAAGTTTTAGGAGTTTATATGGTCTCATCAGAATTTATCTCAAAAATTGAATTTGCTTGTAAAAAGAAAGAAAGTCTTTATTCAAATAGCAAATTCAAGTATGCTATCCGTTCAATGTTTGCAGGTGCATTCCTTACCTTCAGTACAGCAGCTGGAGCTGTTGGTGCTGACTTGATCAATAAAATCGCTCCTGGTAGCGGACGCTTCCTTTTCCCATTTGTTTTCGCTTGGGGATTGGCCTACATTGTCTTCTTGAATGCTGAATTGGTAACATCTAACATGATGTTCTTGACAGCTGGTAGCTTTTTGAAAAAAATTAGCTGGAGAAAAACTGCTGAAATTCTTCTATATTGTACTTTCTTTAACTTAATTGGTGCGCTTATCGCTGGTTGGGGATTTGCTCATTCAGCAGCTTACGCTAATCTAACACATGATAGCTTTATTTCTGGAGTTGTCGAAATGAAGTTGGGACGCTCTAATGAACTAGTTTTACTTGAAGGTATACTAGCGAATATCTTTGTAAACATCGCCATTCTTTCATTTGTTTTAGTTAAGGATGGTGGAGCAAAACTTTGGTTGGTTCTATCAGCCATTTACATGTTTGTATTCTTAACAAATGAGCACATCGCCGCAAACTTTGCTTCATTTGCGATTGTGAAGTTCAGTGTTGCTGCTGATTCAATCGCAAACTTCGGTATTGGAAATATTCTTCGTCACTGGGGTGTAACCTTTATTGGTAACTTTATCGGAGGTGGTCTACTGATGGGATTACCTTATGCCTTCTTAAACAAGAACGAAGATACATACGTAGATTAAAAGTTGGATTGATTCCAACTTTTTCTTTTTGTTTATCCATGCTATAATGAATGTAGTAATGTTAAATACAGAGGAAAATCATGAACGAAATTAAATGTCCAAATTGTGGGGAAGTTTTTACAGTTAATGAAAGCCAATATGCAGAGCTGATTTCTCAAGTTCGAACTGTAGAGTTTGATAAGGAATTGCATGAACGCATGAAGCAAGAGCTGGCCTTGGCTGAGCAAAAAGCCATGAATGATCAGCAGACAAAACTAGCGCAAAAAGACCAAGAAATTGCCCAGCTTCAAAGTCAAATTCAGAACTTTGATACCGAAAAAGAATTGGCCAAAAAGGAAGTAGAGCAAAGTGCTAGTCAAAGTCTGCTAGAGAAAGAAAAAGAAGTTCAAGCACTTGAGAACCAGCTGGCCACCTTACGCTTGGAGCATGAGAATCAACTGCAAAAGACACTTTCTGATCTTGAAAAAGAACGCGATCAGGTTAAAAATCAGCTTCTTCTACAAGAAAAAGAAAACGAGCTTTCTCTGACTTCAGTTAAACAAAACTATGAAGCCCAACTTAAGGCAGCAAATGAGCAAGTTGAGTTTTACAAGAATTTCAAGGCTCAACAATCAACCAAGGCAATTGGAGAAAGTTTGGAGCAGTATGCGGAGAGTGAATTCAACAAGGTTCGTAGTTTCGCCTTTCCAAATGCTTACTTTGAAAAGGACAATAAAGTCTCAGCTCGTGGGTCTAAAGGTGACTTTATTTTCCGTGATTTTGATGAAAATGGGCTAGAATTCATTTCCATCATGTTTGAGATGAAAAATGAAGCTGATGGTACTGAGAAGAAGCATAAGAATGCCGATTTCTACAAGGAGTTGGACAAGGATCGTCGTGAGAAGAACTGTGAGTATGCCGTATTAGTGACTATGCTTGAGGCTGATAATGACTACTTCAATACTGGGATTGTGGATGTCAGTCATGAGTATGAGAAAATGTATGTTGTGCGTCCTCAGTTCTTTATCCAACTGATTGGGCTCTTGCGTAATGCTGCCCTTAATTCCCTAAAATACAAGCAAGAGCTCGCCTTTATCAAGGAACAAAATATAGATATCACTCGTTTTGAGGAAGACTTGGACGCTTTCAAGGTAGCTTTTGCAAGGAATTATAACTCAGCTTCTGTCAACTTTGGCAAGGCCATCGACGAAATCGACAAGGCAATTAAGCGAATGGAAGAAGTCAAGAAATTCCTGACAACATCAGAAAATCAACTTCGCCTGGCTAACAATAAGCTTGATGATGTTTCGGTCAAAAAATTAACCCGCAAAAATCCAACCATGAAAGCTAAGTTTGAAGCATTGAAGGGGGAGTAGAAAGCAAAACATGAACGGTATTATCAACTTAAAAAAAGAAGCAGGGATGACCTCGCATGATGCGGTTTTTAAATTACGTAAGATTTTGGGAACCAAGAAGATTGGTCACGGTGGGACGCTAGATCCTGATGTTGTGGGCGTTTTACCCATTGCTGTAGGGAAGGCGACTCGCATGGTTGAGTTTATGCAGGATGAGGGCAAGATTTATGAGGGTGAAATTACCCTAGGTTATTCAACAACGACTGAGGATACTAGTGGTGAGGTAGTTGCAGAGACACCAGTTTTGTCTCCCTTAGATGAAAAGATTGTTGATCAAGTGATTGCCAGTCTGACAGGTACGATCACTCAGATTCCACCTATGTACTCAGCTGTCAAGGTCAATGGTCGCAAGCTTTATGAATATGCGCGTGCTGGTCAAGAAGTAGAGCGTCCAGAGCGTCAGGTAACTATTTATAGTTTTGAGAGAACCAGTCCGATTTGCTATAAGGACCAACTTGCACGTTTTACCTTCCGAGTAAAATGCAGCAAGGGAACTTATATCCGTACTTTGTCTGTTGACATGGGAGAGAAGCTTGGTTATGCTGCTCATATGTCTCACTTAACACGGACTAGTGCAGCTGGCTTACAGTTGGATGATGCTTTAACCTTGGAAGAAATTTCCGAAAAAGTAGAGGCTGGACAACTAGACTTTCTTCATCCCTTGGAGATTGGGACTGGTGACTTAGTCAAGGTTTATTTGACTCCAGAGCAGGCAGAAGAAGTGCGTTTTGGTCGCTTTATTGAATTGGAACAAACCGAGAAGGAATTGGCTGGTTTTGAAGGTGATAAGTTATTAGCCATTTTAGAGAAACGGGATACTCTTTATAAACCAAGAAAGGTTTTCAATTGATTAGAGCTGGTGGTAAAATCGCAAACTGATTTTTAGTTTTAAAAAATGCTAAAAGACAGTTCAGTTTAGACCCGAAAAACTTATGAAAAAGGGTTGAAAACACGGTGATATTTGACAGTTTTGCTTGCTTATGATAATATTTAAATAAAGAAAAGCTAGAAAACTTTCAGAGGATATTATGAGTATTGAGATGACTGTAAGTGAGATTGCTGAGGTCTTGGGCTTGTCCCGCCAAGCAATCAATAACCGTGTCAAGGAATTACCTGAAGAAGATACGACTAAAAATGATAAAGGAGTTACTGTGGTAACTCGCAGTGGCTTGATTAAGCTTGAAGAAATCTACAAAAAAACCATTTTTGAAGATGAACCTGTTAGTGATGATGTGAAGCAACGTGAGTTAATGGAGATTCTTGTTGATGAAAAGAACGCTGAAATCATCCGTCTTTATGAGCAGTTAAAGGCTAAAGACAAACAGTTAGCTGAAAAAGATGAACAGATGCGTGTCAAAGACCGTCAAATCGCAGAAAAAGATAAGCAATTGGATCAACAACAACAGTTAACCCTACAAGCCATGAAGGACCAAGAAAGCCTTCAGCTGGAGTTGGATCAGGCTAAGCAAGAAGTACAAGCAACGAAGAAAGGCTTCTTTGCTCGCTTATTTGGAGGATAAGAAAAAACTGCTTGGTTTCTAGGTATAACCAAGTAGTTTCTTTTTACAAATACAGTAAGGAATGGATAAGATGGAAAAATTAAGAGATTACATTTCATTTGATTTGGAATTTAATAAACACCAAGATAAAACTCACTTGATTCAGGTATCTGCAGTCCGTTTTAAAGATGGTGAAGAAGTAGGAGCATTTGACTCATATGTTCATACGGATGTACCATTGAAAAGTTTTATAAACGGTTTAACGGGTATCACATCTGAAACCTTGAAGGATGCTCCGAAGGTGGAAGATGTTCTCAAAGATTTTCAAGCCTTTATTGGTCAATTACCTATCGTCGGCTATAATGCAGCTAAGAGTGATTTACCGATTCTCTTAGAACATGGTTTGGATTATAGTAGCCAATATCAAGTGGATCTCTATGATGAAGCTTTTAAACGACGTAGTTCGGATCTTCACGGGATTGCAAATCTCAAGTTACAAACTGTTGCAAGTTTTCTAGGATTTAAGGGACAATCTCATAACAGTTTAGAGGATGCTCGTATGACTGCGCGTATTTATGAAGCTTTTTTAGAATCTGATGAAAGTAAAATCTTACTGGACGTCAAGAGTAGTCTTAACTCTAATCCTTTTGGTGGACTAGATTTGTCACAATTATTTGATTAGGAGGTTTTATGAAACCTGAAAAGCCTAAAAAATTGGGTTTTAAAAAGATTTACCTCAATCTTGATAAAATCCTCTTTCTGTTTTTTCTAATCTTTATGTTGGTTGACTATATTTGGTTACCTTTGAATTCATTGATAGCGGGTTTTTTGCTAAGTCAGACGGGCTATTTGTTTATTTCTTACAATAACATTTTTGCCATTATTAAAAATGCGCCTATAGTCAGTATTGGATTCTTAATCTTAATCATTCTAAACCTTTTAGTCGCCTATTTTCAACTCAGTCTACTCTTTATTGGAGCGCGTCATCTTCTTTATCATGAGAAAAGAACACTGATAGAATACAGTCGTAAGGTCTTTCGTGAGAGTCTTGTTTTTATGAAAGGTCTGACAATTACAAAAGCCTTATTTATCTTCTTCTATGTTGCCATGCTTTTTCCTTTTATCAGGAAGATTTTAAAGATTTATTATTTTAATAAAATCGTAATCCCAGAGTTTATTCAGACCTATATGGAAGATAAGTACTGGATGTGGTGGCTAGGTATAATCATCTTGTCAATCCTCTTCCTCTACGTTTCTGTTAAGTTGGTATTTGTTCTTCCAAAAATCTTTTATGACAAGATGACAGTTAAGGAAGCTGTGCTCTATAGTCTTGAAAAAACTAGAAATCAATTCTGGTTTTACGCTTGGCATCTCTTTCTCATTGTTGTCAAAACAAATCTTTTCTTTTACTTGCTTCTAATCCCACTATTAGTTGGGCAGTTTTTAGTGGATGGTCTCACACAAAGAGAATCCTTGATTCTTGCTATTTCAAACTATATTTTAATTAAAAATATTCACTATATGGCTCTGACTTACTTCTTGGTTAAGTTCACCTCATTTTTAACGGGTGAGGAATTAGATATTATACCGAGACGAAAGAAAGACCATCTTATGAGATGGAGTGTTATGGGGTGTGCGAGTGTCATCTTTGCTATTGAAGGCTATGTCTATTTAGAGGCACCTGTTGCAAATCCTCCGCGCGTGATATCCCACCGTGGTGTTTCCAATGCTAATGGCGTGCAAAATACTGTAGAATCACTAGAAAAGACAGCTCAACTAAAACCAGACCTTGTTGAAATGGATGTTCAGGAAACCAAGGATGGTCAGTTTGTCATGATGCACGATGCGAATCTGAGAAGTCTAGCAGGATTAAATGTGACTCCTCAAGACCTAACTTTAGAAGAGTTGAAGCAGATAGATATTTTTGAAAATGGCTATCAAACTAAAATATCCAGCTTTGATGATTATATAAATCGTGCCAATGACCTTCATCAGAAATTGCTGATCGAAATAAAAACAAGTAGGAAAGATAGTGCTCAAATGATGGATCATTTCCTTGAAAAGTATGGTCCTAAGATTAAGGTTTATGGACATCAGATGCAATCTCTAGATTACCATGTTATTGAAAAGGTAACCCAGTATGATAAGGAGATTCCAGTCTTCTTCATCCTGCCCTACAATTCCGTTTTCCCAAGAACAAATGCTACAGGTTATACCATGGAATATTCTACTTTAGATGAATATTTTGTGACCAAGCTCTGGAATACAGAGCAGAAGCTCTATGTTTGGACGATTAACGGCTCGGAATCCTTTAACAAGTCGCTTCATCTAGGAGTAGATGGTATGATTACGGATAATTTGGAAATGGTACAAGAAGAACTTGAAACTGCTCAGGAAGACCCAGAATACGCCGATTTACTTCTAAAGAAGGCAACGGAATTCTTTACTTTTTAGATAAGACAAAAGAGGCTGAAGTCAGCCTCTTTTTATGCTATTAGAATGGTAATTTTCCTGCAAAAGCACCGAGTTTCTTTTTGGTTGTCTCATCGATTTGTTCAAGAGCTGCATTCACTGCCTGAACAGTCATGTCAGAAAGAGTTTCGATATCTTCTGGGTCAACAACTGCTGGATTGAAATCAATTTTTGTAACTTTCTTGTCCCCTGTTAGTGTAGCAGTTACAAGGTTTTGGGCAGAAGTTCCAACAAATTCTGTAGCAGCAAGTTCAGCTTGACTTTGCTCCATTTGTTTTTGAAGTTTTTGAGCTTGACGCATCATGTTTTGCATATTCATCATAATGTTTTAAAATTCCTTTTTTATATTATTTCTTTCCTATTTTATCAATTTTAACTTTAAAAGTCTAATAATAGTCTGTCAACTCAAACATTAAATTTTCTGACAATTATATTGAAAAATGAGAAAAAGGATGTTATAATAAAATGAAAATAAAATGGGTTTTCCATGATTTAATAGGAGTCTTAAATGAAAAAACTTGGTTTTGTCCTTTTGTCGTCAGCTTTATTATTGTCTGCATGTGCAGTTCGCTTTGAACAATCATCTAATACAAATGATTCAACTACAGTTGCTAAATTAACTGATGATAATCAAAAATTATTGGACAAGGCAACTAGTGATTATAAAGTATTTGTGGAAGACCAGATAGATAAGTTATTGACGGATACAGAAGGTTTTGTTCAACTCTTAAAGGATGGTAAGTTGGAAGAAGCTAAAAAGGTCTATCCATTAATTCGTATGTCTTACGAGCGTTCAGAACCAATTGCTGAAAGTTTTGGAGAGTCTGATGTTAAGATTGACTTTCGTTTGGCAGATTATTTAGATGAAAACAAGACAGAAGAAGGTTGGTCTGGTTTCCACCGTATCGAACGTATTCTTTGGGAAGAGAATACAACTAAAGGAACCGAAGCATATGGCGACCAATTAGTCAACGATATTAAGGAATTGAAGGCTAAGATTGCGACTGTAGATGTTGATTACAAGATTATGCTAACTGGGGCTGTTGACCTTTTAAATGAAGTAGCGACAAGTAAGATTACTGGTGAAGAGGAGATTTATTCTCATACAGATTTGTATGATTTCCGTGCAAATATCCAAGGTGCTGAAAAGATTTTCCAACTTTTTAAACCCTTGCTTGAAAAATCAGATGCAGCCTTGGTTAAGGAGTTAGAGGAAGATTTCAAATCTGTCAATAGTTTGTTAGACAAACACATGACGGACAAGGAACACTATAAGCTCTATACAGACTTAACGAAAGAGGATACCAAGGAATTGTCTGAAGCAGTCACAAAACTTGGTGAACCATTATCACAAATGGGTAAATTTCTTGGTGGAGAATAAGTAATATGACAAACAAAGGCGAAAAATTTTTTGAACAAAAAATGGACCGTCGAGAATTTCTAAAAAAAGCAGGTATCGGAGGTGCTGGTCTCGCACTTGGTCTCTCCGGTGCTTCTGCTTTTTTCGCACCTAAGCTTGATGGTCAGGAGAAAATCTCGTACGGGGATGAAAAGATAGCCTTCTATGGCAAACACCAAGCTGGCATTACAACTGTCATGCAGAAAAACATTTATTTTGTGGTTTTAGATTTGCATACAACTGACAAAGAGAAAATCATCCAGTTATTTAAAGATTGGACGGATTATAGTGCCAAACTTGTAGAAGGAGAATTGGTTAAAAAAGATGGTAACAATAGCCTCTTACCTCCAAGTGATACTGGAGAAACAGTTGGGCTTAATCCTCATCGTTTGACCCTGACCTTCGGAGTTTCGGCTAGTTTCCTAGAAAAGATGAAACTAGAGAACAAACGTCCAACACTCTTTAGAGATTTGCCTCCTTTTCCAAAGGAACAATTACGAGAAAAGTACACGGGAGGAGATATAGTTATCCAAGCTTGTGCTGATGATGAGCAAGTTGCCTTTCATGCCATTCGCAACCTCATCCGAAAGGGAAGGAATGCAGTTACTCTTCGTTGGAGTCAATCAGGTTTTGCAGCTATCGGTAATCGTATGGAAACTCCTCGGAATCTCTTTGGATTTAAAGACGGGACTGCTAATGTTACCACTGAGAAAGAATTTGATCAGGTTGTGTGGGCAGACAGTAAGGACTGGATGGAAAATGGTTCCTACATGGCCGTTCGTCGCATTCAGATGTTCCTTGATACTTGGGATCGAACCAATCTGGAGGAGCAAGAAAATACCTTTGGGCGCTATAAGGAAAGTGGAGCTCCTTTTGGTAAGAAAAACGAATTTGATGAGGTGGACTTGAGTCTTCTTCCTGACGATTCTCATGTTCGCTTAGCAAAAGAAGTGGATAAACCTCTCCTGCGTCGATCGTATTCTTATTCTGATGGCATAGATGAAAAGACTGGTCAGTTTGACACTGGTTTGCTCTTTATTTCTTTTCAAAAGGATCCAGATAGCTTTGTTAAAGTTCAGACCAATCTAGGTGCTACGGATAAAATGAATGAATACGTTACCCATATAGGCAGTGGACTTTTTGCCTGTTTTGGTGGTGTAGAGAAGGGAGGTTACATTGGGCAGAAATTATTGGAATCTTAAATATTTTGTCCCTCTTCTAGCTATCTTTTTACTACTAGTCATACCTGTAGGAGCTAAGGAAAATTTGAGTCCCTACTTTGTGAAAATAACTGATGCAACTAAAGCTGTTAAGGAAGGCAAACAAGATCAGGCAAGAAAACTAATCGATGAAATGACCAAAGATTTCGAGAAAGTCGAGAATTCTGACTCTGAAGCAGGACGACAAGTTCAAGAAAAGTTAGACTTAACTGGTGATATTACCGAAGACCAGCTAACTCAGATTTCTTTAGCCCTTTTGACATTTGAGAAAGAGCAAAATCCAGTCGACCTAGATGCAGAAAAAGAGAAACTTGTTTCACGATTAGAACCTCGTTTTGAAGCCTTAGACAAGGCAATCGCTTCTCAAGATCTGGAAGCAGTAAGAGAAGCCTATAAAAAAATGAATTCAACCTGGACCATCAATGAAGCAGTGGTTCGAGACCATAGCACAGCTCATTATGGACAAGTGGAAACAGCTATTTCCTTCCTACGTAGTAGCATTGAGACTGAACCAACGAACTTTGATACTATTCAGGCATCGTTTGATGATTTGAAAAAAGCCATTTCTAACTTTGTTGAAGGTACAGAAGTTGCGACGACATCATCAAACCTGACACTGAAGGATGGGATAGATCTTTTAAAGAAGGCTTTGACCCAATTTCAAGCTGGTCAAGATAGTGAAGCAGCTGCAACCATGAAGGAGTTTATTACTATTTGGCCCACCATCGAGGGTTCTGTAAGTACAACCAATCCTTCGCTTTATACCAAGGTTGAAAGTGAAAGTCCTGTCATCATGGTTAAGGGAAAGGATAGTGAATATCAAGAAAAGCTTTCTAGCTTGATTGCAGAGCTATCTCAAATTGATATTAGCGCTTCCTATAATGCATTTGACGCTATGCTCATCTTGCTCCGTGAAGGTGTCGAAGCCCTCTTGATTGTCATGGCGCTTGTGACAACTTTGAAAGCTGCTAAGATGAGAAAGGGCCTCAAGTGGGTCTATGGTGGTGCATTTGCGGGTATAGTGGCTAGTCTTTTAATTGCCTATATCCTACAGATAGCCTTTCCAGCAGTTACCTCAGGAAGTAACCGTGAAATCATCGAAGGTGCAGTCGGGATTTTTGCAGTTATCATGATGATTTTAATCGGTATTTGGCTTCATAGCAAATCTTCTGTAAAAAAATGGAATGCTTTTATGGAATCGCAGATGCAAACTGTCACGAAAACAGAATCTTTCCTTTCTATGTTTGCTCTGAGTTTTCTAGCTGTATTCCGAGAAGGTGCTGAGACGATTTTATTCTATGTGGGGATTCTGCCAAGGATTTCTAGTTTTGATTTTGTCCTTGGAATTTCTCTGGCCCTCTTAGTCTTAATCGTGATTGCTTTTGTGATGAACAAGGCTAGTCAATTTTTCCTACCTCACAAGGTTTTCTTTATCCTGACTTGGATGATTTATGTCTTAGCCTTTAAGATGACGGGAGTCAGTATCCATGCCTTACAGCTGACAAATATGATTCCAAACCATCTGATCTCAGGAATACCAAGTATTGATATATTGGGAATTTACCCTAGTTGGGAAGGGTTAGCAGGTCAGACTCTCTTTATCCTCGTAGTTTTTCTAATTACCATTAGACAGGGTGAAAAGTGATGGATCAAAAGGAATTGACAATTATTGAACATTTGGTAGAATTTAGAAAGAGATTGCTAGCAGTAGTGGTTTGCTTCTTTCTAGTATTCTGCGTTTCACTATTATTTGCTGATCAGGTTTATCAATTTATCACACAAGGCTTTAGTCAGAAGTTGATTGTCTTAGGGCCGAATGATATTTTATGGATTTATCTCCGTTTAGCAAGTTTAATGGCTTTTAGTCTTACCTTACCTTTTACGGTCTATCAAGTCTGGAGTTTCGTCCGACCAGCCCTTAAAAATGAAGAAGCAGGAGCGATTTTTGCTTATATCCCTGCAACTTTCCTTTGTTTTATCTTGGGATTAGCCTTTGGTTTTTATTTTGTCACACCAGCTATACTTCAGGTCTTACTGGGACTAGGTGAAAACTTATTTGAAACGCAGCTGACAGCACAAAATTATCTAGCTTTTGTCTTTCAAACAACTCTACCACTAGCGTTTATCTTTGAATTGCCAGTTATCATTGCTTTTTTAACCTCAATTGGTTTGATTGGGCCTGGACTACTCATTGCTTATAGACGTTATGCATACTTCATTTTATTGGTATTGGCTGTTATATTGACACCTGCTGATTTTATTAGCGATTTAGCGATGACTGTTCCTTTAATCTTATTGTATGAGGTTAGTATCGCTATTAGTAAATGGATGATTAAGAGAAAAAGGAAAGGAGAAAAAGATGGGAATCTTACGTGATATTGGTGCACCAGGCTTGATAGTCATTGTCCTTGGAGCATTGTTGATTTTTGGGCCAAAACGCTTACCAGAGTTAGGTGAGTCAGTAGGAAAAATGCTTGCCGAGTTTAAGAAAGCCGTTAAGGGCATCGGTGAGCAAGAAGAAAAATAAACGAAAAAAGATTGAATAGAGTTGAGAATTGTTAGCTTGGAATTATCTCTGGCTACAATCTCAACTTTTTTATTTAGTTTAAGGTTTCTTTAAGGTTTCTATAATATTCTGAAGAACTCTATATTAATGGAAAGATGGATTTGAAAACCTACTTTTTATCATTCAAGATACCTTCCCAAAAAGTATGTAATAACTCTCTTTCTGACTAGAGAATTCTAGTATTTATTTCGATAAAGGGCTAGGTTGTGATATAATGGTAAAGAATGAGTTTTTTAGAACAGAGTAAAGGAGTATTAAAATGATCTACGCTGGAATTTTAGCAGGTGGAACTGGCACGCGCATGGGGATTAGTAATTTACCCAAACAATTTCTTGAGTTGGGAGATCGCCCAATCTTGATTCATACTATTGAAAAATTTGTCTTAGAGCCAACTATTGAAAAGATTGTAGTTGGAGTTCACGGAGACTGGGTGACACACGCAGAAGATTTAGTTGAAAAATTCCTACCACTCCACAAGGATCGTATTATCATCACCAAAGGTGGTGCGGATCGTAATTCTAGTATTGAAAAAATTATTGAAGCTATTGATGCTTACCGTCCACTGACAGCAGATGATATTGTGGTGACGCATGATTCAGTTCGTCCTTTTATCACACTTCGCATGATTCAAGATAACATTGCTCTTGCACAAAATCATGATGCTGTTGATACTGTAGTTGAAGCCGTGGATACCATTGTTGAAAGTACAAATGGTCAGTTCATTACAGATATTCCAAATCGTGCACATCTCTACCAAGGACAAACTCCACAAACCTTCCGTTGTAAAGACTTTATTGACTTGTATGGTTCTTTATCAGCAGACGAAAAAGAAATTTTAACAGATGCATGTAAAATCTTTGTCATTAAGGGTAAAGATGTAGCCTTAGCAAAGGGTGAATACTCAAATCTTAAAATCACAACAGTTACAGACTTGAAGATTGCTAAAAGCATGATTGAGAAAGACTAATAACATGATTAATCAAATTTATCAACTGACAAAACCAAAGTTTATCAATATCAAATATCAAGAAGAAGAAATTGATCAAGAGAATCATATCCTTATTCGACCAAATTTTATGGCGGTTTGTCATGCGGATCAACGTTACTATCAAGGAAAACGTGATCCCAAAATACTATCTAAAAAGCTTCCAATGGCTATGATTCATGAGTCTTGTGGTACAGTCATTTCTGATCCAACAGGTACCTATAAGGTTGGTCAGAAGGTTGTTATGATTCCAAATCAACCACCTATGCAAAGTGATGAGGAATTCTACGAAAACTACATGACTGGAACGTATTTCCTATCAAGTGGCTATGATGGATTCATGCGTGAATTTGTTTCTCTACCTAAAGACCGTGTAGTTTCCTACGACGAGATTGAAGACACAGTTGCAGCCATTACTGAGTTTGTCAGTGTGGGCATGCACGCTATGAATCGCTTCTTGACGGTTTCACATAGCAGACGTCAGCGTATTGCAGTTATTGGTGATGGTAGTCTAGCCTTTGTAATGGCAAATATTATCAACTATACCTTGCCTGAAGCAGAGATTATTGTTATTGGTCGTCATTGGGAGAAATTAGAACTCTTCTCCTTTGCGAATGAACGTTATATCACTGACAGTATTCCAGAAGACCTTAGTTTTGATCATGGTTTTGAATGTTGTGGTGGTGATGGCTGTGGACCTGCTATTAATGATCTCATTCGTTATATCAAACCACAGGGAACCATTTTGATGATGGGTGTTAGTGAGTACAAGGTAAATATCAATACTCGAGATTCATTGGAAAAAGGTTTGTTACTGGTAGGTTCTTCGCGTTCTGGGCGAATTGACTTTGAAAAAGCTATCCAAATGATGGAGATTAAGAGATTTGCCAATCGTTTGAAAAATATCATTTATTTAGAAGAACCAGTCAGAGAAATCAAAGATATTCACCGAGTTTTTGCAACTGACTTAAATACCGCATTTAAGACAGTATTTAAGTGGGAAGTCTAATGGAGGATGATTGTGAAGGAAATCGTTAAAGAAAAGATTGCTTCTTTATTATCTGGTGACGAAGAAATTCAGAGCGTTGAACAGTTGGGCGGAATGACCAATCAAAACTATTTGGTTAAAACATCCTCAAACCAGTACATCGTTAAGTTTTTCGGTAAAGGTACGGATAAATTAATCGACCGCCAGAATGAAAAGTTCAATCTTGAATTGTTGAAAGATTTGAAATTAGATGTAGAGAATTATCTTTTTGATATTGAAGCTGGTATAAAAGTTAATCAATACATTGAAAATGCTGAGACACTTGATTCAGCTACCATTAAAACCAAATTTGAAAAGATTGCTCCAATTCTACAAACGATCCATGCTTCTGGTAAAGAATTAAAAGGAGAGTTTGCTCCTTTTGAGGAAATCAAAAAATATGAATCATTGATTCAAGGGGAAATTTCTTATCCAAACTATGAAGCTGTTAGAAAATCAGTTCTTTCTTTAAAAAATGAGCTTGAGAAAATCGGAGTTGATAAGAAATCATGTCATATTGATTTGGTTCCAGAAAACTTTATTGAAGGGCCAGACGGACATCTTTATCTGATTGATTGGGAATATTCATCTATGAATGATCCCATGTGGGATTTAGCCGCCCTTTTCCTAGAATCAGAGTTTTCTTTAGAAGAGGAAGAAAACTTCCTTAGTCATTATGAGAGCGATAAGACTCCAGTTTCAAGAGAAAAAATTCGTATCTACAAGATTTTGCAGGACATCATTTGGAGCCTTTGGACTATATACAAAGAAGAAAATGGTGCAGATTTCGGAGATTATGGAATCTCTCGTTACAATAGAGCTGTAAAGGAATTGGATTCTATGGGAGGTTCCAATGAAGACTAAAAATGGAGTTTCTTTTGGGCTACTATCAGGTGTGTTCTGGGGATTAGGATTAACTATTAGTGCCTATATCTTTTCAATTTTTACTGATTTGTCACCCTTTGTAGTAGCGGCAGCACACGACTTTCTCAGTATTTTTATCTTACTAGGATTTCTTCTAGTTAAGGAAGGAAAAGTACGTTTTTCAATCTTCTTGAATATTCGAAATGTTAGTGTTATTATTGGTGCTTTACTGGCAGGACCGATTGGTATGCAGGCCAATCTCTATGCAGTTAAGTATATTGGAAGTTCTCTAGCATCGTCTGTTTCGGCGATTTATCCTGCTGTCTCAGTTTTGCTTGCCTTCTTCTTTTTGAAGCACAAGATTTCCAAAAATACAATTTTTGGTATCTTTTTAATCATTGCAGGAATTATTGCTCAGACCTATAAAGCAGAGCAAGTGAATTCTTTCTATATCGGAATTTTATGTGCCTTGATTTGTGCCCTTGCCTGGGGAAGCGAAAGTGTTCTTAGCTCTTTTGCTATGGAAAGTGATCTCAGTGAAATTGAAGCTCTCTTGATTCGACAAGTCACATCCTTCTTGTCTTATTTAGTCATTGTACTCTTTACACATCATTCATTTGCAGAAGTGGCAAATGGCCAATTGTTCGGTCTATTGATTGTCTTTGCGGCGTTTGATATGATTTCTTACCTTGCCTACTACATTGCTATCAATCGATTGCAACCAGCAAAGGCAACTGGTCTAAATGTCAGTTATGTAGTATGGACTGTTTTGTTTGCAGCAATTTTCTTGGGGTCGCCCCTTAATCTACTAACCATCATTACTTCACTTATCGTAATGGCTGGTGTTTACATTATTATTAAAGAATAAAGGAGAAAGCGCGTGAAAGCGATCATCTTAGCAGCAGGTTTGGGAACTCGTTTACGTCCTATGACAGAAAATACTCCCAAAGCCTTGGTTAAAGTCAATCAAAAACCTTTGGTTGAATATCAAATTGAATTTTTAAAAGAACGTGGAATTGATGATATTATCATCGTTGTAGGTTATTTGAAAGAACAATTCGACTACCTTAAAGAGAAGTATGGCGTTCGCTTGGTCTTCAATGATAAGTATGCTGATTACAATAACTTTTACTCTCTTTACTTGGTAAAAGAAGAGTTGGCGAACAGCTACGTTATTGATGCGGATAATTATCTTTTCAAAAATATGTTCCGCAATGACATCGAGCGTTCAACATACTTCAGCGTTTATCGTGAAGACTGTGACAATGAATGGTTCTTGGTTTATGGTGATGACTATAAAGTACAAGATATCATCGTTGATAGCAAGAATGGACGTATCTTGAGTGGAGTATCGTTCTGGGATGCTCCAACAGCTGAGAAGATTGTTGGATTTATTGACAAAGCCTATGCAAGCGGTGAATTTGTTGATCTCTATTGGGACAACATGGTTAAAGATAATATCAAAGAACTGGATGTTTACGTAGAGGAATTGGAAGAAAACTCTATCTACGAAATCGATAGCGTCAAAGATTATCAAAAATTGGAGAAGATTCTCTCTTCACAAAAATAAGTAAACTAAAATACGTCTGACACCTTACCTATTTTTACTTGACTTTTTAGGGTTGATACAGTATACTAATAAAAATTTAACCTTTAAGGGAAGTCCAGAGAGGCTCACAAGGTGTCAGATAGAAAATAGATTACACAAACTTCGAATAAACACAGTTTATTTGATTCTTTTCTGTAAGTATCTTACTGAAACCTTGCGATTGCAAGGTTTTTCTTTTTCTGAACCCCTTAAAATTTAAGGAGGAAATGGTATGAATCCAAATTGTAAAAAACGCATGGGTGCTATTCGCTTGGAAACCATGAAAGTAGTGTCCCAAAAGGAAATCGCACCAGCAATCTTTGAACTCGTACTTCAAGGAGAAATGGTTGAAGCTATGAAAGCAGGCCAATTTCTTCATTTACGAGTTCCTGATGATGCTCATCTCTTGCGGCGTCCGATTTCAATCTCATCTATAGATAAGGTTAATAAACAATGCCATCTTATTTATCGTATCGAAGGTTCTGGTACGGCAATTTTTTCAACCTTAAAAACAGGTGATAGCTTAGATGTTATGGGACCTCAGGGGAATGGTTTTGATTTATCTGATTTAGAGCAGCATAGTCGTGTTCTCTTAGTTGGTGGCGGAATTGGTGTGCCTCCTTTACTTGAAGTAGCTAAGCAACTGCATGAGCGTGGTGTAGATGTCACAACGGTTCTAGGATTTGCGACCAAAGATGCAGTTATTTTGGAAGATGAATTATCCCAATATAGCAAAGTCTTTGTGACCACTGATGATGGATCTTATGGGATCAAGGGAAATGTCTCAGTTGTGATTAACGAATTAGATAGTGAATTTGACGCTGTTTACTCATGCGGGGCACCTGGTATGATGAAATACATCAATCAAACCTTTTACAACCATCCAAGAGCATATCTATCTCTTGAATCCCGTATGGCCTGTGGTATGGGGGCTTGCTACGCTTGTGTCTTGAAAGTACCTGAAAGTGAAACAATTAGTCAACGTGTGTGTGAAGATGGCCCTGTATTTAAAACAGGCACAGTAGTTTTATAAGGAGAGTGTCATGACTGCAAATCGATTACAAGTTTCTCTACCAGGCTTAGAATTAAAGAATCCTATCATTCCTGCTTCAGGTTGTTTTGGCTTTGGTCAAGAATATGCCAAATACTATGATTTAGACATTTTAGGCTCTATCATGATTAAGGCAACTACACTTGAGCCGCGTTTTGGTAATCCTACTCCTCGAGTAGCAGAAACCCCTGCAGGTATGCTTAATGCTATTGGTCTACAAAATCCTGGTTTAGATGTCGTTCTGTCTGAAAAGTTACCTTGGCTTCAAAGAGAATATCCAAATCTCCCTATCATCGCCAATGTCGCTGGATTTTCAAAACAAGAGTATGCAGCCGTATCTCATGGAATTTCTAAGGCAACTAACGTGAAAGCCATCGAGCTCAATATCTCTTGTCCTAACGTTGATCACGGTAATCATGGACTTTTAATTGGACAAGATCCTGAGTTGGCTTATGATGTGGTGAAGGCTGCCGTAGAAGCATCAGATGTGCCCGTTTACGTCAAATTAACCCCTAGTGTGACAGATATCGTGACTATTGCAAAAGCAGTAGAAGATGCTGGAGCTAGTGGTCTCACAATGATCAATACCCTTGTTGGGATGCGTTTTGACCTTAAAACAAGAAAGCCGATTATCGCAAATGGGACAGGTGGCATGTCTGGACCTGCTGTATTTCCTGTAGCTCTAAAACTAATCCGTCAAGTAGCTCAAACAACTAAGCTTCCAATCATTGGGATGGGAGGAGTGGATTCGGCAGAAGCGGCTATAGAAATGTATCTGGCTGGTGCTTCAGCAATCGGTGTCGGAACAGCCAACTTTACAAATCCCTATGCTTGTCCTGATATTATTGAAAATCTACCAAAAGTCATGGATAAGTACGGGATCGAAAGTCTAGAAATGTTGCGAAAAGAAGTCAGAGAAAGTTTGCTCTAAGTTTTATGTCCTGAATTCAGTCTAAATTGTTTTGAAAGCGCCATTTTTTTGGTATAATAAATACTATGATTATTACAGTACCTATTAAAACAGAAAAAGATATTGCAACACCAGGACCAAACGTCCTTGTACTTGGTTATTTTGATGGAGTTCATCTTGGACATCAAAAATTATTTGAAATAGCTTCTAACATTGCTGCTGAAAAGCGCCAGGGAGTAGCTCTAGTAACTTTTAACGAATCACCTAAACTAACTCTGAATCAATACTCACCTGAACACTTATTGCATATTTTGTATGCTAGTGAACGTGAACGTAGATTGAAGAGAGCTGGAGTTGAGAGTTTGTATTTGATGGATTTCACTAGTCGAGTAGCAAATATGACTGCCCAAGAATTCATTGATACCTATGTCAAGGAAGCAAAGGCAGATACGATTGTAGTTGGTTTTGACTATACTCTTGGTTCAGATAGAAAAACAGCTGAGGATTTAAAAGAACTCTTCCATGGTGAAGTGGTTATTGTTCCACCAGTTGAGGATGAAAAGGGGAAAATTAGTTCAACGCGTATCCGCCAAGCCATTCTAGAAGGAGATGTAAAAGAAGCAGGCAAACTTTTGGGATTTCCTTTACCAACGAGAGGTGTAGTGGTTCACGGAAATGCTCGAGGTCGAACTATTGGCTTCCCGACAGCTAATCTAGTCAACTTGGATCGGACATATATGCCAGCTGATGGTGTTTATGCCGTTGACGTTGAAATTCAAAGAAAAGTCTATCGTGGTATGGCGAGTCTAGGTAAAAATGAAACCTTTGATGGTGAAGAAGAGCGTTTTGAAGTTCATATCTTTGATTTTTCTGACGATATCTATGGGGAAACTGTCATCGTTTCCTGGTTGGACCGTATCCGTGATATGGTAAAATTTGATAGCGTTGATCAATTGGTTAAGCAACTAGAAGAAGATGAAAAGATAGCTAGAAAATAAAATCAAAAAATAGTAGAGTTTGGGATTTTCTCAAGCTCTTTTTTTGAAATATCATATATTATTTTTGATAAGCGCTTTCTTCCTTTGTTTAATAGCGTTTGTATTAAAGACTATTATTGAAATTTATAGGAATTTTTGCTATAATTTAATCATCAAACTAAAGGAGATTATGATGTTTAAAGAAAAAAGAAATAAAGGATTTATTTCTGCCCTAGTCATTGCGCTGTATTTTTTTGGCTTTGGCAGGATTGATGGGATTTTTGGGGAGTAAGCATAAAAATCCCACAAAAGAATTTGCCAGTAATAGTTATTCAGGAGTTGAAGTACGAATGACGGTTTATGATATCTATCCAGAAGTGGTAGGGGAGGTTGAAGGCGGTAGTGTAGTTTATCTTGTCCAATATAGTAAGGACGGAGATGGAAAATATGCAGTGATCGAAGCTAACGAGAATGATGCCACAATTAAGAGTATCATGGAGAAAGCTGCGGATGGAACTCTTTACGATCATCCAGCAACCATAATTGGAACTCAACTACAACCACTTGCAACCAAAAAGAATAAGTCAAGAAATAATCGTATTGTCGATTTATCAGGCTTTTTAAAGTCTATCCTTGAACCATCATCAGTTCTTTATCAAAATATGAATAGCAATCTTTATTTAAGTACGACTGAACATGTCAATGATGGCTGGATATTTATCATTGGGGTGATTTTCTTTGGGGGAACAGGAGTATTTTTAGTAGTTAGTGCCTTTCTTATTCGGAAAAAAACTGTCGCTTCACTTGAAGAGATTTATCACACCTATCCTGAATTGCAAGGAAACGTTGAAAATATGGCTGGTTTAGCAGAATTTTATGATGAAAATCTAAAAGTAATTCTCTATAAAAACCACCTCATCACCTACTATAAAGGAACGCAAGCTTTAGATCTACGAGATGTTGAGCAACTCTATCTAGTCGAAACGAAGATTAATAAGTCTTTGTTTTCGAAAAAAATTTATCAATTTTGTTATATCCGTAAGAATGGCAAGAAAAAACAGGATATGGTTTTGAAATCAACAAAAACAGTTCGAGAGCAACCGGAAGAACTTTGGGATTTAATCTCAGATAAATTTCCAGATATTCATATAGGAATTTAATAGCAAGCATCGAATTTTCGATGCTTTTTTAATATTTATTTAAGTAAATTACTATAAAATATAAAATCATTTTACTTTTATTACTTTGTAAAAAATGTTATAATAAAAGATAGGGTAAAATCCTATTTTTCTAAAATCCAAACATAAGGAGAAAATAAT
>NZ_KQ970818.1:620180-622236 GCF_001579645.1 Streptococcus infantis
ATCAGCAAGCACAAGTGCGTCTGAGTCAGCCTCAACAAGTGCATCTGTATCAGTAAGCACATCAGCTTCAGAGTCGGCAAGTACCTCTGCATCTGAGTCAGCCTCATCGAGTACAAGTGCATCAGAATCAGCAAGTACATCGGCTTCAACAAGTATCTCTGCTTCATCAACTGTAGCAGGATCACAAACAGCTGCGAAAGAAACTGTAACCGAAGCTGGAAAGGATACAAGCTCGCTAACTGATAAAGTAGGTGAATCATCAGAAACGGCATCGACAGCTTTGGAGGGCAAGGTAACCCTTAATACCCTAATCTCAAAAGTAGAGAAAGTTTCAGATTCAACGACCAACTTGTCAGCGTCTGCAACAGATCTTGTAGCCACAACTGCCGCTACAGAAGCAACTGCTAAGAAGGTCGAAGAAGATCGTAAGAAACTTGCTAAACTTTCAGCTGAGATGGGTGAGTATCTTGCAAAAGCAGTAGATTTGCCAGATACGGACACTGCGATTCTCAAAGTTCAGAATGCGATTATTGAAATCGAAAATGCTTTGAAGGATCCAAATGCAGATCTAACTAAAGCTATTCAAACGGCAACTTCAGCACGCAATGCTATTGCTAATGTTGTTTTGAATGCGAATTCAGACCAGCTGAATAACCCTAATGGTCAAGCTAATTCTCAAATCGATGGTACTAGATCAACAGATTCCCAAAATCAGTCTAAACTTGATACCGAAAAGGAAATTTTAGATCAGAATCTGTCTGAAGCTGAAATTCTAAAAAAACTAGCTAGTGATTATGCAGCGTCAGTTACTAATGCTGATCAAAAAGCAGTTATTGAACAAGCTATTGCTAGTGTTCAGAAGGAGATCACTGCTAGTACTGATTTGCTTAGTACAAATGCCAGTCTCCAATCTTATGCTGAACAACGTAAGCGTTTAGGTGATTCCATTGATCAGTTAATGGCTTCTATGAATGCTGCTGGTTTTTCTGGCAATACGACTGTCAATGGTGCTCCTGCAATTAGTGCAAGTCTAAACGTTGCTAAAGGGGAGACAAAAGTTTATACAGGTAAAGGTGTAGATTCAGTATATAATGTTCCAATTTACTATAAATTGACAGTGACAAATAATGGTTCAAAATTGACCTTTGTCTATACAATTTCCTATGATAATCCAACTACATCTACCGTTGAAAAACAAAATGTAGGATTTAACCATACTCTGTATAATACAGGAACGTCTAGACAGACAATGTTTACGCTTGGGAAAGGTTTGGGAACACCTTCACCTTCAAGTGTAACAAGTTATCTTACAGATTCTTCAGGAAAGAAATTTACTAATAATAATAGACTGAAAGATGCTACTACGCCTATTACTACCAATGGAACTGGTAATTATACATGGGGAAATGGTGGACAGATGATTGGTTACTTTGCAAGGCAAGGTTACGGGTTAACATCAACTTGGACAGTTCCAATTACTGGTACTGATACATCCTTCACTTTTACTCCTTATGCAGGTGCGGATGATGATACACGTTTTACTAACTATTTTAATAACAAAATTATTGAATCTGAATCTAGCACGACAAGTCAGTCTCTTTCACAATCCAAGTCACTCTCAGTAAGTGCTAGTCAAAGCGCATCTGTTTCTGCATCAACAAGTGCATCAGCTTCAGCGTCAACAAGTGCGTCTAAGTCAGCCTCTGTTTCTGCCTCAACGAGTGCCTCAGCTTCAGCAAGCACAAGTGCATCTAAGTCAGCGTCAACGAGTGCTTCGGCTTCAGCGTCGACAAGTGCGTCTAAGTCAGCCTCAACGAGTGCTTCAGCTTCAGCCTCAACCAGCGCATCTAAGTCAGCGTCAACGAGTGCTTCAGCTTCAGCATCGACCAGCGCATCTAAGTCAGCGTCAACGAGTGCTTCGGCTTCAGCGTCGACAAGTGCATCTAAGTCAGCGTCAACGAGTGCCTCAGCTTCAGCATCGACCAGCGCATCTAAGTCAGCGTCAACGAGTGCTTCGGCTTCAGCATCAACCAGCGCGTCTAAGTCAGCGTCAACG
>NZ_KQ970818.1:624111-624733 GCF_001579645.1 Streptococcus infantis
TGAGTCAGCAAGCACATCAGCTTCTGAGTCAGCATCAACAAGTGCATCTGAATCAGCATCAACAAGTGCCTCCGAGTCAGCGTCAACATCAGCTTCAGAATCAGCAAGCACATCAGCTTCTGAGTCAGCGTCAACAAGTGCCTCTGAGTCAGCGTCAACATCAGCATCAGAATCAGCAAGCACAAGCGCATCAGAATCAGCAAGCACATCAGCATCAGAGTCAGCATCAACAAGTGCCTCTGAGTCAGCGTCAACAAGCGCATCTGAATCAGCATCAACAAGTGCCTCTGAGTCAGCAAGCACAAGCGCATCAGAATCAGCAAGCACATCAGCTTCTGAATCAGCATCAACAAGTGCCTCTGAGTCAGCGTCAACATCAGCTTCAGAATCAGCAAGCACATCAGCCTCTGAGTCAGCAAGCACGTCAGCTTCAGAGTCAGCATCAACATCAGCTTCTGAATCAGCAAGCACATCAGCTTCAGAATCAGCATCAACAAGTGCCTCTGAGTCAGCAAGCACAAGCGCATCTGAGTCAGCAAGCACATCAGCTTCAGAATCAGCAAGCACAAGTGCATCAGAATCTGCATCAACATCAGCTTCAGAATCTGCATCAACAAGCGCA
>NZ_KQ970818.1:625869-626987 GCF_001579645.1 Streptococcus infantis
GCACATCAGCTTCTGAATCAGCATCAACAAGTGCGTCTATGATTCATTCGACTTCAACTAGTCTAGCTCCTCAAACTGATACCACTAAGGCCCGTAAGCAATTACCAAATACAGGTGAAACTGCTTCAGCTGCAAATGCTCTCCTTGGAGTTGTAGCAGGTCTAACTGGATTAGGATTAGTGGCTAAACGTCGTAAGCGTGATGATGAAGAATAAATCTTCTAACGATTTTATTAGTTGATTATTCCGATCAAAAAACCTGAAAGATATAACTTTCAGGTTTTTTTAGTTCTATAATATTTGTGTTTGGTAAATATCTATAAACATTGGGGGAATCTTTTATAATTTTTGCAAAATAAAAAACTAGCCATAGAATTAGTAGTAGCTACTAAATTCTGTGACTAGTTGTAGAGTTAAGGTTTTGACTTGATAATTTTAGTTTGTTTAGACAGTGATTGGAGTGTTTGGTCACTTAACTTTGAATCAGTGATAATGGTGTCGATATCTGAGATATTGTAAAATGTGAAGAAATCAAATTTATCAAATTTGCTATGGTCAGCTAGGAGATATTTTTTATTGGCGTTTTCTAGTGCTAATTTCTGTGCTTCACCTTCGTCTTCACTAAAAGTAGCGATAGCATGATCCTTGATACCATTACAACTAACGAAGGCTTTTGAAAATTGCAAACTAGCGATATCTTGGAGGGTTAGAGTACCTACAAAGGCTCCAGTAATTGAACGATAATTACCACCGATTAAAATTAGGTCAGTTAGCTTACGCTCATTTAGAATGAGAAATACAGGCAAACTATTGGTAACAACTCGAATGTTATCGATAGGAAGTTCTCGCGCAAAGAATTCTAATGTGGTACCTGGACCAATGAAAATAGTTTCTCTTTCTTCAACTAAGTGACCTGCAAAGCGAGCAATTTCTTGTTTTTCTGCTGTTTGTAGCCCTTGTTTTTCAACGTTAGAACGCTCATTGTTTAATAAGGAACCTGTTCGAAGTTTTTCAGCTCCTCCATGAACTCGAACCAGCAAATCCTTATCCGCTAACTCTTGTAAATATCGTCTAGCTGTCATATCGGAAATATCAAGGCGATTCATAATCTCTTTAACA
>NZ_KQ970818.1:627018-628378 GCF_001579645.1 Streptococcus infantis
AAATATCAAGGCGATTCATAATCTCTTTAACAGTGATAGTTCCTTTTGTATTTACAATTTCTAAAATAGTATCTAATTTTTCTTGCTTCAGCATTGAACCACCCCCAAATCTAATATTATTTTATCATATTTTAAACAGCTAAGCAACTTAAAGAAAACAAAAATAAACAAAAAAAACATCTAGTTTGTAATTAAACTTAGATGTTTTTTAGGTTAGATATTAATTTAGTCCATAGTTATAGTCATCATCCTGCATAGCTTCAACTTCACCAAGTAGATAGCCATTACCAACTTGAGAGAAGAAGTCGTGGTTTGATGTACCAGTTGAAATCCCGTTCATAACGATCGGGTTGACATCGTCAGCTGAATCAGGGAAGAGAGGATCTTGCCCCAAGTTCATAAGGGCTTTATTTGCATTGTAGCGAAGGAAGGTTTTAACCTCTTCAGTCCATCCGACTTCGTCATAGAGGCTCTCTGTGTAGCCTTCTTCATTCTCATAAAGAGTATAGAGAAGGTCGTACATCCATTCTTTGAGTTTTTCTTGCTCATCTTCTGGCAATTCATTGAAACCAAGTTGGAATTTGTAGCCGATGTAGGTTCCGTGTACAGACTCGTCACGAATGATCAACTTGATGATCTCAGCTACGTTGGCTAACTTGTTGTTTCCAAGATAGTAGAGTGGTGTGAAGAAACCAGAGTAGAAAAGGAAGGTTTCAAGGAAAACACTAGCTACTTTCTTTTCTAGTGGAGTTCCGTTTAGGTAGATTTCATTGATAATTTCAGCTTTTTTCTGAAGATATGGATTGGTGTTGGTCCATTCGAAAATCTCTTCGATTTCTGACTTGGTATTCAAGGTAGAAAAGATAGAAGAGTAAGATTTGGCATGGACAGATTCCATAAATTGGATATTGTTAAAAACAGCTTCCTCGTGAGGCGTACGAATATCAGCACGAAGGGCTTGAACACCAGTTTCTGATTGCATGGTATCAAGAAGGGTCAAACCTCCAAAAACTTTACCAACAAGGTCTTTTTCCTTGTTAGAAAGCTTTCTCCAGTCATCTAGGTCATTTGACAAGGGAATACGCGTATCGAGCCAGAACTGCTCAGTCAGTTTTTCCCAGGTTGATTTGTCAATGACATCTTCGATGGCATTCCAGTTAATGGCTTTGTAGTAAGTTTTCATTTGAAATCTCTTTCTGTGTGTAGTAATGCGATAACATAATCATTCTTATTTTATCATAATTCTATGCTATAATCGAACAAAAAGTCGGAAGCCCGACTTTTAAATTCTTACATGATTTTATCAGCAAAATACGTTTAATGGATTAAGTAAATGTAATTTTTTTGAGAGTTGAATTAA
>NZ_KQ970818.1:628783-633644 GCF_001579645.1 Streptococcus infantis
AGACAAGTCACGTGTCGTTTGTTTGTTTTCTTTCTTCCATTCGTAAAGACCTTTTGGAATGTCACTGCGCATGAAGAGAGTAAGTGAAAGTCCTTGGTCCACGTGCTCAGTTGCAGCAGCGTAAACATCAATCACTTTACGCATATCCATGTCGTAAGCAGAAGTGTAGTAAGGAATGGTTTCTGTTGACAAGCCTGCTGCAGGGTAGTAGATTTTACCGATTTTCTTCTCTTGGCGTTCTTCGATACGTTGCGTAATTGGGTGAATAGAAGCAGAAACATCGTTAATGTAGCTGATAGAACCATTTGGCGCTACAGCAAGGCGGTTTTGGTGGTAAAGACCATCTGCTTGAACCTTGTCACGAAGTTCAGCCCAGTCAGCAGCACTTGGAATAAAGACATCTTTGAAGAGTTCTTTAACACGGTCTGATTTTGGAACAAACTCGCCTGTCAAATACTTGTCAAAGTAGCTTCCGTTAGCATAGTCTGATTTCTCAAAGTTGTGGAAGGTAATACCACGTTCACGTGCGATATTGTTTGACTCAACCAAGGTCCAGTAGTTCATAAGCATAAAGTAAATGCTGGTGAACTCAACAGATTCAGGAGATCCGTATTCAATCAATTGCTGAGCAAGATAGCTGTGAAGTCCCATAGCACCGAGGCCAAAGGTGTGAGCTTGGCTATTTCCATGGTCGATAGTTGGGACAGCAACGATGTGTGAGCTATCTGTTACAAAGGTCAAAGCGCGAACCATTGCACGAATAGAGCGACCAAAGTCAGGCGAAGTCATCATGTTGACCACGTTTGTTGAACCAAGGTTACATGAAACGTCAGTACCCATTTGAACAAATTCTTGCGCATCGTTGATAAGACTTGGCTCTTGGACTTGGAGAATCTCTGAACACAAGTTGCTCATGATAATTTTACCATCAACTGGATTTGCACGGTTAGCAGTATCGATATTGACTACATAAGGATAACCAGATTCTTGTTGCAATTTAGAAATTTCAGTTTCCAAATCACGCGCCTTGATTTTAGTCTTACGGATGTTTGGATTTGCAACTAGTTCATCGTATTTCTCTGTGATGTCGATGTAGTTGAAAGGTACGCCATACTCTTTTTCAACAGAATAAGGACTGAAGAGATACATTTCTTCATTTTTACGTGCTAATTCGTAGAATTTATCTGGTACTACAACACCAAGAGAGAGAGTCTTGACACGAACTTTTTCATCGGCATTCTCTTTCTTAGTTGAAAGGAAGGCAATAATGTCTGGGTGGAAGACATTGAGGTAAACAACCCCAGCACCTTGACGTTGACCCAATTGGTTAGAGTAAGAGAAGCTATCTTCGAAAAGTTTCATAACAGGAACGACACCTGAAGCAGCACCTTCATATCCTTTAATAGGAGCACCAGCTTCACGAAGGTTGCTGAGGGAAATTCCGACTCCACCACCGATACGTGAAAGTTGAAGAGCAGAGTTGATAGAACGTCCGATTGAGTTCATATCATCTGTTACTTGGATCAAGAAGCAAGATACCAACTCACCACGACGAGCGCGACCTGCATTCAAGAAAGAAGGAGTAGCAGGCTGATAACGTTGGTGGATGATTTCATTAGCAATGTCAATAGCAATTGCTTCATCACCATCAGCGAAGTAAAGGGCATTAAAGAAGACGCGGTCTTCCATGCTTTCAAGGTAGTATTCCCCATCATTAGTCTTCAGAGCATATTGATTATAAAATTTATAGGCAGCCATGAAAGACTTGAATTGGAAGTTTTGATCTTTAATAAATTGATGTAGCTCTTCCAAAAATTCTGGACGGTATTTCTTAATAAATGCTGTTTCAATATAGTTATGTTCAATGAGGAAATTAATTTTTTCCGTAATTGAATCAAAAACTATTGTATTAGGTACAACATTTTCTTTAAAGAAGGCTTCTAGAGCTTCCTTGTCTTTGTGAAGCGTGATTTGTCCATTCACAGGACGGTTAATTTCGTTATTAAGACGGAAGTAAGTCACATCTTCAAGTTGTTTTAATCCCATAAAAAATCCTTTATCTAATTACAAAAGAAAGGCTTCTAAGGTAGACATAGAAGCTTTTGTCCTGATTCTTAAGCAAGTTGTTTAAGTTTACCTGGTTGGAAACCAGAGAAAACTTCTGTCGGTGTCTGAATAATAGGAGCAGCACTAAAGCCAAGCTCTTTTACTTGATCAATGTATTCAGGTTGTTCATCAAGATTGATTTCTTTATATTCAACATTATTACTGTCTAAAAAACGTTTCGTCATTTTACATTGGACACAGTTGTTTTTAGAATATACAGTTACCATTTCTGTAACTCCTCTTTAAAATTTTATTACTTTCTTAGTATATCAGAAAAAAAACTTTGTCAACTTTCTAAAACTAAATCTTGTGTACTTATTTTACTGATTTTACTAACGAACACAATATATAGTGTAGTGTTGAAAAATAATTACAGAAAAAGCAATGATTTCATTATAGGTGTCTCGACAAAAACTACATACTGTGTTTTGCTAAATTTAATAGAAGATTTTCAGCAAGTTATCTGAAAGGAAATTGAAGAAAGTCCATAAAATACTTGAAAAATATCAATGAAGGTGATATAATACTAAATTGTAAGGGTTATCAGATATGTAACTCAACAAGAAAACTATTAAAGGAGAGTCAAACTATGGCTTCTAAAGATTTCCACGTAGTGGCAGAAACAGGTATTCACGCACGTCCAGCAACATTGTTGGTACAAACTGCTAGCAAATTTGCTTCAGATATCACTCTTGAGTACAAAGGTAAATCAGTTAACCTTAAATCTATCATGGGTGTAATGAGCCTTGGTGTTGGTCAAGGTGCTGACGTTACAATCACTGCTGAAGGTGCAGACGCTGATGACGCTATCGCTGCAATCTCAGAAACAATGGAAAAAGAAGGATTGGCATAAGGAAATGACAGAAATGCTTAAAGGAATCGCAGCATCTGACGGTGTTGCAGTTGCAAAAGCATATCTACTCGTTCAACCGGATTTATCATTCGAGACTGTTACAGTCGAAGATACAAATGCAGAAGAGGCTCGTTTGGATGTTGCTCTTGAAGCTTCTCAAAACGAGCTTTCTCTTATCCGCGAGAAGGCTGTAGGTACGCTTGGTGAAGAAGCGGCACAAGTATTTGACGCCCACTTGATGGTTCTTGCTGACCCTGAATTGATCGGTCAAATCAAAGAAACTATCCGTGCTAAAAAAGTGAATGCAGAAGCAGGTCTGAAAGAAGTTACAGACATGTTTATCACAATCTTTGAAGGCATGGAAGACAACCCATACATGCAAGAACGTGCAGCGGATATCCGCGACGTAACAAAACGTGTATTAGCTAACCTCCTTGGTAAAAAATTGCCAAACCCAGCTTCTATCAATGAAGAAGTGATCGTGATTGCTCACGACTTGACTCCATCTGATACAGCTCAATTGGACAAAAACTTTGTAAAAGCTTTTGTAACAAATATTGGTGGTCGTACAAGTCACTCAGCTATCATGGCTCGTACACTTGAAATCGCTGCAGTTTTGGGTACAAACAATATCACTGAAATCGTTAAAGATGGTGACCTACTTGCCGTTAATGGTATTACAGGTGAAGTGATTATCAACCCTACTGAAGAACAAGCGGCTGAATTTAAAGCAGCTGGTGAAGCTTACGCTCAACAAAAAGCTGAATGGGCACTCTTGAAGGATGCTCAAACTGTTACTGCTGATGGTAAACACTTCGAATTGGCAGCAAACATTGGTACTCCAAAAGACGTTGAAGGTGTTAATGATAACGGTGCAGAAGCTGTAGGTCTTTACCGTACAGAGTTCTTGTACATGGATTCTCAAGACTTTCCAACTGAAGACGAGCAGTACGAAGCATACAAGGCTGTTCTTGAAGGAATGAACGGTAAACCAGTTGTTGTCCGTACAATGGATATCGGTGGTGACAAGGAACTTCCTTACTTCGATATGCCTCATGAAATGAACCCATTCCTTGGATTCCGTGCTCTTCGTATCTCTATCTCTGAAACTGGAGACGCAATGTTCCGCACTCAAATCCGTGCTCTTCTTCGTGCTTCTGTACACGGTCAATTGCGTATCATGTTCCCGATGGTTGCGCTTTTGAAAGAATTCCGTGCAGCTAAAGCAGTCTTCGATGAAGAAAAAGCTAACCTTCTTGCTGAAGGTGTTGCAGTTGCGGATGACATCCAAGTTGGTATCATGATCGAAATTCCTGCAGCAGCTATGCTTGCAGACCAATTTGCAAAAGAAGTTGATTTCTTCTCAATTGGTACAAACGATTTAATCCAATACACAATGGCGGCAGACCGTATGAACGAACAAGTTTCATACCTTTACCAACCATACAACCCATCAATCCTTCGTTTGATCAATAACGTTATCAAAGCAGCTCACGCTGAAGGTAAATGGGCTGGTATGTGTGGTGAAATGGCTGGTGACCAAACAGCTGTTCCACTTCTTGTCGGAATGGGCTTGGATGAGTTCTCTATGTCAGCAACATCTGTACTTCGTACACGTAGCTTGATGAAGAAACTCGACACTGCTAAAATGCAAGAATACGCTAACCGTGCTCTTACTGAATGTTCAACAATGGAAGAAGTTCTTGAACTTTCTAAAGAATACGTTAACTTTGATTAATCAATTACAAATCCTTGTAGCTTCTAGCTATAAGGATTTTTTCTTCTATTTTGTAGAAAACTCCATCTGTAAAATTTATCAAAAATATGGTAAAATAGACAAGGGAAAAAACAAGGAGGCTACAATGCAAAATAGACCAATCATTATCGGAGTAACAGGTGGAT
>NZ_KQ970818.1:633833-638185 GCF_001579645.1 Streptococcus infantis
AAATAGACCAATCATTATCGGAGTAACAGGTGGATCTGGAGGAGGAAAGACAAGCGTATCTAAAGCAATCTTGTCGCATTTTCCAAATGAAAAAATCTCTATGATTGAGCATGATTCCTACTATAAAGATCAATCTCATCTAACCTTTGAAGAGCGTATTAAGACCAACTATGACCATCCTTTTGCTTTTGATACTGATTTGATGATTGAGCAAATCAAAGAGTTGTTGGCAGGACGTCCTGTTGATATTCCTACCTATGACTATACAAAACATACACGTAGCTCCAAAACTTATTGTCAGGAGCCTCAGGATGTCTTTATAGTTGAAGGAATCTTAGTTTTGGAGGACAAACGACTTCGTGATTTGATGGATATCAAGATTTTCGTAGATACAGATGATGATGTTCGTATCATTCGCCGTATTAAACGTGATATGGAAGAACGTGGTCGTAGCCTGGATAGCGTTATTGACCAGTATCTTGGTGTGGTAAAACCCATGTATCATCAATTTATTGAGCCAACAAAGCGTTATGCAGATATCGTTATTCCAGAAGGAGTAACCAACACAGTAGCTATCGATTTGCTGACAACAAAGATTGAAAAGATTTTAGAAGAAGCACGTCTAGCCCAATAATAAGGAGATAAAAGGCTGTGGGAAAGTAAATATTTGACTAAGATTGATTTTTTCCCATATTGGTGAGTTGTTACAATCAAGCTTTTAGATAGGAAAAAGCCTTATTTCAAAGGATTTTCTAAGTCTTTAAGATCCACTAAATACTGGAGCAGAGTTTCAGTGCAAATAAAAATCGAGGCCGGGATTTTCCCGACCTCTTATTTTTTGATTTTTTCAAGTCTCGGAACAATAACTAGGGTCAGTATTGCTGAGATTATGAGTTCTGCAATAGAATTTGTTGAGATAACAGTAGCTAATAGTTTTTGGATATTTCCGTCAAAAACATTTCCAAAGAGGAAGAAGATTCCGCCTAGTACAAATACAGTATTTGTGAGGGAACCGAGTGCTCCAGCGAAGATAAGCCCCGCCTTGTTTTTGAGGAGTTTATAGACAAAGTATGGAGTTAAACCAATAAGGATGCGTGGTACAATCGCAATAACTAGGGAGTAGATGTTACCGTTTGGTACAAATGGAGAGAAAAGGTAGCTAGTTGGGAGAATTGTGATTGTATTGACTGTCAAGCTAATCATCCCCATCAAGAAACCTAAGATGGCACCAATTCGTGGCCCGTAGATGATACTAGCAATGATGACTGGAATATGGACAATGGTCGGTTTAATTGGAAATGGCAAGACATTAAAGACAATAGAACTCAGCAAATGAATGACGATCATGCTGGCAAAAAAGATAGCAATAGGAGCAATATTAGAGCGTTTGTTCATGAAGTTTTTCCTTTATCTGTTGTAAAATAGTATCAAGATCAGCAAGAGCACCCCGTCCTACGTCTCCACAGGCCAGTAGGGATTCTTTAGGAGAAATAATTGTATAACCATAAGTTTCTAAAGTTTTTAGGTTTGTTTGAGTTGCTGGATGGTCATACATTTTGGTATTCATAGCAGGTGCTACTAGTTTTGGAACATAGTTTGGCAAGGCAAGAGCAGTAGCAGTCACCATATTGTCGGCAAAACCGTGCGCGACTTTCGCAATCGTATTAGCGGTCGCAGGGGCAAGGATAAACAAGTCTGTTTTTTTGCCAAGCTCGATATGATTGACTTTATCAGGATAAGGTTCCTGCATAAGATCGAGATGTACGGTATTTTGAGATAAGACTTGAAGGGTTAAAGGTTGAATAAAGGCAGTCGCAGCCTGGGTCATGAGTACAGTAACAGAATGCCCTTGTTTCTTCATGCCACTTACTAAATCAGCAGCCTTGTAAGAGGCGATAGAGCCTGTAACAGCGAGTGAAATACGAGCCATAATTTTCCTTTCTAAGAGTCAAATCCTTGAATTTTTTCCACTAATAAGTCAGCAATTTCTTGTTTGCTAGCAGCAATCTGATAATCTTTTTCTTCTACTAGATAAGCCAGGTGTTGATCAGCATTAATCTGAGTGAGGTCATTAGCGACAATCAAATCAGCTTGATTATTTTCAAGACTTTCTCTAGCGATTTGAATCAGATGTTCCTTAGTAACATCGACAAGGAGTTTAAAGCCAATGAGATGGATACTTGGATTCCATTCTTTAACAAGAGAGATGATCTTTGGATTTTTCTTGAGAAATAGGACTTGCACCTCATCCTTAGAAGAGATCTTTGTTTCCATATTTTTCTTATGTAAAAACTCACTTAAATCTTGGCTCGCTTGAACTTGGTCAAGACCTGTCATGTAAACAGGACTATAGTCAGATACTGCCATGGAATGAATCAAAACTTGATAATTAGGAAGAATCCGTTTCATCTCTTGGAGTAAATCGGAAGTGTTTTTGATTACAATCATAGTCAAATTCGGGTGTAGTTCTGGTTTTAGTGCTTGTTGCGTAGTAATCAGACAAACTTGGTGACCAGCTTTTAGTAAAGTCTCAGTTATAACTTTACCAAGTCTACCAGTAGAGTGGTTGGTAATGGAGCGAACTCGGTCTATTGCCTCGCTCGTACCACCAGATGTAACTAAAATTTTCATAGAACTATTGTACAAAAAAATGAGCAGTAAGTAAAATGAAAGCGATAAAATATTATGTGAAATTCAAGCTTTCAACTATAGTTAAAACCTATAAAGGCATATAAAAATTTAAAAAGAAGCCAAGAAAGTCTGAAGTGTTGTGATATTTACGAACGTTACCAAGCTTTATGACTGTTAAAAATCTTATTTTATGATATAATGAATTAACACATTTGAGGTAGAGGAGTTTGTTATGAAAACAGATATTGAAATTGCACAGAGTATCGAGCTAAAACCAATCGTTGATGTTGTAGAGAAACTTGGTATTTCTTACGACGATTTGGAATTGTACGGAAAGTACAAGGCTAAGCTCAGTTTTGATAAAATCCGTGCAGTTGAGAGCAATCCAGTCGGTAAATTGATCTTGGTAACAGCCATTAACCCAACACCAGCAGGTGAAGGAAAATCAACCATCACTATCGGGCTTGCAGACGCCTTAAATAAGATTGGTAAGAAAACCATGATTGCTATCCGCGAACCATCTCTTGGTCCTGTTATGGGGATTAAAGGTGGCGCAGCCGGTGGTGGTTATGCGCAAGTTTTACCAATGGAAGATATCAACCTTCACTTTACCGGTGATATGCATGCTATTACAACTGCAAACAATGCTCTTTCTGCCTTGATTGACAATCACTTGCATCAAGGGAATGATCTAGGTATCGACCAACGCCGTATTCTCTGGAAACGTGTAGTGGACTTGAATGACCGCGCTCTTCGTCACGTAACTGTTGGCCTTGGTGGTCCGCTTAATGGTATTCCACGTGAAGATGGATTTGATATCACTGTTGCTTCAGAAATCATGGCAATCCTTTGCTTGGCAACTGATATTGAAGATTTGAAACGTCGTTTGGCCAATATCGTTATCGGCTACCGTTATGATCGTACACCTGTTTCAGTTGGTGATCTACAGGTTGAAGGTGCCTTGGCATTGATTTTGAAAGATGCTATCAAACCGAACTTGGTTCAAACCATCTATGGAACACCTGCCTTTGTACATGGTGGCCCATTTGCCAATATCGCACACGGATGTAACTCTGTCTTGGCTACAACTACAGCCCTTCACTTGGCAGATTACACAGTGACAGAAGCAGGTTTTGGTGCAGACCTTGGTGCTGAGAAATTCCTGGATATCAAAACTCCAAACTTGCCAACTTCACCAGATGCAGTAGTGATTGTTGCAACACTTCGTGCTCTTAAGATGAATGGTGGAGTTGCTAAGGATGCATTGACAGAAGAGAATGTAGAAGCAGTTCGTGCTGGTTTTGCTAATTTGAAACGCCACGTTGAGAATATCCGTAAGTTTGGTATTCCAGCAGTTGTTGCAATTAACGAATTTGTATCTGATACAGAAGCTGAAATCGCAGCTTTGAAAGAACTTTGCACTTCAATTGATGTTCCAGTTGAATTAGCTAGCGTATGGGCTGATGGAGCTGAAGGAGGAGTGGCTTTGGCTGAAACTCTCGTCAAAACAATTGACGAAAATCCAGCCGACTACAAACGTCTCTATGACAACGAACTTTCTGTTCAAGAAAAAATCGAAAAGATTGTTACGGAAATTTACCGTGGAAGCAAAGTAAACTTCGAGAAGAAAGCTCAAACTCAAATCGCACAAATCGTACAAAACGGTTGGGACAAATTGCCGATCTGTATGGCTAAAACTCAATATAGTTTCTCAGATAATC
>NZ_KQ970818.1:638205-652150 GCF_001579645.1 Streptococcus infantis
ATGGCTAAAACTCAATATAGTTTCTCAGATAATCCAAATGCTCTTGGTGCACCAGAAAACTTTGAAATTACTATTCGTGAATTGGTACCAAAATTGGGTGCAGGCTTCATCGTTGCCCTTACTGGTGATGTGATGACCATGCCTGGACTTCCAAAACGACCAGCAGCTCTCAACATGGATGTTGAAAGTGATGGAACAGTTCTTGGATTATTCTAATAAGAAAATTAAAAGACAAGCTCAACATTGAGTTTGTCTTTTTTGAGATTACTAAAAAATCTCCTAGAAAGTAACTAGGAGATTTGTATTTTATTTCATAGTTGGGAAAAGAAGTACATCACGGATAGTAGTTGTATCAGTGAGGAGCATGCAGAGACGGTCAATACCGATTCCCAAACCACCTGTTGGCGGCATACCGTATTCAAGGGCTTCGATGTAGTCGTAGTCAATGCCTGTTGCTTCGTCGTCACCAAGTTCTTTGGCTTTGGCTTGAGCTTCAAATCGGCTAAGCTGATCGATTGGATCATTCAACTCAGTAAAGGCATTACCATATTCTTTAGTCATGATGAAGAGCTCGAAGCGGTCTGTAAAGCGCTCATCTTCTGGATTTTTCTTAGCAAGTGGTGATACAGCCACTGGGTGTCCATAGACAAATGTTGGTTGAATCAATGTTTCTTCAACGTACTCTTCAAAGAAGGCATTGATAATGTGACCAACTTCAGTATAGTGTTTTTCAACTGGAACATTCTTTTCAGCAGCGATAGCTTTAGCTTCTTCGAAAGTCATATCTTTCCAGAAATCAACACCTGTAATTTCCTTGATTGCATCCACCATGTGTACACGTTTAAATGGTTCATTGATCTTGATTTCAGTTCCTTGATAGATAACTGGACCGTCGCCTTTAACAGCTTTAGCAGCGTGTTGAATAATGCCTTCAGTCAAGTCCATGATATCTTGGAAGTCTGCGTATGCTTGGTAAACTTCGATAGAAGTGAACTCAGGATTATGTGTAGCATCCATTCCCTCGTTACGGAAGATACGGCCAATCTCATAAACACGCTCCATACCACCAACGATAAGGCGTTTCAAGTGAAGCTCAGTCGCGATACGAAGCACCATGTCAATGTTTTGAGCATTATGGTGAGTGATAAATGGGCGAGCAGCAGCACCCCCAGCTTCGTTGTGAAGAACTGGTGTTTCAACTTCAAGGAATCCTTTTTGGTCTAGGTAACGACGGATTTCAGAAATGATTTTTGAACGAGTAACAAAACGTTCGAAGCTTTCGCGGTTAGAAATCAAGTCAAGGTAACGTTTACGATAGATTGTTTCAACGTCTGTTAAACCGTGGAATTTCTCTGGAAGTGGACGAAGGGCTTTAGATAAGTGTGTGATGTGAGTAGCCTTGATTGAGAGTTCTCCCATATCCGTACGCATCACTTCACCCTCAACACCGAGGAAGTCTCCGAGGTCAGCCTTCTTAAAGATTTCGTAGTTTTCTTCACCTACAGCATCTTTACGAACGTAGATTTGAATTTGACCTTCGCGGTCTTGAAGGTGGGCAAATCCAACTTTACCTTTACCACGCTTTGTTACCAAACGTCCAGCGATAGTAGCAGTCTCGTTTAAATCGTGTAGTTGTTCTTTGTCAAGGTCAGCATATTTATCTTTTAATTCTTGTGAGTTAGCAGTGCGTTCAAAGCGTTTACCGAATGGATCGATTCCTTGTTCGCGGAGCGCAGCCATTTTTTCACGGCGAACGATCTGCTGGTCATTTAGTTCTTCCATATGTTCTGTTGACATGGTTTCCTCCTAGTTTTTACTCAATTCTTGATACGATGAGTCTTTTTTGCGATACTCCCATTTTATCATAAAAGTCAAATAAATTCACGGATATTCTACAAAATCTAAAAAGAACTTAACAGTGATTGTTAAGTTCAGTTCTAATTCTGATAAGAAGTGTCGTTCCAGACTAAGAGGTTAAAGTTTTTAAAGTCTTTGGTTTCGAGAATTGTAACACTGGCATTTGCTAGACCACCATCTTTTCTAAGTAGTGAAGTATCATAGCCTAGAAGAGTTCGAATACTGGCTGTGAGATTGGCACCGTGACCAACAATCATAACATGTTCAAAAGGTTTGGACTCTAATGATTTGATAAATTGAATGGTACGCTGAGTTGTTTGATAGACAGACTCTGCACCAAACATAGTCGAATCGAATTTTGCTAGATTGGTACGAAAAGCTTTTAATTGCTCGGGATAGATGGCTTCTAAGGTTGCAAATTTTGCACCTTCAAGTTTTCCAAGTTGCCATTCTCTTAGTAAAGGTATTTCTTCTAATGGACAGTTGTTTTTCAGTTGACTTTGAATAATTTGAGCAGAAGTTTTAGCCCGAGGAAGATTACTAGAATAAATCACATCAAATGGAGTTTCCTGGAGATACTGCCCTAGTTTTTTTAAGGACTCAATGGATTCATCTAAGAGTGGAGAATCCCCACTCGCCCCTTGAAAACGTCCCTCCAGATTCCAAAGTGTTTTTCCATGACGAATAAAATAGAATTTCATGTGTTACTTTCCTCCAAGATATCTGCAAATTCAGCTTTAACAAAGGCTGCTAGATCTTGAGGGTTGATAATGATACTATGACCTACTTCCCCTGCGGAAACAATCATTTCATTCAGTTGAAGAGCAGTTTGGTCGATAAAGATAGGATAGTTATGTTTTTGACGGATTCCAACTGGATTATTGGCACCGTGGATATAGCCTGTTGTTTTTTCTAGGTCTTTTTGTGGAATCATGCTGACTTTCTTATTACCAGAAATCTTAGCAAGTTTCTTTTCAGAAAGATGTTCAGTGATAGGCACGATTCCAATAATTGGTCCAGTTTTATCTCCCAGAAGTGCTAGAGTCTTAAAAATCTGACTCTTTTCATAACCTTGAGGCATTTCACCTTCCAAGGCATTAATTTGAATACCTGTATGGTTTATTCCTGCCTTGGTTAAAATTTGTTGGACCAAGGTTTTCTTGACTTTTACTTTTTTTGCCATTATTTATACTTATCCTCCAATTGACTCATCCAGATTCCCAACCAAATCCCTAGGGCAAAGAAGAAAGCAATCAGTACATATGAAACTAGTGACAAACCACTGTAACTAATACTTTCAGCATTTCCAGCGTTTGGAATAAGGATCAAGAGTGTACTTGATAGTACGATCCCAATGATAAAATGATACACACGTGAGTGATAAAGGCGAAGAGCATAGTCCATGAATTTAGAGAAAATAATCAGAGTGATAAGAAGCCCAATCCCAATTGGTAAGAAGGTTCCAAACAAATCAAAAGTCTTGAATCCTGTTAACATAGGGCCATAAAGGCCAAGAATCAAGAGAAGATTGGAAGGACTAAGCCCTGGAACCAAAATACCCAGCGCCAACAAACAACCAGCAAGTGTGAAGTTAAGGAAGCTTGCAGATAGAGAACCAACTACAAAATTCAAGGCGTAGAGGGCGATACCTGAGATGATGAAGGTTGCCCAAAACCATATGTGGTCAACCTTGTCTCTATCAGAGTCACGAGTTGATTCTTTGACAAGACTTGGGATGGTACCAATGATAGCTCCAGCAAAACTCCACAATACATAGACTTGATAATTCTCTAAAAGATACTCGATTGGATAGGAGAAAAGTCCGATACCTAGTAGCATCCCAATGCTGACAGGTAGAAAAAAGAGCACATCTTCTTTGAAATTCTTAAAAGGATGGGCAAGAAAACGAATCATTCTCTCATAAATTCCCAAGATAGCGGCAAGAACGCCACCAGAAATCCCTGGTAGAATGAAACCTAGGGCGATTACAATTCCCTTAATAATTTTTGATAGCCATGATAACATAGAGGGCCTCCGAGATTTATATTCTATATAGATAAAACAGTGATTTAATACTGAAAAATAAAGAAAAGCAAGCAGAAAGCAATGTCTGACTTGCTTATTGTGATCGTGATTAAGGATTTAAAAACAATTTTCTAAAGGTTTCTTCCTTGTTCTTTGATGAAGAAATAAGATTTAAATCTAGATTATGTTCAAATCCACCAAGGTGTCCATGAGAGGTATATTGGTGAAGATCATAGCTAAGATCTGTTTTTGGAGCACTCTCATAGTGACCTGAGTTGGTTCCATAGGAAGGTATCCAGATAGCCGAGTAATTATCAACGCTGATACTATGTTCCTCCATAAAGTAAACACCAACATAGATACCAATATTTTTTGCTCCCAATGAAGCTAATTTGGCACGAAAGGCCTCAACGCCCTGATTCATGTCAGACATAGTCTTTTCTTCAACATCAAGCCAATAGTAGCTAGGATTGTAAGGAGAAGCGGCGTTATAGAAGGCTTCAGCAGCTTTTTCCATTTCTTCGACATTTTTTCCAGCTACATAGGCATAAACAGCAACTGGAACATTTCGTTTTTGGAATTCAGTGATATGTTCTTTATAAGCCTTATCGACTCCATTTTTATAGGCAGCGTCATTTTCTTCAGAAACTTGAGCTCCACTATGAACCCGAACAATCGCACCTGAAATATTTTGAGTTAAGGTGTCATAATTAATCTCAGATGGTCTTTGCCAGCCAGAAACATCAATAATCGGCTTGTTGATATTATGTAAAGCTTGAGTTTCTACTTGAACTGGATTTTGCTTTGTTTTGACTGGATGGTCTTCGAACTTGGGTCTATTGATGATTAAAATACCCATGAGTGTAGCTAATACAGTAAAAATAAAAACAGGATTTATTTTCTTTCTCATACTTTTATAGTGTATCGTAAATGGTGAAAAAAATCAAAAAAAAATACTCAAAATCCTTTAGGAAATGCGATGTTTTATAGCACTTGCCCTCTTTTGTGTTTGAAAGAGCAAATTTATGATATAATTAAAAAGAATTACTGTAGAAAAGAGAAAAATATGGCAAATTATGCAATTATTTTAGCAGCGGGTAAAGGTACTCGTATGAAATCAGATCTACCAAAAGTCATGCACAAGGTTGCAGGAATTTCTATGCTGGAGCATGTTTTTCGTAGTGTAGGGGCAATCAAGCCTGAAAAAACAGTTACTGTAGTTGGACATAAGGCTGAACTTGTAGAACAAATTTTGGCTGGTCAAACTGATTTTGTAAGACAGTCTGAGCAATTAGGAACTGGTCATGCAGTTATGATGGCTGAGCCCATTCTTGAAGGACTTACTGGACAAACATTGGTCATTGCTGGTGACACACCGCTAATCACTGGAGAAAGTCTTCAAAATTTGATTGATTTCCATGTTAATCATAAAAATGTTGCAACGATTCTAACAGCTGAAGCAGAAGATCCATTTGGTTATGGTCGTATCGTTCGTAATGAAAATGCTGAAGTGCTTCGTATCGTGGAGCAAAAGGATGCGACTGATTTTGAAAAACAAATCAAGGAGATCAATACAGGAACCTATGTCTTTGATAATGCTCGTCTCTTTGAAGCACTTAAGAATATCAATACCAATAACGCTCAAGGCGAATACTACATCACTGATGTTATCGGCATTTTCCGTGAAGCAGGAAAAAAAGTTGGTGCCTATACTCTGAAAGACTTTGATGAAAGTCTCGGAGTTAATGACCGTGTTGCCCTTGCGACAGCTGAAGGCATTATGCGTCGCCGTATTAACCAAGCGCATATGGTCAATGGGGTTAGTTTTGTGAATCCTGAAGCTACTTACATTGACATTGATGTTAAAATCGCTCCAGAAGTTCAAATCGAAGCAAATGTAACCCTCAAAGGTTCTAGTAAGATTGGTACAGGAACTGTTTTGACCAACGGAACTTATATCGTTGATAGTAGTATCGGAGCAGGAGCAGTGATTACTAATTCAATGATTGAGGAAAGCTCAGTTGCTGATGGCGTTACAGTTGGTCCTTATGCTCATATCCGTCCAGGATCAAGCCTTGCAAAAGATGTGCACATTGGAAACTTTGTTGAAGTCAAAGGTTCAAGCATCGGGGAGAATACTAAGGCAGGTCATTTAACCTATATTGGAAACTGTGAAGTAGGTAGTGATGTTAACTTCGGTGCAGGAACTATCACTGTAAATTACGATGGTCAACACAAATTTAAAACAACTATTGGGAACAATGTTTTCGTTGGTTCTAATTCAACCATCATTGCTCCAGTAGAGCTCGGAGATAACTCCCTTGTAGGTGCTGGTTCAACGATTACTAAGGATGTGCCAGCTGATGCCATTGCTATTGGACGAGGTCGCCAAGTTAATAAGGACGAATATGCAACTCGCCTTCCTCATCATCCTAATAATAAATAGGAGCTAACGATGGAATTTGAAGAGAAGACGCTTAGTCGTAAAGAAATTTATAAAGGACCTATTTTTCAGCTAGTTCAAGATCAGGTTGAACTACCTTCTGGAAAAGGTACTGCGCAACGTGATTTGATTTTCCACAATGGAGCAGTTTGTGTCCTTGCAGTTACTCCAGAAAATAAGATTGTTCTTGTTAAACAATATCGCAAGGCGATTGAAAAAGTTTCTTATGAAATTCCTGCAGGTAAACTTGAAATCGGGGAGAATGCAGAACCAGAAGCAGCAGCCCTTCGTGAATTAGAGGAAGAGGCAGCCTATACTGGAAAATTAAGCCTTCTCTATGATTTTTACTCAGCGATTGGATTTTGTAACGAGCGCTTAAAACTTTACTTGGCAAGCGATTTGACAAAAGTTGAAAATCCTCGTCCTCAGGATGAAGATGAGACTTTGGAGTTACTTGAAGTCACTCTTGACCAAGCTAAAGCACTGATCCAGTCAGGAGATATTTGTGATGCCAAGACCATCATGGCTATCCAGTACTGGGAATTACAAAAAAATAGTGGAGGAACCCATGGGTAAACCTTTATTAACAGATGAAATGATTGAACGTGCCAATCGAGGAGAGGACATCTCAGGTCCTCCCTTGCTAGATGATGAGGAAACTAAGATTTTACCGACTTCTTCTCAAAATTTTGGCTATTCACGAACCAGAGATCATGGTTTTAGCCAGGATACACTGACCATCGAAGTTGAACCACAAATCCATAAAAGTCGTCGAATTGAAAATACTAAGAGAAATGTTTTTAACTCAAAACTGAATAAGATTCTATTTGCTGTTATTCTTCTCTTGATTTTGCTAGTTTTAGCAATGAGATTTATTTAAGGGGAATGTCATGAAAATTGGAATTATAGCAGCTATGCCAGAAGAGCTAGTTTACTTGATTCAACACTTGGACGATGCCAGCGAAGAAAAGGTTCTGGGAAATAGCTATCATACTGGTAAGATTGGTTCTGCCGAGCTTGTACTTGTAGAGAGTGGAATCGGAAAAGTCATGTCTGCTATGAGTGTCGCTATATTAGCGGATCACTTTCAGGTGGATGCAGTGATTAATACTGGATCTGCTGGTGCAGTGGCAAATGGGATTGCAGTAGGCGATGTAGTGATTGCAGACAAGCTTGCCTATCACGATGTTGATGTGACTGCCTTTGGCTATGATTACGGTCAAATGGCTCAACAGCCTCTCTATTTTGAATCAGACAAAAAGTTTATCAGCTTGATTCAAGAGAGTTTGTCTAAACTGGACCAAACTTGGCATTTAGGTTTGATTGCGACAGGAGACAGTTTTGTTGCTGGAGAAGATAAAATCAAGGCCATTAAAGAACACTTCCCTCAAGTTCTTGCTGTAGAGATGGAAGGGGCAGCCATTGCTCAAGCAGCTTATGCTTTGAACCTTCCTTTCTTAGTCGTTCGTGCCATGAGTGACAATGCCAATCATGAAGCATCCGTTTCCTTCGATGAATTTATCGTAGAAGCAGGACGTCGTTCTGCCCAAGCCCTAATGACGCTTTTGCAGTCTATAAAGGACTAATAGAATAATTACTGAGAGTGGGACAGAAATCGGTAATTCGTTAGAATTCGATTTTGTCGTCCCACCTCCGCAAAGTTGAGTAGGGCTGTAAAAGCTGATGAAATCAGCGTAGTAGAGCCCACTCAACCACTGCGTCTTGCTCGATAATCAAAAGAGAATTGAGAGGCTAGGACTTTTGTCCCAGCCTTTTCTTGTCTTGCCAACTAAAATAATCAGAAGGCTCTTAAGAAAAGTTATTTTCAAACTTTTTTGATATAATAGAAACATTGACTTGAAGAATAAGGAAGAGAAAATGAACGATTTATTAAAGGGAATGAATGACCGTCAAGCCGAGGCTGTTCAAACCACAGAAGGACCCTTGCTGATCATGGCGGGGGCGGGATCTGGTAAGACTCGTGTTTTAACCCACCGTATTGCCTACTTAATTGATGAAAAGATGGTCAACCCATGGAATATCTTAGCCATTACCTTTACCAATAAAGCGGCGCGTGAAATGAAGGAGCGTGCTTATGGACTCAATCCAGCTACTCAGGATTGTTTGATTGCGACCTTCCACTCTATGTGCGTGCGTATCCTACGTCGCGATGCGGATCATATTGGCTACAATCGCAATTTCACGATTGTGGATCCTGGAGAGCAGCGAACGCTCATGAAACGCATCCTCAAGCAGTTAAACTTGGATCCTAAAAAATGGAATGAACGCACTATTTTGGGAACCATCTCCAATGCTAAGAATGATCTGATTGACGATGCTGCTTATGCTGCCCAGGCAGGAGATATGTACACTCAAATTGTAGCTAAGTGTTATACGGCCTATCAGAAAGAACTTCGTCAGTCAGAGTCGGTGGACTTTGATGACTTGATTATGTTGACTCTGCGTCTCTTTGATCAAAATCCTGATGTTTTGACTTATTACCAACAGAAGTTCCAGTATATCCACGTTGATGAGTATCAAGATACTAACCACGCCCAGTATCAACTCGTTAAACTCTTGGCTTCTCGTTTCCAAAATATCTGCGTAGTAGGGGATGCTGACCAGTCTATCTACGGTTGGCGTGGTGCTGATATGCAGAATATCTTGGATTTTGAGAAGGATTATCCTCAAGCCAAGGTTGTTTTATTGGAGGAAAATTACCGCTCAACCAAAACCATTCTCCAAGCAGCTAACGATGTCATCAAAAACAATAAAAATCGTCGTCCTAAGAATCTCTGGACTCAAAATGCGGATGGGGAACAAATTGTCTACTATCGTGCTAATGATGAACAAGACGAGGCTGTCTTTGTCGCCAAAACCATTGATGAACTTGGTCGTAGTCAAAACTTCCTTCACAAGGACTTTGCAGTTCTTTACCGTACCAATGCCCAGTCTCGTACCATTGAAGAAGCTCTGCTCAAGTCCAATATTCCTTATACTATGGTCGGTGGAACTAAGTTCTATAGCCGTAAGGAAATCCGTGATATTATCGCATATCTTAATCTCATCGCCAATTTGAGTGATAATATCAGTTTTGAGCGGATTATTAATGAACCAAAACGTGGCATTGGACCAGGAACAGTAGAGAAAATCCGTGACTTTGCCAACCTACAAAATATGTCGATGCTTGATGCTTCAGCTAACATCATGTTATCAGGGATTAAAGGTAAGGCAGCCCAGTCAATCTGGGATTTTGCCAATATGATTCTTGATTTGCGGGAGCAACTGGATCAATTAAGCATTACTGAGTTAGTGGAAGCAGTCTTGGAAAAAACAGGCTACGTGGATATTCTCAATACTCAAGCAACCTTAGAAAGTAAGGCTCGTGTCGAAAATATCGAGGAGTTCCTTTCTGTTACCAAGAATTTCGATGATAATCCAGATAATCAAGAAGAAGAAACTGGCTTGGATAAGCTCAGTCGCTTCTTGAACGATTTGGCCTTGATTGCAGATACAGACTCTGGCAGTCAGGAAACATCAGAAGTAACCTTGATGACGCTCCATGCGGCCAAGGGACTCGAGTTTCCAGTTGTCTTCTTGATTGGAATGGAAGAAAATGTCTTTCCACTTAGTCGTGCAGCAGAGGACGTGGATGAACTAGAAGAGGAACGCCGTCTAGCCTATGTCGGTATCACGCGCGCAGAGAAAATCCTTTATCTAACCAATGCTAACTCACGCTTGCTCTTTGGACGTACGAACTATAATCGCCCAACACGCTTTATCAATGAGATTAGTTCAGATTTGTTAACTTATCAAGGCTTGGCTCGTCCTGCTAATACAAGTTTTAAAGCTTCTTATACTAGTGGAGGAACAGCTTTCGGTAAGGGAATGAGTCTAGCTCAAGCTCTACAAGATCGCAAACGTAATGCAGCACCAAGATCAATTGAATCAAAAGGACTACCTTTTGGACAATTTGCATCTAATAGCAAATCGTCTTCCAGTGAAACTAGTTGGTCTATTGGTGATATCGCCCTTCATAAGAAATGGGGTGAAGGAACTGTGCTGGAAGTTTCAGGCAGTGGATCTACTCAGGAATTGAAAATCAATTTCCCAGAAGTCGGCCTCAAAAAACTCCTAGCCAGCGTAGCACCGATTGAGAAGAAGTAAGTTTTCTAAACGAATAAGATTCCCTCTTGCAATAACAAGGGGGATTTTTTCTGTTACTCTTATCACAAGATTGTGATAGTTTACATTTTCTTAACAAATAAGTTTTTTGCTTACACGATTAATACAAATAGTGTATAATTGAAACTGTTTTTGAAAGGAGAAGAAAATGACTGAAAAACAAATGAAAACTTTAGGTTGGATTGCAACCTTTATGTCTGTTATGATGTATATCTCATATATTCCACAAATTATGAACAACCTTGCGGGTCAAAAAGGAAACTTTATCCAACCAGCAGTAGCTGCAATTAACTGCAGTCTCTGGGTTTATTACGGTCTCTTTAAAAAAGAACGTGATATTCCTCTGGCAGCAGCTAATGCACCAGGTATCGTTTTTGGGCTTATTACCGCATTGACAGCTTTAATTTAATACATAGAATGAACTCTTCTTCGTATTTAAGCATGAAGGAGTGTTTTTCTTTATCCGAAATTCCTAAAAAAACATGATATAATACTATTAGAAAGGTTGGTGTTTATGGCTAGAATACTTATCGTTGAAGATAATAATGAGATTCAAGAAATTTTGAGAACTCTTCTTTCTGAGGAGCATGAGGTGATTCAGGCTTTTTCTGGTACTGAAGGAATGATACGATTTGAACAAGCTGGCATTGATCTAATCTTGTTAGATATTATGCTTCCGGGAAAAAATGGTGATCAGGTTTTAAAAGCCATTAGACAAGATAGCTCAGTTCCTGTCATCATGCTAACTGCCCTAAGTGATAAGAAGCTCATCAGTCAATATCTCTTAGATGGCGCTAATGATTATATCGTAAAGCCTTTTGATTTGGATGAAGTTTTTGCCAGGGTTACGGTTCAATTACGTCAAAATAGTGACAAGAAACCAGCTGAAATCGAACATCCTGACAAGTTGATTCAAGAGTTAAAAAATATTCAATTTGATGCAGATAGTTTTGAAATCAAAAATAGCCAGGAAACTATTCGCCTAGCTAAGAAAGAATGTTTGATTCTCCAAACCTTACTGGGACATCCTAAGAAAATTTTCACGAAAGAAGAACTCTATGAATTAGTCTGGGAGGATACTTATTTACCAGGCGACAATACTCTCAACACTCATTTAAGTAATCTCCGTAAAAAATTAGGCCAACTGGATCCAGAGCAAGAGTATATTGAGACTATCTGGGGAGTTGGTGTTCGCCTAAAAGGAGACGAGCGATGATTTACATTTTACTATCTTTGCTAGTGCTGGTCATTATCCTATTGACGATATGGTTGATTCGCTATCATCTAGCACTCGTTAACTTGAGCCAACAGATTGAAGATAAGATTCTGACCGGAAGTATGAAGAGAATCGGAGTGTCAACTTTCTCCAAGGATTTTTTACATCTTTACCAGCAAATCAATCATCTCTTTCAAGAAGTTGAGCAGTCACGCTTGATTATGAAACGTGAAAAGCAGACTTTAGACATGGCTATTAGCAATATTGCACATGATATTCGGACGCCTTTAACGATTGCGTCCGGTTATACTCAGCAATTGCTTAAAACAGAAAATCCTGAGTCTGAGAGTTTGAAAAAAATTGCTCATCATCTCAATCAAGTTTCAAAACGGCTAGAGGCTCTTTTGGACTATCGTCGGTTAATGGAAGGAGCAGTTAAACCAAACTTATCTGAGTTAGAAGTCTCGACATTTATGACGCAAAAATTGTTGACCTATTATGATTCTTTTCAGACGGCAAAGATTGACCTTGATTTGCAAGTAGAATCTGGTTTGTATTTACTGACAGATTCGGAGTTATTAGACCGTATGTTACAAAATCTCATTGGCAATGTTTTAAAACATGGTAAGGATGAAGCGAGATTTTCTTTGAAGGAAGTGGATAATCACATTTGTTTGGAAATTTCAAATCTGGTCAAACAACCCATTCGCAAAATTGAAAATCTCAGTCAACGATTTTACTCTGAAAACCTCTCAGATACAGAAGAATCCTCTGGTTTAGGTCTTTATATTACTGAAGAACTATCCCATCTCCTTGGAGCAGAACTACAACTAAGTACAGATGGTGCTTGGTTTACAGTAAAGATACTCTTTTAAAACAAGGAACCTCCTCTTTTTGAACAGAGGAGGTCATTTTTATAAGCTTTTCTTTTTGAAAACAGCAAGTCCACTAACGGTAAAGAATAGAATAACAGTAACTGTAACGATAATGGTGTATAGAACAGCTTGACTATAGGCAGTCATGGCATAGGCAACATTTAAGGATAAATAGCGTAAAATTTCGATATCTGGGAAGATAAGCATCGGCATTGAAAGCAAGATAGAACTGATTAAATAGCCAATGAAAACAGCCAAATAGGAATGAGTCACATAGAGAATGAAAGAAATAATGGAAAGCCAAGCAAGAAGGCAGAGGAATTGAAGGCCGATCGTTAGAAGGAGATTGCCAATAAATCCTTCTGGCATCGTTCCTACCCCGTTTAGGATAGTTGCTGGTACGAAAGCAATAACTAGGCTAATAAGAATTTGCATTAGAGCGATACTGGCTAATACAACAGACTTGGCTAGGAAGAATTCTGTACGAGAAACTCCCACTGTCAAACTGTTTTTATAGAGTTTTCCGATAAGGTCAACTCCCAGAACGAGGCAAGCAAGGATAATACAGAGAAAAACGAGGTTTGAACCTTGACTAGATGCGTTAATCAGGGCTTGCACACCATTCCAACCTTGGGTTGGAATTTCTGATTCTGGGGGCGTTGTATTAACTGACATTAGATGTCCTGTAGCCCCAATAGTAGCTCCCATTAACATGAGTGCAAAGAGAACAATCTCTGTAATCCAAAAACCTTTGGAACGGAAAAGACGGTAAAAGTCTGCTTGAATTGTATGAATCATGATCTTCCTCCTATTTTACTAATTGTGTGAAGTATTCTTCAAGATTTTGACGAGCATAGTAAATCTCATCCACGGCGACATCTGCTAGAGTAAGTTCTTTGAGAATTCGTTTGACATCTTGTTCATGACTAAAAATATGAATCTCATTATCTGAATTCACAACTTTAAATTCAAGACGCACTTTGTCTTTTAAGATTTGACTAGCTTTTTCTTTATCACTTGTTTTCAGAACAATATAGTCTTCATTGAGTGTCTCAAATTCGGCCTTACTGATTTCTCGAATGATCTTCCCTTGGTCCAGAATTCCAAAGCGATTGGCAACCAGATAGAGTTCTGACAAGATATGACTAGAGATGAGAATGGTCATTCCTAGTTCTTGATTCAGACGTTGAATCATATGACGAAACTCTTTGATACCGATTGGGTCGAGACCATTGATGGGTTCATCAAGGATGAGAAAGTCTGGTTTTGATAGGAGAGCAATAGCAATGCCTAGACGTTGTTTCATCCCAAGAGAGAAATCTCGAAAAACTTTTCTACCTGTAT
>NZ_KQ970818.1:652170-658422 GCF_001579645.1 Streptococcus infantis
GTCGAATAGTACAATAATATTTAAGATTTTGATAGGCCGTTAAATGATTATGAGCTACTGGAGATTCAATGACTGAACCTACTCGAGATAGGGCTTTTGTGCACTCCTTATATCCTTGACTGGAAAAGAGGGAAATAGTTCCATGGTCAGCAGATAATAATTGAGTAATAATTTTAATCAGAGTTGTTTTACCAGCACCATTCTTTCCGATAAGTCCATAGATATCTCCTTCTTTTACTGAGAGATTAAGATCTTGTAGAATGGGTTGTTTGCCAAATTGTTTGGACAAGCCATGGATTTCGAGGGCTGTTTTCATAGTTTTCTCCTTTAACCTTTAATACTCAATGAAAAACAAAGAGCAAACTAGGAAGCGAGCCGCAGGCTGTACTTGAGTACGGCAAGGCGAAGCTGACGTGGTTTGAATTTGATTTTCGAAGAGTATAAGATGTTTTATTTTTATAACTCTAGTATAAAGCATAGATATCAAAGAATCGTCAAGCATTTCTAAAGAGTTTCTAAAGTTTTTAAATTTTTAAAAAAATAAAAGCCCAGTTGGCTAGAAATACTAGTTGACTGGGCTTATTTTCTATAAAATATATTTCTCAATAGCGCGTGCAACACCATCTTCTTCATTGCTAGCAGTTACTGCATCTGCGAGAGATTTGACGTAGTCGCTGGCATTTCCCATGGCGATACCCAGCCCAGCAAACTCTAACATCTCAATGTCGTTATTGGCATCACCCATAGCCATGATTTCAGAAGGTTGGATATCTAAAATCTCAGCCAAACGAGAAAGAGCAGAAGCCTTGGTTGTACCGAGTGGCATTGCTTCATAGATCACTGGTTGAGAACGAACACCGCTAAATCTCTGACAAAGTTCATCAGCAAATCGTTGTTCAAAGTCATCTGTTTCTTCCTTTGTACCTAAGAACATACCTTGGAACATACGATATTTACCACTGGTAGCCTCCTCAAGTGAGATTTCAGTCAGATCGGCAAAAACAAGTGTGGCATCATATTGAACGATAGGATTTGGTTTGCCTCCGAGAACGAAGTAGTGTTCCTCATCAAAGAGAGTCAACTGAACCTCACTCTTTTCAGCAAGATCATTGAGGTATTCGATGTCAGATTTGCTAAGTTCTCGCCAGTCGACAAGGCTCCAGTCGCTGGTTTGGTGCGTAGAACAACCATTATTGACAATAACGTATTCATTTTGCAAATCAAGACCGAGTTTCTTGTAGTAGGGAAGAACTCCAAAGAGAGGTCGTCCAGTACATAGAACCAGTTTGACACCTTTTTCGATAGCCTTATGAATGGCATCAATATGAGCCTGAGGAATTTCCTTGGCTTCGTTGAGAAGAGTACCATCCATATCTAGGGCAAGTAATTTAATCATAGTATTTCCTTTTCTCGTGTTTTGCTTATATTATAGCATATTTTGGATGAAATAAGGATTACTATGTCAATTTAGGACGTTTCAATTACAATTCATGATTTGAAGAAGCTTTTTGGCAAATATATGCTATACTAAACTCGCAACATACTGATAGTGGATAAAAAAGCAGAGGGTTTATCATGAAAAGAAGAACAGTACAGATTTTACTAGCCTTGTTTCTAATTATTTATAGAAAGACATGGTTTTGGTGGATTTTTAATCACTTTTCAGCTAGGTTTGTGACTGCCAGTCGAGAATTTTTTCAGATTCTTGCTTTTTTAGAGTTTAGCGTTACTTTTCTAGCTATTCTTTATTTACTAGTATTCGAAGGTAGGAAAATTCTTGAGTTGAAGTGGAAATGGAGATATCCAGTTTATTTGCTTCTTGCTTATGGAGTCAGTTATCTTTCAGATATTGCATTGTCCTTTTTAACCCCAGCAACGTCCAATCAAATCGCTTTAAATCAATTGACTGAGATGACAGGGCGACAAGAGTTACCTTATCTTTTACTTATTGTTTGTCTGCTAGGACCAATTACAGAAGAAATGGTTTACCGAGGAGTTCTGATGAATACATTTTTGAAAGATTCACCTTGGTATGGAGATGTTTTACTATCAGCCTGTGTCTTTGGCTATGTGCATGTCAGTTCAGGTTTAACACCACTTGCCTTTTTCACCTATGCAAGTGGAGGAGCGATTGTAGCATTCCTCTACCGAAAAACTCATTCTCTCTATTATCCTATTTTGCTCCATATCATGATTAACATTACAGCATTTTGGGAATTATGGGTAAATCTATTTTCAGGAATCTAGTGCTTATCAATCAATGCCGGAAATTTCTGGCATTTTACTTTTTATCAGTAGTTTAAGAACTCTCTATTTATAGGATTAGCAGTCAAAAAATGGTATAATAAAAGGTAATGACAAAAACAAATGAGGCAGAGATGAAACTACTTTATACCAATATTCGGACTTCTTTGACAGAAATCCTAACTAAGGAGGCTCAAGGACTAGTTGACCAAGGAAAACGAGTCTTTTATATCGCCCCTAATTCTCTTTCTTTTGAAAAGGAACGTGCCGTGCTGGAGTGCTTGAGTCAGCAGGCTTCTTTTGCTATCACAGTCACGCGCTTCGCTCAAATGGCTCGTTATCTGGTTTTAAATGATATTCCTGAGAGGTCAAGTCTCGATGATATCGGACTTGGTATGGCTTTCTATAAATGTCTGTCCGAGATAGACGCTAAGAATTTACGTGTATACGGGGCTATTAAACAAGATCCGCAATTCATCCAGCAACTGATTGAGATTTATCATGAAATTTCAACTGCAAAGATGAGTTTTTTGGACTTGGAAAGTTTGACAGATGCTGATAAACGCTCTGATTTACTCTTAATTTTTGAAAAGGTAACGGCGTATTTAAATCAAGGTCAAGTTTCACAAGGAAGTCCATTATCCTATCTGATTGATGCTCTCGAAGAAAACAAGGTAAGTAGTGATTTTAGTAAAATTGCCCTAGTCATTGATGGTTTCACCCGTTTTTCTGCAGAAGAGGAACACCTAGTGGATTTGCTTCATCGTAAGGGTGTTGAGATTATTATTGGTGTATATGCGTCTAAGAGAGCCTATAATAGCTCTTTTAGTGAAGGGAATCTCTATCAAGCCAGTGTTGAATTTCTACGTCAGTTAGCTTTTAAATATCAGACCAAGGCAGAAGATGCATGTCAAGAACATAAAAATCTTGATGCCTTTGCCAAGGTCTCAAAATTACTGGAAAGTGCTTATGATTATTCTGAAATCAGTATAGAAGTGGATGCTAAGGATAGAGAAGACTTGCAAATCTGGTCTTGTCTGACACAGAAAGAAGAGCTGGAGCTCGTTGCTCGTAGTATTCGCCAGGAATTGCACCAAGAGCCAGAACTTAGCTATAAGAATTTTCGTATCTTACTAGGAGACGTAGAGTCTTATAAACTGTCCTTGCAGACAATTTTTAATCAATATCAGATTCCCTTCTATCTGGGGAGAAGTGAGTCTATGGCTCATCATCCTTTGACTCAATTTGTAGAATCTGTGGGACGTCTCAAATGGTACTATTTCCGTCAAGAAGATTTGATTAATCTCTTGCGAACTGGCTTATATACCGACCTTACTCAAGAAGAAATCGATAGCTTTGAACAATATATCCGCTATTTAGGTATTGATGGACTTTCTAACTTTAAACAAGAATTTACAAAAAACCATCATGGTAAATTTGATTTAGAAAAATTAAACGAGCTTCGTGTCCGTGTCCTAAACCCACTAGAAACTTTATTATCCAGTCGTAAGCAAAAGACTGAAAATATCCTTACAAAATGGAACAACTTTTTGAAGGATGCATCTGTGACCAAGCAATTACAAGCCTTATCTGAAACCATGGAAGCGGCAGAGCAAGAAAGACAAGAGGAGGTTTGGAAAGCATTTTGCCATGTAATGGAGCAATTTGCTACTGTTTTTGAAGGTTCCCAGGTTACTTTAGATGATTTCTTGGCTCTTCTTCATTCAGGGATGTCCTTATCAAATTATCGTACAATCCCTGCAACGGTAGATACGGTTCTGGTGCAAAGTTATGATTTGATTTCGCCTTTAACTTCTGATTACATCTATGCACTTGGCTTAACCCAGGATCATCTACCTAAAATCACCCAAAATACCAGTCTTTTGAGTGATGAAGAAAGAGAAGTTTTAAACCAAGGTACTGAAGATGGCTCTCAATTATTGATTGCTAGCCATGAAAATCTTAAGAAGAATCGCTATACCATGCTTTCTTTGGTAAATTCTGCTAAGAAGCAATTAGTCTTATCAGCGCCTAGTTTACTCAATGAAAACGAGAGTAAAGAGTCAGTTTATCTGAAAGAATTGCAGAATTTTGGTTTTACCAAGATTGAAAAGAGAATCGAACGAAAAAACCTATCAAAGGATGATATTGGTTCTTATCACAGTCTTTTGTCTAGTCTTGTTGCTTATCACCAGCAAGGTGAGTCGGAGACAAGTGAGCAAGACTTGACCTTTATTAAGGTTCTAGCTCGTGTCATGGGGAGAAAATTAGAAGATCAAGGCCTTGATAATCCTGTTCTACCGACAAGTCCAAAAAGTAAGACCTTAGCTAATGAAACTCTGAAAGCCTTGTATCCTCAAGATCAGGATTTCTATCTATCAACTTCGGGATTGACAGAATTTTATCGAAACGAATACAGTTATTTCCTTCGATATGTCTTAGGCTTGCAGGAAGAATTGCGACTGCGACCTGATGCTCGAAGTCATGGAAATTTCTTGCATCGTATTTTTGAACGCGCTATGAAACTTCCTGTTGATACACCTTTTGACCGTCGTTTAGAACAAGCAATTTCTGAAACCAGTCAAGAACGTGAGTTTCAAGCGATTTATCAAGAAAGTTTGGAAGCCCAATTAACCAAAGAAGTTCTTTTGGATGTAGCGCGTGCAACTGGGCACATTCTTCGTCACAATTCTGAAATTGAAACAATTCAAGAAGAAGCAGTCTTTGGTGGTAAGGAACAAGCTTTTGTTCAGTTAGAAAACGGCAGAAATGTCTATGTCCGTGGTAAAGTCGACCGTATCGACCGCTTAAAGACAAGTGATGCGATTGGTGTTGTCGACTACAAATCTTCTCTAACTCAGTTTAACTTCCCTCTCTTTTATAACGGCCTTAATTCACAGTTACCGACCTATCTGGCTGCACTTAAAAAAGAAGGAAATACAGACTTCTTTGGTGCCATGTATTTAGAGATGGCTGAGCCAGTTCAGTCCTTACAAACTGTTAAAACTCTTTCAAAGGCTTTAGCAGAAACAACTAAGACTATGAAGTATCAAGGGTTATTTCTTGAAAAAGAGATAAAGAACCTTGGGGAACTTTACAATAAAAACAAGACCTATCGGTTGTCTGATGAGGAATTCCAGTTATTGCTGGACTATAACGCCCTTATCTATAAGAAAGCTGCAGAGAAGATTTTATCTGGTAGATTTGCTATCAATCCTTACACAGAAGACGGCAGAAGTATTGCTCCATATGTCCAACAATATCAAGCTATTACAGGTTTTGAAGCCAATTACCATCTAGGTCAAGCTAGATCGTTAGATAAGGTCGCTAAGAGCAATGATAAAGAAACATGGTTTAATAAAATAAGAGAGGAGTTGGAGCGATGAAATTTTTATCCCAAGAAGAGATTGAAAAGTTGCAAATAGAAGAAGCTCATTCTGACAAGAAACCCAAGAAAACTGCTGAGCAAATTCAAGCTATCTACAGTTCTGGCCAAAACATTCTGGTCTCAGCATCAGCTGGCTCAGGAAAAACCTTTGTCATGGCTGAACGAATTCTTGATCAACTAGCGCGTGGTGTAGAAATTCGCCAACTCTTTATCTCAACCTTTACGGTAAAGGCGGCAACCGAGTTAAAAGAACGCTTGGAAAAGAAAATCAGCCAACAAATCCAAGAGACTCAAGATTTGGAGCTTAAAAAGCATCTTGGAAAACAATTAGCTGATTTACCAAACGCTGCCATCGGAACTATGGACTCTTTTACTCAGAAGTTTCTAGCCAAACATGGCTATCTGATTGACCTCGCTCCAAATTTTCGGATTCTTGAGAATGAAAGTGAGCAAATCCTCTTAAAAAACGAAGTCTTTCGACAGGTTTTTGAAAAACACTACCAAGGTAAGGAACAAGAACAGTTTAGTCAGCTGGTCAAGAACTTTGCGGGTAAAAGTAAGGATGCGCGTGGTTTGCGTAAACAGGTCTATATGATTTATGACTTTTTGCAATCTACAAG
>NZ_KQ970818.1:658724-663574 GCF_001579645.1 Streptococcus infantis
GCAAAGACTCTGGGATTTGGAAAGTTTCTTCCGTTACCATCTAGAGAATGATGCCAAGGAATTTGGGAAAGCAGCCTACTTAGAAGCTGTCCAACAAGTTCTTGATGAAATTGGAGTTTTAACCAACGAATCAACTTTTAATCAATATCAAGAAGTTCTAGAACGAGTTGTGAGTATTTCTAAGGATAAGGGTGGCCGTGCTCTTACAAATGCTAGTCGCAAGGCTGAACTTCAAGAACTGAAAGAAGCATACAACCAAGAGAGAAAAGACAAGTTTGAAAAGCTGAACGCATTAAATGACCAAATTACTTTATTGAAATTCCAAGAAGAATATCATCAAGAGTCTTGGGACTTGGCTAAGACTTTCCAAGTTTTCATGAGAGATTTTGTTGACGCCTATCGAAAGCGTAAACGCGAAGAAAATGCCTTCGAATTTGCGGATATTAGCCACTATACCATTGAGATATTAGAAAACTTTCCTCAGGTGCGTCAAGAGTATCAGGAACGCTTCCACGAAGTCATGGTCGATGAGTACCAAGATACCAACCACATCCAGGAAAGAATGCTGGAACTCCTCTCAAACGGTCATAATCGTTTTATGGTAGGAGATATTAAGCAGTCCATTTATCGATTTAGACAGGCAGATCCCCAAATCTTCAATGAAAAATTCCATAGTTTTGCTCAGGATGGCAAAGAAGGTCAGTTAATTCTGCTTAAAGAAAATTTCCGTAGTAGTTCAGAAGTTCTAGATGCTACTAATGACGTCTTTAAACATCTTATGGACGAGGAAGTTGGAGAGATATCTTATGACGGTATGCACCAGCTTGTTTTTGGGAATACTGATATTCAAGCAAATCCTGAAAACAAGGCAGAAGTTCTCTTATATGATAAGGATGATGATAGTGATGACGATGAGGAATTAGTAACCAACAAACTGACTGGTGAAATGCGAATGGTGCTTAAGGAGATATTGCATCTCCACAATGATAAAGGTGTACCCTTCAAGGACATTGCTCTTTTGACTGCAAGCAGAAGTCGCAATGACCAGGTTCTACTTGCTTTGTCTGAGTATGGGATTCCAGTCAAGACAGATGGTGCTCAAAGCAACTATTTACAGTCTTTAGAAGTCCAAGTCATGTTAGACACTCTTCGAGTCATCCATAACCCTCTTCAAGATTTCGCTTTAGTTGCTTTAATGAAGTCTCCTATGTTTAGCTTTGATGAAGATGAATTGGCTCGATTAGCCCTTCAGAAATCCGAGGATAAGGTTCAAGAAAACTTTTATGAGAAACTAGTCAATGCTCAGGAGAAAATTGGTCTTCAAAAGGATTTAATCAAAGCTGAATTACAAAAGAAGCTAGGCTTTTTCATGGAAACCGTTCAAGATTGGCGTTTGTATTCCAAAACGCATTCACTTTATGATCTCATTTGGAAAATTTATAGCGACCGCTTTTACTATGACTATGTTGGTGCTTTACCAAATGGACAGGCCAGACAGGCAAATCTCTACGCCCTTGCCCTAAGAGCCGATCAGTTTGAAAAGAGTAATTTCAAGGGATTATCTCGCTTTATTCGAATGATTGACCAAGTCTTGGAAGCCCAGCATGATCTTGCCAATGTCGCTGTGGCACCACCTAAGGATGCTGTAGAACTAATGAGTATTCATAAGAGTAAGGGGCTTGAGTTCCCTTATGTCTTTATTCTCAATATTGATCAGCAATTTAACAAGCAAGATTCCATGTCTGAAGTTATCCTAAGTCGTAAAAATGGCCTTGGTCTTAAGTACGTAGCTAGAGTAACTACAAATGCAAAAGAGGAATACGTTCCATCTACGATTAAATTATCTATCCCTAGCTTGACCCATACGCAAAATGAAGAAGAACTCCAATTAGCAAGCTATTCTGAACTCATGCGTTTGCTTTATGTAGCCATGACACGTGCTGAGAAAAAATTATATTTAGTTGGAAAAGGTTCTCGTGAAAAGTTAGAAGCCAAAGAATATCCGACAAATGGGCAAGGTCTTTTGACTCGAGAAACTAGACTAGACGCTAGTAATTTCCAAGATTGGATTTGGGCCATTTATCAAGCATTTTCTAAGGAGGATTTGCATTTCACTGTGCGCTTTGAAGGTGAAGAAGACCTAACCAAAGAAGCTATCGGAGAATTGGAAAATAAAAGCCAGCTCCAAGACCAATCCCAAGCAGATAATCGCCAGTCAGAAACCATCAAAGATGCGTTGGAAATGCTAAAAGAAGTGGAAGTATATAACGAAATCCACCGTGCAGCAATCAATCTTCCAAGTGTACAAACTCCAAGTCAGATTAAGAAGTTTTATGAACCAGTTATGGATATGGAAGGTGTAGTAGTAGCTGGTCAAAGTCAACTAAAAGAAAGTACGGTTCAATTCAAGCTTCCTGATTTCTCTAAAACTAAGAAAGTTACTGGTGCTGAGATTGGTAGTGCTACCCATGAACTCATGCAGAGAATTAATCTAGCTAAGAAACCCACTTTAGAGACTTTAACAGAGGCTTTAGAGCAAGTTCAAGTAAGCTCGGATGTCAAATCCAAAATCAATCTAGGAAAGATTTTGTCCTTCTTTGATACGGCTCTAGGTCAAGAGATTCTTGCAAATCAAGATAAACTCTATCGAGAACAACCTTTCTCAATGTTAAAAAGAGACGAGAAGAGTCAAGAAAACTTTGTTGTCCGTGGAATATTAGATGGTTATCTCCTCTACGATGATAAGATTGCTCTCTTTGACTACAAGACAGACCGTTATGAGCATGCTAGTCAGCTTGTTGAACGCTATCGAGGACAATTAGCTCTCTATGCAGAGGCTCTATCTCGTTCATATCAGATAGAAACAGTTGAGAAATATTTGATTCTACTTGGTAAAGACCAAGTAGAAGTCGTTAAACTTTAAAAAGAAAGGAGACATCATGTCCATTCCTGTTAGAAAAAACTTATATGATGCAGTTTTAGAGGCATCTAAAGCCGATACTTGGGAACAAGCTACCAAAGAGTGGAGTGAAGTTTCCTTGATTTTTAATGGAATCGGTCGAAGCAATTGTGTTTGCGGTAATGCTATTAAGTATGCTTATGAACTTTTTAACGGCGTTACTGGCAAACGACTTTTTCCCATTGGGAGTGACTGTGTGCGTCATTTCCAAAGAATTAGCCTAGATCAACAGCTAGAAGAGGAGGAAAAACTTCTCAGAAAGCTTGAAAATCTAACCAGAAAGGCCCAGAAAAAAGAAGTCATTCGAGTTAATAAAACGGATTTTGATGAGCGACTAATCAACTGGCTATGGGAAAAGGGAGCTTTTAAGTCAAATCGAGGTAATCAATTTTCACCAGAAAAGGATTATCAACTCTTTTTGGAAGTTTTTCAAGGTGGAAGTTGGAGTAGGGCAGAGCCTTTGAAGAAAGCTCGTATGGAGGAAGTTCTTGAAAAATTTATCAAACCCTTTCTACTTGGAAAATCTGACGATCAGCTCTATCTTGTTAAACTAGGAAAAGAAAAAATTGACTATGAGCAGGAACTTCGCATCAAGGCTGAAAAGGAGCGAAAGAAGCGAGACAAGATTGCTAAACAATATGCGGATAACCTGGTTCTAGCAATGGGACCAGCTGAACGTGCCTATCAGGATTACTTTGGACTGAGCGAAACACTGACACTAGAAGAGCGCCAGTGGGAAAAGATTCTCTTCGGTAAAAATCGGACAGAACGTTCTATAAAATCAAAACAATACCAAAGAGAACTCGAAAAGGATCAACGCATTGCTAGTCAAGATCCTCTTGAAAGAAAACAAAAGCAAGTCTGGTTACTTAACTCTTATTTTAAGGATATACCCGAAGAAAAAGCTCGCTTTTCCCGACTTCTAATCATGTATCGAAAAACTGGAGAAATTCCATTTTCAACTGACTATCTCTCAAACCCTTTGTTTGACTTTTTCTACAAAATGAAGGCTTTTGAATTTGAAATAGCACCTGATCAGGTACGTGATTTTATAAAGGAATGTTTAGATGCGGAGAATCTATCATCCGCACAAAAATCTTGGATAGAAGGCATTTTAACCAACTGCATCAAACCTTTTTTAGAAAGAATGATAGTATAGCGGTAGTTTTCGTCCTGAATGGATAGGCTCATTATTGTTAAAATTATGTCTCAGAACTATTTTACATAATTCTATTTATGTATAAAATAAAAATGTTTGTATCAACATTAAAAATTAGAAAGAAACTATGTCAAAAGAAATCGATATCGAATATTATCACCAACTAGCCTTGCAAAAACAAAAAGAGCATCGTAAGTTTTTAGGAAATCTAAAGAAGAAAGCTCCTAAAAATTTAGATAAAATTGCGCTTGAAATCCATCAAGAAGTTTTTAATGAAATTGATTGTACAGCCTGCGCTAACTGCTGCAAGAGTCTTGGTCCAGATTTTAAAGAAGCAGATATCACACGTATTGCCAAGTACTTTAAAATGAAGTTGCCAGCCTTTGAAGCAGAGTTTTTGCAGGTAGACGAGGATGGAGATAAGGTCTTCAAATCTATGCCCTGTCCATTTTTAGGAGGTGACAATCTCTGCTCTATCTATGATGTACGTCCCAAAGCTTGTCGTGAGTTCCCACATACAGACCGAAAAAAAATCTATCAAATCAATAATCTGACGATTAAAAACACCTTAACCTGTCCAGCAGCCTATCTCTTTGTTGAAAGGTTAAGAGAAAAACTAGAGTAATTTTCCTATTCTATATTAAATTTTGAGAGTGGGACAGAAATCGGTAATTCGTTAGAATTCGATTTCGTCGTCCCACCTCCGCACAGTTGAGTAGGGCTGTAAAAACT
>NZ_KQ970818.1:663665-666256 GCF_001579645.1 Streptococcus infantis
GCCTCTTTTGTATATTTATTTTTATCTGAAAATTCAAACCATATTTTTAGTAAGTGATAAGTCCTTTTCTTTAAGCTTAAAGTTTTTTAAACTTTTTCTTAAAGAAAACTGATATAAGGTATCTTTAAGCAGTATTCTGTATAGTTATACCATCATCAAAGAAAGAGGTGTCGATATGAACTACATAGTCATTCCAGCTTATCAACCAGATAAGCAACTTATCAAACTCATCGAAAAAATTCACGAAAAGAGTGATTTTCATATCCTAGTTATCGACGACGGCAGTTCATCAGAGTGCCAAAAAACCTTTGATAAAGCTGAGCAATATGCCACAGTACTCCGTCATGAAATTAATCAGGGGAAAGGACAAGCTCTGAAAACAGCCTTTTCTTATATCCAAGAACAAAACATTTATGGTACGGTTGTCACAGCAGATGCGGATGGCCAGCACAAGGTTTGGGATATTTTCCGTACAGCCAATAAGGCTTCCGAAAATCCAAATAAGCTAATTTTGGGTGTACGTGCCTTTTCTGGAAAAGTTCCCCTTCGTAGCCGTTTTGGTAATAGCTTAACCAAAGCTCTCTTTAAGCTTCAAACAGGAGTAGGAGTAACAGATACGCAAACAGGACTTCGTGCCTTTACGACAAACCTGATACCTTTTATGTTAAAGATAGAAGGTCAACGTTACGAATATGAAATGAATATGTTGCTTGAGGCGACTAAAGAATACCAGATTTTAGAAGTGCCGATTGAAACCGTCTATATTAATGATAATGAGGCTTCACACTTCCGTCCAATTCAAGACGGACTCATGATTTATAAAAATATCTTTAAATTTGCCTTATCATCTCTCAGTAGCTTTGTTGTAGATTATATCGTTTACGCCCTAGCAATCTTGATTTTGCCGACAGTTCCGACGAGTCTACGAATCTTTCTAGCAAACGGACTAGCCCGTGTAACTAGCTCTATTTTCAACTATTCTACAAATAAAAAACTCGTCTTTAAAAACGACGATAGCCTTGTGAAAACAGGAATGGGATATTTTGGTCTAGCAGTCGGACTCTTTGTCTTAGACACGCTACTGATTCGTCTCTTCTTTACAGTCTTTGGTATCAACCTTCTAATCGCTAAAGTTATTGTTGGGATCCTTCTCTTTGCTGTCTCTTGGACAGTGCAGAAGAAATTCATCTTTAAGGAAAGGACATCAACTGTATTATGAAATTTTTAAAGAAACGCTATGCTTACGCCTCAGTTCTTGGCCTACTCTTGACAGGATCCTTTAGTTACTCAATGCTAAAGACCTTTGTCCTTGCTGAGACAATATCAACAGTCGCTACAACCAGCAAAAGTTCCAATGCTGCAGCAGCAAGTCAAGCTGCTAAGACAGCTACGATCACAGACTCCAGTTATAAAGATGACAATATTTCTATTAATTTGACTGAAACGACTGTCAATAATACGCAAGTCTACGTTGCAGATGTTATTCTGAATTCATCAGATTATCTAAAAACAGCCTTTGCACAAAATGCCTATGGGACAAACGTAACTGCAAAAACCTCTGTAACTGCAGCTGACAACAATGCTATTTTAGCGGTAAATGGGGACTACTATGGTGCTAACTCAACAGGCTATGTTATCCGTAATGGAGTTGTTTATCGTGATACTGTTCGTGAAGATTCTAGTAATGGCGACTTAGCTATTTATAAAGACGGCTCTTTCAAGGTTATTTACGAAGATCAGATTTCAGCTGAGCAACTTGTTAATGATGGTGTCGCCAATCTCTTGGCTTTTGGACCAGCCTTGGTGAAAAATGGTGAGATTGTAGTTGATACCAATACAGAAGTAGGACAGGCCATGGCATCAAATCCTCGTACAGCTATTGGTATTATCGATGAAAATCACTATATTATTGTTGTTTCAGACGGACGTACCTCTGAAAGTGAAGGTCTTTCTCTTTATCAGCTTGCTGAGATTATGAAATCTTATGGAGCAAAAACTGCCTACAACCTTGATGGTGGTGGATCATCGACACTATATTTTAACGGTCAGGTTATCAATAAGCCAACGACTGGAGGAAACAAAATTTCAGAAAGGGCGGTGAGTGACATTGTCTACATCGGTTACTAATCTTGGCAAAAAACGTTTTAAAAAAACAGTCATTTCTTATACACTAATCTCTATTTTCTTCTTTGCATTTTCTAGAATTTACGAAGCTTTTAGTTTTGGAGAAACTTCTGTTCATATGCACTATTTGTTTGCAGCACCTCTTGTCGGGGGAATTCTACTTGCAATCTTTCTCAAGGTTCTTCCACATTTCTCTCGTATCAGTCTAAATCTATGGAATTCGGCAGTAGCAACTATTACAGCAGGTACACTATTCCGTGGAATTGTTAATCTCTCAGGACGTTCTACAACCTTGGATGCACCCTACTGGTATGTTGGGATAAGTTTTGCAATACTAGCAATCATTACTATTTTTATCAATCCAAACCTTTGGAAGAATAATGCTAGCAAAGTAACTAAAACGAAACGAAAAGAGATCTATGGTCAGGCATAATTTTATAAAAAGTAGTCGTTCAAGCTTATGTTCG
>NZ_KQ970818.1:666576-670025 GCF_001579645.1 Streptococcus infantis
AAGTTTCTTTCTTCTGAAAGATACTACTTTTATATTTAAAAGAATATTGTATAATATAGTGGATAAATACTGTTTTTTACACAATATATAGAAATATCAAATACAATATCTAGGTATTTGTAAGGAGAAAAGAATGAAAAAAATATTGCTGGCAAGTACAGTTGCCCTCTCTATGGCAGGTTTTGCAAAAACGACCGTCTATGCCGAGGATTCTCAAGCTACCAATAATGTTCAAACATCAGAAAGAACTTCTTCGAATACAGCAGGAAATGAGAAGAAAAATCAAAATAAGGCTGAAAAAGTAACCTCTCAAACCCCTGACACTAAGGAGCAAGCTTCAAAAGAAGCAGTTGTTGAGGTAGCCAATAAAGAAGGTTGGCAAAAAGAAAATAACCAATGGCGATATTATGAGAATAATAAGCCCGTTTCGAATTGGAAAAAAATAGCTGGTGTTTGGTACTATTTCAATCAAGAAGGCATCATGCTTAGTAATACTATCTTTAATGATTATATTTTGAATAATAGCGGTGCCTTAGCAGAATCTTCTTGGGTGAAAATTGACGACCAATGGTATTATGCCACTGAGGACGGGAAAGTTACTCGTAATAATTGGAAAAAGATAGCTGGTGTTTGGTATCGATTTGATGAAAATGGTATCATGATCAGTAATGTTATCTACAATGACTATTTGTTCAATAGTAGTGGAGCCTTAGCAGAAAATACATGGGTAAAAATTGCTGACAAATGGTATTATGGGAATCAAGAAGGAAAAATTTCTCGTGATAAGTGGGAAAAAATCAAGAATGTCTGGTATTTCTTCGACAAAGATGGCGCCATGCTCAGTGAAACGATTTACAAGGACTATCTTTTCAATAAAAATGGATCTCTAGCTGAATCATCGTGGGTAAAAATTGTAGAGAAGTGGTGTTACGCCGACGCATCTGGTAAAATCACACGAAACAAATGGGAAAAAATCAAAAATAGCTGGTATCACTTTGACGCTGAAGGTGTGATGGAAAGTAGCACCTGGAAAAAGAAATTCTATCTTAAGGATAGTGGAGCTATGGCTGAAAATGAATGGATCTTCGATAAGAAATACGATAGCTGGTTCTATACCAAACCTGATGGTACATATGCTGAAAATCAGTGGCAGGGTGCTTACTATCTAAAATCTTTTGGCTATATGGCTAAGAATGAATGGATTTTTGATAAGATTTATAATGCTTGGTATTATCTAAAAGAAGACGGATCCTATGTAACTGGTAACTTCACCATTAACGGGAAAGACTATACTTTCCAAAGTAACGGAAAATGGATTTCTGATACAGCTGCATACTATAAAGTAAAACCCATTACAGCAAATGTATATAGTGCTTCTGGTGATAAACTTAGCTATATTTCGCAAGGAAGTATTGTATCGATTGATGGAACTGAAACCAAAGATGGTCGACTTCCAGTCAAAATTTCAGGTCTTTCAGGATATATGAACAAGAGTGATCTAGTAGCGGTCAGCTCAGATAGTGATTTCATCCCTCACTATGCCACTGATGGTAACTATCTCTACCATGAGTTGTCACCGTACGCAAGTATCCGTGTAGCCCCTCATAGCTCATCAATGACCATTGGTAAAAAATACTATTCAGCTGATGGCATTAACTTTGAAAACTTTACAGTTGAAAATCCTTTCTTATTTAGAGATTTAAGAAAACCAACCAATTATACAGCTGAAGAATTAGATAAAGTATATTCTCTTATGAATATCAAAGGAAGTCGTCTAGCAGGTAAGGGAGCAATCTTTAAAGAAGCTGAGAAACGCTATCAGATTAACGCTCTCTATCTAATCGCCCATAGTGCCATAGAAAGTTCATGGGGACGTAGCCAAATTGCTAAGGATAAAAACAACTTCTTTGGCATTGCCGCTTATGATACAACACCATATGATTCAGCTAAAAGCTTTGATGATGTTGATAAGGGTATCTTGGGTGCAGCCAAGTGGATCCGCGAAAATTACATCGATAATGGCAGAACATACCTTGGAAATAAAGCGTCAGGGATGAATGTTCTTTATGCCTCAGATCCATACTGGGGAGAAAAAATTGCAAGTATCATGATGAGAATCAACAGCCAGCTTGGTGAAAAAGATTAAGAAACATTAAAATCGATAACGACTGCAAAGTGGTTATCGATTTTGCTTATCAAGAGAAACTCGAGGAATTTCCTTTATGAAACTGAATTTTGAACATATGCACAAAAGAGGGATAAATCTAAAACACTTAGGGATTAATGCATACGCTTATAGTTCCTCAGTTATCCTAGACTTACTTGCTATTGTCAAAGCGAATAATCTGACCATATTAGGTGGAGATGTGTTTTGCTACAAAAATGGTCAATTAACACATACTTATGACAATTGGTATTACGAAAAACAAAATTCGACTAGCGATTGTAGCAAATCCATTCATCAAACAGAAAAGTATATCAGCAACTATGTTAAAAATAATGGTGAACACTATTATTTTTCAATCGTTTTAGACGTTTTAGACAATGAGGAATTTAATTTGTGACTAATTTACTTAGAAAACATTTAGCCAACTGCATTGAATCAAGCGTCAAATATGAGAAATCGTGTTATAATAAAAGATAGTGATTTATTTTATGAAAAATGATATCTATTTAGTTTTTTAATATGGATAAATAGATACAATTCCAATAAAAGAAAGGAATTTTACAGAATGGCAACTATTCAATGGTTTCCTGGCCATATGTCCAAAGCACGTCGTCAGGTCCAGGAAAATATAAAATTTGTTGACTTTGTAACAGTTTTAGTAGATGCACGTTTGCCCTTGTCTAGTCAAAATCCGATGCTGACTAAAATCATCGGGGACAAACCAAGGCTATTAATTTTAAACAAGGCAGACCTTGCGGACCCAGTATTAACAAAAGAATGGCGTCAGCACTTTGAATCACAAGGCATTCAAACACTTGCTATCAATTCTAAAGAGCAAATAACAGTAAAAGTCGTAACGGATGCTGCTAAGAAACTCATGGCAGATAAGATTGCTCGTCAAAAAGAACGTGGTATTCAAATCGAAACCTTGCGTACCATGATTATCGGGATTCCAAATGCTGGTAAATCGACTCTGATGAACCGTTTAGCTGGTAAGAAAATTGCTGTAGTTGGTAATAAACCTGGTGTGACAAAAGGCCAGCAATGGCTTAAAACCAATAAGGATTTAGAAATTTTGGATACTCCAGGGATTCTCTGGCCAAAATTTGAAGATGAAACTGTTGCACTCAAACTTGCCCTTACGGGAGCAATCAAGGATCAGTTACTTCCAATGGATGAGGTAACGATTTTCGGTCTCAATTACTTTAAAACGCATTATCCTGAAAAGCTTCAAGAACGTTTCAAACAAATGAATCTGGACGATGAGGCTCCAGAAATTATC
>NZ_KQ970818.1:670154-673584 GCF_001579645.1 Streptococcus infantis
CTTTGTCAAAGAAGTTCGTGATGGAAAACTTGGTAACTATACCTTAGATACATTGGATGATCTCAATGGCAACGATTAAAGAAATCAAAGAAGCATTAGCAAAGATAACTGATCTTGAAAGTCCCTTGTTTAAGGAATTTGAAAAAGATTCTCGTTCAGGTGTACACAAGGAGCTTGAAAAGCGTAAGAAAGCTATTCAAGCTGAAATTGATGAAAATCTCCGCTTAGAAGCCATGCTTCGCTATGAAAAAGAACTTTACGTTCAAGGGATTAACCTAATTGCAGGTGTAGATGAGGTTGGACGTGGTCCGCTAGCTGGTCCAGTGGTGGCTGCTGCAGTGATTTTACCTCAAAATTGTAAAATTAAAGGTTTAAATGACAGCAAAAAAATTCCTAAGAAAAAACACGAGGAGATTTTTCAGGCTGTCAAAGAGAATGCCCTAGCAATCGGTATCGGGATTATGGACAATCATGTCATTGATCAAGTCAATATCTATGAAGCAACTAAACTAGCAATGAAAGAAGCTATTTTTCAGCTTGAGCCTCAGCCAGAGCACCTCTTGATTGATGCTATGAAGTTGGACTTGCCGATTTCTCAGACATCCATCATCAAAGGAGATGCCAACTCCTTATCTATTGCAGCAGCATCGATTATAGCTAAAGTTACCAGGGATAAGATCATGGCTAACTATGACCAAGAATTTCCAGGCTATGATTTTGCTCAAAATGCTGGCTATGGAACTGCTAAGCATCTAGAAGGAATTGAAAAGCACGGTGTCACACCTATTCATCGCACCAGTTTTGAACCGATTAAAACGATCGTTTCAGAAATTAGTAAAAGATAATTAAAGGAGAGAATTATGGAGGAACAATCGGAAATACTTAGTTCCAAGAAAGAATTTGCTTTCGCGTCCAGTACGATCTTAGCTCAAGTAGGACGAGGTATTATTGTCGGATTAGTCGTAGGAATTATTGTAGGATCATTTCGATTTTTGATCGAAAAAGGCTTTCATATCGTTCAAGGTTTTTATCAAGACCAAGAAAATCTGATACGGAATCTATTGATTATTTTCCTTCTTTATCTTTTTATATGCTGGCTTAGTGCTAAATTAACACGTTCAGAAAAAGATATCAAAGGTTCTGGTATTCCTCAAGTTGAAGCGGAGTTAAAAGGTCTCATGTCTCTCAACTGGTGGAGTGTCCTCTGGAAGAAATACATTCTAGGTATCTTGGCCATTGCTAGTGGACTCATGTTAGGCCGTGAAGGTCCCAGTATTCAGCTAGGTGCCGCTGGAGGGAAAGGAATTGCTAAATGGCTCAAGTCTAGCCCTGTTGAGGAGCGTTCTTTGATTGCTAGCGGAGCAGCTGCTGGACTTGCTGCAGCCTTTAATGCACCTATTGCGGGGTTATTATTTGTAGTAGAAGAAGTCTATCACCATTTTTCACGATTCTTCTGGGTTTCTACCTTGGCTGCAAGTCTAGTAGCAAACTTTGTCTCCCTTCTCATCTTTGGCTTAACACCTGTGCTTGATATGCCTGATAATATTCCTCAAATGAGTTTGAGTCAATATTGGATTTATTTGGTGATGGGGATATTTCTTGGAGTTTCTGGATATCTATATGAGAAAGCCGTTCTGAATATCGGAAAAGTATATGATTGGATTGGTCAAAAGATTCATCTGGATAAGGCCTATTATCCTATTCTAGCCTTTCTTCTTATCATTCCAGTAGGAATCTTCCTACCACAAATACTTGGTGGCGGAAATCAAGTTATTTTATCCTTAACAGAACAGGATTTTAGTTTTAAAATTCTCTTTCTTTACTTCATCATTCGCTTTATCTGGAGCATGATCAGTTATGGAAGTGGACTACCAGGTGGTATTTTCTTACCAATTTTAGCTTTAGGATCCTTACTTGGTGCTCTAGTCGGTGTTATTTGTGTCAATCTTGGCCTTGTTAGCCAACAGCAATTTCCTATCTTTGTGATTCTTGGAATGAGTGGTTATTTTGGGGCTATCTCAAAAGCACCTTTGACAGCAATGATTCTTGTGACGGAAATGGTTGGTGATATCCGAAACCTCATGCCTTTAGGGATGGTGACCCTAGTTGCCTATATTGTCATGGATTTGCTCAAAGGAGCGCCTGTCTATGAAGCCATGCTAGAAAAAATGCTACCTGAATCAGCAACTGATGATGGAGAAGTTACACTAATAGAAATCCCAGTTTCTGATAAGATAGCTGGTAAGCAGGTACATGAACTCAATTTACCACATAACGTACTTATCACAACCCAGGTACATAACGGTAAAAGTAAGACAGTTAATGGATCAACAAGAATGTATCTAGGTGATATGATTCATCTCGTAATTCCAAAAAGTGAAATTGGAAAAGTAAAAGATTTGCTTTTATAGAAGTATTATTTTACATAATTTTTATTACGAAAAGTTATAATAAATTTTGAAAGGTTTCTCTATGAAAAAAAATAAGGCAATTTTGGTATATTTGCTAGGAACATTTATCCAATTAGTATCAGTTTGTCTAGTTTTCTTTCTATTGAATCGTTATTCTGTTCAGTCTAATGTATTAACTATTTCAGGAATCATTCTAGGTGGAATTTCTTCAGCTCTTTGGGGAATAATTGTTGCTAATCGATATTTTCATATTCATTTTAAGAAGATTTTAAAAGATTTTTTTAACATTCATACTAGTTATAAACACTATTTATTATCTTTCTTCCTAATTATATTTGATTTTTCTTTCATATTGTTTGGTGGGAAAATGATAGAATTTAGCTGGTATCTCCCTTTTTTGATGTTCTTCAAATTTATTTTATTTGGAGGGATAGAAGAGATTGGATGGCGATATGTATTTCAACCAATTTTACAAGAACATTTGCCGTATTTTCTCTCAACAATCTTAACCTTTTTTAGTTGGGCTATTTGGCATCTGTTGTACTTTTACATAGATGGTTCTCTGGCAATATTACAATTGACGCCGTTTTTAATTGGATTACTGACAAATTCTTTCATACTATCAGCACTATATATTAAAACAAACAATCTCTGGATTTGTGTAATGACTCATTCAATTATTAATGTCTTGTCTCAACTAACCATAGATACTAATCAATACGAAACTTACTTAATCAAAATCTTCGTCATCTTAGTATCATGCTATATGGTAATGAATAGAAAAGAAGAGTATAGTCGTAACTGATTGTATTGGTTAACTATTCATTTTAATAAAATGAAATATAAAACTCCAAAACCAAATCAAATTTGATTTGGTTTTTATGATAGATAATAAGAATCAAATTTTACTTGAATTACATTTACTAGAGTTGAAGATCGACGGAGGAGCATTTAGCAAAAAGTATAAAAAATTTTAATCATAATAAATTAATTAAAAGAAAAACTAAAAAATTTTTGGT
>NZ_KQ970818.1:674710-680329 GCF_001579645.1 Streptococcus infantis
CAAAAATTTTTGGTTACAATTTCAAAGATTTAGATATTGCATATATCTCCTATAACATCTTTCCGAAAAACTATAATTTTCTTGAAAAATATATCTAGCTATGCTATACTACTAGTATAGAAAGATTTGGAGAAAAACATGCAACGCGAGATCTTATTGGAACGTATCGATAAACTTAAACAAGTTATGCCCTGGTATGTTCTGGAATACTACCAATCAAAACTAGCTGTTCCCTATAGTTTTACAACCTTGTACGAATACTTAAAGGAATATGATCGATTTTTCACCTGGGTTTTGGAATCTGGTATATCGGATGCTGATACTATGGCAAATATTCCTTTGAATGTTCTTGAGAACATGACCAAGAAAGACATGGAATCCTTTATCCTATATCTACGAGAACGACCTTTGCTGAATGCCAATACAACTAAACAAGGAGTTTCTCAAACAACCATTAACCGTACTTTATCTGCATTGTCTAGTCTTTATAAATATTTGACCGAGGAAGTTGAAAATGAACAAGGTGAACCTTATTTCTATCGCAATGTCATGAAGAAGGTTGCTACCAAGAAAAAGAAAGAAACCTTGGCTGCCCGAGCTGAAAATATCAAGCAAAAACTCTTTTTAGGTGATGAAACAGAAGGTTTTTTGAATTATATAGATGAGGAATACCCTAAAACTCTCTCAAATCGCGCCTTATCCTCCTTTAATAAGAATAAAGAGCGAGATTTAGCCATCATTGCACTCCTTCTTGCCTCTGGTGTTCGTCTCTCTGAGGCAGTAAATCTGGACCTTCGAGACCTTAATCTCAAGATGATGGTCATTGATGTCACTCGAAAAGGTGGAAAACGAGATTCGGTCAATGTTGCTGCCTTTGCGAAGCCTTATCTGGAGCAATATCTTGCTATTCGAGACAAACGTTACAAGACAGAAAAGACTGATACAGCCCTCTTTCTAACCTTGTATCGAGGTGTTCCAAACCGGATTGATGCTTCAAGTGTTGAAAAAATGGTCGCCAAGTATTCAAAAGACTTCAAAGTCCGCGTGACGCCCCACAAGCTACGCCACACATTAGCAACGCGTCTCTATGATGCTACTAAATCACAAGTTTTGGTCAGTCACCAGCTAGGACATGCTAGCACACAAGTTACCGACTTGTATACCCATATTGTCAATGATGAGCAAAAGAATGCCTTGGACAGTCTTTGATAATACATAATATAAATTATGTAAAATAGTTTTGAAAAAGCGATAGATTTTTTATTATCTAACGCTCTTTTATTATTCTATAAAAATTCAATCCAATAATTTCTGTGTGGCTCAATGATAACTGGTTTTCCCAAAAATGACTTTAGATAAGCCAGATTCGCAGGGCTGATGGGTCTTTTCTCTTCGTTGTACTTCTCAGCACTTTCTTTCGTTAAAAAGCATTTAACAGCTTCATATGGCGTACCATCACTAGCTGTACGATCAATGCCCATATAAGCAATTTCATCACCTTTTTGAGGAATGTCAGTAAGCAGTTTTCCAATAAAGTAGACCGTTTTATCTTTCATTAATTCATAAGCTTTACTATTTTCAAGGCGGTTATTAGCTGCAGCATACATAATACAAAAACTATCAACAATATCTTTCATTGGCATTAACGCATCTTTGCTAACGATTATTTCCTCAGGAGCAAGACCACCAATAATTAGGGCTTTAAAATGTGCTTGCTGAATAACATTGTCTAAAGCCATTCCCAGTGGGATTTGGACAGCTTGCAAACCTAATGGTTCTAACTCTTGTCTTTTCTTATCGAAATGTTCTTGTGTGATACTAATATTCAAATCGTAAGGATTTGTAGATTCTTGGTTTTTAAAAAAAGCTACCACAGTACGATCTAACTGTTCAAATAGTCCGAGATTTTCAATTGGAATCTTTATCATTGATGTTAGGCCTCTTTTATTTTAAATTTCCACTATATTATACCCCCATCAAATTTTAATATCAAGTTTAAACAAAAAAGAAATCCATATTACATGGATCTCTTTTGATTTTATTCTACAACTGCCTCAGCAATTTCTTCTGCAGTGATTCCTGCGAAGTAACGACCTAGGTTAATGGTTTGAAGAGCTTTAAGTACATCTTCGCGTTCGTATTTAACACCACGAAGGACATCTTCTACAGCTGCTACGTCTTCGATACCAAAGAAGTCACCGTAAATCTTGATGTCTTGAATTTTTGATTCGATAACATTAGCAAAGATTTCAACCTTACCGCTAGGGAATTTAGTTCCACGACGGACATTGTATTCAGGTGATTTACCATAGTTCCAGTCCCAAGTTCCAAACTTAGTATCTTTAATACGATTGATTTCAGCTAATTCCTCATCTGAGAAGACATACTCTGTCATTTCAGGGTATTCTTTTTTCATGTATTCCAAAAGTAGGTCACGGAATTCTTCTACGGTGATTTTTTCTGGCAATTCATCTACGATATTGGTTACACGTGCGCGAACTGATTTAACACCTTTAGACTCAAATTTGTCCTTAGATACTTTGAGGGCATTAGCAAGGACTGACAAATCAACGTCAAAGAGCAAGCAACCATGGTGCATGATACGGCCATTGATATAGGCTTGTGCATTTCCACAAAATTTCTTACCGTCGATTTCCAAGTCGTTACGGCCTGTAAATTCAGCTTTAACACCAAGTTCAGCTAGAGTATTGATAACTGGAGTAGAGAAGCTCTTGAAGTCAAATGCCTTATTTTCATCTTCTTTAGAAATGATTGTATAGTTAAGGTTATTCAAATCATGGTAAACAGCCCCACCACCACTGATACGACGTACTACTTCAATTCCGTGTTCACGAACGTAGTCTCGGTTAATTTCTTCGATCGTATTTTGGTGACGACCTACAATGATAGATGGTTTGTTAATCCAAAGCAGGAAAATTTGATCCTCGTCCAAAAGGTGTTTAAAAGCATATTCCTCTAAAGCAATATTAAAGGCAGTGTCGTTTGAATGATTGATAATATATTTCATAAGATACCTTCTAATATGATAGAGACTGGAAAAAAATTCCAGTCCAATCTATCTATCTTTATTTTTTCTTAGGTGAATGGATAGCCATTCCAAGAACATCCGCAAATGCTTCGTACATTACTTCAGAGTAAGTTGGGTGTCCGTGGATTGTCTTCAGCATTTCTTCAACAGTGATTTCCATTTCGATGATACTTGACGCTTCATTGATCAACTCTGCAGCAGCAGGACCAATGATATGAACACCAAGGATTTCACCATATTTCTTGTCTGCAATGACTTTAACAAATCCTTGAGCAGCATCTGATGCGATTGCACGTCCGTTTGCGGCAAAGTTGAATTTACCGATTTGGACATCATATTTCTCACGAGCTTGTTCTTCAGTCAAACCAACTGCTGCTACTTCTGGAAGTGTGTAAATAGCTGCAGGAGTCAAGTTCAATTTAGCAACATGGTGATTTCCTTTAAGGGCATTTTCAGCCGCTACTTCACCCATACGGAAGGCAGCGTGGGCCAACATCTTAGTACCATTGATATCACCTGGTGCATAAATACCAGGAACAGAAGTTTCCATGTACTCGTTAACCTTGATACGACCACGGTCTAACTCAAACTCAACTTCTCCGATTCCTTCAAGATCTGGAACACGACCGATTGAAAGAAGAGCTTTGTTTGCGATGACATCATCTTTTCCTTCAACCTTGATACGAAGTTTGCCATCTTCTTCAATAATTTCTTGAAGCTTAGTACCAGTCAAGATAGTCATACCTTTACGCTCAAGAATCAAGCGAAGGTTTTTAGATACTTCAGCATCCATTGCTGGGACAATGCGATCCATCATTTCGATAACAGTAACTTTTGAACCAAATGTCATGAAGGCTTGCCCAAGCTCGATACCGACAACTCCACCACCAATAATCACAAGGCTTTCTGGTACTTCATTCATTTCAAGGATGTCATCACTAGTCATCACAAGTGATGATTCCATGCCAGGAACGTTAATCTTGCTTACTTTTGAACCACCAGCAAGGATGATTTTCTTAGTTTCAAGCAATTCAGAACCATTTACCAAGACATTCTTATCTTTAGTAATAGTACCGATACCCTTATGAACATCAACTCCATAACTACGAAGGAGTCCTGCAACACCACCAACAAGAGTATTAACAACTTTAGATTTAGTTTCTAAAAGTTTTTCCATATCAACAGTGAAGTTAGGATTTTCAATCACGATACCACGATTTGCTGCATGACCGATATTTTCAATGATTTCAGCGTTGTGAAGGTAAGTCTTAGTTGGGATACATCCACGGTTCAAACAAGTTCCACCAAGTTCAGATTTCTCAACAAGAGCAACCTTACCACCTAATTGAGCTGCTTTAATGGCAGAAACATAACCAGCAGGTCCACCACCAATAACAACGATATCATAAGCATCATCGCTCTTACCATCATCGTTTGAAGCACTTGCTGCAGGTGCTGGGCTAGCTTCTGGTGCTGCTGCTCCAGCTGTTGGGATATTTTCCCCTTCTTCACCAAGATAACCGATAACTTCAGTAACAGGAACAGTCTCGCCGTCCCCTTTCAGGATAGCGATCAAGTAACCGTCTTCTTCTGCTTCCAATTCCATGCTGACTTTGTCAGTCATGATTTCCAAAAGGATTTCTCCTTCTTTTACAAATTCTCCGACTTTTTTATTCCATTGGACGATTTGTCCTTCTGTCATATCCACGCCGGCTTTTGGCATAATTACTTCTAAGGCCATATCTTACTTCCTTTATCTATATTTCTAAAAATAAATTCTCTAAACCAACATTGAGATTGGGTTTTCAATTAAAGCTTTCAAGTCTTTCATAAACTTAGCACCAGCCATACCATCTACGACACGGTGGTCAATTGTTAAACCAAGACTCATAATTGGACGAATCACGATTTCACCATTAACAACAACTGGTTTCTCAATTGTCGAGCTAACCCCAAGGATTGCTGAGTTCGGTTGGTTAATGATTGGACCGAATGATTGAACACCAAACATTCCCAAGTTACTGATGGTGAAGGTTGAATTTTGCAATTCGCTAGGAGCTAGTTTACCATCCAAAGTACGTCCGATAACATCTTTGAAGGCAACTACCAACTCAGACAAACTCATTTTTTCAGCATTATAAACAACTGGCGTCATCAAACCATTATCCATTCCAACAGCCATCGCAAGGTTGACATAGTTGTGAGTGATAATTGTCTTACCATCTTCAGTTAATGACGCATTGATGTACGGGTGTTTCATAAGAGTCTTAACAACCGCAAGTGAAAGCAAGTCTGTAACGGTAATTTTCTTACCAGTTGCTTCCATGATTGGATCAAGGACTTTCTTACGAAGGGCAAGCATTTCAGACATATCGACATCGTAGTTAAGCGTAAATGTTGGAGCAGTCAAGTAAGACTCAACCATACGTTGAGCAATAACTTTACGCATAGGAGTCATCGGAATACGCTCGATTTCTCCATAAGGTGTTACGTTATCTGGAACTTCTTCCACTTTCTCAATTTGAGCAGGTGATTTAATCGTATCGTTTTCGATATTTTCAGGAAGAAAG
>NZ_KQ970818.1:680349-688041 GCF_001579645.1 Streptococcus infantis
ATTTTCAGGAAGAAGGGCTAAAACATCCTTCTTCATGATTTTACCACGATGACCAGTTCCTTGGATTTCTTGCCAAGCAATATTATGCTCTAGTGCAATTCGTTTTGCGAGTGGTGAAATGCGAACCACGTTAGTGTCTTTATATGTTTCCACGTCTTCTTTGTGGACACGACCGTTTGCGCCTGAGCCAGAAATATCGTAGAGATTTATCCCTAAATCATCTGCTAATTTTCTAGCCGCAGGAGTCGCTCTTAGCTTATCATCAGCCATGACCTCTCCTATTCTATTACAAGATACTAAGGGCGTCAAAAGTCACAGTGAAAATAGGAAACTTGACGAAGAAACTTTAGTTTCTAGGAAAGTTTATCTTTTTCACACAGACTTTAGCCCGAGTTCAATTTTATGATGCAAAGGGCGTTTAAAAGCGACTGAAAAATAGGAAATCTACGCAGACTTCGATGAAGTCAAGGAGATTTATCTTTTTTCCGAGCTTTTAGCCCGTGCTCTAATCTAAGATATCAAGGACGTAGAGAACTTTGCATCTATAGATACAAAGCTTCTCGTCTGATTGATTTTTTTACATAATTTATTTTATGTATTATTGTTTATTGTAAGTTTTACGGATTGCAGCTTTGATGCTTTCAACTGTTGAAATCATTGCATTTTCAAGATTTTGTGCGTAAGGCATCGGTACATCCTCACCTGCACAACGGCGAATAGGTGCATCTAAATAATCAAATGCTTCTGATTCAGAAATGATAGCTGAGATTTCACCAATATAGCCGCTTGTTTTGTGGGCATCATTGACAAGAACTACTTTTCCTGTTTTCTTAACTGAGTTAATGATGATTTCTTTATCAAGTGGAACCAAAGTACGTGGGTCTACTACTTCTACTGAGATGCCTTCTTCAGCCAATTCTTCAGCTGCTTGCATGACACGACGAAGCATTTTACCGTAGGTTACTACTGTTACATCAGTACCTTCGCGTTTGATTTCTCCGACACCAAGTGGGATAGTATAGTCTGGATCAACAGGAACCTCACCTTTTTGGTTGAATTCTGATTTGTATTCCAGAATGATAACTGGGTTGTTGTCTCGGATAGATGACTTGAGAAGCCCTTTCATATCCGCTGGTGTACCTGGCGCTACAACTTTCAATCCTGGGATATGCGTAAACCAAGATTCCAAGGATTGTGAGTGTTGAGCTGCAGAACCAACTCCATTACCGGCCGCACAGCGGATTGTCATTGGGACTTGACCTTTACCACCAAACATATAACGAGTTTTAGCGGCTTGGTTAACGATAGCATCCATGGCAATTACAGAAAAGTCCATGAAAGTCATATCAACGATTGGACGAAGTCCTGTCATAGCAGCACCTGCTGCTGCACCAGAAATTGCAGCTTCAGAGATTGGACAGTCACGAACACGTTCTGGACCAAATTCTTCAAGCATACCTACTGAAGTACCGAAGTCTCCACCGAAAACTCCGACATCTTCACCCATCAAAAGCACATTTTCATCACGACGCATTTCCTCAGACATTGCAAGGATAATGGTATCGCGGAAAGACATTAATTTAGTTTCCATATTTTCTCTACTTCTCCTTAGTCTGCGTAAATATCTTCAAATGCTGATTCAAGCGGAGGGAATGGACTCTCTTCAGCAAATTTAACAGATGCCTCCACTGCTTCCTTAACTTGTGCTTGAATTTCTTCAAGTTCTTCTGCACTAGCAATCTTATTTTCAACAAGGTACTTGCGAAGATTTTCGATTGGGTCTTTTTGTTTCCACTCTTCTACTTCTTCACGTGTACGATACTTACCTGGGTCTGAAGATGAGTGACCAAGCCAACGGTAGGTTACACTCTCAATCAAGACAGGACCTTTACCAGAGCGAACATGGTCCACTGCCTTTTTAAATCCTTCATAGACATCGATTACATTGTTACCATCTTCGATAAACATTCCAGGAATACCGTAAGCTGCGCTACGTTCATGGATATGTTGAACATTGGTCATTTTCTTAATATCTGCTGAAATTCCGTAACCATTATTGATACAGTAGAAAATAACTGGGAGATTCCAGATCGAAGCCATATTCACCGCTTCGTGGAAGACACCTTCGTTTGTCGCTCCGTCACCAAAGAAGCAGACAACGATTTTACCAGTGTTTTTCATTTGTTGAGTAAGGGCTGCACCTACTGCAATACCCATACCACCACCAACAATACCGTTGGCACCAAGGTTACCTGCATCAAGGTCGGCGATGTGCATTGATCCACCTTTACCTTTACAAGTTCCAGTATACTTACCAAGGATTTCAGCCATCATACCATTAAGGTCGATTCCCTTAGCAATGGCTTGTCCGTGACCACGGTGGTTCGATGTTATGAGGTCGTCTTCGTTTAGAGCTAACATAGCCCCAACGTTGGCAGCTTCCTCACCAACAGAAAAGTGCGTCATACCTGGCACTTTACCTTTTTTTACTAATTGAGCAATTTTTAAATCCATACGACGAATTTCTTCCATCTTACGGAACATCTCAAGCAAAAGATTTTTATCTAAAGTTGACATAATCTTGCCTTTCTAAGTTTAAATTCTTATAGTTCTATTTTACTTTATAGGTTAATTAGTGTCAAAAAATATGCTTGCAATTTTTCACAATATAAAAAAAGAAAAGTCAGTAAAATCAAGACTTTTCTTTATATAAAATACAAATTTCACAAATTGTTTTTTCATCATTTTTCAACAAATTATTTGAATCTTTTCATAATAACTTGTAAACGCCACTGATAAAGAATTCCACTTACCATTAAACTAATGATAAGAGCAATCCAATAGGAGTACGCACCTAAACTAGTCGAATAATCAAGATATAACCCAAGTGGAATCCCAACACCCCAGTATCCGAGAAGACCAAGACAAAAAGGAACAATCGTATCCTTGTAACCTCTTAAAATACCTTGTAAAGGCGCCGCAAATGTATCAGCTAACTGGAAGAACAAGCTATAGGTCATAAAAGATGCTGTCAGTTGGATAAATTCTGAATCTTGACCATATAGTCTGGCTACATTTTCACGATAGATGTAGAGAAAACTAAGTGTTAAAACTGCAAACACCAAAGCTGTTAAACGACCAATATGAATATACTGTTTAGCATCGTCTAACCGTTTAGCTCCAACCTCATAAGAAATCACAATGGCCATGGCAGTTGAAATACTCATAGGAAAAGCATACATCAGATTTGAAAAATTCATAGCTGACTGATGACTGGCAATAATTAGTGATGAGAACTTCGCCATAATCAAACCAACAACTGAAAAAATGGCAACCTCAGCAAATACCGTCCCCCCAATTGGTAGACCAAGATAAATAGCTTCCTTGATTTTTTTGATTTGTAGGGGCATAGGTTTTAGGAGTTGATATTCCTTAAGCTTTTTATGCTTTAACAAAACCAAAACTGAAATCAGTAACAAAGCCCAGTACGCAAGGGAAGTCCCCAGACCTGCTCCTGCACCTCCTAACTCAGGAAAACCAAAAGCTCCATATATTAGTAAATAGTTAAATCCACTATTTAAAGGAAGTAAAAGAATCATAAGATACATAGATAACTTTGTCAGTCCTAGCGTATCAAGTAACGATCGAATAACACTAAAAAGCAAAAGTGGAATAATACCGATGGCTAGGAGCCACAGATAACGTATGGCAACACTGGATACAGCCACTTCCAGCCCCATGAATTGTAAGACAATTGGTGCTAAGAAGAAAACCAAGCCAAAAAGCACGATAGATAAAGCTAAAGCCAAATAAAGAAATTGATAAAAATCCGAAGAAACTTCTTTCTTTTTCCCTTGTCCCAAATGGTGACCAATAATAGGGACCAAGGCTGAGACGATTCCAGTCAAAAAGGTAAAGAAAGGATTCCATAAACTAGTTGCAATTGAAACACCCGCTAGATTGAGAGTATTATATTGGCCCGTCATCGTGGTATCGACAAAAGATGCGGAAAAATTAGCGAATTGATAAATTAAAATAGGAAAGAAAATTTTTAAAAATAAGATGATTTTGTCTTTAATTGTTTCTGTTGTATGCATACCTACTCTTTCTACTCCTTTTCATCCAAGCCAAAAAGCTTTAAGCCGTATTTTCTCAAGCTCAAGGGTGGATTACTAACTTTTGATGTCGTGTGCCAACAATTACATGAGGCGCAATAATAGCTTCTAACCAAACCACCATTATCATACTCTACAGCATGGTCAGCTTTTTCCTTGGTTTCATACTGAATTTTAGCACGGTTAGCGGCTGGACAATATACTCCATGACAAGCATTTCGTTTACGATTTCTAAGTTTACGAAAATAATTCATCCTCAAGCTCCTAATCTGCTTGATAAACGATTTGTCCCTTACAGATAGTGTATTTAACCTGCCCTTTTAATTGTTCACCAATGAATGGTGAATTAGCTGCTTTAGAAGCAAAATGTGTGCCAACGATTCGGTCAGCTTTATCATCAAAAATCGTAATATCAGCTGGACCATTTTCAGTTAGATAACCTGCTTCAAAATTATAAAGTTTGGCTGGATTGTAGGTCATTTTTTCTAGCAATTGCATTAAACTCAACTCGCCAGCTTCCACCAGATAGGTCAAACCAAGTGACAAGGAAGTTTCCAAACCTGTCATACCTGATGGAGCTTTGGTAATATCCTCAACATTCTTTTCGTCTGCATGGTGAGGCGCGTGGTCAGTAGCAATGACAGAAATGACTCCAGATTTTAAACCTTCAATGACGGCGCGACGGTCTGATTCCAAACGAAGAGGTGGATTCATCTTAGCGTTACTTCCTTTAGTCAAAAGCAGAGCTTCAGTCTTAGAAAAATGCTGTGGAGCTACTTCTGCAGTTACGTTAGCTCCCAAATTTTGAGCAAACTCTACAACTTTAACACTTTCTTTCTTAGACAAATGCTGGATATGGACGTGAGCCTTGGTTGCATAGGCAATCATGACATCACGAGCAATCATAGCGTACTCTGCAACCCCAGTAGCACCGCAGATATGGAAATGTTCTTTAGCGATATTTTCATTAAAACCAAGCGTACCATTTAAACCAGGATCTTCTTCGTGCAAGCTGATAAAGGTGTTGAGTTTTTTTGCCTTTTCCATGGCTTCCTTGACAACTTTACTGCTTTCAAGTGGAATCCCATCATCAGAAAATCCAACTGCGCCAGCATCTAAAAGAGCTTTAAAATCAGTTAAGTCTTGCCCATTAAAGTTTTTGGTAATCGTTGCGACAGATTTAACGTTGATCTTTTCCTTTGCTGCAGATTGAAGAACTTCCTGCAAAGTCTCAACATCTGAGATAGTTGGATTGGTATTAGCCATCATAACGACAGTTGTAAATCCACCTGCAGCTGCTGCTAGTGCTCCTGTATGAATGTCTTCTTTATGAGTCTGACCAGGTTCACGGAAATGGACATGGATATCCACCAAACCAGGCCCAACTACAAGACCAGTAGCATCAATGACTTGAGCTTCATCCTTATCAATTTGAGGAGCAATTTTGACAATTTTTCCGTCTTCAACCAAGACATCACAAACCTGATCCAAACCAGACTTGGGATCCATCACACGACCATTTTTGATTACTAGCATCTGCTTTCTCCTTTATTCGTAGAAATCCACTTGGGTATCCAATAACTTATCACCATCATAAACAAACTTGGCTGAAAAGAAGGGTTTATCCTTTAAGAGCCACTCAACAAAGGTGTGGTCCCCTTCCCAGGTCGGTTTGCTTAAAACTTCATCGTAAGGAACCCATTCTAAGGTCCCTTCGTTACAGTCAATCAATTCACCCTCAAACTCTGTCACCTTAAAGACGTAGGTGTACCAGTCCAAGTCCGGTGTGAACTCTGGAAAGGTGATCACTCCTTTTAATACTGGTTTTGCTTTTAGACCAGTTTCTTCTAAAATCTCACGAGCAGCACATTCTTGTGGAGTTTCTCCACGCTCTAACTTTCCACCTACACCGATCCATTTTCCTTCATGAACATCATTAGGCTTTTTATTGCGAAGAAGCATGAGCAATTCTTTTCCATTATCAATGTAGCAAATTGTCGCTAACTGAGGCATATTCTCTCCTTATCTAAGCCAATCGATTGGCTCTTGTCCTGTTTCTTTTAAGAATGCATTGGCCTTAGAAAAAGGCTTGGAACCCCAAAATCCTCTGTAAACAGAAAGAGGACTTGGATGGGCTGACTCAATGATCAAATGCAGAGGATTGGTAACCAAGGACTTCTTCTTACGGGCGTATGCTCCCCAAAGTACAAAAACTACGGGTCTATCTATGTTATTGACGACCTTAATAACAGCATCTGTAAAGGGTTCCCATATCTGACCAGCATGACCATTAGCCTGCCCAGCAGGGACAGTCAAGCAAGCATTGAGAAGCATGACTCCCTGCTCTGCCCAAGAGGTCAAGTCATGTGACGGTTTTACCCCAATATCATCCGCAAGTTCTTTTAAAATATTTTGCAAGGATGGCGGAGCTGGAATAGCATCTGGAACCGAAAAACTTAAGCCCTGCGCCTGACCTGGTCCATGATAAGGATCTTGACCAAGGATAACCACCTTAACCTCTTCCAGAGGAGTTGTTATAAGAGCCTGAAAAACCTTTTCTTTAGGAGGATATACAGTTCCTTGAGCATAAACCTGCTCCATAAAGTGATTGATTTTCCCAAAATAACCCTCAGGTAATTGCTCTTTAATCAAAGCATGCCAGGATGAGTGTTGCATCTTAATCTCCTTTATAGTATCCATCTAAAAGCACGTTTTAATTCATCCGTACCATTTTTAAAAAAGCATAAACCATGTGCAAGTATGATTTTATCCGGTTTCCAGTTTAACATACGGGAAAAGGAAACCTTTGCTTCCCTTTGTCTTCCTAAAAAAGTCATCCGATAATCGATAGGAGTTTGACCATCAGGGGCTGTTACACGAGCTAAACGATAGAATTTTCTGCGGATTGGACTAGCTATTTTTTCTGGTTCAAAATTCTCTATAAGGTCTGTTACAATAAGTGTTTTAGTTGATTTATGAAAAAACACGACCTCTTCGATGACAGAACTTCCCTTAAAAATAAGCTGTTCAATCTCATCAGACCATAGGTCAGGAGCCATATCTGTTAAAGGAGCATCAAATTCTACCTTGACATTCTGACTTTTCGCTCTCTCTTCAACTCCTGGACTAGACCATGCTTGCGCATGAGGATATCTTTTTCTCCAATCTGAAATATAGGCATAGTGAATCTTATTTGGTGAAATCAGGTAAGCGACTTTGCCCAAAGCGTCCAGTTCAGTAAACAGTCCCTCATTTGGCGCAATCGGAGAGTGAATCCAAAGTTTGCCATCATTTAACTTAACCACCGTCATACGTGTCTGAAAAGGAAGTTTGAAGATCTTCACGTCCATTTGAATCAAATCACCATCTACTATCCAGATATTTTGATCAACTTCCTTTAGTGAATACAACGGTTCATAAAGAGAAAGTTCTGGCCTTGACATCGTTAACTACTCCTTCCTTAATACTGCCTCTATTATAGCAAAAAGTGGCTATCTAAACCACTTTTAAAAGTATCTATTGAGATTTGAGAAGTTTTAGAAAGAATTTATTCTAAAGAGCCTTTATTGGCTCTTTG
>NZ_KQ970818.1:688866-706520 GCF_001579645.1 Streptococcus infantis
CCCCTTTATTCAACTCCATTTCTTATATTAGAAAGGATAAATTCTTTGTCTATTTCATCAATAATCAATTCTGTTCGAGTATTAAGTTTTTCATCAAATCTTTTATTCAATTCCTTTACAACGCTTATCTTAAACTCATCACTTGATTTTTGTTTATAGTAATCAAATCCTCCAGAAGCCGCACTACAGCAACTCCCCCAATCAGAAAGATAGCTAAGCATTTCAAAAACAATCATAAAATATTTCAAATCTTTTCCTTTCAGAATTTTCTATATCATCTGTAATAAACTAGATTACTAGAATTATACTTTATTAGATCCTTTAGATTAAACTTTTATTTCTAAAACTTTCTAAATAAACTATTTAACAATCAAATAATGTGCGTCTTTTATCTTATATTTTTCTAGATTGATAATGGTTTGTTTCTTATCAACAATATCATATTTAACCAGAGAATCATTAAATAAAAAATAATAGATGTTGTTTTTAAATGTAAAATAAGGTGCAATATATTGCTCTGTACTAAAGCCGTCCAGATGAATAATATCTTTTTCTAAATTGTCTAGATTGACTGTAGTAAAGGAAAATTCACCATTATACATTCCCTCATTCTCTATAATCAATTGGTTATTTTTAGCATCATAGTGAATATTTGTTGGATACTTATCAGGAATATCGATATAATTCTTGTTTTGACTCTTTAAATCAAAAACCAATAATTTATTTCCTGACTTATATTCCCCATTAGAATTACGTCCATCAAGTGATTCCACAATATACAAGACATCACCTACATTAACCATTCTCATATATGCTGATGTTTCGTTTAGATTATATTTTTCCACGATGTTGAACTCTTTATCCATTTTCCAAATTTCGACATTAGGAACTTGAGTAGATAAATCCAATGTGCTTACAAGTAAGTATAAATAATTATCTATAATAACAAACTGTTGACTGGCATTTAGTTGACCATCATTTTTCATGGTAACATTAGTGACAACCTCTAAATTGTTATCATATTTATAAAATTCAATTCTATCTGTAAAGACAGCAGTTGCATATAAATAATCCCCATCTGTTATGGATGCGTAAGCATCATTTCCTTCTGCTAATTTAAATGTTTCACTTAAATTTTCCTTATTAATTCTAGATACATATCTTTTTAGACCTGAGGTATCTTTTGTTTTTGCAGTTGAATAGGATCCTGCTTCCGAAAAACTTTCTGCCCAATAGATATATTTTTCTTTTCTGGCTATATTACCCTTGAACTCATTTAAATCATAATCATCAAATACAGCTATTTTATCGCTATCCCAGATAGCCATTTTATAATCATCTACCGAATTTACCTTATTTGACTGACAGGCACTTAGAGAAATAAGGCAGCAACAAGCACTTATAATCATCAACATGAAGTTCATGGCTCTTTTATTTCTTTTCAATATCATACTGATTTGCTCCTATATCGTTTGTTTCTACCAATTAAGACGTTCAAACAAATGAATAGCATAAACCTAATCTCAGGTACCTACATCTACTCCAGTCACACACTAATCCCTGGTGAAACTAACTGAGAAGAGTAAAATTTGTTACTAGTATCACTATTGAAAATTCTTGGTTATAAGGCTTTTCAATTTGTCTAGCAGGTTAATAGGCAAATGATTGACTAGCTTTGATGCCCTTTTTTAACACCTATTTGATAAACAGCACTATCACTTCAATGACCATTGAGAACTTAACGATACATAACAATCACAATATTCTTGTCATTATATCCTTGTATGATTTATTATATCAAAAAATAAAACGTTTTCAAAACATTACCAAAATTTCTTGAACTCCATGCACCATGTTTTCCAGAACCTTTTATATTTTGTAATTTTTAAAGTTCCCCCAAACAATTCAGCAAATCTTTGTAAGAATGAACTTCATAAGTTGGCTGGGCTTGGGTTTTATTTTCCAGATGATGAGGATTGTACCAGATGGTATCGATGCCAGCATTATTTCCACCCTGAATATCAGCTGATAAGGAATCACCAATCATAAGGGCATGATTTTTATCAAAGTTAGGGATGCGAGCTCCAATTTTCTCATAAAATTCAGCGTCTGGTTTTTGAGTATGAAGCTGTTCTGAAATGAAAATCTCCTTGAAAAATGGTGCGATACCAGATTGCTCTAAACGTCCTGTTTGAATAAGGGTAATTCCATTTGTCGCAGCATAGAGCTCATAGCCTTGTTTTATCAAATTTTTTAATAAATCTTCCACACCTAGGTAAGTCTGCCCCTGTTTTGAAAGGAAAAACTGGTAGCGCTCTGCTAAGTAGGACCCATCTTTTTCAATACCAAAATGAGCAAACAATTTTTCAAAACGAGTGTTAATTAACTCAGCCTTTGTAATTTTTTTCTGTTCCAAATCCTTCCAAAGGGCTTTGTTCATGGGCACATAATAATCTTTGTAAGTTTGGATATCCTCTACTCCTTCCTCAGCGAGTAGAAAGTCTAAGGCAACATCCTCGGCAGCATCAAAATCGAGTAGTGTGTGGTCGAGGTCGAATAATAGAAATTTGTATTTCAATTTTAAAAACTTCCTTTCTTGGGGGGACAAAGAGTGGGACTAAACGATTCAAAAAAATTTTATCTTTACTTATTGAATAGCTTAGCCCAATTCTGCTTGGAATTTAAAATTCTGGAGACATAAACCTCATATTTGTCGATATAATAAAAAGCTAAGTAATTTTCAATTGGCATATATCGATAACGTTTTCCGTCATCTGTTAATTCACCATAACCTCGACTTGAAACCAAAGGACATGCTTCTGGAAAGGTTTCTAAAGTTTCTAGTGCCGTTAGAATAAGGTCTAGTTTACTATCGGCAGATTGCTGGCTGTAAAAATTCAGTACAATATAATCATGTATTTCTCTCAAGTCTTTCTTAGCTTGATCCGTAAGAGAAACATGGTAACGCTTATGATTAGTCAAGTCCAAATTCCTTTCTTACATCTGCCAAAGACGTTAGTTTACCTTGCTCAATTTCTTGATGTCCCATCAAGATTTCCTTTTTCAAGTCTTCAAAAGCAACCTGATATTGAGTCTCTTGTAAATCACTAAATACGAACTCTTTAGGATCAACTGCACCTGTCGCAATTTTACGAAGTGCAGCATTAAAAATATCTGATAGGGTTAACTTTTCATCAGCTAAGATTTCTTTCGTTTGTTGGTAAAAAGTCGAATCTGCTCTAAAATTAACAGGTTGAGTACTTGCCATGATTAATACCTCTTTGTAAAGATGATTTGTAAATACATTTTATCATCTTTAGATTTGAAATTCAACGAAAAGCTCCTTTAACAGAAAAGGAGCTATCTTGTATTTTATTGGTGTACAGCTTGTGCTGCTGTGATTAGTGTAAGTTTGAAGACGTCATCTGAGTTACATCCACGAGAAAGGTCATTAACTGGTTTGTTCAAACCTTGCAATACTGGACCAACTGCTGCAAAGCCACCGAGACGTTCTGCCATCTTGTAGCCAATATTTCCTGCTTCGATACCTGGGAAGATAAAGACGTTTGCTTGTCCAGCAACCTTGCTTCCTGGCGCCTTGAGAGCAGCTGTTTCTGGAACGAAGGCAGCATCAAATTGCAATTCACCATCAATTTCAAGGTCAGGACGAAGATCATGAGCAATCTTAGTCGCTTCAACAACTTTATCAACGCTTTCACCAAAACCAGAACCTTTAGTTGAATAGCTTAGCATAGCGATTTTTGGTTCGATACCGAACATCTTAGCTGTAATTGCAGAGTTAATCGCAATCTCTGCCAAAGCTTCAGCATCAGGATTGATGTTGATGGCACAGTCACCAAAGAGGTAACGTTCAGTACCACGAACCATAATGAAGGCACCAGAAGTACGGCTAACATTCGGACGAGTTTTAATGATTTGAAGGGCTGGGCGAACAGTTGCCGCAGTAGAGTGATTTGCTCCTGATACCATACCATCTACCAAGGACATATAAACCAACATAACACCAAAATAGTTCACGTCTTTAATCAAGATATCGCGAGCTTCATCTTCAGTCATTTTTCCTTTTCGACGTTCTACAAGTGATGCTACCATGTCTTCGAATTGAGGATAGTGGGCTGGGTCGATGACTTCATAACCATCCATGATTCCTTCGATTTCAAGATAGATTTTAATTTTATCAGGATTTCCAAGTAGGACCGGGATAACTTCTGTTTCTTTTACGATACGTTTGGTCGCTTGAAGAATACGTGGTTCTTCACCTTCAGGCAAGACAATACGTACATTTTTGCCAACTAGGTTGGCTTTTAAACTTTCAAAAACTTCCATGAGTTTTGACTCCTTTTAAGATAAATTATTATTTGATAACTGAGTTATAAGAGTGTTGAAATCATCCGGCAGTGGACTTTCCATCTCCAACTGCTCTTCAAGAAAAGGATGATAAAACGATAAGTAATGGCAATGCAGAGCTTGACGCTCTATGCCATATTCAAGACTACCACCATAGAGGTCATCGCCAAGCAAAGGGAAACCGATATGAGAGAAATGAACACGAATCTGGTGTGTCCTTCCCGTATGTAGTCGAATATCAACCAGATGAATATCGCCATAAGACTGCACTATTCGATAGGAAGTATGGGCATATTTACCACCTTTTGCCACTCGTCTAGTGATAATGGAATCTTCGTCACGGGCAATCGGGGCAATAATTTCACCTTGAGGTTCCAGAAACCCATCTCCTTTAACCAGAGCAAAATAGCGCTTTTCAATGGCTTTCTTTTGCAACTGCTTGTCTAGTCTAGCATGAGCATAACCATGTTTAGCAAAAAGCATGAGACCCGAAGTATCGCGATCTAGTCTGGTTACAATGTGAACCTGCTGATTTTCATAGTTCTGTTTCACATAATAGCCCTTGATAAAGTTAGCGATGGTATTGGAATGATTGACGCTCGGAATTGATGCCACACCAAAGGGTTTGTTTAGAATTAAGAAATGATCATCCTCAAACAGAATATCCAGTGGATAATTAATTGCTTCCAGTGTCTCGAAACCTTCCTCAGGAGGAATGTCGATGACAACCACATCCCCAATATCTAAGAGATAGGTTGCATTTTGTGGATGACCGTTTACGCGAATATCTCCACCTCGAAACTTGATTTTGGCCAGTAAACCTTTAGAGACTTCATGCTTTTTCAAAAATGTCTTTACCTTGACGTGTTCGTCAGCAATAAATTCAAACCTCATTCATCCACCTCACCAATAAAGGCATCTTTGACACGATTCCAAAAACTAGTATGGCTTGGTGTTGCTACAAAATGAATCTTATGATGGTCTATCTGGTATTCTATTCTTTCAATATTACGGTAAGAATAAATGCTATTGTCAACAGAAATCGTATGATAGTCATTACGAGTTGGTATCAATTCTATCTTATCCTTCTTAGGCACAATAATAGAAGAACCTAAGGTTCTGTAGACACGATTGTTAAGACTCGCAATTTCTGTCAATTGAAGTGCTTCAATGGTAGGATGTAAAACAGCTCCACCAAGAGATTTATTATAGGCTGTACTGCCAGTTGGCGTCGATACCGTCAGGCCATCTCCTCTAAAACGTTCAAATGGCACTTGGTTAATGATAATATCGGCAACCATAGTCCTATCAGCTCTCCGAATGCTAGCCTCATTCAAAGCTCGGAAAATTTTCACTTCTCCATTTTCCAAAAATATCTTTACATTTAACAGCGGGTAAGACACACGAGCCCCAGTATCCAACTGTAGATTAGTAAGCAGTTGATCTAGTTCAAAATCACGGTAATCCGTATAGAAGCCTAAATGACCTGTGTGAACACCAACGAAGCGAACCTTATCCAGCTGGTCTTCATACTTGTGAAAAGCAGACAAAAGCATCCCATCCCCACCTATGGAAATCACGATATCGGGATGTTTATCATTTAATATAAAGTTATTCTTTTTAAGTCGATCTCTTAATTCATATAAGACTCTTTGACTTTGAGGTTTGCGATTAGCGATTAGATCAATTCGTTTACCTGTATTCTTCATCGGTATCGTCACTATTACCTACCCCGTCATTTAACTTTCTATGCAATGGATCAAAGAGTGCCTGTGCTTCCTGGATATCATCACGAATTTTACTCATTTCTTCATCCAATTGGTGGGATATCCTTGCTGTGATTTCCAAGCGTTTCTTAATTTCTTCTGGAAAATCCCCTTGATATTTATAATTGAGAGAATGCTCGATGGTAGCCCAGAAATTCATAGCCAAGGTACGAATCTGAATCTCCACCAGAATCGTTCTTGCCCCCTTGATCGTGTCCACTGTATACTCAATAATCAAATGGTAAGAACGATAGCCTGAAGCCTTTCGATGAGTAATGTAGTCGCGTTCTTGTACCACTCTCATGTCTTGCCTCTTACGAAGGATGGCAACAACCTCGCTCACGTCATCTACAAATTGAACCATGACGCGTAAACCTGCAATATCTTGCAAGTCCTGTTCAAGCGTATCATACCCAATCCCTCGACGAGCCATTTTTTCTTTTATACTTTCGATTGGTTTGACTCGACCAGTTACAAACTCAATTGGAGAATGTTTATTTTGTTTGCGGTATTGTTTTCGAATACCTCGGAGTTTTATCTTCAGCTCTCCGACAGCCTGAATGTAAGGATCTAAAAATTCTTCCCATTCTGTAATCATATATCTTTTTCATCCAATTCTCTATACACTTCGATTTATCTAGTTTTTGATTTTCTAGGAAAAATCTTATACAATAAATACAATGCTTATTATACCATACAATCGCTTTCAAAGATAAGGAAAAAGTAAAAAAAATGAAACATTTAGAAATTGAAATGAAAACACTTCTAAACAAGGACGAATATCAAAGATTGCAGGAGCACTTTTCAGGAGTCAAACCTATTACACAAAAAAATTACTACCTAGACACGCCCGATTTTTACCTTCGTAAACATAAAATCGCTATGCGCATTCGTACTTTTGAAAATAGCGCTGAATTGACCATAAAAATCCCACAAAAAGTTGGAAATATGGAGTACAATCAAGATCTCAGCCTTGAGGAAGCAAACCATTGTCTTAAAGAATGTAAACTTCCACAAGGAATGATTCTTGACGAATTGACTAGCCATGGACTTTCAACCAGTGGCTGGGTAGTTCTAGGTTGCCTAACTACAGTTCGTTACGAAAAGCAAACTCCTATCGGACTCATGGCTCTTGATCAAAGCCAATACTTTGATATTGTTGACTATGAGCTTGAATTAGAAGTGGAAGATGGCAACCAAGGAAGTCTTGATTTCCAAGAATTTTTACAAGCCAATGAAATCCATTACAAAAAAGCTCCTTCCAAATTGGTTCGTTTTATAGAAAATATGAAAAAATACTGAAATAATCTTCTTTTTTTGATAAAATAAAAGGGATGAAAAATAATGGAATCTGTTGTAGAGAGCATTTATCACTAAAAGTGTTTCACTACAGCTATTCACTTAGTTTAAAGAGGACGGTTTATCGATGTCAGATACAAAAAACATGAAACTTTTCGCACTATCTTCCAACCAGGAAATTGCTCAAAGAATTGCAGATGCTGCAGGTGTTCCACTTGGAAAAGTATCATCACGCCAATTTTCAGATGGTGAGATCCAGGTTAATATTGAGGAAAGTGTTCGTGGATACGATGTTTATATTATCCAATCAACTAGTTATCCAGTAAATAACCACTTGATGGAACTTTTGATTATGGTTGATGCTTGTGTTCGTGCTAGCGCTAATACCATTAACGTTGTACTTCCATACTTCGGCTACGCTCGCCAAGACCGTATCGCTTCTTCACGCGAACCACTTACAGCAAAACTGGTTGCAAATATGTTGGTCAAAGCTGGAGTTAGTCGTGTATTGACTCTTGACCTCCATGCCGGTCAGGTTCAAGGATTCTTTGACATTCCTGTAGATAACCTCTATACAATTCCACTTTTTGCAAAACATTACTGCGATAAAGGTTTGACTGGTTCAGATGTGGTTGTTGTCAGTCCTAAAAACTCTGGTGTAAAACGTGCGCGTAGTCTTGCAGAATACCTAGATGCTCCAATTGCCATCATTGATTATGCACAAGATGATTCTGAACGCAGCCAAGGTTACATCATCGGAGATGTCGAAGGTAAAAAGGCAATCTTGATCGATGACATTCTGAACACTGGCCGTACCTTCTCTGAAGCTGCTAAAATCTTAGAACGTGACGGCGCAACTGAAATCTATGCGGTTTCAAGTCATGGCCTGTTCGTTAACGGTGCTGCAGAGTTATTAGATGCAACAAATATTAAGGAAATCTTGGTTACAGATTCTGTTTTGACAGAAAGTAGAAAACCTAAAAACGTGCAATACATCACTGCTAGCGAATTGATTGGTGATGCTATGGTTCGTATTCATGAAAGAAAACCAGTTAGTCCACTATTTAAATAGAAATTAGGTGAGTTTTTGATTTATTTGGATAATGCTGCAACGACTCCGATGTCTTCAGTAGCTATCTCAGCAATGACACAAGTCATGCAAGAAACTTATGGCAACCCTTCTAGTATTCATGGCCATGGGCGCCAAGCAGGTAAACTATTACGAGAAGCTCGTCAAGAACTAGCTAGTTTACTAGGAACAAAGCCACAACATATATTCTTTACAACTGGTGGTACTGAAAGCAATAATACTGCTATCATCGGCTACTGCCTTCGCCATCAAAATCGTGGGAAGCACATTATCACTACTGCGATTGAGCACCATGCTGTTCTAGAACCCATCAAATACTTGGTTGAAAATTTCGGTTTTGAAGTGACTATTTTACAGCCTGAAAATCAAGAAATCACTGCAGACCAAGTCAAAAAAGCACTGCGTGAAGATACCATTCTTGTTTCTACTATGTTTGCCAATAATGAAACTGGTACACTATTACCTATTGCTGAAATTGGTGAGGTTCTAAAAAATCATCCAGCCGTCTATCATGTCGATGCAGTTCAGGCAATTGGTAAATTAGAAATTCTTCCCGAAAAATTGGGAATTGATTTTCTCAGCGCTTCTGCACACAAATTTTATGGTCCAAAAGGAGTTGGTTTTCTCTATGCTGCATCTACAGATTTTGATTCCTACCTTCATGGTGGTGATCAAGAGCAGAAAAAAAGAGCAGGAACAGAAAATCTTCCTGCCATTGTAGGAATGGTAGCAGCTCTAAAGGATGATCTTGAAAACCAAGCACAAAACTTTGAAAAGGTTCAACAACTAAAAGACACCTTCTTAAAGGAAATGGCTGAGACAGACTATTACCTCAATCAAGGAAAAGACCAGCTACCTTATGTCCTTAATATCGGATTTCCAGGTCAACGAAATGATCTACTACTCCTTCGTCTGGATCTTGAAGGGATTTCTATTTCAACTGGTTCTGCTTGTACTGCAGGCGTCGTTCAGGTTAGTCATGTTCTTCAGGCTTTCTACGGAGAGGACTCTCCTCGCTTACACGAATCCGTTCGCGTCAGCATTTCACCTCAAAATACAGAGCAAGAAATGATCACCCTCGCACAAACTCTAAAAGAAATCATTGGAGGATAACTCAATGGCATTCGAAAAAACTATTAGTCTCAAAAATTGCCGTTACGATTACACAATCAGTCCAACTGTCAAAAAGTTTACTCTAAAAGATAACACTTTTTTTGAAACAAAGGTTGGTAACTATGAACTAACACGCCTTCTTGAGAAGGTTCCAAATAGTGGGGAAGGTTTCCAACTTAAGATTATCATCAACAAAGACTTAACTGGTGCAAAAATCAACATCACTGATAAATTTGGTCTACGTTTGGTTGATATCTTTAAGTCAGAAGAAACTCATATCCACCAAGAGAAATTCTACTTCTTGATGAACAGTCTTGTGGAGCGTGGTGTCTTCACTAAAATCGAAAGATAGAAGGTCCCTATGTTTCGATTAACCTATAAGGATACCTATCAAGTCGATCGCATTTTAGAATACGAAGATTACGAAGCACTCATGTTGTCACTTTCAGGATGTGTGACTCTTCCAGATACGACCGTCATTACTTCTCTTACCTATAAGGGAGAAGAAATCTATCAGGGACTTCTAGGAAATCTCTATCGTTTTCTATATCACTATGATTTTACAAAGATAAACTAAGATTTTCTTAGTTTTTTCTTATTTTTGTTGATTTTTTCACAATCTTTCTATAAAATAGTATTTAGAAAGGTTGTGATTTTGTGAAAGAAAAACAGTCTGCTATTCCAAAAGCAACAGCAAAGAGACTTTCTCTTTATTATCGTATCTTTAAAAGATTTCATGCAGAAAAGATTGAAAGAGCCAACTCAAAACAAATTGCCGAGGCCATTGGTATTGATTCTGCTACCGTTAGACGAGATTTTTCCTACTTTGGTGAACTTGGTCGCCGTGGATTTGGCTACGATGTCAAAAAACTAATGACGTTTTTTGCTGATCTTCTAAATGATAATTCTATTACAAATGTTATGTTGGTGGGTATTGGTAATATGGGGCACGCTCTCCTTCACTATCGTTTCCATGAACGAAACAAAATGAAAATTATTATGGCTTTTGATTTGGATGATCATCCTGAAGTTGGGACGAAAACTCCCGATGGAATTCCAATTTATGGAATTTCCCAAATCAAGGATAAAATAAAAAATGCAGATGTAAAAACTGCAATCTTAACTGTTCCGAGTGTCAAATCACAAGAAGTAGCTAATCTCCTTGTCGAAGCAGGTATTAAAGGTATTTTAAGCTTTTCACCCGTTCATCTCCAACTACCAAAAGATGTGGTGGCTCAATATGTGGATTTAACTAGTGAATTGCAAACTCTCCTCTATTTCATGAGAAAAGAGGATTAGAAAGCGTAAGCATTTATGAAAAAACCAGTTATTGGGATTACAGGAAACGAAAAAGCTCATCCTGATGATGAGCTAATGATGAGCTATGCTGCAAAGGGCTTTGTTGAAGGAGTCAAGGAAGCTGGGGGAATTCCCATTATCCTACCAATTGGTGATCAAGAAATGGCCAGTTACTACATTGGCTTGATTGATAAACTCATTTTAACTGGTGGACAAAATGTCGATCCAAAGTTCTACGGTGAACCTAAAATGATCGATAGCGATGACTACCACCTTCAGAGAGATATTTTTGAGCTAGCTCTTATAAAAGAAGCTATTAAACAGAAGAAACCCATTTTTTCTGTTTGTCGAGGCACCCAGCTCTTTAATGTGGCTATGGGAGGAACTCTTTATCAAGATATTGAAGAACATTGGCAGGATACTTCAGCTGAGTATACAACTCAACGTTTAGTCACTGAGCCTGATACTATTCTTCGAGAAATCTACGGAGAAATCTCTCATATCAACTCTTTCCACCATCAGAGCATTAAAGACCTTGCTCCAAATCTAAAGGTTGTCGCTCATGATCCTAAAGATGGAATTATCGAGGCTGTGACAACGACTGATGGTTTCCCTTACCTCGGTGTTCAATGGCATCCGGAATTTCTTTTTGAAAATCGCCCCAAAGATAAAACACTTTTCGACTATGTCATCAATGAATTGTAAAACCTGTATCATATACAGGTTTTTTAAATCAGATCCGTCTTCTCACGGTAACTAAAATAATCGGAATGTGAAACAATGAGATGGTCCAATAAGACCAAACCCATTAATTCGCAGGCTTCTTTAACAAGTTTTGTAACATGGTCATCATTTCTACTTGGCATAACAGCACCAGATGGATGATTATGAACCAGAATCACGGATGTTGCCATATGCTTTAAGGCATAGTGAAGAATTTCCCTTGGTTCCGCAATACTTCTAGTAGCAGATCCAATAAAAATGGTTTGCTGATGAATAATTTGATTTTGTGTATTCAGATAGAGCGCCACTAGGTGCTCTTGTTTTTTATCTCCCAGTTCAGCTTGCATCTTTTTAGCCAGTCTTTGACTACTAAGAATGCTCTCTGCCTCAATGGTTTCATGTTTGTGAATACGACTTCCAAGCTCAATCATTGCTTGCAGTTCAATAGCCTTCACTCTACCGATACCTGATAAACTCTGCAGTTCTTGCAAGGTCATTTTTTTTAACTCAGTTAAACTGTTTAATTGAGACAATACTTTCTGTGCAATTTCAAAAACGGTAGATTGACGAGTTCCTGTTCGTAATAAAATGGCTAGTAATTCCTGATTACTCAAACTCTCTACTCCTTCTGTCACCAAGCGTTCCCTTGGCAAGAGCGAATCTTCTTGAAATGAAATACTATACATAAAAATCCTCCTCACTTTATTATTCGTGAGAAGGATGCTTAATTCGATAAAAACTAGTTATTTTTAGATTTTTTCAAGCGCTAGTCGCAAATCTTCAATCAAATCGTCAACATTTTCAAGACCGATAGAGAGACGAATTTGATTTTTTGTTACTCCTGCTGCTTCTAAATCAGAGTCTGACAACTGAGCATGTGTTGTAGTTGCGGGATGAACCACCAATGATTTAGCATCTGCTACATTGGCTAAGTTTGAAAAGATTTCCAAGTTGTCAATCACTTTACGTGCTTCTGCTTCTCCACCTTTAACGTGGAAGGTAAAGATTGAACCAACACCTTTTGGTAAGTATTTTTCAGCCAAGGCATGGTAAGGACTATCTGGAAGTTTTGGATAGTTGACCTTTTCAACCTTTGGATGGTTCACAAGGAAATCTACGATTTTCTCAGCATTTTGAACATGGCGTTCAACACGAAGAGAAAGAGTTTCAAGACCTTGTAAGAGCAAGAATGAGTTAAATGGTGAAAGGGCAGCTCCCATATCGCGAAGCAATTGCACGCGAGCAGCAACGATAAAGGCTGCAGCACCAACATCACGAGTATAACTGATATTGTGGTAGCTTGGATCTTCTTCGACTAATTGAGGGAATTTTCCTGAAGCAGCCCAGTCAAATTTGCCGCTATCAACGATGACACCACCAATAGTTGTACCGTGACCGCCGATAAACTTAGTTGCTGAGTGAACTGCAATGTCTACACCATGTGAAAAGACATTGATAAGATAAGGTGTTGCAAAAGTATTGTCTGCGACCAAAGGAATTTGATGTTTATGAGCAATTTCAGCTATTTTTTCAATATCAGGAATGTTGATAACCGGATTACCCAAGGTTTCAATCAAGACAAGCTTGGTATTATCTTTAATCGCTGCTTCTACCTCTTCTAGATTATCAATATCAACAAAAGTTGTGGTGATTCCGTATCGAGGAAGGGTTTCTTTCAAAAGGTTAAAGGTCCCACCGTAAATAGTTGAAGCTGCAACCACATGGTCTCCTGCGTGAGCCAGTCCTAAAATTGTGTAGGTAAGAGCTGCCATCCCAGAAGCTGTTGCAAGTGCACCAACACCGCCTTCCAGTGCTGCAATACGCTCTTCAAAGGCTGAAGTTGTTGGATTGGTAATACGAGTATAGATATTTCCAGCTTTTTGAAGGGCAAAAAGGTCTGCACCCTCCTGTGTATCTTCAAATACAAAAGATGTTGTTTGATAAATAGGGACAGCACGAGACTTGGTGGTAGCATCTACCACTTGTCCTGCATGCAATTGAAGAGTTTCAAATTTAAATTCACGAGTCATATTTAGACCTCCAAAGATTTCATTAGGTTCATTGTATCACCTATTAGAATAGGTTACAAATACAACTTTGTTATATCTTGGCATAAGAAATAGCTATGGCTACTTCTATTTACTTTGTCTAAAATTAGAATTGTAGAACTTTTTTCAGATAGTTTAAAAAGTTTGTATTCACTTCCTCTTTACTTTATAATGGACAGGAAGGAGAAAACTATGTCAGAAATTACACATGAAATTGATACAAACTTTGCTGGCCGTTTAAATATCTTGCGTGCTGGTGTACTGGGCGCAAATGATGGAATCATCTCTATCGCTGGAGTTGTTATTGGGGTTGCCAGTGCGACTAACAATATCTGGATTATCTTCCTCTCAGGATTAGCCGCAATTCTTGCTGGTGCCTTTTCTATGGCTGGTGGCGAGTATGTATCCGTATCTACTCAAAAAGACACGGAGGAAGCCGCTGTAGCTCGAGAACAATTACTTTTAGATAAAGATATGGAAGCTGCTAAAAAATCACTCTACGCAGCCTATCTTCAAAATGGTGAGTGTGAAACATCAGCCCAGCTCTTAACCAACAAGGCATTTCTCAAAAACCCTCTCAAAGCCTTAGTTGAGGAAAAGTACGGAATCGAGTATGAGGAATTCACCAATCCCTGGCATGCTGCTGCATCTAGCTTCATCGCCTTTGTCCTTGGAAGTCTTCCGCCCATGCTTTCGATTACTGTTTTCCCAAGTGACTATCGAATCCCTGCTACTGTCTTTATCGTAGCGATTTCTCTATTAGTTACCGGCTACACTAGTGCTAAACTCGGGAAAGCCCCCACAAAAACAGCCATGATTCGTAACCTCTGTATCGGTTTGTTGACCATGGGAGTTACCTATCTATTAGGACAGTTGTTTAGTATTTAAAAAAGATACCGCTCGGTATCTTTTTTTGCTATCAAAATATAGACAGTTAATTTGATTTACCAAAACCAACCTTCGTCATCATTGATAGGCTGGGCTTCTTTGATCTTGCGTGGGCCTGTTCCATACATTTCAGCTTCGATATCTTCTTTTGTTGGTAGGATCGAAGCTAAGATAATGTAGATAATGATTCCGAGACCAAAGTTTGCGATTGTAAAGATTGCAAAAAGGAAACGAACTAGGGTTACATCAAGATTCCACTTATCAGATAGACCTGCAAGTACACCTGATACCATACGATTTCTTCTCATTTTATAAAATTTTGTATTCATAATTTATTCCTCTTTCGGATTTCTTAATCTTAGTATAGCACTAAGCTAGATTTGCTACATCAGTCCTTAGGCCGATTTAACAAGAGGAGCTTTCCACGACAGAGACCACAACGATAACGCTTGGTATCGATTTTTCGCTTTCTTTGATAGATTTGCTGACAAGTCTGACAAGTATAGACTAAGTTCGGCTTTTGATTGGCACTTGATAAGGGAGGAACAAAGCGGAGACCGTCGACCTCTTTTAAAAGTTGCTTAAAGGCTAAATCCTTATGCTGATAGCCTTTACCTTCGAAATAAAGATGATAATGGCAGAGCTCATGACGAACAATTTTACGAAAAACCTCTAAACTAAGTTCTTGATATACTTTGGGATTGAAATCCAAATGACCATCTTTTGGGAAAAATCGCCCACCTGTCGACCGTAGACGAGTATTCCACTGAGCTTGATGTTTGAAAGGTTTTCCAAAATCTTCTAAAGAGACCTGTTTAACGTAATCAGTTAGATTCATTAGGAGCTAGGAGCGACAGATTCACTTTTTCACGGTCAGCATCGATTTTCTTCACCCAAACAGTAACCAAATCGCCAACCGAAACTACTTGACTCGGATGTTTGATAAATTTCTTACTCATGTGAGAGATATGAATGAGACCATCCTCATGGATACCGATATCAACAAAGGCACCGAAGTCAACGACGTTGCGCACAACTCCCTCAAGCTTTTGGCCAACTTGTAAGTCTTTGATATCCAAGACATCCTGACGAAGGACTGGAGCATCAAAGGAATCACGGAAATCACGTCCTGGTTTGAGAAGGTCAGCGATAATATCTTTAAGTGTTTCTTGACCGAGTTCTAGCTCTTGAGCCATTTCTTTAATAGAAACAGATTTGAGTTTTGATTGCGCTTCTTCATTTAGGTCTTTAATATCCAAGCGTTTGAAGAGTTCCTTGACCGCAGTATAGTTTTCAGGGTGAACTCCTGTATTGTCAAGGATATTAGAACTTTCAGGGATACGGAGGAAGCCAGCAGCTTGCTCAAAGGCCTTAGCACCTAGGCGAGGAACTTTCTTGATTTGGGCACGTGAAGTGATTTTGCCTTCTTCTTCACGATACTTAACGATATTTTCAGAGATTGTTTTATTAAGGCCGGCTACGTGTGACAGTAGTGCTGGACTAGCTGTATTGACATTGACACCGACTTGGTTCACTACTGTATCAACAACAAAGTCAAGACTTTCAGACAGTTTTTTCTGACTAACATCGTGCTGATATTGACCGACACCGATGGATTTAGGATCAATTTTAACCAATTCAGCAAGTGGGTCTTGCAAGCGACGAGCAATAGAAATAGCAGAACGTTTTTCAACAGTTAACTCTGGAAACTCTTGACGAGCAAGTTCACTAGCTGAGTAGACTGATGCCCCGCTCTCATTTACAATGACATAGCTGACCTTAGGAAAATCTTTAAGTACTTCAGCGACGAAGGCTTCACTCTCACGACTAGCAGTACCATTACCGATGGCAATGATTTCAACACCATATTGGCCAATCAAATCTGCCAAATCTTTCTTTGCTTCTTCAATCTGACGGGCAGAGGCTGGTTTGACGGGATAAATGACTTGCGTTGTTAGCATCTTCCCAGTCGCATCAACGACTGCAAGCTTGGCACCTGTACGAAAGGCAGGGTCAAATCCAAGGACCACGCGCCCTTTAAGAGGAGCAACAAGGAGAAGATTTCGAAGGTTTTCAGAGAAGAGTTGGATAGCTCCTTCTTCTGCCTTCTCTGTTAGTTCAGTACGAATACGACGCTCAATAGCGGGCAAGACTTTTTTCTTAACAGATTGCTGAATAACTTCGTCAATATAGGCGTTCTTAACTTTGAAACGAGCAGCAAAGAAAGATAGAATACGATCAGTGGCATGCTCAAAGCCAATTTTCAAAATGCCTAGCTTCTCACCACGATTAAGGGCAAGCGTACGGTAACCTTGCATGTTGGCAACTGTTTCTGAGAAATCGTAATAAATCTGAAAGACTTGCTTTTCATCAAGACTCTCATCTTTGACTTGAGAAGTAATCTTAGAACGTCTAAGTACCTCTTGATATGTCATTGAACGTAAATGAACATCCTCGGATAGTGCTTCAACCAAGATGTCTACAGCCCCAGCCAAAGCTTCTTGAGGAGTACCGAAACCTTCACAGACAAATGCTTCTGCTTCTTTTTCAAGGTCAGAAACATTTTGTAAGATTAAACGAGCAAGAGGAAAGAGTCCTGCCTCACGGGCAATGGTTGCCTTGGTGCGACGTTTTTCTTTATAAGGAAGATAGAGTTCTTCAACGTCTGCGAGTTTTTCAGCAGCTAAGATGGCTTCTTCTAACTCTTTGGTCAACTTACCTTGCTCTTTGATTTTTGCCAAAACAGCTTCCTTACGGTCATTGAGGTTGGTAAGACTTTTATCAAGGTCGATAATAGCTTTGATAGCCACCTCATCCAAACTTCCAGTCATGTCTTTCCGATAACGAGCGATAAAGGGAATGGTTGCTCCTTCTGCTGTCAAAGACAAAACCGTATCAATTTGCTTTAAGGTTACACCCAAATCTTGGGAAATTTTTTCATATTTTTTATCCATGAGACTATTATACCATAAGCAGGAAAGCTTGTTTTCATTAATGTCACAGTTAGCTTGGTATTTGTTGAAATTGAAAATTCACTCGTTTTAACAATTTAAAATTAAG
>NZ_KQ970818.1:707643-710516 GCF_001579645.1 Streptococcus infantis
TGACACTCTTCCAAAGTTTACCTTCTAGTGTGTTACAAGCTGGCGCCATTTTTCTTTCAATTATCATTGAAGCTTTACCCTTTGTCTTAATCGGTAGCATCATCTCTGGTGCCATTGAAGTCTATGTCACACCTGAGAAGGTTTATAAATTTCTCCCTAAAAATCGCTTGGGGAGAATCTTTTTTGGTAGCTTCATCGGTTTCCTCTTCCCTTCTTGCGAGTGTGGAATCGTTCCGATCATCAATCGTTTTTTAGAAAAGAAAGTTCCAAGCTATACAGCGGTACCTTTTCTAGTAACGGCTCCTATCATCAATCCCATCGTACTTTTTGCGACTTATTCAGCCTTTGGTAATTCAATTCAAATGGTTCTCCTAAGAGCTTTGGGCGCTATTCTAGTTGCTACTATATTGGGTATCTTTCTTGGATTTTTCTGGGAGGAACCTATTCAAAAGGAAAATAGATTGGCTTGTCATGAGCATGATTTTTCTCACTTGAGTAAAAGTCAAAAAATCCTTCAGGTCTTTATCCAAGCTATTGATGAATTCTTTGATATGGGGCGTTACTTGGTCTTTGGCTGTCTTTTTGCCAGCATAGTCCAAGTCTATGTTCCAACTCGTATCCTGACATCTATCAGCGCAACACCACTACTTGCGATTGTTCTTCTGATGGCCTTGTCCTTCCTTCTATCACTCTGTAGTGAAGCGGATGCCTTTATTGGTTCTTCTCTTCTATCAAGTTTTGGCTTTGCTCCAGTGCTTGCCTTTCTAGTTATAGGTCCCATGCTTGATGTCAAGAACCTACTCATGATGAAGAATTATCTTAAAACGCGATTTATTTGGCAATTCATGGCAATTGTAACTCTTGTTGTTCTTGTCTATTCTTATCTAGTCGGGGTGATGCTATGATTCGATTTTTTATCTTATTTGGCTATTTTATCTTATCCCTTTATCTGCACCTATCAGAGAAGCTCAATCAGTATATAAACCTCCACTACTCTTATCTGGCTTATATCAGCATGGTTTTGTCATTGTTACTAGCCATCGTTCAAGCCTATATTTGCTTTAAGCGTTTGAAAGAACATAGCCACTTACATAGTTTTTCAGCCAAGTTTGCTAGTTTTGCCCTCTTAAGTTTACCCTTGTTAGTTGGATTTACCTTTCCAACTGTCACTCTGGATTCACAAACAGTATCGGCAAAAGGATATTATTTCCCTTTGTCGGAAGGAACTGATAAGGCAATCCAAGCAAGTGAAGGAACGAGCAGTCAGTATCTTAAGCCGGATACCAGTCGCTTTTATTCACAAACAGCTCATGAAAATATTATTCGAAAGAGTGCTGATAAATACTTAGCTCAATCCAGTATAGTTATCAATGATGAAAATTACCTGGAGGTCATGGAAGCTATCTATGATTATCCAAATGAATTTGAAGGCAAGGAAATCGAGTTTATTGGCTTTGTCTACAACGATCCAAATCATACCAATAGTCAATTTGTTTTTCGCTTTGGTATTATGCACTGTATCGCTGATTCAGGAGTTTTTGGACTTTTGACTACAGGAAACACCAATCATTATGAAAATAACACTTGGGTGAGAGTCAAAGGTAATATTAGCAATCACTATCACAAAGAACTCAACCAAGTCCTCCCAACACTTGAGGTCCAGTCCTTCATCAAGGTTGATAAACCTGAGAATCCTTATGTTTATAAAGAGTTTTAAAAAAGTAGCCTTAACGGGCTACTTTTTTATATGAAAATTAATATCAAATTATCTACTATCTAAAAAACTAATTATAATTTACACAATAACAACAATTATTCATTCTTATGTTGTATAGAAATATATCGATAAATCACTATCAGACTCGTATTTTTTCCATGATAGGCTAAAGCCATAATAATCTTCAAATTCGGGATGCCATTCATAATAGAGTGGTACACGGCTATACTTTCTAGTAACAACTTCATCTTCATATTCTGGAGACTCTCCCGCAGTTATCCCAAACTTTATTCCATCGAGTTCCCAGCTATTGCCCAAAACATTTTCATCTGAAAGTTCATCAATCCAACGTGAAGCGTCAATATCAAAATCTGCACATAGCTCCAGTGTGAAGAATTTTCTATAGTTAACCTTTGCAGGCTTAATATAAAAGGCTCCATCCACCTGATACTTTTTATCTTGGGCTCGAATTTGCGAAATTTTCATTGGGATTGGTACTCCATTTAACTCTAACCAAAAGTGCCCCAAGGGAGTTTCGATTCCATGGTAGATTTGTTTAGACTCTATTTTTACTTTTTTCGAGCAAGCATTTAGAATTCTTCCACGCTCAAGTATATTTTTACAAACTATTTTTGAAGTCTCAGGATCAAAAATAGAATACCTACGGATGACCCTCTTTAACTTTTCAACGGGATAAGTGATATCTCTTGGGTAAGCATGATATTTCTGGACTACCAGAGCTATTTTTTCAATATTTTCCTTTCCAGTTGGTACAATCACACCATGCCCAATCTGAATAGTTGGATCATCACAGATATAAGTATATCCATTTCCACCTTCTTGAAACTCAACGACAACGAGATTCAACTCCTGATCAGGATCGAAAAGTGGTTCTGCTTTTGCACTGGTCTAGCGCTCATAAAAAGTGAAACAATCTTTATTATCCTCTTCACCAAAGACCATAAAACTACCACAATTTGGGCACTTCCACATATAAAAGGAAGCCTCAGAAATGTCTTCATAGGAAATTGTATCATTACCATCTTTTTTATTCATGATTTCTACTAATAACTCATCCGAATAAACCGAATAAGCATTTGGATCAGGAGCTTGGTGGTCGTTCATTGCTTGACCACATCTACATGTCCATTTTCTC
>NZ_KQ970818.1:712120-717331 GCF_001579645.1 Streptococcus infantis
GCTAGAGTTCCACAATTGGGAACCTCTAGCTTTTTTTGTATCTGAGAACTATTTTGTCTCAGACTTTTTATTAACTATTAAAGCTCTGACTTCATCCGCTCCGATCTCATCTCCCGCCTTGTCGAAGAGTTTAATAGCGTGACTAAAATAATCATAGGATTTACTCGAATCAAGTTTTCGATAAATCTCTCCCAATCCTCTATAAGCGCAGGCTTGAGCAATAAGATCATCTGTCTTTAAGGCTGAGTCTAGCGACTGCTGCATATAAAACTCCGCTTCAACTAGTTGATCTAACTTTAATCGTAAATAACCTTGCTCATAGTCATTAACAGAATTTTTGAGAGAATCCCCTGAAAAATCTTGTTCAATAACTTCTCGCTCTTTTTCGATATAGCTAAGAGCTGTCTGAAAATCATTCATTTCACGATAGACCATGGCCAATTGATGATACGCGACATGTTCATTTTCACGATCCTTTTCTGTAATAGCCAAGTGGAGATAACGTTGGTAAACCTCTAAACAGTGTTCATACTTTTTTTCGTACAAATAGATATAGCCCATCAAGTTTAAAAGACTGTAATCTTTACAAGTTGCTAGGCAAAACTCTGCTTGAACTAATTGCTTAGCTTCATTAATTTTTCCCTCAAATAATAATTCCCAAGCTTGATTCATTAAAAGACTCCTATCTATTCTAGAACGATAATTACCTAAACTAAAAATACAAACAATTATCTCACAATATCTTTATACATATCTGGTCTTCTGTCTCTAAACAGACCCCAATTTAGGCGTTCACTTGCTCCCTTGTCCAGGTCATAAGTTGTTAACAAGATAGCTTCGCCTTGTCGTTCTGCTTGGGTCAAGATAGCTCCTGTTTCATCGGTCATAAAGGATGAACCGTAGAAGTTAAGACTTGAACTTTGCCCTCCATTTTCCTCGCAAGGCTGGACTTCTTCCAAGCCATAACGATTGGCTGCAATAACTGGAACAATATTTGCTGCTGAGTGTCCTTGCATGGTACGTTGCCAATGACCACAACTATCTGTATCCAAAATAGGCTCTGATCCAATAGCTGTTGGATAAAAGAGCAATTCTGCACCATTTAAGGCAAGGCAACGGGCTGTTTCTGGGAACCACTGGTCCCAACAGATCCCAATACCAATCTTGGCATACCGAGTATCCCAAACTTTGAAGCCTGTGTTTCCAGGAGTAAAGAAGAATTTTTCTTGATAATAATGGTCATCAGGAATGTGAGTCTTCCGATAAACGCCAAGCACTTCTCCATCTGCATCAATGACAGCAATAGAATTGTACAAGACATTGCCATCCTTTTCGTAGAAACTGATTGGTAAAACGACCTTTAGTTCCTTAGCAATTGATTTAAAATGCTGAATAGCAGTATTTTTTGTCACCGACTGGGCATACTGGTAGTAGTCATACTGACGTTCCTGACAGAAATAGGGACGTTCAAACAACTCAGGCAAGAGAATAATTTGCGCACCTTGCTCCGCAGCTTGACGGACTAAACGTTCAGCTGTTTGGATATTCGTTTCGACATCCTTATCGCATTGCATCTGAATAGCTGCAACCGTTACATTTCTCATCTTTTTCTCCTATTCTGGAATTTGTTGGGTAATACAGTGGATATTCCCACCCCCTAAAAGAATATCTCTAGCTGGGATTCCTACGACTTCACGGTCTGGGAAACACTGACTGAGGATATCCAAGGCCACTTGGTCGTTTTCGTCCTGAAATTGTGGCACCAAGACAGACTTATTGGCAATATAGAAGTTTACATAGGATGCTGCTAAACGCTCACCAGCATAGCGTTCTTCTTCACCTTCTTCATAAGTATAGCCCGGCAAATCTTCCTCTGTAACTACTTGATGAATAGCCGGGATTGGAAGTTTATGAATAGTGAAACTTCGACCTTTTGCATCTGTTTCCGTCTCTAAAAGAGCTAGATCTGCCGCAGACATGGCATACTGGGGATCATCCTGATCATCTGTCCAAGCTAAAACAATCTCCGCTGGACCAACAAAGGCTGCTACATTGTCAACGTGTTCATTGGTTTCATCCTGATAAATACCATAAGGAAGCCAGATGACTTTTTCAGCTCCAAGACTCTCTAGTAAGGTCTTTTCAATCTCCTCTTTAGTCAGGTGAGGATTACGACCCGGACTGAGCAAGCAGCTTTCTGTGACAAGAATGGTTCCTTGACCGTCACTATGAATAGCTCCGCCTTCCAGTACAAATGGTTTGGCATCGTAAACAGGTATTTCCAAGGCTTCAGCAAAGCGACTGGCTACTTGGTCATCTGCTTCATAGTCTTGGTAGAGACCATCAACAGCACCACCCCAGGCATTGAAAGACCAATCTACCGCCAACTTTTCCCTCTGATCATTGAGGAGAATGGTCGGACCAGTATCACGCGCCCAGGCATCATTTGTCGGAATATCTAAATAAACAACTTGGTCTCCTAGATAGGATTGCGCTTCAGATAGATAGTCCTCCTCAACCAAAAGGTAGACTGTTTCCCCCTGAGCAATGGTTTTGATAATCCGGCTAAAAGCTGCTTTAGCAGCCGACCCTTGAAAAGGCCAAGACCCTGGTCGAGTAGGCCATATCATGAGAGTCCCATGGTGGGGTTCATACTCTGCTGGCATACGATAGTCTAATTTCTTTGGGCTGTCCATCATGATAATCTCTCCTTAAAGTCTTGGTAGCCAAATGCTTTGACTAGACTGCACTCACCCTCTTTATCCATGAGATACAAACTTGGAAGCCCAATGCCATTAAAGGTATTATTTTTGACAAATGAGTAAATAGCCATGTCTTCAAAATAGAGGCGATCGCCGATTTCAATCGATTTTTCAAAGCTGTAATCCCCAATGATATCCCCTGTCAGGCAAGTATTTGAAGAGAGTCTATAAGTATAAGGTTTTTCTTGGGCTTCAAACCCATCTCTCAATGGGGGACGATAAGGCATCTCAAGAACATCTGGCATATGGCAGCTTGCCGAGGCGTCTAGCACCAAGGTCTCAATCCCGTTTTCAACAATATCCAAGACTTCTGTCGCTAGATAGCCCGCATTAAGTGCAATGGCTTCACCTGGTTCGACATAGACATCAAGGTTATAGGTTTCTCGAATACGTAAAATCTCAGAAATCAGTAAGTCCACATCATAGTCATCTCTCGTAATATGATGACCACCACCCATATTGAGCCATTTAACTTGGTGCAAATAGGCTCCAAACTGGTCTTCTACTGCTTTCAAAGTCGTTTGTAAATCATCTGCCCCTTGCTCACAAAGGGTATGGAAATGAAGTCCGTCAACCAAATCCAATAAATCACTTGGTATCTTATCCAAAGTTACTCCAAAACGAGAGCCAGGAGCACATGGATCATAAAGCGCGTGGTCACCCTGCGTTGAACATTTAGGATTGAGTCGTAGACCGACACTGATACCAGCTTCACGACAACGTTGACCATATTTTCGTAATTGTCTCTCTGAGTTAAAAACAATATGATCAGATATTTTAAGCAACTCTTCCATATCTGATTCCTTGAAAGCTGGCGCAAAAACATGGACTTCCCCAGGGAACTCTTCTCTAGCTAACTTAGCCTCATAGAGTCCACTAGCCGTCGTACCTGACAGATACTGACTAATCAAAGGATAGGTTTTATAGAGGGAATAAGCCTTTTGAGCCAGTAGAACCTTACAGCCGGCTTTTTCTTGAACCTCTTGTAAAATGCTACAATTTTCTTCTAGTTTTGCTAAATCAATGACGTAAGCTGGTGTTGGTACTTGTTCTAATTTCATTAGTCCACCATTTGTGGATTTTCAACCACAACCCATGGCAAACCGTATTTATTCAAAGCTTCCATGAATGGGTCTGGATCCAACTCTTCAAGGTTATAAACTCCTGGTTGTTTCCAAGTACCATCCATAACTAATTTTGTCCCAATCATGGCTGGAACACCTGTTGTGTAAGAAATGGCTTGTGAACCAACTTCTGCATAGCACTCCTGATGGTCGCAAACATTGTAAATGTAGATTGTCTTTTCAACGCCATCTTTGACACCAGTAAAGATACATCCGATATTGGTTTTACCAACTGTACGTGGGCCAAGGCTGGCAGGATCTGGAAGCAAGGCTTTCAAGAATTGGATAGGTACGATTTCTTGTCCGTTAAAATTAATAGTATCTGTACGAAGGAGACCAACGTTTTCCAAGCATTTCATGTGCGTTAGATAAGATTGACCAAATGTCATAAAGAAACGAATGCGTTTAACACCTGGAATATTCTTTGCTAATGATTCGATTTCTTCATGGTGGAGGAGATACATGTCTTTTTGACCAACTTGTGGGAAATCATACTCACGTTTGATAGACATAGCTTCGACCTCAACCCATTTTCCATCTTCCCAGTAAGAACCTGGTGCAGAAACCTCTCGGAGATTGATTTCTGGATTAAAGTTAGTCGCAAATGGATAACCGTGGTCACCACCATTACAGTCTAAAATGTCGATATAGTGGATTTCATCAAAAAAGTGTTTGAGGGCGTATGCTGAAAAGACGCTAGTTACACCTGGGTCAAAACCAGAACCAAGAAGAGCTGTCAATCCTGCTTCTTTGAATTTTTCTTGGTAAGCCCATTGCCATGAGTAGTCAAAGTAGGCAGTGAAACCAAGTTCTTTACAACGTTTTTCATAAATAGCACGCCATTCAGGGTCTTCTGTATCCTCAGCCTCATAGTTGGCAGTATCGATATAGTGGACACCTGTCGCCAAACATGCATCCATAATAGTCAAGTCTTGATAAGGAAGTGCTACATTCAAAACGGCTTCTGGCTTGTAGCTTTCAATCAAGGCAATGACTTCTTCTACCTTGTCAGCATCAAGAGCAGCTGTTTCAATTTTAGTACTTGTTTTGCCTTCTAATTTAGCCTTCAAGTCATCACATTTTGACTTGGTACGGCTAGCAATCATAATCTCTGTAAAAGTTTCGCTATCTTGGCAAATCTTTGAAATAGCAACTTGGGCAACGCCCCCACATCCAATAACTAATAAACGACTCATTTTTTTCCTTCCTCTTCTTCTAAAATGTCTTCTACATACTTAGGCAACATAAAGGCACCCACATGTAAGTTTGCAGTGTAGTATTCTGTGAAAAGCTGACGTTTTTTCCAACCTTCCTTGTCAAAATCT
>NZ_KQ970818.1:717351-737221 GCF_001579645.1 Streptococcus infantis
CCTTGTCAAAATCTTTGACAGGGTGATATTTTTTCGATGCAAATCCAAATAACCAATAGCCAGCAGGACTGGTAGGGATATGTGCCTGATAAACACGGCTGATTGGAAAGGCTTGATTGACCTTGCGGTGCATGCTTCTGCAAGCTGACTCATCTTCGTCAAAGAAAGGACTACCATGCTGGTAAATCATAATACCGTCTTCTTTCAAGGCTCTGTAACTATTGCCGTAAAATTCCTTTGTAAAAAGACCTTCTGTATGTCCAAATGGATCAGTCGCATCATTGATGATAATGTCGTAATCATCTTCGCAGTTTCGTAAAAAGCGAAGCCCATTTTGGTAGTAAATGGTAACGCGAGGATCATCTAGCCCTGCAGCAAAGTCTGGGAAATACTCACGACAGACCTCTACCAACATCTCATCCGGTTCCACGATATCGATTTGTTCCAATTCTGGATAGAGAGTTAATACTTGGGCAACACCACCGTCACCACCCCCAATAACCAAGACTTTCTTAGGATTAGGATGGACAGCCATTGGAACGTGAACTGTCATTTCATTGTAGACAAAGTCATCTGCATCTGAGAACAAGACATGCCCATTTAAAATCAAAATCTTTCCAAAAGCTGGCGTGTCTAAAACTTCAATATCCTGCCATTCACTTTTACCAGCGTAAAGTTGTTTGGCTGTTCTCAAGGATAATTTCACATCTGGAGTGTGAACTTCAGAAAACCATAAATCCATCTAGTTCTCCTTTCTCTCAATGACATTGATGTGATTGACCTCTGGATCTTCCGTTCCTTGGAGGGAACAACCACGTTCTTTGGCAAATTGGATATAATCCACAATTTCTCGTGTAATCCGTTCACCTGGCGCTAGGATTGGAATTCCGGGAGGGTAGCACATGACAAATTCCCCACAGACTTGCCCCACAGACTCGTCCAGGGTTAAACTTCTTCTCTCTGAGTAGAAGGCTTCCTGAGGAGATAGCACCAACTCAGGCTGGATATATTCTCCAGCTATCAAGTCCTTCCCATCTCGTGAATAGAGTCTCTTGATATCAGCCAAAGCACCAACCAAGCGTTCGATATCTTGGATGCGGTCCCCAATCGAAATGTAGGCCAAGATATTGCCAATATCACCAAACTCAATCTGAATGTCATATTCATCCCGTAAGAGATCATAAACTTCAATACCTGTTAAGCCAATGCCCTGAGTGTAAACTGACAGCTTAGTAACGTCAAAATCACAGACAGACACACCGTCTACTAGCTCTTTTGAATAGGCATAGTAGCCACCGATAGCATTGATTTCACGACGAGCGTACTCAGATAGCTCAATGACCTTCTCAAATGACTCTTTCCCACGAAGGGCTAAGTTTCTACGAGAAACATCAAGACTAGCCATTAGCAAGTAAGATGCTGATGTTGATTGGGTCAGGTTAATGATTTGACGCACGTACTCAGGATTCATCTGATCCCCAACTAAAAGAAGTGAACTTTGTGTCAAGCTACCACCAGACTTATGCATGGATACAGCTGACATATCTGCTCCTGCATCCATAGCAGATAGAGGAAGTTTATCTGTAAAATGCAGATGGGCACCGTGTGCCTCATCTACTAAAACTTTCATTCCAGCAGCGTGAGCCATCTCTGTTAGCCCCTTAAGATCTGAACAAATCCCATAGTAGGTAGGATTGTTGATTAGGATAGCCTTGGCATCTGGATGTTCCTGAATAGCTTGTGCTACACGCTCATTTTCAAGCCCCAAAGCAATACCGATTTTTGGATCCACACTCATCTCAATATAAATGGGAATAGCGCCACATAAAACGAGAGCATTGATAGCTGACTTATGAACATTTCGAGGAAGGATGATCTTATCTCCAGCTTTACAGGTGGAGAGAATCATAGTTTGAACAGATGAGGTTGTGCCCCCAATCATTAAAAAGGCATGAGCAGCACCAAAAGCTTCTGCAGCTAGTTCCTCAGCTTCTCGGATAATCGAAATGGGATGTCCCAGATTATCCAAGGGCTTCATAGAGTTGACATCTATGCCTACACATTTTTCCCCTAACAGTTCAACCAACTCTGGGTTACCACGGCCCCGCTTGTGACCTGGTACATCGAATGGTACAATTCTTTTCTTTCGTAACTTGACCAACCCCTCATAGATGGGAGCTTGGTTTTGATTTAACATTATAAAGACATACTCCTTTATCATATTTTTTACACCTTAACCATGTAAGGCTCGGATACTTATGAAAAAAGAGCAGGTTGGCACCTGCTCTACAATCTACTGACGTGTTTATGTTTGTTTCTTTTGAGTATGTCTGTTCCTGATGTTTCCTAACTCTCTAGTAGCAAATATTACGTACTTTATTGATCGTTTCACAAGATGACGTGTGCTTTCACCACACTAACAAATCTATACGAATTAGGACAAGTGTCCTAACATCAACTTATAAAAGTAGGCTTTTAACCCTATCAATAATGTGGCTTTTCAACCACGCTTCGGCATTCAACCCTGCCTGTCCGTAGGCATTTTTTACTCGGGTTTATATTTGCTAGAAAACATCATCTCATTTTCTAAGCTTCATTACTATATCATGTTTTCGTATTCTTGTAAAGTATTTTTAGAAACTTTTTTAAATAAATTCATTTTTTCGTTCGTGAAATTGCTTTAACTTAAAAATGGAAATCGTTTTAAATTTAAATCAAAAAACAAAAAAAGAAACTAAATAAATTAGTTTCTTTTAATGAATCATAAGCATAATCAACTATTCAAAATCCTATCTAGTCATCTCGTGCTACTTGAACAGCTAGCTCAAAATCAGTCATCAAATAATTTTCGTCTAGGCGGATGAGACTATAATATTCATTCCAAAATAGAGAGTCACTGTTACTTGACCACTGTAATCCATACCACAATTGAGTGACATCACTTGTATGTGATGGGGGGATTGACCATAGATGCTTTTTAAAAGTTTCTTGAACAAGAGAAACATCCAGTCGAGTAGTCAAGTCAAGTTCATCTAATTTGAGAGTGATAAAATGTTTTTTAGTTGCCTCAATACTTTCCTTGTTAAATCGAACCTGAATTACCTTAGAATCTTCTAAAGCCACATTCTGGTCCTCAGCACCGTATAAGGAAATACTGCCCAGTACTATGCCATCTTTTGCCAGGAGATAGGGGGCGTAAGGAACAGCATTGCTATCAAGTCTGAATCCTTTTTCGATAGTGACTGTTTTATTACCTGCATACTTTTGGAAATTGCCATCTGCCAGGAGGTCTTCGTAGTCACTAGCACCATCACCTTGTCTTACATAGATATCAAATCCAGCTTCCGTCAGATCACTTGCTTTTGTTTCTGCTAACGTGATTTTACTTTCATTAATTTTCAAAATCGGTGCTTGAGGTGGGAAACCAATCGTGAGATGAAACATGACTCCTACTAGAAAGACCATCAAGGTTATAAGGAGGGCAAGTAATGACTTTCCAGTCCTTTTTCTTGCATTGAAAAGAGCCATTATAGCTGGGAGGAGGATCATTTTGGCTAAAATAGAATTCCCAACACCACCTCTATTTAAAGTCTGAAAAGCAAACATCCCCGCAATTGCAATCAGGGACAGGTAGACCAAAATCTCGCCTAGACCCAGTTTTTCTGTTCGAATTTGTTGATTTACAGGAGTTTCGTACAATGACTGCCCATTTTCTTTCCTCTTTTTTAGAAAGAGATAAAAGCCTAGCCCGAGCAGAATATTAAAGATTGCAAAAACCATTAAAGTACCTATAATCACCGTTCTAGCCATGGCTCTCTACTCCTTTATGTTCTCTCACAAATCTTATCTTTCTCTTTAGTACCCAATTCCCAATCAATAAAACCAGCAAGAAGAAGGGGCCACCTTCTATGACCACAATGGGCAAAGCCAGTAGAGCAATCATCAAAAAACTAGCTTTCTTTTGACGCCAACTACCGCCCCATTCTCCGTTTATCAGCTGACCCAAATTGTCGATGTAGTCAGTATACATCATAAACAAAGGAATTTGGAAATCACTGGTCTTAAGGTAAATGAACAAAGCAGAATTTAGAAAAACATAAAGAATTCCTAAGACTAGAATAATCTTTTGACCAGTTCGAGTAGCCTCTAGAACGATTTTTTCTCTCTTCTCTGGTTTTATTTCCTTGAGACTTGGATTCTTACAAGAGAGTTTTTCAAATCTATAGGCCAGAAATCGGTAGAGATAATACTTTTTTATATCACGCTTCATAAAACCCCCAATCTAGGAAGGACATTCAATTATAAATCATGGTCTAAACATCTAATTTCAAGGAATTGCCTTCCAAATAGACTGCTTTTGACTCAGTGATTTTTATTTTTTGATCTTCAGAAAAGCCAATGGTTTCACCGTCCTTTAAGGTGACATCACTGCCTAAAACATACTGAAGAATAGACAAGAGGAAATAATATAAGTCATCGCTATTCATAGGAGACTCGATAATTTCAATCTCAGTTTTTCCAAACTCTTTCAAACCATAAGTGTAAATACTGGTCTTATCTTCCTGATTGATAATTCCCATATAAATCCAGAGTTGAAGGGGAAGCATTTCTTCTTTCAAAAGGTCAGCTAGGTCTAGATAAAGAGCTTTGGGTAAGAGTAAGGTAGCAGAACCCTGATAAATGCCAATTGCTGATTGACTAGTTTTTAGGATAGAGGCATTAACTTTAGTCAATAGGGAATAGGTTTCTACTGGCGAAAGATTGTCAGACAAGATAGAAACAATAGCGTGTTGTGAATGCTCCTGTGTTTCCTTCTCAACATCCTGCCAGAGGTAAGAATAGGCATACAATTCTTCAAATTCTTGACTTGGGATAGGCAAATCCATTAAAGCCAGCGCAACGAGAGCACCATCAATCACAAAGGTTGCACTAGAATCATCCCCAGAAATTTCGGAAACTTGAAGCCCCCAGTGAGATTTCAATTCCTGAACAATCTGGTCTAAAGAATAGGCCTGCTTGCCTTTGAAGAGGGGCATGGACAAGGTAAGGGTCTTTTTCTTCTCTGACTTTTCTTTTTTACCAGCAAATAGATTTTTCAAAAATTTCATAGGACTTCTCCTTTTCTCATATCAGTTGGGAAGCAAAGCTATCTTGCTCAAAGTGAATCAAGATACCAAGCTTCCTCATCCTCAAAACTGTAAAATTTCTCATCAAGTAGCCAATTTCCATCCACCAATTTAAGTACAAACTGATGCTTCATTTCTAAAGCTTCTTGATAATGGGTGATGACTCTTGCTTCTTCAGCTTTTGTCATGATAAAATCTACAGAAAAATCATTCGTTTGAACATAGTTATACTCACTTGGGGAGCCATAAGAATTCCGAACTCCTCCTTCCAAGCACTTTTGAGTCACTCGTCCAGTTAGAAGTTGCATTTGTCTCTGAAAATAGTCATCCATAAGTTCATTCCACTTGGGATGAAGCTGATTTGCTGGGATGCCAAGGCCTTCTTTTTCCTTATCCAGTTCTCTGTTACGCTCAAAAATTTCCTCTTCTAACAAGGTTAAACTTTTGAGGATATCAAGCAATGGTGTGATGATTGTTTCTGCAAGAGTTTGATATTTTTCAGGGGTATTTTTATAGTTCACTCTCATAATAAGCCTCTTAATCATCTTGGATTAATTGCTTTAATTCTAGGTCTGAAAGAAAGCCTTCAATGTAAAGTTTCCTAAGTAAATCTTTATCTACGGTAATTTCATAATAGTCAGTCACAAACTCATGAAATCTCTCAAAGCTATCAAAAAGGTATGAAAGCAACCATTCTCCGCCATCCTGATCTTGGTAAGTCTGTTGATGCGCGTGACCATCATACCAGATAAAGAAGGTTGTTTCATCTTTTTGGCCTTCTGAATAAAGTGAGACATACTTTTCATCCAGTCCTTTATAAAAACTATCGATGATATCTTGATTCCACTCGTCAGCAGCAAACTGGCTTAAACTACTTTCATGATCAAAGCCTTTTATAAGGATCATTTTATCAGTCAAAATCACATCTAAAGAATCACCAGAGCCATTGTCAATAAGGTAGCGGAGTCCATAGTCTTCCTCAGTCTTAATCACGAGTCTGAGCCAATCCTCACTTGGATCTGTTAGATACTCATCAATGACCAGCAAGGCATCTAAGCGAGTCTCTATCTTGTCCCAATCAATCTTTCTCATCTCTAAAAACCTCCATCCTATTCTTGCAATTTATCAAGATCACAAGCCCTATAACGAGCTGTTAGATAGCCTGAAAAGCTAATCTGAGGGATATTCCACTCATTAGGCAAATAAATCGAACAATCTACCTGATCACCTAGAGGGGAACTCGCTGAGAAGACATATCTTCCCAAATCCTCATTATTAGGATTTCTTTCAACTAGACTCAATCTGCTAGTATTGAACCAGTCTTTAAACAGTAACCAGATTTGCTCGGCATCTTCGTTTAATAGGGAGACTTTCAAGTTGTAGCTGATTCCGACTCTACATCTTTTTTTGAATCCTGACTCATCAGCCTTACAAACTTTTATCGATCCCTTATCATACTGCCAGTTATCACTATCTAATAGGGGAAATTGAGCAGATAGATTGTCTTTAAATCCCTGCATATTATCTAATAAATCTTTGGAGGCATCTTCGAATAATTCTACTTCTTCCATAGTCTTATCTTTAATTTTCATAGCTAATCACATTCCGATTTAATCTGCATCAACCCAGATCTGGTATTTTTGACAATGGAGACATCTAAACAAATAACCACAGATAGGACCGTCTTTGACCAAGTAGTCTTCTATCTCTTGATACTCTTCACGCGCTTCATAGTCTGAAAAGACTTGCTCAGCGATTCCCATATCCTTCAATTCTCGAGTTCCAACTGTACCCAAGTAAGCACAATAATCTTGGCAACAAGAAAGCCAGTATTCTCCCTGCCAACTAGAGTAGCCTGGGGTCTGGCAAAAAAGCAGCTTATCTTTTTCCGGATTTGTTTGTCCTGACCACTCGGCATCCTGGACAAATTCTGCATCAAATTTTTCTGCTGCTAACCCGTTTGCGATGCACATTGGGCAAAGGTATTCTATATCCTCGATACAATAAGGGATTAAGTCATAATAAATATTGCTTTCTTTCCCACAAGATGGACAAAGCTTGGCTTCTCCTTCAACAAATGAACCTGTTGCTAAGGGATCTGGATGATAGAGAAAATAAGGTAAGTCTTTTAACAGGTTCTTCCTCTGCTTCTTCTCTTCTTTTCTTAGAGGACGAGGAAGGGCAAAACGATCGCCATGACTCTGACTCATTTCTTGTAAACGGCTCAGTTTCTTTATCTGTTTTCGGTCTGGTTTATCTAAGATTTCGGTAAATAAGCTATAGGCACTAGTGTAGAGACCCAATTGTTCATAAAGGTCAACTAAGACTTTCTTCGCTTCTAAATCATCAGACTTAGCTAATTCATCAGCCAAATCATAAAGGGCTGCGACACTTGAAGGCTTTCCATCTTGGTCCAGGTATTGCTTTTTTAATGTAATGTATTTTTCTAGAAATGGATTCATGGGACTACCTTTCTAATGGATGACATAAAATCTTAACAAATAGTCACTAAGACATTCCCCTTATGGTTTAAGATTTCCTTGTAAAACTCTTTCATATTTACAAAGTAGGTTAAAATGTCATCCTTGATTTCTTCCTCTTCCTCAAGATAATCCCAAATATCAGGATACAAGTCGGCTTTCTTACAGGCTTCCATACTAAAGTCAGTCATAGCCCTGTCCATGTCAAAACTTTCTAAAGCTTCTACAATCTCGGCTATCTTAGTTTTTTCAGTATAGGCTATATATTCAGATACATCCTCTAGAGGAGTCACCCCTAAAACAGCTTCTCTCAAGGGATTGTCATCCAAAAATTCTGAACTACTAAATCCTGTCATGACAAAAACCAAGGCATCCCACATTTTGTCAATATCTAGTAAGATATCATGACTATCAGCGGAATCCTCTGCAAAATCTAACAAGTCATCTTCTTGATTGGAAAGACCTTTTATTTGATCTAATTTATCGTCTGACAAATATTGATAATTGGCAATCATTCCCATGATTTTACTCCTTTGAATCAGTTAGTATCATACGGATATTTCTAGCTCTATTTTCATAGAAAGTGCTATAATGGAGCTAAGAAATTGTTTTATTGTATGTTAAATAGGGGAAATAGTCATGTTCACTAGTATTGTTTTGGGCTTTTATGCTCTTTTCTTTCTATCCTTATCCTTTACCATCTATCTCTATATCAGACTCGTAGTTGCGGTTAAAAAAGGCAAAGACATTCCCAAATGGATTTATAAACTTGGCCATGCTGTTCAAGGAAGAATTCACGTTGACTATGAAGAAATCACTGATGCTAATGCCCTTAAAGAGATTCATTGGTTCTTGCTGATCTATTTAATCGTAAATCTACTCGTATTGGCTGGCTTCTACTATCATGGCAATAGCTTCCCGCAAGCAGTTTATGAATGTTTGAAAAAACAATTTTTCATCGTACTTGTTAGTATGATTTTAAAAAGTCTTGGAAAATTTGTTGTACTAGCTATAAGAAAAAACTTTCATAACAGTCATGCCTATGCATCAACAAACGCTGTTATTGGGACAGCTTTTTTAACGAGTTATGTTTTTATGTTTTGCATGATGATGAGTGGCCTTCCAGCTCAACCTGTTCCAGTAACCATTCAAGATACCACTGTCATTATCGGGGAGACCAAGGCTTCCGAGCTTTTGGAGCATGGGTTCACCTTTGGAGATAAAGGCGCGGAGAACTTGATTACCAATCCCAAAAACGACCACTTCTACTACGGTCAGCTTCTCGAAGTCAAGCGTGATGATCAGTTCTATGGCTTTATGAGCCTTACTCCTACGGGAAGAGATACTGATCAACTCAAAAACTGTGTCGTCACCTACTACAGAACACCTATGGATAACAAACAACTAGAAGAAATTTCCATCAATCATGTCAAGCTAGCCAATCTAAAACTCCAAGACTTTCAAACACGAAAATTAATCGATATCTTTGAAGTCAATCCTGCTGATTATAATGTCACTGATAAGGATACCAACTTTATCCTAACCATCCAAACAGCAGATTACGACCTCTGGAAAAGGTACCGTATTGAATCCAAGTTCAATTCAGATGGTTCCCTAGATAGCTATGGTGTCAGAGCCCAACACAGCATGTGGGAATAATTGACCATTCCCCCCTTTATCACATAAGCATTAAACTGAAAAAATATCGTCGACAAGTTTATAGGTTTCGATGAATCTAGGGCCAGAGGAACCTTTATCTCTAGTGATTTCTTGATAAATATCTTCTAAATTTTGGGCAGGTGCTAGCATCCAAAGACTAAAAGGTCTAAGTTTCACCTGTCCAATTTTTTCAATATTTTCTAACAATTGCCCTAAATCTTTGTGATTGAACCAGCAGTCTGTAACGAGAGCAAACTTTGTATTGTCCATCTTACAGGAGATATGACTGGTCAAAAAATCATCGATGGTGGGCTTTTTTGTCTGTAAGAGGCGCGTGCAAGCCAGATGGTACTCAAGCTTTCTAGGACTCTGCTCAACCAGAGATACAAAGACAAGACCATACTCATCTTGGAACTTAACAGCAAGAATATCCCCTTCTTCAAAATAAGGTTTGCGTTTAGTTTTGGCTTTAGGGACCTTTAGAGGCCTAGAATTTTCAGTTTGCAACTGGATAGCAAGTTTATCCAAGATCTTTTGCCTTTGCTTCAAAGCCTTTGAATCTATTTCTATCCAAAATGAATCAGCCCCTTTTTTGATAAGCTCCAAGGTTTTATCTCTGATATCGTCTGTCAGATGACCAATCTTCCACAGTGAGTAAGCAAGAGCAGTCCAATAAATTTCTGTAAAAAAGTCTGTTTGACAGTAATCTTTCTCCGCATCGAGGATATCCTTAATAATATTGGCCACATGATCACCGTCTCTATAGCGACCAACTACCTCATTGTAAATGTCATACCCTTGATCACTGTCAATGATTTTAACGCCATCAATAGCCATTCTCAACTCCTAATGCTCAATCGACATCTTATTTCTAAATCTCAACGCTTATTTAATCTTATGCTTGTTCATTTTTTCTTGGAAAATATCTGTAAGAATTTGGCGCAATTCTTGAGCTTCCTTTTCAGGAAGTTGGCCTTCTTGTTCAGCAACGGCATACAACTCTGGATACTCGATCGAGATTCTCTTAACAGTACGTGTAATGGCATGTTTTCTAATAAAAAATGGAATTCGTTTAATCATATCTTGAGGAATTAAAGCGATAATCTTATCGGCAGTTTCCTTGTCGTTCAGCTTAGAGAAAGTTAGTCCCTTTTTAATCATTTCTTGTTCTTTTTCTGTAAAATCTTTAATATCCATTATATCTCCTTATGACTACTTTATTTACTACTATTATACTATTTTTTTAATTGGTCGAATGAAAAATCTCTATAAATCACTTCTCTGCCAAGGACAGAATCTGTTGTAACAGGTAGTTTTTTCAGCAAATCTTGGATATCAATATCATTGGGAAGAGGATTCAATTCTCCCAGATTATTTTCCTGAAGATGTGCTGCAAAGATAAACTCTCCCTTTTCCCAATCCATAGCACAATCATTGCTAACATCTACTGGCGACAGGTCCAGCAGTTCTTGCTCTTGCGCTATAAAAGTCTCGTAAATTAGCTCAAAAATAGCTTCCTTATCAATTTTTACAACTCTTAATGTATGTTCATCCATGCTTGCTTTCCTCTAATCATATCAATTTAGCTATCATTCGATTGGTAACTTCTTATCCCACTCTTTAAGCAAATCATCCTTTTAGAGTTGAACCCACTTAACATTATCCATAATAAATGGTTTCGCTAGACCTTCACCTGTATAGTTTTCGTATTTTGTATCTAAATATTTGTAACAATCTTCCTTGGTCGCAAATTTAATGGCTTGATAAGGTTCCTCAAAGGTTAACTTTTCGACAAAGAGATAGCCATCCTCGCTTGGTACAAGAATACCGACATGGCCGATAAAGAGGGATTGCCCATCCAGATCATCATGGACGACTACGGATAGCATTCTTGCATTTTCATTAAACTTGAATTGAGAAAGGAACTGTTCCATCCTTGCAGCATGAACCTTGACATCAGTGGTTGCTTCGGTCTTGACTCTTGAGAATAGAATATCAAAGGCATCCTTGTCTTCAGCACCAAAGACTTTTCCCTTATCAATAGCATCATTGTCGACAAACAAGAGGGAATCATCTTTCTCTAACTTAGGAATTTCGATGGAATTTTTCAATAAACAATAACTGTTAATCCGACAGTTGGTACCTACAAAATCACCTTTTTTCGGTGTCCAAAGATTGGTAATTTTTTCTACATCATAGTCTGTTTTGGTAAAGGTAGAAAAATCTCCAGTTAATCCAACTGAACCGACAGTATTGTTATAATCATTTACAAGATTGAAAAATGCATCCACACTGTCCTTATCCAAATGCGCAGCCAAGGCTTTTCTGACTTCTTCTTCACTGTGATTACTGTTCATATTGCTATAAGTAGCTTTCCAAGAAACCTGATTAGATTGTGATTGACTGACTGAGTTTTCCCTAGTAGCTTCGCTTTTCTTTTGTGGTTGACTGCAAGCCACTAATGTCAAAAGAAACGTTGAGCAAAGACCAATTTTTATCAGTCGATTGTTTTTTTTCATCAATTTATCTTTCTAAATATGTTTGAAGTTGCAAGCACTTTTGGCGAGCAACTATTTTAGCAGATTTTAGATAAAGTTAAGGTCATACAGGCTCTTGCATCAATCTATTTTCACTCATTTCTATGGTCTTACACATAGGTCTTATTTGTGGGTTCTAATACTGTAGCATTAGTTAACATTTCATCTCGCAGGATCTTGGAGTAAACTACCGGATTTTCAGTGATCTTGCGACAGTGGTCATATCCTTGCCAAATGTGAAATGTGGCATGAGGATACTTTTTTGGAAGAACTTTTTTAGCAGCTATCAAGTCGAATTCTTTTGAACCATAAAAGAAAACACAGCTTTTTTGTTCCTCTGGCGTAAGGTTAGGCAAATCCACAAATGCACAATCACGGGAAATATGTCTGATACTTTCTTCATCCATAGCAATGAAAGAATCCGCCATCATCTCTCCTTTTTCTCCATAAAGTGAAACCATCTTATGAACAACTATATCTCTATTTCGCAAGGCTTTTCTATGCTTTATTAACAATAAATACCTAGTAAATACATCTAGCAAAGGCGCATTTGTCCATAAACTAACCCCTTCAAAAACAAGTTTACCAAACCTGATGTCCTTGTAATTCAATAATTGCAGTAATACAACTCCACCCAAGGATGCACAAAAGCCTAAACGTAGGTCTTTTATCTGATGATTTTTTAGATAATCATAGATCATCTGGCTTTCCTTAAGAGCTGACTCGTAAATATCCGAAGCTGATTGCCCATGCGCAGACAAATCCGGAATGATATATCTAAACTCTTGCCCCATCTGATCTGCAATGAGAGACTTCATCCCTTGAGCAGAAGATAACATAGGGTGGATTAACAATATCGTCTCTTTCTGATTAGAATTAAGATCAAGAATGTTCATTTTCCAACACCAGATTTCTTTCCTTTTTAGCCCTTATCCTTAAAGAACTTATACCATCCATTTATGATTTATTCAGATAAATGCGACAATTATAATAACTTCACTTGAACCCCTTGCTTGTCGAAGGTTTTTTTGACATGTTCAAAATTACTGCTTATGATAGTCGCTTGCTTCAGATTTGGAAACTGTTCCAGTTCTTTTAGACTAACTTCATTCAGATCAAAGGTCTCATCTTCGCCATCCCACTGAGGAATCAGATTCATATAAATCTCATTTCCGCCATCCATGTAGATTTCTTTGACTTGTTCGGCATATTTCTTAGGTATCGGAAGATCTATCATATAATCAAGGGCTGGCTGAATAATCTCCATACTTTCTGTGTCGATTTCCAGTTCACTAAATTCATCCGCAAAATCATCGATGTCAAAGTAGGGTTTCAGTACTCGTAAATCATACATCAAAACTTGGATAATAGTTAGTTTAAAATTTATATTGTCAAAGTATAGCAGTTCTTCGTCAGTTTCTTTTAATATGTAGCTTTCCCGTTCATGTTTGATCTCTGGAAAGTAGGAAATAGAAAGTGTATCTGTGATGGTCTCTGGAATTCCATTAAAATTAGTTCCGTAAGGGGTCCATAAAATCAGGTTAAAATCCCCTACTCTATGCCTATCAGAAAAGAAATAAGGAGATTTTTCATCTGATAATACCACAGCTTGACATGGTTGCTTCGGCAATTCTTTCTCTCCAGTCTTAGATTTTACAACATCGCCATAGTAGAGGAAAACTGTAGAAATCAAATGTTCCTCATCAATGTAGGTCTTACATTTTTTTAAATGATTATTAATTGAGAAAGAATGTTCAAATACAATTCCAGCTTTATCATAAATGTATTTAACAAACTTATTATCTCTTTTGACAACCTGGTCAGGCTTCCCCAATACAGTTTCAATATCTTTCAAGGACAAAGGAAAAGCTAAGCTGGTTCCGTTAATAATCATTGAATTGTTGTGGAGATTGATTTCAAGTTTTTTGTGTGTTTTTTTCTTAAAAAAATGAAACATATTACTACCTTTTCTTAAGTTTCTTCCAGATAAATTTTGACCGCTTGGTATTCCTGCTCTTTAGCATAGGCAAACACCTCTGAAGCTCTAATGTAATCAAAGATATTTTCCTCTAAATCTTCATCCCAGGTTGATTCACTAAAGATTTGATTGTCTTGACTTGCTTCATAGAAAATATCAAGGTGAACCTGATAAAACTCTTCATCTTCATTTGGAGCTTGCCTTACTAAGGATAGTTGAAACAAGGGCTTATCAGATATAGCTGTAAATGTCCCTGTTTCAAATAAAATCATCTCATCCTCAATAGGCTCACGACACAAGTCTTCAAAGATTGCTACCATATCCTCTAAGGGCATCTTATCGGTGATTCTTTTTCTTAAAAATTCAAGTGATTGCTTCATATTGCTCCTCTTTCTACATGTTTACTATCAGAAACTGACTAAAAATTAAAAGTAACCTATAACTCTAATAATCTCTATAAAGTAGTATATACCTATTGCGATAGCTATCATAATTGCTAAAACAACTAAACCAATGATAATCCTTGCCCAGATATGCCTTTGTGCCTGTTCGATGACAAAAGCACTAAGAGACGCGAACGATAATCCAAAAGCAAGAAAGATAGATATGGCCCAAACAAACGGAATAGCTGTCATCCAAGGGTAGGGAAATGGTTGGCCGACTGGATGATTTTCTAAAATAAAATAAGTAATAATCGCAACCAGATACAAAAAAATATTCACGATATATAAATATTTAAAAACCTGACGTCTATGAAAGAATACCATCAATCCTAAGACGAAAATCATGATAAGGGGAATGAAAAGACGCCCCCAAATATAACTGTCATTAAACATAGCTAACTCCTATATCTTATGCAAAATCACTTTCAACTACCAATCCTGCAATTTGCTAATCTGGTCTCCCTTATTCCTGATGATTCCAAAGATATTTTACTGAATGACACCAACTAGAAATATAGTCTAGCATTTCTGCAAATCACTCTTTTATCATTCCATCTTGTAAGCTGTCATAGTATGTAAAAAATCTCTCATATACTTTTGTCTCCTTTATACCTAGATGATGGATTTTCCTTAAAAGATTATATCCTAACTCATCATATTCTTAAAATTTTTCATCTGTATCCTGATTCGAATATTCGATTATTTGAAGAAATAAACTCTCAAATTCAGTCAACTTTCTCACCAATGATCTAGCTTTTGACTCCTTAAATAACTAATCTTAACTTGGAAAAATCCTATTAAAAAATTGAATTCTTTCACCTTTTATTATACTACATAAAAAGAAAAAAAGACTGAAGCAGATGGTTTTCACCTTTGTTTCAGTCTAGATCATTTTGATAATCGGAAATGCCTCTGTAAGGACGTCTATCCCAAAATTAATTCCCTGTAATTGGTAGTGATAGATGGGGTCAGGATAAAATTTTTGAACTCTGTTTTTAAGGTGAGTGTCTATCATTTCAAGTAAAATCCCATCTGATAAATTGGGAAATTCTGGTCCACTGAGTAAATCTTCTTCTAGTAAATTCAGGTCCCATCCTTCATCAATAGATCTGCAGAAAAGAATCTTACCAAAATCAATACAGTATTTTAACTTTTGATTCTTTAAGCCCTCAAGATAAATTTGCAGGTGATTTTCTTGAGAAAGTTGACACCGTAATTCATACCAATCATACTCTATTTCCTCACCAATATGAACCCACTTCATTTTTAACCAACCTCTTCTATCCTTATATCACTCTCTTCATTTTTATAGAGAACTAAGTCAATGACTAGATTCTTTGCACAAATACGAAAATGAACCAAGTCTTCTTCAACCAAAACTCCACCCGCCCTATGAATCACTTCTGTAATCAGGCTACTAGTCTCTAGCCTACAAATAAGGGATTCAAGATCTGGCGAACTAGGAATCTGATGAAGAGCATCAAATAAGTCTCTTTCTGTGATTTGGTAAAAATGACAGAAGGGAAATTTCAATCGAATCAGATGTTTCTTGCCCTTCAAAGTCATCGTAGAAATCTCGTAATGACTATTTTCACTAAAAGCTGCACTAGCTTCATATTCATCTTCTGGAATAATAGATTGCCACTCTAGCATTAAATTTCTCCCTCCACTTTTTTCAATCATCTCATAAATTTTCTTTAAAAATCTAAAGTAGTTTAAACAAGCGCGCATTTAAAATTTTCATCTCACATTTTTAAAAATTTTCATGAGAGACTTCTTCAAAATAGTCATCCAGATGATGATAGATCCGCATATCTTCTTCTGAACCATCTTTTAAAACTGCAAATACCTTAACTTTATCATCATTGACAAATATAAAGTTATGTTCTCCAAAATAAGCCTGATAACCCTTATCTACTAAGGTCCAGAGTTCATCTTTTTTTAAACCAAAAATATCTTTTTTTACAAGATAGGTTTTCCCGATTTCCATTATCATGATAGACCTTCTTTAAAATACTATAACTACCTTTTCTCTGACAGCAAGGATACTACTACCACATGATAGTATCAATTATTTATTACTTCCCATCCCAGGAAGGATCATCTGATATTTTAATATCACCTATAAACCATCGCTTCATCTTCTTTTTATCCTTAAAGGGATTGGGGTGGACAACGGTAAAAGCATGAATACTTGCATCTGGAAAATACAGTTCGACATTTAAGGACTGCTTGGGATTATCATTGACATAAGCTGAAAAATAAATATGATAATGACCACCCATATCTCCACTATCATCATAGCCTCCTCGAGCAGTATTCGGTAAAATCTTCACAGACTTTACGGATTTTCCGTCATCATTCAAATGGGTCATAATTTCATTCTTGATTGAGTCTTCATGATCAAGAATTAACTTAGAATTGTTGCTATATAGAAGATTACCATTACTTAAATTCCCATTGATAAAAAAGAGCAAACTCACAAGCAGAAAGGGGGACACAATAGCAATGTATAGCCATTTATTGGATTTTAGCATGGATTTCCCTCTCTAATCATTTAATATTCGTTGAATGAAACTTTAATCAATAAATCATATTCATCATACTTTGATTTTATAGATCCCAATTTGCAAAATGAAAACTAGTCAATTTTCTCTATGATGTTTCCAAGTTTATCCAAGAAAAGAGAAGTGTTTATAGCGATTTAGATTCGAAATAAAATTATCAAGTAATCGTAATATGATTTTTCCAAAATTGATAATATTCCAACGTTTATATTATTCAGTCTTCTTCTTGTTCAAGTACCAACTAGGAATGATTTGCTTCATATCATTATACCATTCCAAAATTTCCTTAGCTTGATTTTGCATTACTGATATTTCTTCAACTCCGTAAGGTACAGCCCAGGGAAGTGATCCAACTAAGTTATTTAGAATATAGATAGCGAGAAGCTTCCAAAATAAATCCGGAACCTTATGATCAAAATATCCATCTATCATACCAGACGCAAAAGAGGGAGAGACTTGAGCAGACCATACAATACGATTGAATTCCTCCCAAGGATCTCCAAGATCAAATCGATCAAAGTCAATGATATAAATTTTACAATCTTCACCAATCATGAAATTCCCTATATGATAATCTCCATGTTGGAAAACCTGAGGTCTATCTTTCAACAATTCTCGATTTTCATTTAAAAAATCAATGAATATCTGACCATTTTCATATTGAACGGGACATTCTTTGTATTTGGAGATTTTGTCATCAATTTTTCGATTATAAAAGACCTCCCACTCTTCACGAACTTCTGTTACAGGGAGTGAATGAATTTTTTGAAGGATTCTTCCTGCTTCTAGTCCATAAGTGTATTGTTGTTCTTTCGAATAAGTTAAAATGGTTTCTCTTGCATCTTTCCCGTCTATCCATTCGTGTAAAGAATGTACTTCGTCATCGCAGAGTTCAATACTAATTGGTTTACACATCGAAACTCCAAGAGAAGCTACTTTCTCCATCATATCAAATTCAAATTTTTTTGAATCTAACTTCTCCTTATCAGAAACACGCAAGAAATATTTTTGCTGATTTTGATCTGTCACACAATATTTTTTATCATCTGACCAGCCTTTATTTATGGCTATCTTACTACTAAAATCCATTAAACACTCTCCGCTTCATTTCACAACTCTTTTTGCAGTTTTCACTAGTCATCTATCCATTTTGTCTACACTTTAATTTCCTAGATCAAGATTTAGATAATGAAAACTAGTCAACTTTCTTTATGATATTTCCAAGTTTATCCAATACAAGACAGGAATGATCATTTAGTGGAATTATGGGAACATTAACGAGTTCTTCAGCTCTATCCTTATTAGCTTTATCATTCCAAGAATCATAATGGACACTAATTAAAAACTGACTAAAGAGTCCTAATCCATTTTTTATCTTTATCTGATGATCTGAATTATCATTAGGTGAGACATATACTTTTTCTCCTAATAAAAGGGCTCCTGCTGAAAATCCTATAACTTTCGCCCCTTTATTAAGCATATGAACGATATATTTTTTGAACTCCTGATTGACATAAGTAGCTATATATTTTTCCGTATTTCCACCACCGATGATAATTAGATCAGCATCTAAATTGCTATCAAAATCAATCTGCTCAGTGTCCAGGAGCAAGTAATCAATGTTTAGGTTAGGAAAATGACTTTGAAAAACTTCCGTGTACTTTTTCATGTACGGTTCCCAATTTTCTCGAAAAACTGTAAAAATGACAATTCTTTCGATATTACTTGATGACACTATTTTATTAACAATCGTATGGTTTTTTATCGGCGGATTTCCACCCATCAAAAAAATTTGTTCTTTCAAGTTATCACACTTTCTAAAGAAACATAAAGTTTAAACAAGTTTATTCACGTTTCGAAATTATAATTTCTTCTTAAAATGAATAATTCTATTTGCCTCCTGAAATCCAATATTGAGATGAAATCTTATAGAATCCGTATTTGTTAAAGTACAGTCACTTGCAAATTCCTTACATCCTTTATTTTTCGCCCATTCCTCACACTTTGTACAGAGATTTTTAGCAATATCCTTTAAACGATATTCCTCGTCGACAATAATCCCTTCTAAGAATCCAACAGGACTATATTTACAACCTTCAACATAATCAAATCTGAGTGAACATAATGCTAGACCTACAATTGTGTCACCTTCAACTTCAGTAAAGATTGCAGTATTTTTGCCATTCGTATATCTTTTTACTTCATCAATAGCTTCTTTATCGGTCAATTGGGGCCATAATTGTTTCATTAGTTTAGCCGTTTTTATAGAATCTTTTGTGATTTCATCCATATTGATGTTCCTCCGCAAATTACAAGCAAATGTTTCGAATCATGCTGTTACTTTGTTACTCATTGATTGATACCAATACCATACCCTTCTACTTTTCGCTGTCTCAGATTGGAAGAGTAGAGTCACACACTCAGCGGTTCGCTGTTACCGTATCGTTTCGTCGGTTTCTCTCCTCATTCTACGAGTCCTATCCCATGGGCGGAGCATCTACTTCTTTCTACTTCGCTGATGCCTCAGCTCGTAAAAGCAGTGATACCGCCTCAACATGGAACGAGTGAACACTAAGTATGTCAAGTAGTTGAGTTGTATGCGGAAACATATCCACTAAACTATTTAACGATAGCTTGAGGTTATCGTTAAAAGGTATTACCTCGGCAAACTGGAATTTTCCAGCTTGACAAGCTGGTTTTTAAGCTTTAGTTATCGGAATCCAAAGTTCCATTTTGTAGTCTTTGCTGTGCATATCACCTTCATAGTAATATTCAAAGTCAGGTTTTTCTGAATGAATATAGCCATGCTCAGGGAAGAATACTTCCATTGCATATTTCCACCCGTTATGAATGCACTCCGGAACACTTCCTACTAATTCTACAACTGCATACTCTGCTTCTTCCACTTCCAAAACATCTAAGTCCATACTTGTGGCTTTGTCTACATCATTAACGATATAACCAGCCATATAATTTATTGTGCTTGGATTTTCCACATCATGGCAAACGCCCATACTTTGACCGCTTCCTAAACTTGCAAGTTCATCGTGGCTATATTTTTCATATAGCTTATCCCAAAT
>NZ_KQ970818.1:737241-739175 GCF_001579645.1 Streptococcus infantis
ATTCATGCTTCTTCCTCCTCTTACACTTAGTGCTAATTGCACCCGTGAAACTAATTTAAATGGTTTCCCGTTTCTCACCTCTGAAGGAGTAAATCCATGAAAATTCTTAAAAGCAGTTCCAAATGAATCCGATGACTCGTATCCGAATTTGAAAGCAACATCAATAATCTTTTCATCCGTATCTCTTAATATAACGGCTGCTTCCGTTAATCTTCTACTTCTTAAATATTCTGAGAGCGTTGTTTCAGTCAGAATAGAAAACAAGCGACTGAACATTGAATACGAATATCCTGATAACTGAGTTACTTTCTTTTCATCAATCTCATCATCAAGAACTGTTTCAAGGTAATCAATCGTATTGTTAAACGACTTGATAATATTCATTTCGATTCCTCCTTTCTTTCGGTTTATTTTAGTATAGAGGAAGATTTCTTTTCTAACCCTACAATATCCGTACAAGTTTTGTAGGTTTCATCTCATAGAAACTTATACCTTGCTAAGTTCAACAAACTGAAGCTTGTTTGTCTCATTTAGCTTTCTTGGGTTTCTTTTCTGGCAGTTCCGCATACATACCTTTCAGTAGTTCAGTAATCAAATCCATATCCTCAAATCTGTCGAATGCATACATCAATGTCTTTGAACCCTCATACGGATAACGCAATTCTGAGTCTGAAAGAAGTTTGTCCGATGTCGGCGTTCTCTTTAAAAATAGTTCATTATCGCAAATGTCACCTATCAGCTTACCGTTAAAATATATAAGGTAGCCGCCCATCATGGATCTTATGACAATATCACCTGCTGCGGAAAAAATCTCACGAACAAATTCATTAAATTCATTCACTATGATTACCTCCTTCAAAATCAAATATTCCTTACTTTATGGCATACTCTTTCCCTATTTATCCTCAAAATTTCAGCAATCCATTTTCATCAAATTGAAAGTTCGGTCCCATGAAACTTCCTAATAGTATCCATCTAAATCCGAAAAATATGCGTGATATCCACCCCAAAAAACTTCCTGTGGCTCTTTTACAATTTTTCCACCTGCTTTTCATTACTAATTCTAGTACTCGCCAATATAGTATAAATTATATAACCAATAAAAATGATAATAAAAATAACATAACAGCCAGTCTTACAACTTACTACTTTTCATATGATAATTTACAAATGTCTTTCCAGCCACTCGATCTTTTTAAAATCCTTATTGTTATTGTGATCATTTCGATAGGAGTCTTGAGAAGAAGCTTTGTAAATACTTAGATACTGCTCCAGACTTGGAAGACGAAAAGTGATGCCTTCAACGTGAATAAGCTCTATATCCGATTCCGAAACTCCTGCAAAATCAGGTAAGGAATCGATACTTCCAAATTCAACACTCTCTCGACCCTTTTTGAATTCATGCTCATGAATATCTATTAAGACGTAGCCTAAGTCTTTCATCACTTTCATTATCTTGTCCCAGTCATAAATTCTGAGATGGTCAGGTGCTTCCCAACCTCTAGGGTCACCAGGTACATGAATGTCAATGTCAGACGGCACCCAATTTTCTTTCGTTCTAAACTCCAATCCCAAAGAACCCATCAGTGTCGGTGTAATTCCGACTCGATTTAAATGGAAACAAATGGTTTTAAATTCTTCAAATAAGAGACTCATGTTTACTCTAAACCTTTCATCTAAATGTTCGTTATTTCTACTTTATTCCCTTGAACAAAATCATCTTCATTTTCTAGAGTATATCCAGCTATTTTGGATACAAACTCTTTTCCTTACTAATTCTATTACTAGCCAATATCGTATAAATCAAATAACCAATAAAAATGATAATAAAAATAACATTAATTTTTAACACAAAATAGAGATTTAACAAATTTGCAAACGCATGAAATAATAGACAGTACCCCACAGATTTCGTTTGAAGGTAAAGAAGTCCT
>NZ_KQ970818.1:739195-740866 GCF_001579645.1 Streptococcus infantis
AGTACCCCACAGATTTCGTTTGAAGGTAAAGAAGTCCTAAAACAAAACTTAAAAATAATGTATATATAAAAAATAAAATAAAAGGAAATCCTTGATGACTTTCTCCAACTATAAACCATAAAGGCAGATGCCAAATTCCCCAGATTGAACCGACAATCAAATTAGATTGCCAATAAGTATATTTTTTATCAAGTAATGGTTGTAATATTCCTCTCCATCCTAATTCTTCCTGTCCACCACCAAAAAAAATTAGTTGTATAAAGAATAATGGCATCAGATAAATTGATACTCCGTTTAATTCTAAGGAAGATACAGAAAATAGTATCAAAATTGCTAACAAATGAATAATGAAATAAATACTACTATTTTCTTTCTTACTAAATAGAAAATGTTGAAATTTTATATTATTCCTTTTCAAATAAAAGCCACTTGCAATAGCTGGACCAAGTGCACCTACTATATGTAATGTTCTTCCTATAATTGTTTCTAATCCCAAAATATGAGATTGAGTAAATACGGCAAGAAGGCCCCAAGCTATATAAGTAATTCCAAATGTAAAACAAAGATAATTTTTTAAATTCCTTTTATCAATTTCTGTCATTTTTTCTTCCTAATCTTGATTATTCTACGTATAATATTTTTTTACTTCTTCTTAGTTGCTCTCGATTATAACTACCTATATTCTATCACAAAAACACAAAAAAAGCCTTACAATCAAGGCTTTTCATTATTGATTCATACCAAGCTTTCTAGGCTTTTACGGCAAAGCTACACACTCGACGTGTCGTGATAGCAAACTTCTATATTATAGAACGAAAGTGACTGAGTTGTTGTTTAAAATTATACTATAGAATGAAAATATTTTATAGTTACCATTTTCTCAACTTTATAGTTAATATCTATCATTTAATAAATTTACTTGCCAACTTGTAAACTTGTTTTATCTCTTTACTATTAATATCCCAACAATCAAGTTCTTCATTAATTAACTCTGGAAATTTTTTGCTAATATCCCTCAAAGAATTACCAACTGATTTTCTAACATATTCACTGGAATCATCTTTTAATGCTGCAATTCGTCTTTTAAATAACCCTCTGGAATTTCCACTCCAGAGGTATTTATCTGATACATATCCCACAAGATGAGGCTAGTTCAAATGGTTAATCACCGTCAATACGCTATAATTCGCATATTTATCAAGATTTTCAAGAAAGTGGTTGAGTTGATCGTTGGTTTCAAAGCGGGCTTCCATAAGGTAACAAGAAATGCCTGATGTCCGATAGTGATTAAGGATATGTCTCTTATGTCGAAGCACGTCATGCTAGCAACGATGAAATGCTGGCGATCTCTGGTCATGCCTGTGGAGTGATTTTCGAGCACAAAGATGAGCCTACTACTTACCTCTTAGGTGATACTGTATGGTATGAGAATGTGGAAAATACACTCAAAAAATACCAACCTCAAGTCGCTATCATCAGCGCAGGAAACAACCAATTTAAAGAAAGTGGTCCACTTATCATGGGTGCTGAAGGTGTTCATGAAGTACATAAGACCCTTCCATCTGTTAAACTTTTTGCCACACACATGGAAGCTGTCAACCACGCCTTCTTGACCCGTCAAGAATTGGCTGACTATGCTGAAAAACATGGTTTCAGTCATCAGTTGATTAT
>NZ_KQ970818.1:740886-752068 GCF_001579645.1 Streptococcus infantis
CTGATGGAGAGGAAATCGTTTATTAAAAGACTGCAGGATTAGTCGCCTAATCCTGCTTTTTCGTGATATGGTATAATAGATTGAAAACAAATGACTAAAAGGAGAAAACATGACCCCAAATTTTTTCATCCCACAAGCCATTCAGGTACGGGGTGCTCGTGCCAATAACCTTAAAAATATTTCTCTTGATATTCCCTTGCACCAATTTGTCGCTATTACAGGCGTATCTGGTTCAGGTAAGTCCTCTCTCGCCATGGATACTATCTACGCTGAAGGAACAAGACGCTATCTGAATGCTCTTGCGACCTATACTCGCCGTCGCATCAAGCAAGTTGGACGCTCAGACGTAGATGAGGTCGAATACCTCCCTTCGACCATAGCTCTTCGCCAACGTCCAGAAACGCCAAGTGTACGCTCAACGGTTGGAACATTGACCGAAACCCTGAATATCCTACGCTTGATTTTTTCACGTCTAGGCTCTCATGTCTGCCCAAATGGTCACCGTCTTGACCCAACTCTGCGTGTGGCAGAGGTCATGGATTTCATGGGGACTGATGAGCGGATGGGAATGATCAACTGTCCGACTTGTGATGTTCGTTTCATGGTCTATGGTGCAGAAAGTTTTGCCTTTAACTCAGACGGTGCTTGTCCGACCTGTCAAGGAACAGGTGAAGGACGTGAAATTCAGCTAGACAAGGTCATCCCAGACTCAAACCTCACCATCAATGAAGGGGCAGTTGCTTCTTGGAAATTGCCAGGCCGCACTCACATGAAGCTAGTAGCTGAACAACAGGGAGTCAGGCTAGACGTTCCTTTCAAAAAATTGACGGAGAAAGAAAAAGAAATCGTCCTTTCTGGCCCTGAGGTGAAACGAGTGATTATCGTCCCAACCAAAACAGGCAAATCTTTTGAGCTAAATGCCAAGTATGAAAATGCCATTGTGGCGATTGAACATAGTCTGCAAACAGCTAAAAACGAAAAGGCTATTGAGCGTCTCAATCGTTTCTATGACCTAGGAAAATGTCAGACCTGCCACGGTAGCCGCTACAATCCTGATTTGCTAACTACCTTGGTACTCAACAAAAATATTGCCCAAATCAGTCAATACGACATGCTGGAACTGCAAGAATTTGCGGATAAGTTGAAAACATGGGTGCCTGATGAAATGCAGGATATGACTGAAAAACTGGCAGGTGAATTGAAAGAGTTGATCGAGCCGATTGTGGCACTGGGGTTAGATTATTTGACACTAGACCGCGCAGGTAACTCTCTATCTACTGGTGAGTTGCAACGGATTCAACTGGCTCGCACCATCCGTAATCAGATGACAGGAATTCTCTATGTCTTGGACGAGCCAAGCGTCGGGCTTCATGCGGAAAATGTGGATGCCTTGATTGCCATTATTCGTCAGCTTATTCAGCAAGGCAACTCTGTCCTTGTGGTCGATCATGATGTGGCTATTTTAGAAGCCGCTGACCACTTGATTGAGATTGGTCCTCTCTCTGGTGATCATGGAGGTCAGGTTATCGGGCAAGGTAGTCCCAACCAACTCGCTCAAGTAGCAGACTCCGTCATCGCTCCTTACCTCAACCATACAGCTCAAATCCGTGTTCGACCTAGGTTGGAGCTCGATCAACTCCAGCATTTCCAAGTGCATGTGATCGATACTAATAATATCCAGTCCGTACAGGCAGATTTTGTGGAGAAAGGCTTAAATGTTGTGACAGGCATTTCAGGATCTGGCAAGACTACGCTGGTGCTGGACAGCCTTTTACCTGCTTTTGAAGCCAAACTGGCTAAAAAATCCCTGCCTGAAAATGTGCATGTATCAGGAATCAACAGTATCAAGCAAGTGATTGAAATTGACTCGACTCCAATCGGTAAAAACATTCGCTCCACTGTCGCAACCTACTCCAAAATCATGGACAAGCTGCGCACCCTCTTTGACGGCATTTCAAGCGAATTTTCAGCGACTGATTTTTCTTATAATAATAAATCGGGCGCCTGTGATTACTGCGATGGGACTGGTTCGGTGACACTGGATATTCAATATCTGCCAGATATTGTCGAGACCTGCCCACGTTGCCATGGCAAACGCTATAAAGATGAGATTTTAGCGGTCAAATGGCAGGGCTATTCCATTGCTGACCTGCTGGATTTGACCATTACAGAAGCTCTGGAGGTTTTCAAGGAAGAAACTGGGATTTTAGCTACCTTAACCGTTTTAGATGAACTAGGTCTTGGTTACCTTCATCTAGGAGAAAGTACACCAGCCCTATCTGGCGGAGAAGCGCAACGGTTAAAATTAGCGACTTATCTGGAAAAGAAACAGAGCAACTACCTCTTTATCTTTGATGAACCAAGTATCGGCCTCCACCCTCGTGATGTGACCAATCTAGTAGCTGTCTTTGAACAGTTGATTGAAAATGAGGCAACGGTCATTGTCATCGAACACGACCTAGATGTCATCGCCAATGCAGATAATATCATTGACATGGGGCCACAAGGTGGACGTTATGGTGGACAGTTGATTGCGAATGGTAGCATCGAAGAAGTCTGCCAAACAGCAAACAGTATCACTGGAAGATATTTAAAAGCCTACCTCTCACAGACCTCTGCATAATCGACTTATTTTACAATTTGGGATGTATAAAACAAAAATAGTCAAATTCGTTGACCTTTTGTAGCATTATAAAAACATACTAAGATTAACATACTTTAGTCCGGTAGTATTACTGAGTCAAAGAGGGAAACAAAAAGAAAGGGGACACGTTTATTCCCACAAACTCCTTGTCTATGGAAATAAAAGCGTCCCCCAAGTGTATGTAGGAATACATTTCACTTAGTTCATGTTATCAGACCTAGACACTCAACTACTACTCTCATTCTGATACTCCCCCCTATACGACAAAAAGCCTTGCAATCAAGGCTTTTCATTATCCCTTTCATTCAAAGGTTTCTAGGTTTTTACGAGCAGAGCAACACACTCCACGTGATGCGTTTGTGGGACTCAAAAGGTTCGGGGAACCTTTTGAGGATTAGTTGCGTTTCACTAACAAGCTTACACACTCGACGTGATGCGTCTGAGGAAAAAGATCCACCGGCTGGACTTTCTTCAATTCATAGCCCAACTCTTGATAGAGTTTGATATCACGCGCCATGGTTGCGACATTACAGGAGATATAGGCGATGCGGTCAGCTCCTGTTTGGGCGCTTGCTTTGATAAAGCTTTCGGTCAAGCCCTTACGTGGTGGGTCGACCAGAATGGCGGTTGGTTGGATGCCTTCCTTGAGCCAATTCTTCATGGCATTTTCAGCTGTGTCACAGACATAGTGGGCATTGGTAATGCCATTTAAGCTAGCATTCTTCTGGCTATTTTCTACTGCTTCTGGAATGACTTCGACACCATAAACTTCCTTAACATGATTAGCGACAGATAATCCAATAGTTCCGATTCCTGAATAAGCATCGATCACCACATCGTCTTCTTTTAACTCCGCAAAGTCAATGGCTGTCTGATAGAGCTTCTCTGCCATTTCGGTATTGACCTGATAAAAGGCTGGTCCAGAGATTTGGAAATCATTTCCCAACATTTGATCCGTAATATAGTCCTGACCATAGAGAACCCGCCATTCTTTTCCAAAAATGGCATTGGTATTCTGGTCATTGATATTCTGCATAACAGACACAATCTCTGGGAATTCCTTGATGACTTGTTCAATCAACTGTTCAACTCGGAAAATTTTAGGACGAGTGGTCACTAAAATAACCATGATTTGACCTGAATGATAGCCACGACGTACAACAAGGTTTCGAATCAGGCCAGACTGTTCCTTCTCATCATAGGGTTTTAAGTCATAGCGACGAAGCAAATCACGTAAAGCCACAACAACTTGGTCTATCACTGGATCTTGAATGTAAAAATCTTCTAGAGGCATAAGGTCATGAGAATTCTTACGGAAGAAACCAGTCTCCAGAACACCATTGACGCGACGAACAGGGACTTGGGCCTTGTTGCGGTATTGGACAGGATGGTCCATTCCCAAGGTCAGGGGCACTTCCATATCAGTGATTCCCGCCATCTTGTAGAGGCTATCCTTGACCTGCTTGGCCTTGAATTTCAGTTGCTCGGGATAAGCCAGGTGCCCCAAGTCGGCGATTCCGCTTCGTAAATAGGCAAGATCAAGCTCTTCATTACGATGAGGGGATTTTTCTAAGTACTCCTCTACTTTTCCGTAGCCAATCTTCTTGTTGACTTTGAGCACGCGCATAAGAATTTTTTCAGTCGGCAGAGCATTCTCTACAAAAAAGACCAAGCCATCGACCTTGGCAACACCAGCTCCTTCATGGGTCAAATCGACAATCTCTACTTCTACAATATCATTTTTCTTTAACATATGTTTCACTTTCTATCAGCCGACAAAAAAAGACGGCAACTGTTCTGTTACCATCTATTATACCATGAATTAGCCTAAGCACCAAAACTCTTGAAAAAGTTTACAATTGCTTGCCAAATGGCACTGAGGATATTGCCACCATCTTGAATAGCTTTATTAGCATCAAAGTTAAGGTCAATATTGCTAAAACTATCTCCTGCTTGCGCGACGATACTTTGTTTCAAATCTTTTAGAGTCTTTGTAAAGTCTTCGTTATTAAGAATATCGCTCTTTGAAAGATTAAAGGCAAAGTTGATAATGACATTGACCTGGTTGCCTGTAACGACTTGATCCAGTTTGTAGTTCTTCAAAGTATCTTCGACAATCTTACGAACATCATCTTCAGTAAGATCTCCTTTAGACTCTTTAGCCTTAGCGACTGCAGCCTTGATATCGGCAAGGGCTACATTGAGTTTATTGGCATCATAGCCTGATTTGTCCTTGTTTTCATCGTTGATGTCTGACAAGGCCTTTAGCTCTTCCTGAGCTAGGTTTTTATTTTCTTGAGGAAGTTGAACACCATTAGCTTCTAATGAATAGTAGATACCAGCTAGGGCACTCTCACCTGTTACAGGGATTGGGGCCGCAACGGTAATACGAGCATGCTCCACACCCAAGGTAACGGCCGCATTGCGGTACATGTCTTGGGTCACTTTAGTGATATTTTCAGGGGTTTCAATCTTCACTTCAAGTGGAGATTTTTCACCTAATTTTTGAATTTTTGCTGATGAATAGAGCTGGAGACTAGAGTCATTGGCGACGTTCATAATCTTTGAGTAGACATCAGGCGTCATAGTCTTCAGTTCTTTGGTATCTGTAGAGGCGTTATAGCCGAGTTTTTTTAATGTTTGATTTTTTTGATCTTCAGTGAGTGAAGAACCCAAGACGTACTCAGGTTGAACATAGGTTTCATCAATTACTTTTTGAACATCAGTGGCTGCTTGAGCGCTTTGCAAAGTTGCAACTGCTAAAAGAACTGCAGCACTAGTCAGAAAGAATTTCTTTCGCATGAGACGTTCCTCCTTTTCCTATCTAGGATAGTCGATTAGCCTTAAAGAAAGCTTATAAAAGCACCTAGAATTTTCTAAGTGCTTAAAATAGATTAAAAAATTTAATAATGTAGAGATTTAGTTGAACCTGTCTAGAGTAATAATAGTTCCCTCCATCCACATAGAGTTCTCCACCTTGAAAGATGGAAATTGGATTGACGTAGCGATAGGTTTTTCCAGTTGTATTTCCTAAAGTTGGCGCAACGGTATCTCTTGAGTATTTCTTGGCTAGTGCAAGGGTATTTTCTTTCCCGTTTTGGGCGATAAAATCAATATAAGCAGGCCCAAAGTTATAGGCCTGTACAGCAGTCCAAACATCTACACCCTTTTCTTGAGCTAAATAAAGATTCTCTGTCAAGGTTTGAATTCCCTGACGAATACTACTCCTATTGTCAGAAATCGTATTTGTAGTTCCGCTAGCAGACTCACTAGACTGCATCACGTCGCTTTCTTTACCTTTGGTTTCGGTATAAATCATGGCCAGGACTAGTTCTTCATTTGCTGGCGTATCTTGCTCACTTAAAACCTCTCGTACCAAGGATTGATAGGTCATGACCTGCTTCACATCCCGATACATATGAAAAAGTTTATAACCAGTAAATAATACAAGAACAAGTAGCAAGACCCTTCTTATAAATTTAAACATTATTTGCTTTGTATATCCTCGATGTTTTTGATTAAGATAGAGTAGGTTCCATTTTCATTTTGGATAAATTCGACCGACTCAGCATCTTGGTAAATATTATTGGGTACGATTAACTCAATCCCATTTGACAGAGAAAGCTTTTGGTTTTCAAATTTCTTTAATTGACGACTGGCATCGATTTCATCAAATTGAACTGGCTCTGGCACTGCTTCCTTGACTTGGTCAATAAAGCTAAGACGTGCAGTGAGATTGTTGTCAAAAAGGTCATTTGCCAATTTTTCTGGAGACAATTCATTGCTTTCTTCAAGGTTATTAAAAATAGCTGATTTGACCTTGGATTGAAATTGAAAATCATCTGTATTAAATGTTTCAGCAATTCTCTGAGCTGTTTTTTCCAGTTCCTTGATTGACTTTTTAGGTGAAATCTTTGGCTGAGCCTGTATCAGATTCTCAGAAAAATAGTTCAAAAAAGTCCCGTTATACTTGATTCGTTTCTCAATCAGGTGATATTTTCGGCTTTGAAGATTGACCACCAAGGCCTCATCTGCGCCTGTACCAAATCCAGGAAGATTGTTTTGAGTCAGCTTGATTGGATTATCAACCTCTCCACCGAGGTGGGTCAAGGTCTCACGCAAGGCAATACGTAGAAAAGCAAAATGCTCTACTCCTTCTTTAGAAAACTGCACAAAAATCAAGTCATTGGTCTTGAGATTTTCAGAAATGCTGAATTCCTCTTTCCATAGGTTTGCTAGCGTCACCGATGTCTCCAACAAATCATCTGTAATATGATTGAAGAAGGGATTTTCTTCTTCGAAAATCCCAGTCTTGGCTTCATCTGAATACACACGTTCAATTTTCTTACGTAGGTATTCTTCGATTTTTGGAGTGATATTGAGAAATTTATCCGCTAGAAACAACTCTGTGTCATTAGGGCTGAACTGATGGATAATGGCTTTCTTAATATAAATGTCCATAAAAATTTTAGTCCTCATATAATGGGAAGGCATCTGTCAAGACTTTGACTTCGCTTCTTACTTCTTCTAAGACAGCTTCATTTTCTGCATTTTTAAGGGCTTTAATGATAAGCTCAGCCACTTTACGACTTTCTTCTTCACCAAAACCACGTGCAGTTGTTGCTGCTGCTCCGATACGAATACCACTTGTCTTAAATGGTGACAAAGTTTCGTAAGGGATTGAGTTTTTATTTAGGGTAATATTGACCTCATCTAGCAAGTTTTGAGCAACTTTTCCGTTTTCTACAACCTTAGTTACATCAACTAGAAAGAGGTGATTTTCTGTCCCACCAGAGATAATACGGAAATCAGGGTCTTGCAAGAAGACTTCCGCCATAGCCTTGCTGTTCTTAATAACATTTGCTGCATATTCCTTGAAGGCTGGGTCCAATACCTCTTTGAAGGCAACAGCCTTAGCAGCAACAACGTGCTCTAATGGCCCACCTTGAATACCTGGGAAAATAGCAGAATTAATCTTCTTAGCAAGGTCTTCGTCATTAGTCAAAATCAAACCACCACGTGGTCCACGAAGGGTTTTGTGGGTCGTTGTAGTTGTAATATGTGCATAAGGCACTGGACTTGGGTGAAGACCTGCAGCAACCAAGCCAGCAATGTGTGCCATATCGACCATAAGTTTAGCACCAACAGCATCTGCAATTTCACGGAATTTTGAAAAATCAATAATTTGAGAATAGGCTGAAGCACCAGCTACGATAAGTTTAGGTTTTACTTCTTGGGCTTGTTTCAAGATAGCGTCAAAGTCCAAGAGCTCTGTTTCTGGATCTACGCTATAAGAAACAAAGTTGTAGGTTTGACCAGAGAAGCTGACAGGAGCTCCGTGAGTCAAGTGCCCACCTGCTGCCAAATCCATCCCCATAACCGTATCGCCAGGCTCAATCAAGGCCATGTAAGCTGCACAGTTGGCTTGGTTTCCTGAGTGAGGTTGTACATTGGCAAACTTGGCACCAAAAATTTCTTTTGCGCGTTCAATGGCTAGAGTTTCTACCACGTCTACTACATCTGTTCCACCATAATAACGGCGTCCTGGGTAACCCTCGGCATATTTGTTTGTCAAGATAGACCCTTGAGCAGCCATAACAGCCTTGGAAACTACGTTTTCCGAAGCAATCAACTCGATGTTGTTTTGTTGGCGTTCTTCTTCTTTGGCAATAGCATTCCAAAGATCTGCGTCATAAGCTTTAAAATCATCTTTGTCAAAAATCATAGGTCTTCTCCTTTATAGTGTGACAGGTCCTTTAGTTTGGTTCTACATAACTTAAACTAAAAGATGCGAATAAACCGTTTCTGCGTCTTATCGCAGGTATAACCAACTTTTTCATAGAAAGCATGCGCACCTAAACGATGGTCTGCAGAATTTAAGCGAATAAAGTTATAGCCTCGTTTTTTTGCTTCATGTTCCAAGCCTTGGAGTAAAGTTTTTCCGATACCCTGCCCCTGTGTTTGAGGCAAAACAGCTAAAGCTAGGATATTAAAACCTGGTTTTGAATAAAGGGATTCGTAAACCTCGGCATGGACATAACCAAGTAGTTGATGACTAGCCTCGTCCTCAAAACCAAGTAGGTAGTGATGGGAGTCTTGAGATAACTTAGCTAGTTGACTAGCCGTTTCCTCTAAACTAAACGAATAACCTAAAGCTTCTTTGTTAGTCTCACAAATAGCTACAACATCTGTTGTTTTCAAATCACGTAGCATATCATACCTCCTCAAAAGGAATTGTTGGTATCTTAGAAAGGATATCTTCTCGAGTAATCGCTCCTTGGCGTAGAATCTTCACCTTATCGCCAGATAGGTCTAAAATAGTCGAATCTTGACCTGTTAAAAAAGCATCATCTTCTATTCCAAAAACCTCTTGTCCAAAGTCTTTTAAAATCTCTTTTAAGCTAGCACCACTAGCTTGACCCGAGATATTTGCAGACGGGCCGATTAAGGGACCAAACTCACGAATCAATTCTAGAGTTATAGGGTGACTGGGCATCCGAAAACCAACTGTCGGTAATCCTGAATTGACCCAGTAGGGAACCTTGCCATTAGCTTCTAGGATAATGGTCAAAGGTCCAGGAAGAAAACTATCAACAAGTTTTTGTAAATAAGGTGGCTGATTATTTGAAAAGTTCAAGATATCGTCTAGATGAGCGACATTGAGATTAAGTGCCTTGTCTCTTGGACGACGTTTAAGCTGGTAGACATAATCAACAGCTTTTTTATCTAGCGCTTTTGCAAAGAGACCATAAACTGTTTCGGTCGGCAAAACTACAGCTCCACCTTTTTCCAACTCTTGCTTAATTTTCTCCATCATCAATGACAACCATCCTATCTTGGCCAAATTGGTCTTTGAGAGTTCGAACTCGTTTCTCTGGAAGATTTTCCATAAAGAGAGCGGGCACACTTTGACCTTGTTTGTAGCCAATTTCAAGATAAATCTTACCACCATCATTTAGATAGTCCTTGGAGTCTTCCGCGATTCTACGGTAGATAGCTAGGCCATCCTCGTCAGCAAAAAGTGCCAAATGTGGTTCTGAATGTAGAACATTCAAGCCAACTTCTTCTTGATCTTCACGAGAAATGTATGGTGGATTGGATACAATTATATCATATTTTGAAGAAATTTCGGAGAAACAATCAGATTTGATAAAAGAGAGATTTAGATTTTGAGCGTTAGCATTCTCTGTTGCAAGCTCTAATGCATCCTCAGAAATATCCGAAGCTGTGACCGACCAATCTAGCCTATTTTTCGCTAAAGCAAGGGCTATTGCTCCACTTCCTGTTCCGATATCCAGAACTTTGAGATTTTCCTTTGGATTCTCAGCCAGGGTGAGCTCCACTAGTTCTTCTGTCTCTGGACGGGGAATCAAGACCCGCTTATCTACTTTTAACTGCATCCCGAAGAATTCAGCGTGGCCGATTATGTATTGAGCAGGCATGTGATTTGCTAGTTTCCTGTAAATGTCCTCTACAAACTGTCTTTCTTCCTCTGAAATTTCTTGCTGAAGAGCAAAGACAAAGTCTGTAAAGGAGAAATTTTTAAGGCCACGATAGACAAAGGAGAGGCTTTCAGCTTCCTCTCCTTGTGCTATCAACTTTTCCTCAAAATCTTTAAAAATTTGAGCTAATTTCATTATTTGTTTAATTCTTCTAATTTTTGAGTTTGGTCGTAAAGAACCAAGGCATCCACAACTTCATCGAGTTTACCAGACAAAATCGTATCTAGTTTTTGAAGAGTCAAGCCTATACGGTGGTCTGTAACACGGTTTTGTGGGAAGTTATAAGTACGGATACGTTCTGAACGGTCACCAGTACCGATAGTAGACTTACGCTCTGCGTCCTGCTCATCTTGGGCAATCTGAGCAAAGTGGTCAGCAACACGCGCACGAATAATCTTCATAGCCTTCTCACGGTTTTTCTGCTGGGTACGTTCTTCCTGCATCTCAACCTTGATATTGGTTGGCAAGTGAACAATACGAACAGCAGTCGCAACCTTGTTGACGTTCTGTCCACCAGCACCTGAAGCGTGGTAGATATCGACACGAAGGTCTTTTGGATCAATATCGTACTCTACTTCTTCGACTTCAGGCATGACAAGGACAGTCGCTGTTGAGGTATGAACACGCCCTTGGCTTTCTGTCACAGGGACACGCTGTACACGGTGGGCACCAGACTCATACTTAAGTTTAGAGTAAACTGACTGACCAGAAACCATGGCAACCACTTCTTTAAAACCACCAACACCGTTCATTGAAGCTTCCATAACTTCAAAGCGCCATCCTTGGGCTTCAGCATACTTTTGGTACATGGTTAGCAAATCGCCAGCAAAGAGGGCTGCTTCATCACCACCTGCAGCTCCACGGATTTCAAGGATAATATTTTTATCATCGTTTGGATCTTTAGGAAGGAGCAAGATTTTCAGTTTTTCTTCGTACTCTTCTTTTTCAGCCTTAGCATCTTTCAATTCTTGTTTGGCCATTTCTTCCAAGTCCGCATCTCCGCCTGATTCTTTAATCATCTCTTCGGCATCAATGA
>NZ_KQ970818.1:752391-785509 GCF_001579645.1 Streptococcus infantis
GCATCAATGATATTTTGAAGGACTTGTTTGTATTCACGGTAGGCAGTTACAGTATCGCGAGTAGAAGCTTCCTCTTTTGAAAGCTCCATGAAACGCTTGGTATCAGAGACCACATCAGGGTCGCTCAGCAATTCTCCCAACTCTTCATAACGGTCTTCTACAGCTTGTAGTTGATCATAGATGTTCATTCTTATTGATTCTCCTTATTGATTTCAGGCGCAAAATAATGTTTACGGCAAACCGAGATATAGGTTTCATTCCCACCTATCTGGATTTGTTCTCCTTCATAAGTAGGTTTTCCATCTAGCGTACGTAGTACCATGGTCGCCTTTTTCTTACAATACTGGCAGATGGTTTTGATCTCATCAATTTTATCTGCTAATAACAATAGATGTTTAGATCCTTCGAACAGCTCATTGCGAAAGTCGTTCTTCAAACCAAATGCCATGACCGGTATATCTAACTCATCCACAACACGAGCTAAATCATAAACATGATGACGCTTCAGAAACTGGGCCTCATCAACCAAAACACAGTAGGGTTTAACTTCCAAATCTCGAATCAAACCATAAATATCTGTATCATTTTCGATAGCAACTGCTGGTCGCTTCATGCCAATCCGACTCGACACATAGCCTATACCGTCTCTTGTATCCAGAGCCGAAGTCATGATAACAACTCCCTTTCCTTGCTCCTCATAGTTATAGGCTACCTTGAGAATCTCGATGGTCTTTCCTGAATTCATGGTCCCATAACGATAATACAACTGTGCCATGTTTCTATTTCACGTCCATTTCTAATTTTCTGCTACATTCTAGTATATCATATTTTCCAAAAGCTTTAAACGGCAAAATGTGGTAAAATAGAAGAAATCAATAACTAGTGGAGGAAGCTATTATGCCATTTGTACGCATCGATTTATTTGAAGGGCGCACGCTCGAGCAAAAGAAAGCCCTAGCAAAGGAAGTAACTGAAGCTGTGGTTCGTAACACTGGTGCACCACAATCTGCTGTTCATGTCATCATCAACGATATGCCTGAAGGAACTTACTTCCCTCAAGGGGAAATGCGCACTAAGTAAAGCTTAAGCGATCTGCTTAGGCTTTTCTTTATAAGTGGCATCCGTTGAATAAAAAACTTTATTTTGTTACAATTTTAAGAGATATTTGTATATAAATTGTTAAAAGGAAATGAAATGATTACACGTGAATTTGATACCATTGCTGCAATCTCGACACCGCTTGGTGAAGGAGCTATTGGTATTGTCCGCTTGAGCGGAACAGACAGTTTTGCCATTGCGCAAAAGATTTTTAAAGGCAAAGATTTGAGTCAGGTTGCTAGCCACACACTGAACTACGGCCACATTGTTGACCCTTTGACTGGTAAGGTTATGGACGAGGTCATGGTAGGAGCTATGAGGTCTCCGAAGACCTTTACTCGTGAGGATATTATCGAGATTAACACCCACGGAGGGATTGCCGTAACCAATGAAATTCTGCAACTGGCTATCCGTGAAGGGGCTCGCATGGCAGAACCTGGTGAATTTACCAAGCGTGCCTTCCTCAATGGTCGTGTAGACTTGACTCAGGCTGAGGCAGTTATGGATATCATCCGTGCTAAGACTGACAAGGCCATGAATATTGCAGTCAAGCAACTAGACGGTTCTTTATCTGACCTCATTAACAATACTCGTCAGGAAATTCTCAATACACTAGCACAAGTAGAGGTGAATATCGACTATCCTGAGTATGACGATGTGGAAGAGGCTACTACTGCTGTTGTCCGTGAAAAAACTTTAGAATTTGAACAACTCTTAACCAATCTCTTAAAAACGGCACGTCGTGGGAAGATTCTCCGAGAAGGGATTTCAACAGCTATCATTGGTCGTCCAAATGTTGGAAAATCAAGCCTTCTTAACAACCTTCTACGAGAAGATAAGGCCATTGTAACTGACATCGCTGGGACAACTCGAGATGTCATCGAAGAATACGTCAATATCAACGGTGTTCCACTTAAGTTGATTGATACTGCTGGTATCCGTGAAACAGATGATATCGTCGAGCAAATCGGTGTTGAACGCTCCAAAAAAGCCCTCAAGGAAGCTGACTTGGTACTACTTGTCTTAAACGCCAGCGAACTTCTAACTGCCCAAGACCGACAACTTCTTGAAATCAGCCAAGATACCAACCGTATCATCCTACTGAACAAAACTGACCTACCTGAGGCTATTGAAACTGAAGAACTTCCTGAAGATGTCATCCGTATTTCGGTCCTCAAAAATCAAAACATTGATAAGATTGAAGAACGGATTAACAGCCTCTTCTTTGAAAATGCTGGCTTGGTCGAACAAGATGCTACTTACTTGTCAAACGCCCGTCACATTTCCTTGATTGAAAAGGCTGTTGAAAGCCTACAAGCTGTTAATGAAGGGCTGGAACTAGGTATGCCAGTTGACTTGCTTCAAGTTGACTTGACCCGTACTTGGGAAATCCTCGGAGAAATCACAGGGGATGCTGCTCCAGATGAACTCATTACACAGTTGTTCAGCCAATTTTGTCTGGGTAAATAAGAAAAAACTAGGCCAAAAAAATGCTAGTCACCTAAAAAGAGGTTGGGACAAAACGATTCCGACCTCACTTTTTATTATAAATCATAATTTGACGCGGTAGCTGATTGAACTTTTTGTTCGTCTTTTAGACTCCAAAAAGCTCCTAATCATCCTCGCGGGGCTGGGACTACGAAATCAAGACTTTGTCTATTGATTTCTGTCCCACCGCCTTTTCTTTCACCTTCTAAGCTATATCCTGCCTAGCAGATATTTGAAACAAACTTTACCAGTTCTTTTCTATTTTCACTTAGTCTTTGGGTAATTTGCCAGCTTTTTCAAGCATTTTTTTGATTAAATAAGGCATCTTGACATTTTCACGACCTTTTTTCTCAATTAATTTTTTAACAAATTCTGGCATTTGTAAGTCTTGTGATTCATCTAAAATATTCTTAGTTTCATCCGAAGGGACTAATTCATCAAAGGTTTCTTCTTCTGGGAGGAATTCTCTAAATTCTTTATGTTCGTTAGCTCGGACAATATTGACCAAGGCATCAATCAAACGAGAATCTGTATTTGGCATTGGTGGACGATGGTAGTTCACCTCCAATTCCTGACACAAGTCATAACATTCCACATCGTTGTCAAACAAGACTTCAATATGCTCACTGATAAAACTAATAGGCACAAAAATATAATGCTCTGGATGTTCTTCCTGTTCTCTAAGATATTCCAGGACATCTGGTTTAATCCAGGGGATACCAATGTCACTCTCACTCTGCCAAGTGTTGGTATATTGCTCTGGTTTCAAGCCTAATTTCTCAGCAATTAACTTGCTATTTTCGAAAATCTGGTCGATATAGGGATCACCAAAATCCAAGGCAAAAATGGGCACACTGTGGGCAGAAAAGATGACTTTAAAGCTATCCTGTTTCACCTTTTCTTTTAAAATTTTAGCAATTTCATCTGCCCAATAGTTTAAGAGTGCTTCTTCTTGATACCAGTCCTTAATAACTAAAAACTGAATTTGTTTGCTTTCCAGAAACTTTTCGTACCCCATGACAGAGTAAAAGGAATAGTGTGGCTCCAAAATCAAGCAAATACACTTTTCAATTCCATCTGCTTCCATTTGCCGAATCACATCTGGAATAAAAGGGGTTGAAAATTTATTGGCAAAATAAACACTATATTCATTTCCCAATCTAGCATCTACTAAGGCAACTTCTTCACGGGTAATTTTTTGTAGTGGGGTTCCTCCAATTCGAACATAATTATCATAAAGTGTTTGAATTTCATGGTCTTGAGGTCGAACTCCACGACGAATGTTAGTAAAAAAGTCTGCTACTCCTTCAAAGGTAATCTCTTCTGGGGAACCAAATGTCATCATTAAAATCGCTTTTTTCATCTCTGCATCCTTGTGATATTTTTATCTTTTTTATTGTATCACTAAAACAGCCATAAGTAAACGCTAACATAAGAATGTTACCTCCCTTCTGACTTTTGTTTTTCTCTTCTTTCTATGATACAATGGTTTTAAAAGAAGGAAAAAAGGAGTTACGATGAAATATCCAACATTGTTGGAGCGTTTTTTGACTTATGTCAAAGTCAATACTCGTTCTGACGAACATTCAACCACTACACCAAGTACCCAAAGTCAAGTAGACTTCGCAACCAATGTCCTCATCCCTGAGATGAAACGTGTTGGTTTGCAAAATGTTTACTACCTACCAAACGGTTTTGCTATCGGAACCTTACCAGCCAACGACCCAAGTTTGACTCGTAAGATCGGTTTTATCTCCCACATGGATACAGCTGATTTTAATGCTGAAGGTGTCAATCCACAAGTTATTGAAAACTACGACGGTGGAGTTATCGAGCTTGGCAATTCTGGTTTCAAGCTTGATCCAGCAGATTTTAAGAGTTTAGAGAAATATCCAGGGCAAACCTTGATCACTACTGATGGAACTACTTTGCTCGGGGCTGATGACAAATCTGGTATCGCTGAAATCATGACAGCTATCGAATACTTGACTGCTCATCCTGAGATTAAACACTGTGAAATCCGTGTCGGCTTTGGTCCTGATGAAGAAATCGGTGTTGGTGCCAATAAATTTGATGCAGAGGACTTCAATGTTGACTTTGCTTATACAGTTGATGGCGGACCTCTTGGGGAATTGCAATACGAAACTTTCTCTGCTGCAGGTGCAGAACTTCACTTCCAAGGACGTAATGTCCACCCAGGAACTGCTAAAGGGCAAATGGTCAATGCCCTTCAATTAGCCATCGACTTCCACAACCAACTCCCAGTAGGTGACCGACCAGAATTAACAGATGGTTACCAAGGTTTCTACCATCTCATGGATGTAACAGGTACTGTTGAGGAAGCGCGTGCTAGTTACATCATTCGTGACTTTGAAAAAGAAAGCTTCGAAGCGCGTAAAGCTGCCATGCAAGCTATTGCTGATAAGATGAATCAAGAACTTGGTAGCGATCGGGTAACCTTGACTTTGACAGACCAGTATTACAACATGAAGGAAGTCATTGAAAAGGATATGACTCCAATCACCATCGCTAAAGCAGTCATGGAAAGTCTTGATATTACACCAATTATCGAGCCTATCCGTGGAGGAACAGACGGTTCTAAAATTTCCTTTATGGGAATTCCTACGCCAAATATCTTTGCTGGTGGTGAAAATATGCACGGACGTTTTGAATACGTTAGTCTACAAACAATGGAACGTGCAGTTGACACCATTATTGGAATTGTAGCTTATAAAGACTAAAGAGATCGGGAAAAAATTCCCGACCTCTTTTTTTATCAGCAGTCTACTTTTGACACGGTAGCTGACTGAACTTTTTGTTATTCTGCTACTTTTTCTCTTGTTTCTGGAGAGCTAGTTGCAGGAGTTAAGGTTGACTCAGCTTGTTTATCGTTTGTTTCTTTATTTGCTGTTTCGGTGTTAGCTTCAGCTGGCTTGACTTTGGATTGAAATTCCTGGTTTAATGAGACAATTTCTTGAGCAAGTGCTAGAAGAGCTTGCTTGTCTTTGCTTGCAGCTGACAATTTATCAAACAAAGCATCCACCTTTTCAAAGTCTGCATCAGAACCATTATTCCTTTCTAAATAAGTATGAAGGGCAATGACACCATTATAAAGTTTTTGATAAAGAACTAAAACCTCTGGGTCTTGGTTGGCATTCTCACGTTCAGTCTGAATGGTTTGTGAAATACGCTTCAGAAGGTCTTGGACTTGCGTGTTTAGTTCATCAAGGTCTGCATCGTCTTTCTCTAAAGCAGCTTTCAGGTTTTTCACCTCGTCAGCAAGTGAAGCTTTCACTCCTTCTTCGTTGACTTGAGCCACTAACTCTTCAGCTTTTGTTAAGAGTTCTTCTACTTGATCTTTTCGAACATGATTACTTTGTTCCTCAGGCTTAATATCATCATACAAACCTTTCAAAAACTCATAGACTGCTGTTTTAGCACTATGGCCATCCACTTTTTCAGTATCTAAAATCGTTTCAGAAGGTTTACTTGTAACAGGTTCATTCTTCAGAGCTTCTTCAACTTCTAGTTTTGTTTGATAGATTTCTGGGAACAGTTTGTTCAAGTCAGTCGCCTTAAGGAAGGATTGGGATTGATAAAGTGTCCAAGTTAAGTTAGCAACTTTATGTCTAAGAGTGTCATTTAAGTGATTATCAGATAAATGTTGATAGAAATACTTAATGTACTCGACTGTTGTAACTCCAGTTCGATCATTGAAATCTTGTAGAGCTTGTAGTTTTGCTTCTACTGCATCTAAGCCAGCCTTATCTTGAGCCAATTTATTTTCTTGGAGCTGAGCCAAGAGATCCTTCTTAGGAAGTCCATAAGCATCCGTATCCAAGGTATTAATCTTATCTACTAAAGCTTGATATTTCTTGTCTAAAGGACTGATTTCTGTTGGTTTTACACTAGCATCAACATGGATATACTGCTTGTCAAAGAGATCTAATGCAGCTAGATAACCAGCTGTAGAGTTGGTTGAGAGCTTCTTCATATTTTCAGAGAATTGTCCCAAGGCAAGCTCAATCTGTCTCTGTAGAATTGGTTTATCCTTGTAAACTTCTCGGCTTTCTGCTAGAAGCTGGTCAACCTTATTTTGAACAGTCGCTTCATCAAAGGCTCCTGGTTGGTAGTTGGATTGCAAGGCAGGAATCTTATGTTTCAAAGCCACTTCATAGCCTTTAGTTTGTACTTTGATGTAGTGATTATGGTCACCGTGAGGAATGACAAAGCTACCATTTTCCACCTGCAAACTATATGGAGAGACACCATCACGAAGGGCAGTTGTATAGAGTTCGTTTAGGAAATCAAGCTCTGCATCGCCTGTTTGAAGCGGAATACGAACGTGTTCTTTTCGAACTGCATAAGGGTGAATATGAGTTGGGTCGTAAGCCTGGTCTGGATTTCCAAATACAAAGAATCCATTTGAAATTCGGATAGCTTCAAGCGGAACACCATAGGTTTTAGAGATATAAGCTATCTTTTCTTCATCGCTGGCATCTCGAGAGAAACTTTCTACAGTCTTGGCAAGAGGTTTAACAGGTTCTGCCTGATGTTGACCATGCAGATGCTCTTGAGCTGCCTTTATCTGCTCTGCTGACAAATCTTTTTTAAAGAAATAGTGGGCATGATCTCCATGTGAAACTACAAAACCTTGCTCATCTTCTCTAATCACACGCTCAGCGGCAAAGCCATGATCATGTTCATCTTCATGGTTGTTCTTATGAGTTACATTTTCATGATCACGCTGAACTGTTGGTTTATTTTGATTTTCTAACGGCTTTGTTAGTGTTAAGGCACCGCCAAGTGGTATCAAACGAGCAATTTTTTGCTCCAAAGCAGACATACTACTATAAGGAATGAAATGGTAGTGATTGCCGTGTGGAATCGCAACTCCTGATGGTGTTCGACTGGTAATTTTAGCTGGGTCAAATACCAAACCATCAGATTCTTGATAGCGTTGACTAACTGGTAAAGCATATAACTGAGCAAGAAGACTTTGGAGGCTATCCTCTTGATCTACTGGGATGCTTGTTGCTGGGCTATCGGCTTGAGAACTTGGTGTAACACTTGGATTTGGTTTATAATCCGTCAGGCTTGGTTGACTTCCTCTTCCAGCTAGATAGGCTTGAGCTGCTGCTAATTCACTTGAAGATAGGGCACTCTTTGGAACGTAGTGATAATGCCCACCGTGAGGAACGATATAAGCATCCCCTGTATCTTCAATAATATCTGCAGCATTAAAGACATAACCATCATCCGTTGTATATCGACCTTGTGCTCTGGCAGCAAGAACTTCCTCACTTGCACTACCACTATCTGATGTGTGTTCTTGTTTTTGCTGCTCGATTTGTTCTTTGGTACGGACATTATCAGCATGGCTTGCATCTTTTAGATAGACATAGTATTTACCGTCCACTTTGATGATATAGCCACCTTTAATCTCATTGACAATATCTTGATCACGCAACTGATAGTTCGGATCCTTCATGACCAGTTCTTCACTAAAGATTGCATCATAAGGCACCTTACCATTATAGTAATGGAAATGGTCGCCGTGGGAAGTCACATAACCTTGATCAGTGATCTTGGTAACAATCTGTTCAGCTTCTATTCCTTCCTTCTTGCTAACTTGGTCTGGTGTCAGAGATTCATTCTTCTTAGCTTCAGATCCTTTACCGTCAACATAGGATACACGATTATCATCTTTTTTCTCAGGTGCTTGATGTTGATTTAAAGCATAAACGCAGACACTTAAAGCAAGGACCACTGCAGATCCTGCTAAATATTTTTTATTAATCTTCATAATCTCCTCATTTCAATTCTTCAGATAAGATAGCCATATTTTCTTCTAGGTTTTCTAAGTAGGACTTCTCATTTTGTGGGTCTGCCTCTAAAGGATTGAGGGTTTTCAGACTCACACCTGTTGATTTGACAAGTGTATCAGCTACCTTTGATGAAGCGTTACTCTCTGTAAAGATAGTTTTGACCTTATAAGTCTTTACAAATTCCTGGATTTCAGTCAATTGTCTTGGACTTGGTTCTTGATCAGGAGAGATTCCTGCAATCCCAAGCTGATTGAGTCCAAATCGTTTTGCCAAATATGAAAAGGCTGTGTGTTGGGTCACAAATGTCTTTTGATTAGCTTTTTCAAAGATGGGTTGGTATTTCTTGGTTAAGTCATGAGCCTTGGAACTAAGGTTCTGTGCATTTTTCTGATAGGTATCCTTGTTGGCACTGTCCAGTTCGGATAACTTATCAGCAATTATCTGTGCTTCTTCTGCAACCTTTTCAGGATCTAACCATGTGTGAGGATCGTACAAGGTCTTCTCATCAATTCCATCTCCAGCCTGCATATCTTCTAACCCAGGCACGCGCTCCAAGGTCATACCTTCAGATGCTTCCAACACCTTTACCTTGGACTTTTGTAGGCTTGGATCCAAACTTCCCGCCCATGACTCTAATGTATGAGAATGATAAACAAAAACATCGGCATCATAGATGGCTGCAATATCATTTGCAGATGGTTCGAAGGAATGGATACCAGAACTAGACTGAATCATCCGCACATCATTCAAATCACCTGAAACCTCTTTGACCATAGCATAGACAGGATAAAAACTGGTCACAATCTTCATCCCCTTAGTTTCATCACTCTTGTCTTGACTGGTCTTTTGTCCACAAGCTCCTAAAACGAGAGCAAAGAAGGCAATCATGAGCCATAGGATAGTTCTTTTTTTCATAACAACTCCTTAACTAGTATTTAACCATTTAATTAACTAGTAAACATTTTACTCCTTAAAATTTAAAATGTCAATATTTTTTTGCATTTTCATGAAAAAAGTGAGAACTAGATTTCATTATCAGTTCTTACTGGTTATTTTTATACTCAATGAAAATCAAAGAGCAAACTAGAAAGCTAGCCGCAGGCTGTACTTGAGTACGGCAAGGTGAAGCTGACGTGGTTTGAATTTGATTTTCGAAGAGTATTAACTCACGAATTTTAATCGTTTTGACTAGTTTTAGGCTTACTATTTTTTAGTAAGGCTATGAGATGTTCAGCTTGAGCCATAATACCATTGTTATCCATAGTACCTAGTGTTAGATTATTACGTAAACCAGCTAAGGTTTCGCTAGCATTGGATTTCACTCCTGCATCTGTCACATTCTTTAATAACTCCTCTGCTTCTTGTAGTTTAGCTTCTATCTTTTCAGTCTCAACCTGTGGTTCTTCCTCTGGAGATTCTTCTGGTTCATCAGCTGGTTTAGTATCCTCTGGCTTTTCCGTTTGCGGTTTCTCCTCAAGAGTTTTTTCATCTTCAGTTTTTTCTGTCTGAGGTTTCTCCTCATTTGGTTTTTCATTATTTGGTTTTTCATTATTCGAATGGTCATGTTGTCCATTTTGGTTTCTTAGAACATGGTCACTTGCATTTCCCCAACCACTATCCGAATGCGGACGCTCGCTTGGATGCTCGACATAGTACTTCACAGTCGCAAAAAGATCTTCGAGCGCATATCCCTTAGGAGCTTCGTAAAGCCCTTCATCAAACCATTCAAACTTGATATTATGGTAATGATCAAAGTGAGGGATAATCAAGTTACCATTTTTGACATCAACTGCATACTGTAGATTGTAAGGCATGCGATCTAGCGGTACCTTCTTCTCAGCTTTTACCCGATTATAGATAGCTTCTGCTCCTTTTGCTTCCGATTTTGTTGAGTTCTGATTATCTGTCGAAGGAGGCGTCAATCTCTTCTCTTTGGCATAAGCCTGAGCAGTTGCCCTCTCAGCTTCGGACAAACTATCCTTACCAATCCAGTGACTATGCCCCATATGTGGTGTTACATAGGCGTCCCCCTCATCACTGATAATATCATGGGCATCAAAGATGTAGCCATCCGATGTTGTATACTTATCTGCTAGCTGGGCTACACGAACTTCATCGTCACTATACTCGATTTGTGAGTTTGGCTTACCAAGACGTTCTGGATGACTAATCGGTGCAATAAATTTAAGCAAGTCATCGACAAAGGCTACCTTGTTTACATGTTCATCATTTAATCTTTCTAGCAATTGATCTAAAGTCTGGAAGTCAAATAGCCGTCCCTTATTTTCAAGTAGGTTCCTATGCGTTTGCTCCAACAAACTATAGGCCTTATCATAGAATTCCTGATCTCTAGGAGCTATTGTGCTTTTCTTCTCCGCTAGGGTATGAGATGGTGTAGCCACCTTATTTAGTTTTTTCTCAAAAGCTATAAGATTCTCTTTAGACAAATCCTTAGTCAAGACATAACGTAAAACTCCCTTTTCTTCTAGGACATACCCCTGACCAACTTTTCTGACTACTTGTTTGGCAAGCTCCTCATTAGAATGGTTATCAGGAAGTGGAACTGGTGCTGGTTGCAGATTTGGGACAGGCCGAGGGACTGGCTTCAAAATAAGATTTGGCTGTAAACTAGTAGCTCCAGGAACGGAAACAATTTTTTGATTGCCAACTGGAATCATCCGTGCAATCTTTTCTTCCAACGCAGACATCTGACTATATGGGATAAAATGGTAGTGATCCCCATGAGGTACCGCTACCCCATTTGCTGTTCTTTTCGTGATTTGAGCAGGATCAAAAATCAAACCATCCGATTCCACATGGCGTTCTGATAAAGGTTTGGCATACAATTCACTTAAAAGTGTTGAAATGTCTTCCCCTTGATTTTGATGATAACTTGGTGTGACAGTCAGATTTGGAGTCTCTGTCAAAATTGGTTGGACTGGATTAGCATTATCACTACTTGGTTTACTTGAGCTTGTAGAAGAATGTGAGCCCTGCTTCCCATTCCAATAGGCTTGGGCGGCAGCCAATTCTCCTGCTGACAAATCACTCTTAGGGATATAGTGGAAATGATTTCCATGCGGTACAACAAAAGCGTCGCCTGTATCTTCAATCACATCTGTCGGACTAAAGACATACCCATCATCCGTTGTATAAGCGCCTCCAGTTCCTCGATTTGGTGCCGGCGTATTGAGATTAAAGTTTGGTTTAATGGTTGAACTTGGTTTCTCAGAACTGCTTGGTTTCGGATTATCAGCATGACTTTGAATTGGCTGACCTCCAATTGGGAGATTTCGAGCCAATTTTTCTTCCAAAGCAGACATTTGCGAATAAGGAATGAAATGGAAATGATCTCCATGAGGAACTGCCACACCATTGACAGTACGTTTTGTAATCTGTGCTGGGTCAAATACCAATCCATCAGATTCCACATGACGTTGGCTAAGTGGCAAGGAGTACAATTCTTGAAGGAGACTATCCAAGTCCTCATTTTGACTCTCAGAAGTTGTTGCATAATCTTGAGGAGCCTCAGATTGACTCGTTCTCACACTAGATCTTGTTTCACCTCTGCTTGAACGGTATTCAACGGTACTTAATTGACTACCTTTACCAGATAAGAAGGCCTGAGCAGCAGCGAGTTCACTAGCCGATAAGTCACTCTTAGGAATATAATGGAAGTGATTGCCATGGGGAACGATATAGGCATCACCTGTATCTTCTATGATATCAGAGGCATTAAAGATATACCCATCATCCGTTGTATAGCGTCCTTGAGCTCTGGCTGCAACTACTGCTTGATCGTTAGAACCACCCCCGTGATTACTACTATGTTCCTGCTTCTGACGTTTAATCTCTTCTTTTGTACGAATATTGTCCGCATGAGCCGCATCCTTAAGGTAAACATAGTATTTCCCGTCTACCTTAATCACATAACCACCCTTAACTTCGCTGACAATATCCTCATTTCGAAGTTGATAATTCGGATCCTTCATCAGGAGTTCCTCACTAATAATAGCATCATAAGGAACCTTGCCATTAAAGTAATGATAATGGTCTCCATGTGAAGTTACATAGCCTTGATCGGTAATTTTAACAACAATTTGTTCAGCATTAATCCCCTCTCGCTGACTAACCTCATCTGGTGTCAGATTTTCAGTCTTAGCACTAGCCTGATTTCCTTCTATATAAGACACACGATTAGACTCTTTGCTAGTCTGTACTGCTTGGTAACGCCCCAATTCATAACTTGAAAGGCTTAAAGCCAAAAGAGCTACTGAACCAAGAACATATTTTTTATTGATTTTCATCTTAATACACTTTCTATTTCATTTATTCGTTAAAGAAGTACTACACTTTTTCCTAAAGAACTTACTTAATCAGTTAAATATCTATTTAGAAAAATTACTCACTTTTAAAACTCCTCCTTCTATTTTCTATTTATCAAACAAGATTTGAGTAATTGAGTTAGTTCTCTATATACTTAACCAGTTATTTAACTAGTTAAGATTTTACTCCTATCACATAAATCTGTCAAGAATTTTTTTGACTTTTAGGTAAAATCTAGATAAAAAGGATTTAGTCATGCTCTATGCAAAACTAAATCCCATATTATGTATATTAGTAATACTAAGCTATTTTTATTCTTCGATTAGCTTATTCAATAATCTGTGTCTCAGCTAATTTTTTATACCAGTGAGCTGATTTCTTTGGATAACGTTCTTGTGTATCGAAATCAACATAGAAAAGTCCGTAACGTTTTTCATAACCATTAGACCATGAAAAGACATCCATCAACGACCAGATAAAGTAGCCTTTTACGTTTGCTCCATCTGCTATAGCATCAGACAAGACTTCCAAGTGTTGTTTCACATAATCAATACGGCCATCATCGTAAACAGTATTGTCCACAAATTCATCTTTGTATCCAAGTCCGTTTTCAGTGATGTAGATCTTCTTGTAGTTTGGATAATCTTTCTTGACACGCATGATTTGATCATACAAACCTTGAGGGTAGATGATCCAGTCCCAGTCAGTACGAGGTACATAGTCAGGAGCTACACGACGTCCAACACCTTTGATTTGGTATTTAGAGCTTCCTTTTTCTCCTTTACCATTGTGGATGATCACAGTTTCACCATCAAAGGCTTCCATCCAGTCACTCATGTAGTAGTTAATTCCAAGGAAGTCGTTCAAATCTTGAGCTGCTTCAAGTGCTGCAAAGTCTTCGTCACGAAGATCTAGGCTACCACCATTTACTGATAAGATGTGGTTTACACCTTCCATTGTTGCATCTGAATAGTGTCCAAGGTATGTAGCATCCAAGATAAATTTGTTGTGGATGATATCTTCCAACTCAGCAGCACGAACGTCTGCAGGATTTTTAGGATCCAATGGATACTTAGTTGGAAGGGCGTGAACAACCCCGATTTCACCTTTATAGCCTTTGTCTTTGTACAATTTCACAGCACGAGCATGAGAAACCATCATATTATGGTGGGATTGGAAGACTTTTGCCAAGTCGTATTGAATACCTGGAGGGAATTTTCCTACTAAGTATTGACCATCACCGATTGGTCCAATTTCATTAAAGGTTGTCCAGTAGTTTACTTCTGGGAATTCTTCAAAACAAAAAGCAGCATAATCTACAAAGTGTTCGATATTTCCACGATTCAAGAAATCTCCATTTGAGTGAAGAGCTTCTGGGGTATCAAAGTGATGAAGGGTTACAAAAGGTTCTACATTGCGCTTGTGGCATTCAGCAAATAAATTATGATAAAACTCGACACCTTTAGGATTTACCTCACCATATCCTGTCGGAAAAATCCGTGACCAAGCGATTGAAATACGAATACCATTGACGCCATACTCTTCAGCTAACTGAAGATCTACTGGATATTTATGGTAGAAATCGCTTGCTGGTTCTGCTGTATACCAATAGTTATCAGCTAAGTATTTGTCCCAAGCAACTGGTCCTTTTCCGTCAGTATGGGTAGCTCCTTCCGCTTGATAGGCAGCCGTTGCCCCACCAAAAATAAAATCTTTAGGAAGTGTTTTTGTCATTTTTTCACCTATTTCTTGATTGTATTAAATGAAAAGTGAGGGGAGAGGAGTTAGTGAGCCATCCATCTCCATCTCACTTCTTGTACCAAGTCACCAAATAGTGACATAAAGGGGGAAAACAAATTTATAACTATAAGAAAATCTTAGCGATTTCCGTGATGATAGGAGACTGTTTTACAGCCCCTACCATTAATCAAATTGCGCCTGAACAAATGCAAGAGCACCTTTACCATCACGAGTCAACTTGATGTATTGAGCTCCTTCAGTCTTAGCCAATTTGATTCCAAGTTTATCTGTTTCAGCCTTCATGTCCTCATAGTTTGATGCTACTTGAGGAGCAAGGATAACAAGGTCAAATTCTGGCAACATTTCACGGTGAGCACCGTAACCACCAGCAGCGGCCTTCACAGGAACATTGTATTCTGTAGCTGCTTTGTTCAAGGCGTTGGCAAGAAGTCCACTTGTTCCACCACCTGCACAGAGAACAAGTACGTTGGTTTCTTCTGTAATTGTATTTTGTGCTGATTCTACTCCAGCTTTTTCAAGGATAGCATCAGCTTTAGCAGTATTGAAGTTTGCGGCTACTTTTTCTTTTAATTCATCGTTGGCTTTACCAGAACGTTCTTCTTCAAGAATTTGTTCGTCATAAACTTTAAGGAATGGATAGTAGATTGCAATATCCACTACAATTAACAATGCTGCAAGAGCAAATGACAAGAACTGGAAGTTTGTACCAAGAACAATACCTAGAGGCCCAGGCGTAGTCCATGGAAGGTTGGCAGTAAATGAATTCATGCCGAGAGTTTCGATAAAGAACTTAAAGATCCATACGTTTGCAATAGGTGCAAAGATAAATGGAATAAAGAAGATAGGGTTCAATACAAGTGGAGCACCAAACAAGATTGGTTCATTTACACCGAAGAATGTAGGAACTACTGAAGCACGTCCGATTGCACGATTACGCTTAGACTTACACAACCACATAAACATGAAAGGAACTACTAGAGTTGCTCCTGTACCACCCATAGTGACGATAAACATTTGTGTACCAGATGTAAGGATCTTATCAGCGTGCATACCTTGTTGAAGAAGATTCAAGTTGACTTCGGCATTTGCATAAGTAATCGCTGCAATCGCAGGTTCAACGATAGATGGGCCGTGAATACCGACAAACCAGAAGAAGGCAAAAGCACCAAAGATAATAGTAATACCAAGATAACCGTCTGCTGCTGAGAAAAGAGGTGCAAAGAATTTTCCGATTGATTCTGCAACGCTTGCACCAACAAATTGACGAGCGAGCAAGTCAAGAGCATAGAGAGAAACAACTGAAAGCGTAAACGGAATAACGTCTTTAAAGACTTGTGAGATATTCGGTGGAACTTCGTCAGGCATGCGAATAGTAACGTTGTTCTTCACACAAACCTTATAGATAGCTACAGTTACAAAAGCTGCCAGGAAGGCTGAAAGCAACCCTTTTGTTCCTAGGAAACCAGTTGCAAAGCCACCCTCGATTGGGTCAGCTGCTAACATCAGTAAACCAACAATAGCCGCCAATAGCGTTGACATATAGTTGATTTGGTTGGTTTTCTCCATACTACGATTGACGGAGTCTGTTAAAGATTTAGCAGTGGTACCAGCTACCAAGACTGCTAGAATCCCCATAGAGTAGCTGTAAGGTTTCATCAAAAGTGCTACTACTTCATCAGACCATTTAAAGCCCCAAGAGTTTGGAACAAAAGCAATCAAGATAAAAATACTTGAGAAGAGAATGACAGGCATTCCAGCGATAAATCCATCTCGAATAGCACGAAGATAGATATTTCGAGATAGTTTTTCAAAGAAAGGCTTCCCTTTCTCGATATAGGCAATTAACTTATTCATTATTTAGCTCCTCTTTTATAAAGTTCAATTAAATGATGCACCAAATCTTTTAGCAAGATTGTTGTCATCAGGTGATCTTGTCCGTGCATCATTGTGATGCTGTATGGAATTTCTTCCCCTGCAGCTTCTTGAGCAAGCATAGATGTTTGCGCTTTGTGAGCTTCCGCAATGCAACCTGCTGCTTCTTCAACAAGAGCTTCTGCTTTAGCAAAATCGCTAGCTTCAGCAGCCTTCAAAGCTTCTAATAATTTTGAACGAGCATCACCTGCATAGGCAACGATTTCAAAACCTAACAATGTTACTTCTTCTCTATTCATGATAGAATTCTCCTTATATATTTTTTAGTAAAGCGTTATGACAATAAACGTTGGATGTGTAGAACAAGATAAACTCGTTCACTCTTGTAGAGGTCAAGACCAGTTTCCTGAGCAATGACCTCATAAATTTTGCTACCAATCTCGAATGCTTCTGGATAGGTATTCTTTATATGTTCTTCCATATCGAGCAAGGATTGATTATCATCGCGACTACGATCCAGATAATCCAAGAAATAATTTAGATGAATCATAAAGCGGTCGTAGAAATTATTATTTTCAGGTGTTCGCTGGATTTTATAACTCTTCAAAACGCTTTCGACCCTCTTTAAAATTTCCTTTCTCTTATCAATCGACTCAACAACTTCGACTTCACTCTCACCTTCGGCATTGATGAAATGATAAGCGATACGAATGATTTCGTCTTCAGGAAAATTTTCTGTCAGTTTTTGACGATAAATTTCAAAAGCTTCTTGTGCAATTTGAAAAGCGATAGGATATTTGGCAGAAATGTCAGGCAAGTTACTATCCTTATAGCGTCCTTGGCTAATAGCCTGATAAGAACAATAGATATGGTCTGTCAGAGTGACGTATAGATACTCTTGGACAGGATATTGATATTTTTTAGAAAGATTATCAATAATCTCATAAGTGACCGTAATAAAATCAAGCGGTACATCCTTTAGAAGAGCCATAAAGTTTTCTCGCGACTCTTCTGTTTTCATCCGAAAAACTTTTTCAACCTGATCCTCAGAAATCAAATCTCCTTTCTTCTTACCGAACGAAATACCCTTACCAATTACGATCAACTCCTCTCCCTTGCTATTCCGCACGAGAGAAACATTGTTATTCATTGGATTTAATATCCGATACATGGCAACCTCCTTGCCCTATTATTTAAGTTTTGTGAGCATAAAAAATGACCACAAATGAACTCAAAAAATATACATCTGAGTCATCTGTGATCATGCCTAATATTACTTAGTAACACTCACTTTGTATTAACTTGTGATTTAAGTATAGCACAAGATTTTTATTTTGTAAACCTTTACATACAACTTTTTTTAAAAGTTTTTTAGCTAGGTTTTAGGACATAAAAGGGGGGAAATTTAGACACGTTCAGTCCATGAAGTAGCTGTTGTTTGAAGTACTTTATTGAGTTCATCAATGTTTTCAAATCCAGTTGTACGAAGCCATTCGCGAGCTGCTACTTCACCTTCTTTGATATAAGGTTCAACTGAACCCGCCCAAGTAGCACGACCACAAAGTACACCGTTGAAACGAGCACCTGAATCATGAGCAAAGACAAGTGTTTCTTGGAATAATTTAGCTGATACACCTGCACTCAAGTAGATGTATGGCAAGTTAGTAGCTTCATCTTGAGCTTTGAAGAATGCTGCTGCTTCTTCACGGCTGTAAACGACTTCTCCATCACCAAATCCTTCAACATATTTCACGTTTACTGGAACTTCAACTTTCAATACGTCGATGTTGAAACGTGGATCAGAGAATACTTTCATAGCTTCGATAACTTTACGAGGTTTTACTTTCGCATATTCTACAGAACCTGCATCAGCAATCTTTTCATCGTAAGCCAAGATTTCCAAGAAGAAAGGAATATCTTCGGCAACACATTCAGAACCAACACGTTCGATGTAAGCTTGTTTTTGTTGGTTCAATTCATCTGAACTATCTACATCGTAGTAAAGCAAGAATTTAACTGCATCTGCACCTTGTTCCTTGATACGTTTTGCAGACCAAACATCCAAACAGTCAGGCAAACGTTTTGTACTTGAAGTATCATATCCTGTTTTTTCGTATGCAAGAAGAAGACCAGCTTCTTTATCCAAAGCTTTTGTTGCAGGAAGTCCGTATTCAGGGTCAAGAAGCATAGATGAAGCGTATTTTGTCAATTCATCCGCTACCAAGACTTTAAGTTCTTCCATTTGAGCTACTGTTGGCTCTTCTGTTTGGTATTGAGCCATAAGGCGTTTCAAAGCACCACGTTGGTCAAAAGCAAGAGCTGAGATGATACCATTCTCATTAGAGAGTTTTTGCATAGAAGCGCGTTTATTTTCTGTTAAAACCATTTTATACCTCTTTCACTACTAGTTGGTCATATAGGCCTTGATAGTTTGCCATATTGACATGACCGGTCATTTTTTCTTGAGCATTTAGCATACCAAGGACATTAGCCTTAGTCAGTAATTCTTGATCAGATTCTTTATGGAACAATCCTGAAGCAATACCTGCTACTGTAGAATCACCAGATCCAACTGGGTTTACAACTTGGATTTTTGGAATATCTACTTTATAGAAAGTGTCCCCGTGCTTAGCAAAGGCACCATTAGCACCTAAAGAAACGATGATCCACTCGATTCCTTCAAATAGCGGTTCTTCAAGAACCTCTTTTAATTCATCCAAATCTTTAGAAATTTCTCTTCCTAAAAGTTGAGACAATTCTTCATTATTTGGTTTGATAACTGTTGGCTTATGTGGAGATTCAAGAACCGCCTGAAGTGAAGCTCCTGAACAGTCCAAGACAACAGGTTTACCAGCTTGGTTAGCAAGTTCAACCAGACTAGCATAATAATCCACTGGAAGTCCTGCTGGTAGACTACCTGAAATGGCCACTACCTCTACAGTCTCTAAAAGTTCTTTGAAATGAGCCAAGAAATCTTGGCCTTCTTTTTCTTGAACTTCAGGACCTTTTTCTAAGATTTCTGTTTGGTTTTCTCCATGTAGAATTGCGATACAGTTACGGGTTTCACCTTGAATAGAGAAGAAACGTTTGCTTACATTATTATCAATATTTTCTACTAAAAAATCACCAAGTTTACCACCGACAAGTCCTGTTGCGACTACAGAGTCACCAAATTCTGATAGGACCCGAGTAACATTAAGACCTTTACCACCAGCCGTTTTCGTAACATCTACAACACGGTTGACAGTGTCAATTTTTAATTCATCCAAAGGATAGGAAATATCAATGGATGGGTTCATTGTGACTGTTAAAATCATAAGTCACCTCTTAGTCGTGGTATTCACCACGATCCCATTTTTCAAGGAACTCTGTAAAGAAGTTGGCATCAGTTTGATGATCGTTATGAGTTTCAACGTGTTGAATTTTAGCGATCAATTTTTTGTTTTCTTCAGATGGTTTGTATTCAGCGTTGATGAAAGCATCAATGATATCACACATGAGCAATTCACCAGTGATTTTACCACCAAATCCGATTACGTTGGCATTCAATTGTTCTTTTGCATATAAAGCTGTTGTCATATCGCGAACCAAAGCAGAACGAACACCTGGAACCTTGTTAACAGCGTTATTGATACCTACACCAGTACCACAGATACATACACCAAGATCAGCTTGGCCACTAACTACTGCTTCACCAACTTTTTTACCAAAAATTGGGTAGTGTGTACGAGCGTGATCATAAGTACCAAAGTCGATGACTTCATGTCCTTTTGATTTCAAAAATTCTGAAACCGCCATTTTTTCATTTGTTACGATGTGGTCACATCCAATTGCAATTCTCATTTTTATCTTACCTTTCTTTCAATATAAAAATTAGCACATTTTGTTCAACATGTCGACACGGATTTGGTGACGACCGCCGTCATACTTACCATTTACAAAGCCTTTAGCAATGTTTTTAGCCAATTCGTCACCAACGAGTTGAGCACCCATAGTAATCATACGTGAGTTGTTGTGACCACGAGTCATATAAGCTGAACGTTCGTCAGATACTTCTGCAGCAACCATTCCTTTGATTTTAGTTGCAACCATAAATGGACCTGCACCATAAGCATCAATGACAATACCAAGGTTTTGTTCTTCTTTTTTAACTTCTTCAGCAACTGCAAGAGTTACATCAACGAAGTCTTGACCTTCAGCTGTAACATCCACAACGTGGAAGTTTTCTTTTTCCAAGAAATCTTTAACGACTTCTTTCAATCTCAAACCTGCAGCATCTGCACCAATAACAATAGACATATTGTATACTCCTTTTTTATATAGACCAGTAAAAATATTTTGGATCTGGATTAAAAAATCTCCTTCACCAAGTAGTTACTAGTAGTTTTTGTTGACTATTTTAGTTTAAGAATGATTCATCTAATCACTCTTTGTAACTTCTCCTTGGAGAAATTGGAAGAATAACTTGTTAAAACAAACACAAATTGTTCTTTCTAAACATAATATACTACTATTGTTTAAAAAAGTCAACAGTTTATGTTTGTTTTTGTTTATTTTTTAGAAAATTTCTATATCAAAACCAATTTGATCACTTTGACCTGGATTTAAGATTCGAACATTTTTCTTATCTTCTAGATGATCGCCCTCTTCAACTGAAGTTGACAAACCTGACCAAGGTTCCAGAGCAAGGAAGGGACCTTTATTAAGAGTTGACCAAACGATGAGGTTTGAAAACTCTTTAAAGTCTAGTTTTAATCCCTTATCATGCTTACGTGACCGTAAGAAAACAGAGCGAGAGGCTAACTCATCTAAAGTCACAGCATCATAGCTAAAGAAATCATAGTTTAGATCCAATTCTTTTTGATCTTTTAACCAGCTACTTCTATCTTGAAAATCCAACATTCCTGTTTCTGGGAATGGCTTAGGAACTGTACAAGTTTCTGGCTTTTCAAAGTCAAGATAGTAGTCTTCATAAGCCTCATCATCAAATAAAGGACAGTTAAAGCCAGGATGTCCACCAATAAAGTAAGGCATTTTCTTATCTGTTTCCTTATTGGTAACTTGATACTGTGTTCGAATAGTATTTCCAATAACAGTATAAGTTATTTCTAGACGAAAATGATAGGGATAATTCTCATACATTTCTTGGTCATCTTCGATCGAAAAAGTTACAGAGTTCTCTGTTTGTTCCACTAATTCAAATTCTTTTTTTCGAACCAATCCATGACGTGGAATTTTACCTGTTACTTGACTACCATCTGCTTGATGATATAAGACAGTATCATTTCTAACGGATCCACAAATTGGAAATAAAACAGGTGCTTGTCCACTCCAATAAGTTGGATCTCCCTGCCACAAATACTCAATTCCATCTTTGTCTTTTATTGAAGAAAGTGCACCACCAAAAGTTTGAAACTGTACACTTAACTGTTCTGTTTTTAATTCAATCATTAGAATTACCTCCATTTATTTAAGGCCTAAAAAAACTAGGCTGTCGACTCCAGATTTGGAAACTGACAACCTAGTTTTTACAATTTACATTTTTAGGAGCGAATTATTTTGCGTTTGCTGCGTATTCTTCATTACGTTTGATCATTTGTTTTCTGTACCATGCAAAGATACCAACGTAGAATACTAGGAATACTAATGCGCCAAGGATAGCTTTGATATCACCAGTTGTAGCATTACCAATTGCCCAACCAAATAGTTTTTCGATTGGTCCTTCAAGAGTTGAGTGAGTAATCAATTGAGTTTGGCTTACACCTTCTGGGAAGGCACCTACACCTTTAGCAAGTTCTGTTGCAAATGGTGCGATAAGTGTACCTGAAAGAAGGAAGAGTGGCAACAAGAGTGTTCCGAAGATAATCATACGGAGCAATTTACCACGAGTAACTACCAAGAGAGCTGGAGTTACACCCATTGCGATGATACCAGCAAGTGGCAAGATACCATTTCCGACATTTGAAAGAAGCACAGCTTCAACCAACATGATTGGTGCAAGTACGTTGGCACAAGCCCAGATTTCAGCACGACCAGCGATAAATGGCCAGTCAAGACCGATGTTGAATTTACGTCCTTGAAGACGTTTAGTAGCAACGTTTGTAATACCTTGTGAAAGTGGTTCTACGGCTGCGATGAACCATGAACCGATCAATGAGAAGAGCTCCAAGCAGACACCGGCAGTCAAACCAAGTGACAACCAACCTTTAATAACAAGTTCCCATTTTTCAGCACCTTCAACACCAGCAACTGGATGTGGAGTTCCCATCAAACCGATAACGATACCAAGGATGAAACCGATGAAGAATTTAGATCCCCAGAAACCGATTCTCTTGTTCAATTTAGCAGCGTCAAAGTCGTATTTATCAAGACCTGGGAAGAGTTTATCAAAAATCTTATCCAAAACCATGATAACTGGGTTCATCATGTAGTTCATGTGAGTTGAAGTCATTGGTGATGAACTTGGTGCGTTAAGAAGGTCATCAAATGTTGGTTTCATCAAGTCAGAGTTGATGATTTTAAGAACCCCAACAAGGACAACTGCTGCAGTCGCGATGAAGAGTGAAACTCCTTGGCTAACTCCATTGTTGTCAGCGTACCATTTAATCAAAAGACCTGTGATAGACAAGTGCCAGATATCAAAGATATCGACGTCAAGTGTATCAGTTTTCTTCATTGCAAGCATTACAATGTTGACGATCAACATCACAAGCAAGAAGTAAAGTGTCCAAGCTGAACCCCAAGTGATTGTAGCAAGTGGTGCCCAACCAACGTCGGTGATGTTCAATTGAATACCAGTATTTTCAACGAATTTTGCAAGAGAAGCTGAGAAAGCTCCGTTAAGCATTCCGATGATAGCACCGATACCAGTAAGTGCGATGGCAAGTTTGATACCACCTTCAAGTGCTTTGGAGAATTTCACTCCAAATAGTAAAGCCAATACTGTCAAAATGATCAGCATGATGATTGGGCCACCCATATCCAAGATTGGCTTGAATACTTTATTGGCCAAGTCAATAATGAAATCCATAATTTTCCTCCCTTTATTTTTATGGAATATTTACAAATTAATAATTAGCTTAGACCATGTTCTTTGATAGCTGCTTCAATATTGTCATAGACTGGAGCGCTCATAGCTGGAATACGGAACAAGATTGGTCCTGCTTCAACAACTGGGATACCTGGTTCAAAACCTAAATCAGTAGCAGCGATTGGTGTGAAGATATCATAACCTTTAATCAAGTCTTCATTGACATCTTTTACCATAACGGCATCACATTGAACATCGTACCCACGGTTAGAAAGTTCTTCTTCAAGAGCACTTTTAATTTGGTGGCTTGAGTTAACACCTGCACCACAAGCAGCAAGAATTTTAATCATTTGGATTTCCTCCGTTTTTATATAAAAATTATTAACAAATTAAGCAGTCGCTTCTGAGATATATTGGAACAAAGCTTCAGGTTCCTTAATCTTAGACAGCGCTTCAAGATGACCATTGCCTGTAAAGAAGTCCATCAACTGTGCAAGAATATTTGTTTGACTTGAACTTGAATTGTTGATGATAAAGAAGAGTAATGATACTTCTACTTCCTTATCAGGGGCAATCATATTGTGGAACGTTACTGGTTTTTCCAGACGAACCACGACAACATTTTCAGTTAGATTATGAATTGTATCAGTATGAGGGATAGCTACGTTAGGCAAATCCTTCCCTAAAAACTCCATATCCAAACCAGTTGGGAACGATTTTTCACGTTCAATCAAGGCCGATCGATAGGTCTCTGTAACAACTTTCTTTTCTTCCAGTAGGGTTGCAACTTGATCGAAAAGTTGCTCTTGATTATCTGCTTCTAAGCAAAAGACTAAGTCTTTGTCAAAGAAATGGTCTAATCCCATGACCTTCTCCCTTCATATTTAACTTTTATGGTACAAGTATAACACTATATGAAACCGTTGTCAATGTTTTTTGTTGTATTTTGTTTGATTTTTATTTTTTTTGTTTACGAATTAAACATTTAATGATTTCAAACATATTTTTTATAATTTCCTAATAAATATAATAAAAAAAACAGGAATGACTCCTGTTTTCACGATGTTAACTCTTTTTATTGGTCCAACTTTCTTCCACCATTGGAAGGAGATTTTTTAATACTTCTGGGACACCTTCAAGTGAAACATATCTAAACTTGCCATCATCGGATTTAAATACCCAGATAATTAAATATTTACCATTCTTAGCAATACAGTTTACAACATAAGCCTCATAGCCACCGATAGTTGATTTTGACCCCCATACCTTGGAGAAGTCTTGACTTTTCTGTTTGGCTTCATAAATGCTAGTTGAAATTTGAACAGTTTCAAGTGCTGCGTACTCACTTTCACTAATACCAAATTGCTCTGGTTTAAATGTATTGAGAGTTACAATGTTGACATCCGTTCCATCACAGTACTGAATGTCATCTCCTCCTTCAATTTCTTTGAAATGAACCCATGATTTAGGAATTTTCACATAGCCATAATCATCAGAACCTACTACTTGCGTCTCTTCAGTCTGTTTTTGAGATGAACTAGGTTCTTGACTTGAAGTTTCCTGAACACTAGAAGAGGCTTCTGTCTTTACTTCATTTGTCTTTTCTGAATGACTACAAGCAATTAGACTAAGACTGCAAAGTAAAAGTGTAGATAAAATTGTTATTTTTTTCATGATAACTCTCCTTTCCCTTCTATTTTAAAGCAAGAAGGGAAAAGTGTCAAAAAAATACTGTATTTTGAAAATTTACAAAATACAGTAATTGATTTCTTATATTAGATGCCATTCTCACCTAGCAACTATTCTTCATCCATACTCAAGACGCTGAGGAAGGCTTCTTGTGGTACTTCAACTGAACCGATCGCTTTCATTCGTTTCTTACCAGCTTTTTGTTTTTCAAGAAGTTTACGTTTACGAGAAACGTCACCACCATAACATTTAGCAAGCACGTTTTTACGAAGAGCCTTGATATCTGTACGAGCTACAATCTTATGTCCAATAGCTGCTTGGATTGGAACTTCAAATTGCTGACGAGGAATAATTTTCTTGAGCTTATCAACAATGAGTTTTCCACGTTCGTAGGCAAAGTCCTTGTGAACGATAAAGCTGAGAGCATCCACCTTGTCTCCATTGAGAAGGATATCCATTTTCACTAGCTTAGATGGGCGATACTCAGACAATTCATAGTCAAAGCTTGCATAACCACGAGTAGATGATTTCAGTTTATCAAAGAAATCGAAGACAATTTCCGCAAGTGGAATTTGATAGATAACATTGACACGATTATCATCGATATAGTCCATAGTCACAAAGTCGCCACGCTTGCGCTGAGCCAATTCCATTACTGCTCCGACAAACTCCTGCGGTACCATAATTTGTGCCTTGACATACGGCTCTTCGATGGTCGCAATCTTAGTTGGGTCTGGAAACTCTGATGGGTTAGAAACATCCAATGACTCACCGTCGGTTTGATTAACTTTGTAGATAACGGATGGAGCAGTCATGATAAGGTCAATATTAAACTCACGCTCTAAACGTTCTTGGATAACATCCATATGGAGAAGTCCAAGGAATCCACAACGGAAACCAAAACCGAGCGCTTGCGATGTTTCAGGTTCAAACTGTAAACTAGCATCGTTCAACTGCAATTTTTCAAGAGCTTCACGAAGATCATTATACTTATTTGACTCGATTGGGTAGAGACCTGCAAAGACCATCGGATTCATCTGTTTGTATCCTGAAAGTGGTTCGGTTGCTGGATTTGTCGCTAAGGTTACTGTATCACCGACACGTGTGTCCTGAACAGTCTTAATCGAAGCCGCGATATAACCAACATCACCTGTCGCAAGAAAATCACGTCCTACAGCTTTAGGTGTGAAGATTCCAACTTCAGTAACATCGAAGGTCTTACCATTACTCATAAGCTGAATCTTATCACCAGGTTTGACTACCCCATCCATGACACGCACTTGGAGGATAACCCCACGGTAAGCATCGTAAACTGAGTCGAAAATCAAGGCTTTCAATGGTGCTGACACGTCACCAGTTGGGGCTGGTACTTTATCGACAATTTGCTCGAGAATTTCTTCGATACCGATACCAGCCTTGGCTGAAGCCAATACTGCCTCGCTAGCGTCTAGACCAATGACATCTTCGATTTCTGTACGCACACGCTCTGGATCTGCTGCTGGCAGGTCAATCTTATTGATAACTGGCATGATTTCCAAATCATTATCCAAAGCAAGATAGACGTTGGCAAGTGTTTGAGCTTCAATCCCTTGAGCGGCATCAACCACCAAAATAGCACCCTCACAGGCAGCTAGGGAACGCGACACTTCATAGGTAAAGTCCACGTGTCCTGGTGTGTCAATCAAGTGGAAGATATAAGTCTCACCATCTTTAGCCGTATAATTCAGCTCGATAGCATTAAGCTTGATAGTAATTCCACGTTCACGTTCAAGGTCCATACTATCAAGTAGTTGAGCCTGCATTTCACGACTAGAAACTGTTTCAGTCGCTTCCAAAATACGGTCTGCTAAAGTTGATTTTCCATGGTCAATATGGGCAATGATAGAGAAGTTACGGATCTTCTCCTGTCGTTTTTTCAATTCTTCTAAGTTCATTATTCTCTTCCTTTCAGGGTATCTATTAATTATAAATTGTTTTTAACATTTTGACAAGACCATACCCTGTTAGGAGTACTAATCTTCAGCAATAAAACCGTCATTTTCGATAAAGTGATGTTCTGTCATACCTTGGTCGGTAAAGACAATCCCATGAAGAACACCACCGTAAACAGCTCCTCCATCCATTCCAATCTTACCGTCTTCTGTTATCCAGAGTTCAGCTGTACCACGTTCTTGATTTAGTAAACCATAGACTGGTGTATGACCAAAGACAATGATTTTTCCAGTATGATTTTCAGCTTCGTGGAATGGTTTTCTGAGCCATACCTTCTTGTAATCGGTAGTATCATGCCAATCATCCAAAGTCAAATCAATACCAGCATGAACAAAGATATACTTCTCTGTTTCAATCACAAAAGGCATCTGACGGATAAATTCCACTAAGTCTGCTGCTTCAGTCTCAACACGCTTAGCATCTGCTACTCCATCTACTGGTGCATCTAGCGGACGGCCTAAAATGGAATTAATGGTTGTATCCCCCCCATTACGACGATAGTGGTCATAGCTTTCTTCAGGATTATCCAACCAAGTTAAAAACATATACTCATGGTTTCCTGATAAACAGATAGCGCCTTTATTATCAACCAAATCCTTGACCATTTCAAGAACACGGCGGCTATCTTCTCCTCTATCAATCAAATCTCCAAGAAAGAGTAATTGGGTTTTTCCATCCCATGTTTTAAGAAGATCTTCTAGCATCCCAGCTTTTCCGTGAACATCTCCAATTACATAATAGTCTGTCATCTTATTTCTCCCTGTTTCTCAACAATTCTCTGGCTTGCGTCAGGGCTGCTTCTGTCACATTCTCCCCGGCCAACATCTTAGCGACTTCTTCAATTCTTTCTTCAACTGTCAGCAAGCGAACTGTTGAAACGGTCGAATGTTCATTACTAATCTTTTCAATAAAGAACTGATAATCTGCAATTGCAATAACTTGAGGAAGGTGAGAAATAGCCAATACTTGACCGTGCTGCCCAATTTTATGAATTTTTTGCGCGATAGCTTGAGCTACACGACCTGAGACTCCTGTATCCACCTCATCAAAGACAATGCTGGTCTTACCTTCCTTACGAGAAAAAGCAGACTTGATAGCCAACATCAAACGAGATAACTCACCACCAGAAGCTACTTTTACTAAAGGTTTATAATCTTCTCCAGGGTTGGTTGAAATGTAAAACTCAACACTCTCATTACCTTCACGACTAAATTTTCCCTTACTGAAACGGACTTGAAATTCAGCTTTTTCCATATAAAGGTCTTGCAATTCTTGCTTGATTTCAGCTTCAAGTTCCTGAGCTATTTTATGACGAGCTTGAGCAACTTGACCTGCTAGATCCACAAGATTTTTTTCAAGTTTCTTAAGTTCGATTTCCATATCTTCAGAAGATAGATTATTTCCTGTTAGAAGATTATATTCGTCTGTAATCTTGGCAAAGTATTCAAGGACATCATCCACACTACCACCATATTTACGGGTAATGGTGTGAATCAAATCAAGTCGGCTTTCAACCTGCATCAGACGATTCCCATCAAAATCTAAATCATCAATAATGGATTCCAACCGTTTGGTGATATCTTCTAGAACATAATAGGATTCAGAAAGTGAGCCTGAAATCTCACGGTATTCTGGATCAAACTCTTCAAGACTTTCCATATCATTCATGGCTGAACGGACATTTGCCAGACTTGAAAATTCTTCATTATCCAGCATACTATAAGCATTTGTTAAAGTATCGGCGATATGTTTATGATTCAGAAGTTTGTCTCTTTCTTGATTAAGGGCAATATCTTCACCAGCTTTCAAATTAGCTGCCTCAATCTCAGCCATCTGAAATTCCAACATTTCAATACGAGCCTTGTGTTCCTGCTGATTTTTTTTGATGTCAAGCACTTGCTTGCGCATACGACGATAGTTATCGAAACTCATCTGATAGGCTTCTTTTAATTCAAAGAAAGAGGCATCCCCAAACTCATCCAACATCTGGATATGTCGATGTGGGCGCATTAACTCCTCTTGGTCATGTTGACCATGGATATCAACTAGCTGTTGACCAATCGTCCTTAATACTGAAAGATTAACCATCTGTCCATTTACACGACTGATGCTCCGACCGTTTTGTAAAATTTCGCGACGAATAATGATTTCATCACTCAATTCTAATCCTTGTTCATCAAAAATTTCTTCTAGAGCGCGGTTACTTTCAATTGAAAAAAGACCTTCAATTTCCGCTTTTGGAGCCCCATGACGAATAACTTCTGTTGTAGCTCGAGCTCCTAACATCATATTCATAGCGTCAATAATGATTGATTTACCCGCACCTGTTTCACCAGTTAAAACTGTCATCCCTTGTTCAAAGTTCAAAGAAATTGATTCGATGATAGCAAAATTTTTAATCGAAATTTCCAGTAACATATAATCCTACCAATTTTTAACTTGCTCAAAAATATCTTTGGCTGTTTCTTCACTTCTCAATACCATCAAGATGGAATTATCATCAGCAATACAGCTAAAAATTTGGTCAGAAAAAACAGTCATCAACTGACTCTTGACGAAAATAGTATTTCCTGGAATGACTTGCAAATTGATCATATGCCCCATGCGTTCAGCATGAATAATATTATTTTCTGCCAACTGCAAGCTTCTAACGATTGATTTTGGTAATTCATAAATGTAAGTATTGTCTTTCAATGGAATTTTTACAATACCTAATTCTTTAATATCTCGGGAGACTGTTGCTTGAGTAGCAGAGATACCCGCTTCTCTCAAGTGTTCAACGATTTCTTCCTGTGTTCCGATTTGATAATCTGTAACAAATCTTCTTATCTTCTCAAGTCTCTCTTTTTTATTCATCTTTAAATTCTCTATGTGCTTTCTCTACAACTTTTTCTATTTCAGTAACAACCTGATTGCTTGCGTGATCTTCTTTTCGCAAATAGGCTAAAAACTCGATATTCCCATGACCACCTTGAATAGGAGAATAGTCCAATCCTAAGACTGAAAATCCTTCTTCAACTGCCATTTTAGTAACTGATTCTAAAACATTTTGGTGAACTTTGGCATCTCTGATAATTCCATTTTTACCAATCTGTTCTCGACCAGCCTCAAATTGAGGCTTAACTAGAGCTACAACCTGACCTTGATCAGCTAAAATACGGTGCAAAGCCGGCAAAATAAGGCCTAAGGAAATAAAACTGACATCGATACTGGCAAAACTTGGTTCCTGATTAAAGTCGGTCGTTTCAGCATAACGGAAGTTGAACTGTTCCATGCTAACCACACGAGGGTCTTGACGTAATTTCCATGCCAGTTGGTTAGTACCAACATCAACTGCAAAAACTAGTTTAGCACCATTTTGCAACATGACATCCGTAAAACCTCCAGTTGAAGCTCCGATATCAATGGTCGTTTGTCCCTCAACTGATAGATCAAAAATATCTAGCGCCTTCTCAAGTTTCAAGCCACCACGACTGACATACTTAAGTTTCTCACCCTTGAGTTTCAACTCTGTATCGTCAGGAATTTTTTCTCCTGGTTTATCAAATCGTTCGCCATTTAAAACAGCGACTACCAAACCAGCCATAACACCACGTTTGGCTTGTTCTCTTGTTTCAAATAAACCTTGTTTGTAAGCTAATACATCTACTCTTTCCTTAGCCATTGATTCTCAAACTTTCTACTATTGTCACAATTGGTTCCTTATCAAAGCTCACAACCTGACTAATCTCTTCAAGTTTCGCAGTAGCTTGATCCAAGGTTTGATTGCAAAACGCTATCGCCTGATCTAATCCTAACAAAGCAGGATAGGTTGACTTTTCGGCCTGCAAGTCTTTCTGGGGTGTTTTTCCAATTTCCTCAAAGCTAGCGGTAACATCAAGCACATCATCTCTCACTTGGAAAGCCAGGCCAATCAACTCGCCAACTGTTTTAAGCTGCCTCTGAAGATTTTCATCCAATCCAGCAATGATTCCAGCCGCTTGGAAAGGAAAAGCTAAAAGTTTACCCGTTTTATTAGCATGGATAGTCTGAAGTTTCTCTAAATTCAAGTGTTTTCCTTCGCCTTCCATATCTAACACTTGACCAGCCACCATTCCCATACTTCCAGAAGCAAGTGATAGATTTGCTATTAAATCTACCTTGGCTTGACTAGGCAAATCAGCTTGAGCAATTAAAGCATAGGGATCCAAAAAGAGAGCATCGCCTGCTAAAATAGCTAGAGCTTCACCATACACCTTATGGTTGGTCAAACGTCCTCGTCGATAATCATCATTATCCATAGCAGGTAGATCATCATGGATCAAACTTCCTGTATGAATCATTTCTAGTGCCGCTGCAACTTGAGCATGTTCCTGAGTGATAGGCACTTGCAAGGAGTCCAAAACTTCTAAAAGTAAATATGGACGAATCCGTTTACCTCCAGCATGTATGGAATAAAGAACAGCTTCTCTTAAACTGGACGCAAATTGTTGGTTGCCATAAAAGTCTTCAAGAGCTGACTCGACCAAAGCTAGTTTTTCCTGCTTGTTCATACCAGTTCACTTTCTGTTCCATCTTCTTGCATCACCTTGACCAAAGTCTTTTCTGCTTTATCAAGTGTTGCCCGCAATTCTTTGGACAAGAGCATTCCTTTTTGAAAAGCTGAAATAGCATCTTCCAAAGCAATTTCACCATTTTCTAAGCTTTGAACAATCGTTTCAAGTTCTGCTAGATTTTCCTCAAATTTCTTTTGTTTTGACATCTCTTACCTCTAATTCTACTTGACCGTCCCGCATCAACAGTGATACTTGGTCATTTTCTTTCAAATCTTTCGCAGAAGCCACTACGACTTCTCCCTTTTTGACAATTGCATAACCTCTGGCTACAATTCGACTAGTATCTAGCATAAGGAGAGCTTCTGATAGGCGTTTTACTTCTGCTACTTTTGCATCATAAGTCACAGCCATCTGGCTTCGCAGCAGTTTCTTTAATTGTTGGATACGATCCTGATAACGCTGAATCTTGATGGTTGGTGATAATTGTTCCAAACGGTGGACTTGTTCTTGCACCTTTTGTTGATTTCGAACCAATTCAGCATTCAGTCCTTGCTTCAGTCGCAGCTGTAACTGATCTAAGCGTTGTAGATAGCCGTCATATAAACGCTCTGGTTGTCTGAAGATGACCGATTGACTGAGGATTCTCAAAGCTTCTTGTTTCTTTGACAAGGTATGCTTAACCGCTGTAGTCATGCGTTTTTCTTGATTCTGAAGATAGGTCAAAAGATCTAACTTAGTTACTGGTGTAGCGAGTTCAGCAGCAGCTGTCGGCGTTGCCGCTCTCTTGTCAGCAACAAAATCAGCCAAAGTGACATCTGTTTCATGACCTACACTCGAAATAATCGGTAAACGAGATTCAAAAATTGCTCGAACTACAATTTCTTCGTTAAAGGCCCAAAGATCTTCAATGGAACCTCCCCCACGGCCGATAATCAGAACATCTAAGTCATCGCGTTCATTGGCTCGAGTTATATTACGAGCAATTTCCTCTGCAGCACCCTCACCTTGAACTTTAGTAGGATATAAGACAATTTCCACACCAGGGAAGCGTCTGCTAACTGTCGTAATAATATCCTGAATGACGGCTCCGCTACGGCTGGTCACCACACCTATTTTTTTTGAAAATTGTGGTAAAGATTGTTTAAATCGCTCTTGAAACAAACCTTCTTCTGCCAGTTTCTTCTTAAGTTGTTCAAATTGGATAGCCAAGGCACCAACACCATCTGGTTCAGCTTTTTCAATGATAATCGAATAACTTCCGCTTGGCTCATAGACTTGAACACGACCAACCACATTGATCTTCATCCCTTCTTCTAAATCAAAACCTAGTTTCTGATAAATACCTGACCAAATGGTTGCCTGAATAACTGCACGATCATCCTTAAGAGAAAAATACTGATGCGTTGGACGCTTGCGGAAGTTAGAGACTTGACCAGTTAAATAGACTCGTTCCAAGTAGGGGTCTTTATCGAATTTCATTTTTAAATACTTGGTCAAAG
>NZ_KQ970818.1:786153-797823 GCF_001579645.1 Streptococcus infantis
AAAAAAATAATGAATTAGATAAGAAATATATCTATCTTTATTTTGGAACAGAAGAAAAATAAAGAATTATTGGCTCTTTTCTACCATTTGTCAAGTATATCAAGGGCCTTAAGTAAAAAAAGAGATAAGACAGTAGCTATTCTGAGGTTACTGTCTTATTTTTACCACTTATTGATCCATAAAAGGGCATGCTAAAAAACCACCTCATCTGGTATTTTTTGAAACAAGGTATTATAATAATACGGCATAGATAGCCTTATCGATTTTGGGTCAAAGAGTAATCGTAAAGTTTGTTATGCGTAATGAGGTAATACATTGTTCGAATGAGACGATGTATAGAGGCAATCGCATGTGGCTTGGTTGAAGCTATTTTCGATTGTCTTTTTCGTTTCTCATAAAAGTCGGCGATATGGCAGGGATTGGTATGACTAGCTGAAGCGATGTTATGAATGCACTTGAACAATATTTTTCTGGCATAGGGATTACCTCGCTTAGTAATGTGTTCCTTGGCGAGAAAGTTCCCAGATTCATAGTGTCTCAGGTCAATGCCAATAAAAACGTTGATTTGATTGGTAGACTGAAAGCGACGAATATCTCCCAATTCGCCAATGATAGATGTCGCTGTGGTTTCTGCGATTCCAGGAATTGATCGTAAGATGTCATACTCTGGTAAAGGCTGAGCTAGAGCTACCATGTCGTCTAAGACAACCTGTCTGTGCTCAGAAAGACGAAGCAATTCTTGAGCATAGTAACGAACCTCTTCAAGTATTGGAGAGGTTTTCTTGATCGCACAAAAAGATTGTTTAGCGAGTTTTATAAGTTTATCAGTCAGGTAAGCAATACGCTTTTCAGAGATGCGTTTGGAGGTAGATTGACGGATAATCTCACACAAGTTACTTTGAGATAGGCTTAATACAAACTCTTTGCATGGAAAAGCCATCACTAAATTCCAATATTGCTCTCCAGTTGGTGTGGATAAGAGATTTTCCAATTCAGGAAAGGTGACTTGTAAGACCTTGTGTAGACGGTTTTTAGCTCTAACAATGTCTTCTGTAAGATTTTGATAGAAACGGCTTAAATCACGCAGGTGTTGATAAACTTCTTCCTACGCATAAGTTGGTTTACGATTGAGTATAAATTGAGAATGAGCCAACTTTTCAGCGTCAATTTTGTCTGTTTTACGAACTCGCAGACTGTCCAGTTGCTTCTTAGCTTCCAGAGGATTCAGCTGTGTATAAGCGTAGCCGTATTCCTCAAGAAAGGCTCGAAGACGCCGAGAATAGACACCAGTAGCTTCAAATATAATCTCAAGGTTATGAGCAGTTTTCAAGTCATTCAAAAGACGATTGAAGCCAATGGCGTCATTGAGCATAGTGTATCCATGAATCTTCTCACCGTTGACTAAAATTGCCACCTCAGAACTTGCCTTACTCACATCAATCCCAAATACTGTACGCATGATATTACCTCTTTTGTCTTGAATAACTCTGTGTTTTAGTGATTTTATTTTCAATACGCGACGTCTAGCGTCCCACATACTTTGATCAAATTCCACCTAAAACAGGTGTCTTGCCAGTTTGTCAAGCGATGTCTAGCGCCAAAGAGCCCTACGACTTTACAAGACAATAAAGAAAAAGTAGTGAGTACTCTCTCCCGTCGGAGATTTTCTCACTACTAATCTTAGTATGTTTGTCAACTGTAGTGGGTTAACAAAGAGTCAGAAAAAAAGCCCTTCGGATAAAATCCGAGGGGCTTAAAACGTTGTTAAATCAACGGCCGAACTTTTTTATTTCAAGGTTCGGGATGAAATAGTTCACTGAACTATTTTATTTTTTCAAGTTGTAGAATGATTTCAATCCACGGTATTCAGCTACTTCACCAAGTTGGTCTTCGATACGAAGCAATTGGTTGTATTTAGCGATACGGTCAGTACGTGAAAGTGAACCAGTCTTGATTTGTCCTGCGTTTGTTGCAACTGCGATGTCAGCGATTGTTGAATCTTCAGTTTCACCTGAACGGTGTGATACAACGGCAGTGTAACCAGCTTCTTTAGCCATTTCGATAGCGTCGAATGTTTCAGTAAGGGTACCGATTTGGTTAACTTTGATAAGGATTGAGTTAGCTGCGCCTTCTGCGATACCTTTTTCAAGGTATGAAGTATTTGTTACGAAGAAGTCGTCACCAACCAATTGAACTTTACCACCAAGACGTTCAGTAAGAGCTTTCCATCCGTCCCAGTCGTTTTCATCCATACCATCTTCGATAGTAATGATTGGGTATTTGTTTACCAATTCTTCAAGGTAGTCGATTTGTTCTGCAGCAGTACGTACAGCAGCTCCTTCACCTTCGAATTTAGTGTAGTCATATACTTGACGCTCTTTATCGTAAAACTCTGATGAAGCACAGTCAAATCCGATAAATACGTCTTTACCTGGAACATAACCAGCAGCTTCAATAGCAGCAAGGATAGTTTCAACACCGTCTTCAGTTCCTTCGAAACGAGGAGCGAATCCACCTTCGTCACCTACAGCTGTTTCAAGACCACGAGATTTAAGGATTTTCTTAAGAGCGTGGAAGATTTCAGCACCCCAACGAAGAGCTTCTTTGAATGTAGGTGCACCAGCAGGTACGATCATGAATTCTTGGAAAGCGATTGGAGCGTCTGAGTGAGAACCACCGTTGATGATGTTCATCATTGGAGTTGGAAGAACTTTAGTGTTGAATCCTCCAAGGTAGCTGTAAAGTGGGATTTCAAGGTAGTCAGCAGCAGCGCGAGCTACAGCGATAGATACACCAAGAATTGCATTAGCACCCAATTTACCTTTGTTAGGAGTACCGTCAAGAGCGATCATAGCACGGTCGATAGCTTGTTGGTCACGTACATCGTAGCCGATAATAGCTTCAGCAATGATGTTGTTTACGTTGTCAACAGCTTTTTGTGTACCAAGACCACCGTAACGAGATTTGTCACCGTCGCGAAGTTCAACTGCTTCGTGTTCACCAGTAGAAGCTCCTGATGGAACCATACCACGTCCGAAAGCACCTGATTCAGTGTAAACTTCTACTTCAAGTGTTGGGTTACCGCGTGAGTCTAGGACTTCGCGAGCGTAAACATCAGTAATAATTGACATTTTATACTCTCCTTATTGAGTTAAATTTTTTACACCTCTATGATACCTTAAAAATCATCGTTTTTCAAGGAAAAACGTTATCTTTGTGCAATTTTTCCTTAAGTTGATAAAGTAATCGCTTTCTTTTATCTTTTTTCCTTTATTTTATGATATACTATTTTTATGACAGACGTATCTAAACAAATATTAGAAAAAGCTCATGGCGGGCTTAAACTAAATCCAGACGAACAAAGACGTTTTCTCGGCACTTTTGAGGAGCGTGTCCTTGGTTATGCCAATCTTGAGACTGCAAATGATGACAAATTTCAAGAAGGTTTTTTGAATATTTTAGAGTGCTTAAAAAAAGAAACTGAACCTCTTTTTGTTAAGATTTCTCCTCAAGTTGAGTTTGAAAAGCAGGTCTATTATCTTAAACAATCCAAAGATACTGACTGCCAAGCGACCATCGTTTCTGAAGATCATAACTCTTCTCCTTTTGGACTAGTTATCCATAGCGATGCTCCTGTGCAAACAAGTGAAAAAGACCTCAGAAAGGCCTTTTCAGATTTGTGGCAAGAAAAAGAAACTAAAGCTCCTACTTCTCTCTGGAAGAAATGGTTTGGTTAATTCTTTTTTAAAGATAGGATTTGTGCAATGCTTGAGGCTGTATGTTCTAAATAGGTGGCTGCATTTTTTATACTATCTTCCAATGGCTCACTTTTTTCTAGTATAGAAAAAGCGGCGATGATATTCTCAATTGGTAAGGGAGGTAAATCCTCTGCCAAACTACCACAAATAGCAATGACTGGAACACCCTTAGGTGTTCTTTTTGCTACTCCGATTGGTGCCTTTCCAGCCAAACTTTGAGAATCTAACCTACCTTCCCCAACAATTACTAGGTCAGCATTTGCTACCTTTTCATCATAATTTATCAATTCCAAACAAGTTTGAATACCTGATATGATTTCTGCTCCAGCAAAAGCACACAAACCAGCAGCAATGCCACCACCTGCTCCTGCACCTTCTAATTTTAATACATTCGGGGCAATCTTTTCATAAAATTTTTCAATAGCAGAATCAACTTCAGGAAATTGTGTTGGATTCAACCCTTTTTGCTTCCCAAACGTATAGGTGGCACCATTGGATCCGCAGAGTGGATTGGTCACATCTGCTAAGATTTTAATTCGCACATCAAAAGGGACAGATATGGCTTTAGCCTTTGAAATATCAGTAATTTCAAACAAGGATTGACCAGTAGCTAGAAGTTCATTCCTGTTTTCATCATAAAACTGATATCCGAGTCCAGAAGCAATGCCAATACCACCATCGATACTACCCGTTCCTCCGACACCGATATAAATCTCTTTCATTCCTTGTTCTATTAAATGCAGGATCAGTTGACCAATTCCCTTTGTTTGAATCTTCAGGGGATTTCGTTTTTCAATAGGAATTTTAGCAAGGCCTATCAAATCCGCAACTTCAAAAAGGGCTATTCCCCCTTTTTTTAAGTAGGGCATTTTAACCAAGTCACCAAAGGGACCTGTCACTAAAGCAGTTTTTTCTACAAGAGCTAAAGAGCTTTTGATGGCATCTACTGTTCCTTCACCCCCATCACCAACAGGTAAAAGCAGACATTCAGCATCTGGTAGCACCCTTGTAAATCCTCTTTTAATAGCTTCTGCTACTTCGTTTGCGGGAAGACTCTCTTTGAAAGAGTCAGGTGCGATTACAATTTTCATATTCTCCTCTTTCTAGTCAAAGGAAATCTATTAGCTTATATACTTTTAAAAAATCTCTTTCTTCAATTTGAAGAGGAATTTCCTCTTTCACGATTGCTTTAGCACAGAAGCCAATGCCGACTCCAGCTCTCTTCAACATATCTAAATCATTAGCCCCATCACCGATCGCAATCGTTCTCTCAAAAGGTACTTGTAATTCTTCAGCCCATCTCACGAGGGTTGCTTCTTTTACTTCTCTGCTTATAATAGGGCCAATTAGATTGCCAGTTAAGTGATCCTCTCTGATTTCCAGTTGATTAGCAGTATATATTGAAATTCCTAAATCTTTTGCTAATCTTTCTACAATAGTGGTAAATCCGCCTGATACTAGACCGACTTCTATCTGATTTTCTTGAAGAACTTTGATAAACTTAGCAGCATTTTTACTAAGGTGTAGTTCATGATAAATCTTATCAAAAGTATCTACAGATAGTCCTTGTAATAAAGAAACACGTTTTCTCAGGCTTTCTTCAAAATCAAGTTCTCCTCTCATAGCTTGGACAGTCAGTAGAGCTACTTCATTTTCACACTCTGCTTCTTTCCCCAACAAATCAATAACTTCCTCTTCTATCAGCGTCCCATCTACATCCAGTACACAGAGTCCTTTAATTTTTTTCATATAATTGCCTTACTTTCAGAATCTCAAAAAATCGTATGAAGGTATCATACGATTTTAACTATTTAGTTTGCTAAACTGTGATACAAATCAAGATATGACTTGCAAGCTGTATCCCAAGAGAAATCACATTCCATAGCTTGAACTTGCATATTTTTCCAAACATCAGGATGGTTGTGATAAACATCCAAAGCTGTTTGCAATGCCCAGTTGAGCCAGTATGGAGTTAGGTTGTTAAAGCTAAAGCCTGTACCTGTTCCTTCAATTGGATTAAAGGCTTGAACAGTATCTCTAAGTCCACCCACCTCGTTTACTAAAGGAAGCGTACCATATCTCATGGCCATCATTTGTGAAAGTCCACACGGTTCAAATCTACTTGGCATAAGGAACAAATCACAAGCAGCATAAATCTCTTGAGCTAATTTTACATCAAAAGTAATATTTGCAGAAAGTTTTTCTGGGAATACTTGACTAAACCAAGAGAAGGCTTGTTCAAATCCTGGATCTCCAGTTCCCAAGAGAACGATTTGAATATCCTCTTGAAGCATACGATGCAGGCTTTCAACCACCACATCAAAGCCCTTCTGACGAGTCAAACGTGACACGATACCAATCATTGGCACATCAGAACGTACTGGAAGACCAACTCTTTCTTGAAGTTTCGCTTTATTTTGAGCCTTACCTGACAGATCAGTTTTACTAAAATGATACTCAAGTAAAGCATCCGTCTCTGGATTGTATAAATCAGTATCAATTCCGTTTACAATACCAGAAACCTTACCAGATTCCATACGGAGAATCTGATCAATACCGCAACCAAACTCCGTAGTCATGATTTCATAAGCATAGCTAGGTGACACGGTTGATACACGGTCTGCATAGAGAATACCAGCCTTCATCCAGTTAAGACAATCATTCCAACGAACTGTTCCATCAGCGTAGCGCTCAAATCCAACCCTGAACAAGTCCCAAAGCATGCTTTCAGAGAATTGACCTTGAAATTCCAAGTTATGAATGGTCAAAACAGTCTTGATTCCTTGGTAAGCTTGAATCCATCTGTATTTTTCTTTTAACAAGAACGGAATCATTGCTGTATGGTAATCATGAGCATGGAGGACGTCAGGTATGAATCCAATACGCTCCATAGCTTCAAGGGCAGCAAGTTGGAAGAAGGCAAAGCGTTCACCATCATCGAAGTCTCCATAAACATGTCCACGGAAGAAATAATATTGATTGTCAATGAAGTAGAAGGTAACACCATTTAGAACTGTTTTCTTAATTCCACAAAATTGTCTGCGCCAACCAACATAGACTTCGAATTGAAGGACATCTTCGATCTGATTACCAAACTTAGCTTCTACCATGTCATAGTAAGGTAAGATAACAGCAACTTCATGCCCAGCTTTTACTAATGATTTTGGAAGTGCTCCGATAACGTCTCCCAATCCACCTGTTTTTGAAAAGGGAGCGCCCTCTGCCGCTACAAATAAAATTTTCATGAAAGGACATCCTCTGTTACTTTTTCGCCTTTTTTGATGATAACAGGGTTTTCTGCTGTACCTCGAATAACAACTCCCTCAGCTATTTCAGCACCCTTATCTACAATTGCATACTCAACTTGTGCACCTTTTCCAACGACAACGCGAGGGAAGATAAGAGACTCTTTAACCAAGCTGTCTTTATTGATACGAACATTACGCGAAATAACAGATTTAATCACTTCGCCTTCAACGATACTACCAGAAGCAAATTGAGAAGTGTTTACTTTTGAACCCGGTGCATAGTAAGTAGGCTCTTCGTTTTTAACTTTAGTGTGAATCTTTTGATTTGGCGAGAACAAAGAGTAGAATTTATGCTGATCAAGCATATCTAAATTAGCTTGGTAGTATGTTTCTACTGAATGAATATTTGCTAGGTATCCTGTGTATTCATATGCAAAAGCACCTTCTTTAGCTGCTAAATCACGAAGAACATAACGTAATTTTTCTGGATATTCTTTTTGAGCTTCTTCTTCCAAACGCTTAATCAACCATTGAGTATCTACAACGAAGATATCTGTTGACATGTTGTAAAAATCTTGGTTTGATTTTTTATCAAAGAGTTTGTGTGAAAGTACGTGGTCAGTTTCATCAATATCAAGGATTGCATTTACTTCTGAAATGACCTTCTTAGGCAATTTCTTATAAACAACTGTAATTGGTGATTTTGTTGTATTATGCAAATGGAAAACCTGAGCAAGATCAATATTTACCAAAACATCACAGTTCAAGGAAACAGTTTGGTTAGATCCAGAACGTTTTAAATAAGTCAAGAGTTGTTGATAATACTCTTTACCGACTGTGCTACTTTCTACACGTGTATTGTAAATACCTAAATAGTAGTGACTAAGTAGTGTATTCAAGCCCCACTCACGACCTGAACGAATGTGGTCGAAAACTGAGCTGATATTATCTTGTTGGAAGATTCCAAAGACACTACGAACACCAGCATTTGCTAAACTTGAGAGTGGGAAGTCAATCAAGCGATACTTTCCTCCAAATGGCAAACTCGCCACAGGACGATTACTCGTCAAGGTTGACATATCATGGAAACCAACGGTATTTCCTAAAATCGCTGAATATTTATCAATCTTCATCTGTTGCTACCCCCACTACTTCGTTATATCCGACTACTTCTACTTCTTCTGTACCATCAATTTCTACACCATCGGCAATAATTGCACCTTCACCGATGATTGCACGTGTAATTTTAGCACCTCTACCGATAACTGCTCCACTCATGATAACAGAGTCTACAACTTCTGCTCCCTTACGAACTTGAGCAGCTGTAGAAAGGATAGAGTGTTTCACTGTACCATTTACGTAACATCCGTCCACTACAAGAGAGTCTTCTACTTGAGCGAATTCTCCAAGGAAGTTTGGTGGAGCGATAAGGTTACGAGAATAAATTTTCCATTGACGGTTACGGCTATCTAGAGCATTTTCTGGAGAAATATATTCCATATTTGCTTCCCAGAGTGATTCGATAGTACCAACATCCTTCCAGTATCCATTGAATTCATAGGCATAGACACTTTCACCAGTTTCAAGATACTTTGGAATAACGTTTTTACCAAAATCTGACATGTCAATATTAGCCTTTTCAGCTGCAACTAGCATATTGCGAAGTCGTTTCCAATCAAAGATATAAATACCCATTGATGCCTTAGTTGATTTTGGTTCAGCTGGTTTTTCTTCGAACTCAACAATACGATTATTAGCATCTGTATTCATGATACCAAAACGGCTAGCTTCTTTAAGTGGCACATCTAAGACAGCAACTGTCAAGCTGGCATTGTTATCCTTGTGTGATTGGAGCATATCATCGTAGTCCATCTTGTAGATATGGTCACCTGAAAGAATCAAAACGTACTCAGGATTGATGCTGTCGATATAGTCGATATTTTGGTAAATGGCATGACTTGTACCTTCAAACCAACGGTTTCCTTCACTTGCAGAGTAGGGTTGAAGGATAGAAACTCCGGTGTCAATACCATCTAGACCCCAACTAGAACCATTACCAATGTGGCTGTTGAGAGCTAGTGGTTGATACTGTGTAATAACCCCAACATTATGGATACCAGAGTTGGCACAGTTTGAAAGAGCGAAGTCAATGATACGGTAGCGCCCACCAAATTGCACGGCAGGTTTAGCAATGCTTTGAGTGAGTTTACCGAGACGAGTTCCTTGCCCACCGGCAAGGATTAAAGCTAGCATTTCATTCTTCATTTTCTACTCCTTTTTGAGTTTTATTAACAACTTTCTTAGTAGGTTTTATGCGACGTTTGATTTTCCAAATACTTGCTCCCATAGCTGGCAAGGTAAAGGTCAAAGTCTGCTCATAATCCTTCCACAATCCTTCTTGAGTTTGAACAGTTTGGTTATGCTCTTTCCACACACCACCCCATTGTTCTAACTCTGTATTCCAAATTTCTTCATAAATACCTGCAACAGGAAGACCGATTGTGAAATCAGATCGTTCAACCGGTGCCATATTGAAGACACAGACTAGCATCTCGCCTTTCTTGCCTTTTCGGATAAAGGAAAGAACACTCTGATCTCTATTATCCGCATCAATGATTTCAATACCGTCATAGCTTGTATCAATTTCCCAAAGACAACGGTGGTCTTTATAAAGCTGATTCAACTGTGATGTAAAGTACTTCATCTTGGCATTCATCGGATCTTCTAGGTTAGACCACTCTAATTGCTCTTCGGATTTCCACTCTAGGAATTGACCAAACTCACTACCCATGAAGAGTAATTTCTTACCAGGGTGACAAATTTGATAAGTGTAGAGGTTTCTCAAACCAGCGAACTGATTGTAACGATCACCCCACATCTTATGCATCATACTTTTCTTACCATGTACAACCTCATCATGTGAGAATGGTAGGAGATAATTTTCATTAAAGACATACATGAAGCTGAAAGTTACAAGATTAAAGTCATACTTGCGGTAAATTGGATCTTCTTCGTAGAAACGTAGGATATCATTCATCCACCCCATGTTCCACTTGTAGTCAAATCCAAGTCCACCCATTTCCTTCATGCCTGTAATCTTGGTACCTGAAGAAGACTCCTCTGCAATCATCATAACATCCGGATGAGCTAGCTTAATAACATCGTTCAAACGTTGAAGGAAATAATAGCCTTCATAGTTGAGATTGCCTCCGTCTTTATTTGGAGTCCATGGAGCATTATCATAATCTAGATAAAGAATATTACTTACAGCGTCTACACGAATACCATCTAGGTGATAGAAATCGATCCAAAACTTAATGCTAGAAATCAAGAAAGATTGGACTTCATTTTTACCAAGGTCAAAGTTGAGTGCTCCCCAACCGTAGTTGTTAGCCTTATTATGATCCTGGTATTCAAAAGTCGGTGTGCCGTCGTAGTATGCCAAAGCGTCATCATTGATTGTAAAGTGTCCAGGTACCCAGTCCACAATTACTCCGATATTGTTGATATGACATTCCTCAACAAAGTCCTGAAATTCTTCTGGACGACCATAGGCATGCTCCAAAGCGAAGTAACCCATGAGCTGATAGCCCCAACTCAAACCAAGTGGGTGAGCCATCAAAGGCATAAACTCGATATGAGTATAGTTCATCTCAACAAGATAGGGGATGAGCTCTTCTTTGAGTTGGGCAAAGCTATAAGGTGTCCCATCAGGATTTCTCTTCCAAGATCCTGCATGCGCCTCATAGATATTGACTGGTCTTTCGAAAAATCCCCAACGTTTTCTGCGAGCTAACCAGAGACCGTCCTTCCATTTTTTCTCAGGAATTTCTGTTAAAACTGCCCCTGTTCCTGGACGAGCTTCATAGCGTACTGCCAAGGGATCAATCTTCATAAGCTGATGACCATTAGCACGAGTAATATGATATTTATAAATATGCCCCTCTTGAGCTAAAGTTGTAAAAACTTCCCAAACTCCAGATTCATTACGAACCATGGGGATTTGATTTTCAACCCAGTTAGTAAAATCACCAACTAGATGGACAGCCTGCGCATTTGGCGCCCAGACACGGAATGTATAACCATACTCACCGTCTCTTTCTTCACGATGCGCTCCTAAATAGTGTTGAAGATGGAAATTTTCGCCACTAGTAAAAGTTCTTAAAGCTTCTAATTTATCCATTTAATCCCCCTTTTATTGTAAGCGTTTTCTATGTCTTTATTATACTATCTTTTAAGAAAACTTTCAACTAATTTCCGAATTCTACTAAAATTTTTTTCGAAAATCTTCATATAGTTATCTTAACATTTCTAAAATTTTCATAAATGATAATAAGCAGTGGAATTTTCTATCAGCCACTGTTACAAAAATAACTCACATTATCTTTATATAAAATAACTTACTTAAAAAACTGAACGTTTTCAGTTTTTGATAACATAATATTCGTAGATAACTCTTTTTATATAATTTTACCAAATTTTCTGAAATTTTCAACCATTTTTAGTAATTGTTCCATTTTTATTTTTATAGCGGATTGAAATAAGATATGAACAAAGAGATTATGGAAGTCAAATAAATTTCTAAAAACGCTTTAGAATCCTTGGTGGACTATTCTAGATTCAATACACTATATATCTAGAAATATAAAAAAACTCAAGCATGG
>NZ_KQ970818.1:799017-817061 GCF_001579645.1 Streptococcus infantis
ATTTTGGTAGGTTCCATCATGGTTCATTCGATAGTAATAATCAGGAACCGTTGTTTGGAATGGTGCATCAACGGTTGAGAAGGTATGATTGTAAACAACGTCCATAATAACACCGATACCAGCATCGTGATAAGCTTGGACCATGGCTTTCAAATCACGGATAGCTTGACCTGGATCATTTGGATTTGTAGACATACTAGTTTCTGGAGCATTGTAGTTTTGTGGATCATATCCCCAGTTATAAGTTACATTTCCATCAGCATCGTATTCTTTATGACGGTCAGCAATTGGTTGCAACTGAACATAGTTGACACCAAGTTCTTTGATGTAATCAAACGCAGTCGATTGACCATATTGGTTAACTGTTCCAGTTTGCGCTGCACCTAAGAAGGTTCCTCTTAATTCTGGTGCAACACCAGATGTTTCAGACTTAGTCAAATCACGGATATGCATTTCATACACAACTGCCTGGCAAGGATTTTCCAAACGCCAAGTTGCTTCTGTACCATGCTTAACCTCAAAACCTTCGACCTGACGATCTTGATTTGAGACAATGGCTGAACGTTTTCCATCAGGACTTGTCGCTATTGTATATGGATCACGAGTTAATGACTGGTGATGAGGAAAGTCAATTTGGTAATGGTAACCACAACCTGCTAAGCTTTCTGGAACTGATAAACTCCATACGCCAATTGTATTATACTTGTGACTATAGGAGTAACTATTTCCTCGCTCCATTTCAAAGGTTTTAAGGATAGGTGCGTCGTTACTTGCAGATTCATAGACTACTACTTGGACAGATGTAGCTGTTGGTGCCCATAGGCTAAATCTTGTTTCAGTTTCAGAAACTTGACATCCCAACTCTCCTTGATAACCCCAGTGGTGGTCAAAACTAGCACTATTAATTGCCTTGTCGAAGGCAAAAGGATTTTGATCTTTATAGTGGGGACTGGCAATAGCTGGATTTTCAGAATAATAAACTGTATCATCTCCATCCAAAATCCAAACCTCTGTCAAAAGTGGATAGTAATTGAAGCGAATAGGATATTCTTTGCTGACACCATCTTTTTCAACACTAAAAGTCATGGTCTCAAGGGCTACTTCACTCGATTGAGTCAGTGAGAATTTTGCTCCAAAATATTCTTCCTCTTTGATAAGTTCTGCTGAATCTAGAGGCTTTATGCTGAAACTGCAAGCCTCGTAAGCTTCATCTTTACGATGATAATGAATAAGTACAGGATAATTGTACATGGTTCTCCCTAATTTCTAAATAAATTTGATTTTATATGTGACTAATAATTTATTGATTAAGTGCCTCACGATTCACAAAAAATTCAATGTGATTATGGCACACTTCCAAATCTACTGGTGTGTCGCCACCGTATTCTCCATTAAGATTGAGCATAAAAGGCTCTTCATGATCCAAAGTTTCAATTCGGAGTTTACTCGTTTTAAGGTATTCAACATTGATATCTGAAACGTGTTGGCCTCCGTTCATGGCCTGAACTAGCAGACTCAACATATCTAGAATTTTATCCGTCTTTACTAGAATAAGCGTGAAATTGCCATCATCCAGTTTGGTATCAGGTGCGAATTGCTCAAATCCACCAATAGAATTGGTCAAGGCAACAAAGACAAGAGAAACTTCTCCTGTAAAAATTCCCCAATCATGGTAAATACGAACAGGACGGGCTTTGGATTTTGGAAACATCTCGAAGCCTTTAGCAACGTAGGCCAGATAACCCAAACGCGTCTTTAGTTCACTCGGAACACTAAAAGTTAACTCCGTAAGAGCTCCTGCCGCAGCAATATTGATGAAATACTTATCACCAAAGGCACGACCAATATCAATTTGCTTGGTTTCATTTTTAGCAATGATCTTCGCTGCAGCAACTGGATCCCCCATAGGGATTTTCAATGCTCTTGCATAGTCATTAGTAGTTCCAGTAGGAATGATGGCTATCTTTGGACGATGTTCCAGAGGTGCAGTTCCATTAACCACTTCATTGATAGTACCATCGCCACCAGCTACCAAAACCAAATCAAAGCCAGCTTTTGCAGCTCTTTCTGCTTCTTTCTGAGCTGATAAGTTTTCCGGTTTGGTCTGAAAAGCACTGGTTTCATAGCCTATGCTCTCTAACACTTCTAGAACTTCCGCGATATTTTGCTTGATAATTTCCTGGCCTGAGGTCGGATTATAAATGAGACGTGCGCGTTTTTTTACTTCTTTCATAGCTTACAAACTCTCAAGCCAAGCTTCATCACGAATCTCTATTCCCAGTTCTTGTGCTTTTTGGAGCTTGCTTCCTGCATCTGCTCCTGCAACAACAAGGTCTGTTTTTTTCGACACACTACCAGTAACCTTGGCTCCTAGACTTTCTAATTTATTTTTAGCTTCTGAGCGATTCAAACGCTCTAGCTTTCCTGTCAATACGACAGTTAAACCAGACAAGGTTGCATTTGCTGCAACTGTCTGTCCTTTGTAGTCTAGATTAACACCTGATTCTTTCAATTCCCTTAAAAGGATTTCAGAACCCTCTGTAGCAAAATAGGTCTGTAGGCTTTGAGCAATGACACTCCCCAAACTTTCAATATTTGCAATTTCTTCAGGATTGGCTTGTGCTAGCGATTCGATTGAATGGAAATGTTGTAAAAGCAACTGACTTGCCTTACTTCCTACATGACGAATCCCCAAACCAAACAAGAGTTTTTCAGCAGAATTTTCTTTGGATGCTTGAATAGCCTGGTAGAGCTTTTGAGCAGATTTTTCCTTGATACCATCTAGCAAAAGCAAATCTTCCACAGTCAAGCGATAAATATCTGCAACATCCTTAACCAAATTGGCAGCAAATAATTTCTCCACGATTGATGGGCCAAGGCCAGAGATATTCATAGCATCACGCGATGCGAAATGCGTCAAACCTTCCTTGATTTGAGCAGGGCATCGTGGATTGATACAACGAAGAGCCACCTCATCTTCAAAGTGTAACAGCTTACTCTCACAACTTGGACAGTTTATTGGGACATCTAGTTTTTCCTCCGATACACGTTTAGACTCCACCACTCGTAGAACGGCTGGTATGATATCACCCGCTTTGTAGACAATGACTGTGTCATCCTTACGGATATCCTTTTCAGCGATATAGTCGACATTATGAAGGGTTGCACGACTTACAGTTGTACCTGCAAGTTGCACTGGAGTAAGATTAGCAGTCGGAGTCACAACTCCTGTACGCCCTACTGTCCAGTCAACAGAAAGAAGTTTCGCTTCTTTTTCTTCTGCTGGGAATTTATATGCTACTGCCCATTTAGGTGCTTTGACTGTAAATCCTAGTTGCTCCTGACCAGCTAGATCATTGACCTTAATCACAACTCCATCGATATCATAAGGCAACTGATCTCTTTCTTGACCAATTTCTTGAATAAACGCCCAAACCTCGTCCATACTATGAGCTAATAGACGTCTTTGATTAACTACAAAGCCTAATTGTTCTAAATGTTTCAAAACCTTCTCTTGACTATCCCGAGTTGAAGGACTAGCTTCCTGATAAAGGAAGGTTGCAAGATTACGTTTGGCTACTACTCCTGTGTCTAACTGGCGAAGGGTTCCTGCAGCAGCATTTCTTGGATTGGCAAATTCTGGCTCCCCGTTTTCTTGACGAGATTGATTGACCTGATCAAAAGAAGCTCTCGGCATATAACATTCACCACGAACTGTTATATCTATTTTTTCAGATAATGATAAAGGAATGTCTTTCACTCGTTTAAGATTTTCAGTGATGTTTTCACCAATGGAGCCATCACCTCGAGTTGCTCCAGCAACAAAAATTCCCTGCTCATAAGTCAAGGAAATCGATAAACCATCAATCTTCAACTCACAAATATAAGTGACATCATCCAATTCTTTACGAACACGCACATCAAAGGAGTCGAGTTCTTCACGTGAAAAAGCATCCTGCAAACTATAAAGAGGATACTGATGGCTATATTTCTCAAATCCATCAAGAATCTTTCCTCCAACACGATGTGTCGGACTTTCTGGCAAGACTTGGTCAGGATGAACTTTTTCTAACTCTACCAGTTCACGATAAAGACGGTCATACTCACTATCAGATACAGATGGATTATCACTTGTATAATACTCTGTCGCATAGCGATTGAGCAACTCAACGAGCTCTTTCATTCTTTCATTCATAGAACCATTTTACCATAAAAAGGACTCTATAAACAATACTCAAGCTCTAAAAAAGAAAATGAGAAGGATATTTCTATCACTTCTCATTTATTTTTATTTTTTACGATTCAAAATAGCATTCAAAATGATGGCCACTGTACTTGCAATGACGATACCATTTGAGAAGAACATCTGTAATTCTGTTGGTAAAGTATTGAAGAGGTTGCTTCCGTTTAATCCAACCCCTGCAGCTATAGAAACTGCTGCAATGAGGAAGTTATGCTCATTGTGTTCAAAATCAACACGTGCCAAGATTTGCATCCCTTGTAGAGAAACAAAACCGAACATGACAAGCATGGCTCCACCTAGAACAGGGCTAGGGATAATCTGTGCTAAGGCACCAAACTTAGGCAAGAGACCAAGTAAGATGAGGAAACCACCAGCGTAGTAGATCGGTAAACGTGTACGAATACCTGATAATTTAACCAAACCTACGTTTTGTGAAAACCCTGTATAAGGGAAAGTATTGAAAAGTCCACCAAGTAAAACAGCAAGACCTTCAGCACGATAACCATTACGGAGACGAGTGCTATCGATTGGATCTTTAGTAATATCAGAAAGGGCAAGGTAAACCCCAGTTGATTCTACCATTGATACAGTAGCGATAATACACATCATGACAATAGAAGAAAACTCAAATTGTGGAGCACCAAAGTAGAATGGAGTTGGGATATGAACAAGTGGAGCTTCTGCTACTGGAGAGAAATCAACCAAGCCCATAGTCGCAGCGATAATGGTACCTGCAATTAGACCAATCAAAATAGAAATTGACTTAATAAATCCTTTTGTAAAGATATTAACTAAGAGAATGATAAGAATGGTGATTGTTGCTAATGCCAAACTTTGTCCCGTTGGTTTTTCGACGTTATTTCCCATATTCCCAATAGCTACTGGAATCAAGGTCAATCCGATTGTTGTAATGACAGAACCCGTTACGATTGAAGGGAACAGATTAGCAATCTTTGAAAATACACCTGCTACAAGAACGACATAAATACCAGAAGCAATCAAGGCACCAAACATAGCACCACTACCGTGACTTTGTCCAATCATAATAAGTGGAGCAACAGACTGGAAGGCCACACCCAGAACAACCGGTAAACCGACACCGAAATATTTATTAAGTTGCAATTGTAAGAGAGTTGCAACCCCACACATAAAGATATCTGTAGAGATAAGGTATGTCAGTTGTTGAGGTGAGTAGCCTAGGGCACCTGCAATCATGATTGGTACTAGGATTGAACCTGAGTACATGGCAAGTAAGTGTTGCAAGCCCAATACGGCCGCTTTTGAGTGGTTTTCTTTTTGATTCATTAGATGTCTGCCTCCTTGAAGATAACTCTTCCATTTTCAAAACGCTCTAAACGAGCAAGTGATACTACCTGATGACCTGATTTTTCTAACAGTTCACGACCATCTTGGAAAGATTTTTCAATCACAATCCCGACGGCCTCGACTGTGGCACCAGCTTGTTCGATAATCTGAATCAAACCTTTAGCTGCTTGACCATTAGCCAAGAAATCATCAATAATTAATACTTTATCTCCTGGAGATAAGAACTTCCCTGCAATGGATACGGTACTAGTAACTTGTTTAGTGAAAGAATAAACCTCAGCAGTCAAAATTCCTTCATTCATGGTAATATTTTTTGCCTTCTTAGCAAAAATCATAGGTACATCTAATTGTTCTGCAACATATAGCGCTGGAGCAATTCCAGATGCTTCAATAGTTACGACTTTGGTAATACCTGCATTTTTAAAATATTCTGCAAAGGTGCGACCAATCTCGCGCATTAAGGAAAAATCCACTTGGTGAGTCAAGAATGAATCCACCTTAAGAATATTCTCACCTAGAATATTCCCATCTTTTAAAATACATTCCTCTAGTAATTTCATAATAACCTCCGAAATAAAAAGGGACTCACAAAGCAAGTCCCTCGGAAACATAGAAACAAATAGTACTGCTTCTTTTATCTCTCTTCGACTTACTCATTGTTAGGTATTTACGGTACCTTGTAGAAACGCCACGCCAATTCGCGACATAAATAAGTAATCATATTTTTAGTGAGCATCTCCATTCCAGATAGAGTTCTTCACAATCACATAATCCACATGTCTAAGATCAGCGACCTTGCGACCTCCAGCATAAGAAATCGAACTTTGCAAATCTTGTTCCATTTCAGTCAGCGTATCCTGTAAATGTCCTTTGGCAGGAAGAAGAATTTTCTTTCCTTCAACATTCTTATAGGCACCTTTTTGATATTCTGAAGCTGATCCGTAGTATTCTTTGAACTGTTTACCATCAACTTCGACTGTTTTACCAGGGCTTTCAATATGACCCGCAAATAGTGAACCAATCATAACCATGCTTGCTCCAAAGCGGATTGACTTAGCAATATCACCGTGTGTACGAATGCCACCATCAGCAATAACTGGTTTACGTGCAGCCTTAGCACACCAACGAAGAGCCGCTAGTTGCCAACCACCAGTACCAAAACCAGTTTTTACCTTAGTGATACATACTTTACCTGGACCGATTCCGACCTTAGTAGCATCAGCTCCAGCATTTTCAAGTTCACGCACAGCTTCAGGAGTTCCAACGTTACCAGCAATTACGAAAGTCTCTGGCAATTCTTTCTTGATGTGCTGAATCATAGAAATCACGCTGTCAGCATGACCATGAGCAATATCAATAGTGATGTACTCTGGAGCATCTTCCTTTAATTGACTAACAAAGTCATACTCGTAATCTTTAACACCAACAGAGATAGAAGCAATCAAGCCCTTTTCGTGCATACGTTTGACAAAAGGAATGCGCCCAGCTTCATCAAAGCGATGCATGATATAGAAATAACCACCTTTTGCAAGTTGTTCTGCAACATCTTCATCCAAGATAGTCTGCATATTAGAAGGAACAACTGGTAATTTAAAGGTGTGCTTTCCAAGTGTCACTTGTGTGTCAGCTTCTGCTCGACTTTGAAGGACACACTTATTTGGGATTAGCTGAATATCCTCGTAGTCAAAGATTGGAAATTCGTTTAACATTTCGATGTCTCGTTTCTTTTATAATAACCTACCTATGCTTGCGCATCACTACGCCTTTTCGAACGTTTCCTCTAAGGATTATAAACCAAAGTAAAGTTTTTGTCAAATATTTTGAACCCTAAAATTTATAACGTTCGGTTTTTGTTGATTTAGATATAAAAAGTGGGGAGACTATTATCTACCCACTTCCTTATCAATATTCCTTTTAAAAATTTCTTCGGAGTTTTCCATCATTTCACAAAATTCATTATAGGATGAAGCCTTTTGAGGAATTTGGATAGACCATTTCTTCATCAGAGCTCCATAGCCTGCTAGCTTACCTATCTCATTATCAACTATCTTTTCCTTGCTTGGAAAAACAAGCCCAGCTTGTTCAGCTTCTAAAATATAAGTATAAGAAATCAGTTGGAACAAGTCCTCACGATTGATTCCCTTTTCAGTCAATTCCAGTTTTTTATATTTAGCATCTAGAACAATCTTTCGTTCTCTATCATAAAAATCTGGATATACTTTTCTTTCACGATTAGAAAATACTGAAATACCTTCCGTCTTATCCTTATTTCTAGGATGGATGAACTCTTTTGGCAACAAGGTATGAACATACTCTTCCCAAAGCCAGGCAACATCAAAAAGAATACCATGGATTTTTTGCTCTTGGTATCCTAAACCATGCTTTTCTCTATTTAGGATCATCAGGCAAAGCTCTTGCAATTTTCTGTACTCTCGAAAGTAGGCATGTCGAAGAGGCTTGGTTTGATTTAGTCTGATAAACTTAGCACGATCAGCTAATTTATAAGAGGGCGTTACTCGCACGATTTCTGCCACATTTTCCCTGCTAGTTGAGAGATTATCAAGAACTCCTCTCCCTATACTTTTCTGATTCTTAATGAATTCAATTGTGTGACGGATCAGTTGCATGATCGGATTGTCAAAAGTAAACTCTCTTGTTTTATAGGCAATATTTCCCGTGAAAGGAAGATTTTTCTTGAGATGATTTCCTACATCAATTACTCCCTTAACATGACTATCGTTATGAGAAAATCTCTGGTATTCCTTATAAAGGCCTTTTCGGAGAGCAGCTTGCAAATACTTAGGAAAGAGATACATCAAAAGTTGATAGAGTCTATCTTCGCGCGATAAAGCAACATCTAAACTAGTGAGATTGATATGAAGAACTTTTTGCAAAAGATAATGTAAAAAATAGTCATCACTTTCGTTTGAAAATCGGGAAGAAATGGTTAATCTCTCCTGGCCATAACCCAGAAATCCAATGACATTTCCTGTCTTGATTTCCTGATTAACTGTTTCCAAAATCTTTTGGTCCTTATCCAAGTCCGGAGAATATTCTAGGTCATTTGGAAAAATAAAGATATTGTCTTCTTTAGAAAGGTTATGCAGAGTTCTATCAAGAAGTGCTTGACTTAGTTTGGGATATTCTGCGACAAAGTTTTCTTTAGCAATTCTATGCTGATTATCAGTGATCCGCATTATTATTCTCATCGCCTTCATTGTTATCGGTTACTACCTGATTTTTTTGCCCATTGCTTTTCAAATCAAATGCTTTTTTCAATGTCTCTAGAGTTTCAACTTCCTCGTAAGAACCTCGCAAGTAATCTTCCAAGAGTGGTTTCAGATAATCAGACCAGAGCAATTCATAGTCAAAATCCACTTCTTTCAATTTGAGGAAATAACTTGGACCGATATGATAATGACTGTTTAATTCCTGAACTTTTTCAATTTCAGCATTCAAGTTTCTTAGACGAATTTTAGATTCTTCAGCATGTTCACCTAGTTTCTTATCTAGCATACCAAGTTGACTTTCAGCAGTAATTTCAACAAAACGGAAACGACGACGCATAGCAAAATCAAAGGTGTCCACCGAGCGGTCAATGTCATTCATGGTTCCGATGATGTAGACATTTTCTGGGATAAAAAACTTTTCATCAGTTTCGTGTAGATTGGCATACTGGGTAGAAACTTCTCCATCTCTACCACGATAGCCAGGGTCAATAGAGAAAAAGAGTTCTCCAAAAATCTTAGAAATCTCACCACGATTGATTTCATCGATGATGAAGACAAAGTTTTTGTCTGTGTCGATCTCTGTTGGAGAAAGGTAGTCTTTGAGACCAAATCTTTTCTTTAAAGTTTCAAGGACAGTTTTTCCACCACTTTTGTAGTATTCTTGCTTATTATAATTTTTATCTTTATACAACTCGTAAACATATTTGCGAGGTATTGACCATCCTGGAACACCACTATCATAATTTACTGACAAATTTTGTCTACTATTAACAGATAAGTAAGATGTTTTTGTTATATATTCTTTTTCTTCAGCAAAATTTATATATTCTAAGTAAGAATCCCAAGCTTGTTCAAAATTATCTTGTCCTCCTGTCTTCTGAGCTTCTTTAGCCTTCTGGCAAAACTGCTTAAAAATACCATCTTGTAATTTAAACTCAATAGCTCCATCCCCATTTGATACCGGTCTCAACCCCTCTACAAAATCCGTATAATCATAAGAAGGGTGAAATTGTACAAAGCCGATTTGATCTTCGTTTCCACCTGTTAATTCTGCAGCTATTTCTTTAGCAAGATAAGTTTTCCCAGTACCAGGAGCACCACGGAGGATGAGGTTTTTGGATTTTTTTAATATACCACTATAATTAAATAAAAAATCATTCCTTAACATAGTTTCACTTTCTAATTTTTTATACTTTTTCCAATTAGGATGATTCAAAAAATAGTCATAGTCTTGAATTATGATTTCATCACTTGCAGCAAATTTTATTAACTGGTTAGTCTCTTTAGTTCGATACTTAATATCTGATGGAAACCATATTGTTTCTTGCCCCGTAAAGAAAAACCACTCCCTCTCTATATACTCTTTTTTCCAATCAACAATAATGGTATGCCCATCATCTAAAACCTCTTTAACAGTCGCCATTCCACGAATTTTCATCACAGAAACCTTTAAATCATCTTTCTTTACAAAAGGTACATTCTTCTTTTTGACATATGTGGATTTAGCAAATAAAACGTCACCTGGTTTAATTTTATTAAACAACTTTAACATTCTTTGATACTGTTTATTTTCCTCGTTATTATGCCATCCTAATTCCCACTTTCCTTCTTTCATAAAATATTCAAGATAATCATCATCACCAAATTTTGTACCAACAAAAAAATAGTTATTTTGTTCACTGTTCATTTGAATACTCCTTTTTACTTTCACAAGTAAGTTCTATTAATATATAGTTCATCTCTAGCATATCATATCCTATAGAAAAAGAAAAGAAATTCTAAACAAAAAGCCCAGTGTTAGGAGCTTTAATATCTCATAACACTAGACTCTTTTTTATCTTAATAATACTCTCCCTGACGGTAGTCCCATGAGTTAAAGGTATCTGACAGGTGCATCATAATCTTATCAATGTCAAGTCCTTTACGGATTACAACTGGAGCTGGTGAGATTGAACGTGCTCCACCTTGTTCTGGGATGAGTTTTCCATCCTTATCAACCATAGAGACCATCACACCTTGCTCGTAACGAGTTTCAACTGTTTTGTCAGGTTGGATAGATGCAACATAGTCGTCAGCTTCAATGACAAGATCCACTGCGCCTTCGATACGTTCTCCGATTCCTTCTACCTTACCACGGTTTCCTTTTCCAGATGGGTTGGCTGATGAAGCGTAGACCATCTTGCCTTCTTCCCAAAGTTTGGCAGCCAATTGTTCACCAGCGTTACCGAACTTGATTACAAAACAGCTAGTCCCACGCACGTCAGTCATAAGTTCTTCACGGCCATCACCGTATGCTTTTAGTTTTTCAAAAGCTTCTGGTTTCCAAGGAAGGATACAGCCAAGAAGAATATCTTCATCCCAATGTTTTTGATAAAAGGCTTCAATTTCAGGGTTGAGTTGTGCTAAAGCGCGAAGCTCATCCATGCTACCACAGAGAACCACACCTGGTTTGTTACGATTACGTTCTTTAGCTTCAAACTTGCGTTCAAGTCCTGCCTTATCACTGGTCATGATGATATAACCAACTTTAGTAGGGCAAACGATACATCCGCCCTCACCTTTTAAAATGTCATAACCTTCTTGTGAAAGTGTTCCGTTCCATTGAATGTGTTTTGTCATAATTCTATTTCCTTTTCTAATTCTCTTCTAGTCCTGCCAGTAGGCTGGTCGTTGTTTTTCATAGGAAGCAATCAAGTCTTCATACTGCAAGGTGATACCAATATCATCCAGACCATTTAGAAGCTTGTGTTTCCACTCGCTATCAATTTCGAAAGTGAATTCTCCAACTGGTGAAATGATCTTTTGTTGTTCCAAATCTACTGTTAGCTGGTCACTTGGGTGGAGTTTTGCTAATTTCTCTCTTACTTCCCTAGGTTGAACAATGGGCAACATGCCATTATTGAGTTCATTATTGTAATGAATGTCCCCGAAAGAACCTGCAATTACAACCTTAAAGCCGTAATCTGCCAGAGCCCAAGCTGCGTGTTCTCTCGAAGATCCAGCCCCAAAGTTATCCCCTGTGATGAGAATACTGGCTTTGCGGTACTCTGGCTGGTTAAAGACAAAGTCTGGATTTTCAGTATACTTATCGTCCAAATAACGCCAAGCATACATGAGGTATTTACCAAAACCTTTTTTAGCAATCAACTTGAGAAACTGCTTAGGAAGGATTTGGTCGGTATCAATATTGTCATTCATAAGAGGAACTGTTGTTCCCGTAAATACTGTAAATTTTTCCATATCCTCTCCTCACTGGGCTTCTGGCAATTGTCGAACATCTATGAATCGCCCTGCGATAGCTGCCGCAGCTGCCATAGCCGGACTACAGAGATGGGTCTTAGCTCCGAATCCCTGTCTATCTTCAAAGTTTCGATTGCTAGTTGAGGCGCAGTGAACACCATCAGGAACCTTGTCAGGATTCATTCCGAGACACATAGAGCAACCTGGGTCTCTCCACTCAAATCCAGCATCTCGGAAGATCTTGTCCAAGCCCAACTTCTCAGCAGCTCGCTTGACTGGTCGAGAGCCTGGAACCACGATTGCTGTTAGATTGGGAGCAATTTTCTTTCCTTGGACAAATCGAGCAGCTAGTTGTAAGTCGCTAAGACGAGCATTGGTGCAAGATCCGATAAAGATGTATCCTAGTTCAATATCTTCTGGCTTCTGACCTGGTTGTAAATCCATGTAATGATAAGCACGTTCATCATTCATATCCTTTATTTCTGGGAAACTTGAATCAAAGTCAACACCCATGGCGGGATTAGTACCCCAAGTCACCATAGGAGCCAATTCTGAAACATCCAAACGAATAACCTTATCATAAACGGCATCTTCATCACTAACCAGTCTTTTCCAATCAGCTACTGCTGCATCAAAATCCTTGGGAACACACTCTCGACCCTTTAAATAGTCATAAGTCCTCTGATCTGGATTCATAATTCCCATCTTAGAGCCAAACTCGATAGACATATTGCAGATAGTCATACGCTCTTCCATACTAAGTGCATCAATGGCCTGACCTCGATACTCCACCACGTAGCCAACACCACAAGCAACACCGTATTTGGCAATTAAGGCTAGAATGAAATCTTTGGCATAAACCCCTTTTTGAGGAACTCCTGTGAATTCCACCAACATTTTCTTGGGTTTAACCTGCCAAATGGTTTGGGTTGCAAAGACATGTTCGACCTCACTGGTCCCAATACCGAAGGCAATCGCTCCAAAAGCTCCGTGAGTTGCAGTATGGCTATCACCACAGACGATAAATTTTCCTGGTTGTGTTCTTCCTGTTTCTGGACCAACCATATGAACGATACCTTGTTTTTCAGAACCGTGGGCTGCATGTTCAATCCCAAATTCCTCAACGTTTTCAGCCAGTTTATCAATTTGAGCCTTGGAAATCACATCTCGGATATCGTAGATATTGACTGTCGGAACATTGTGGTCAAAGGTAGCAAATGTTAAATCCGGTCGTCTCAATCTGCGCCCCGCATCTCGTAATCCTTGAAAAGCTTGAGGACTAGTCACTTCATGGATATAGTGCTGATCTACATACATGAGTTGAGGTTGTCCCTCTTCCCCCGTTATAACATGGAGGTTCCATAATTTATCAAAAATCGATTTCCCTGCCATCCATTACCTCCATATAAAATACAAAGCTATTAGTGTGGTCACCATCCCAAGGAACCAAACTGTTTTAAAGTACCATTTTCTAGTCTTGTGATGAAAAGTGATTCCTGCTAACCAAGCACCAAAACCACCACAAGTAAAAGCTAAAATGACTAAGATTTTCTCAGGGATGCGCCAGGCTTTTCTCTTTGCCTTGGATTTGTCAATATCATAAATTAAGAAAATCATGACATTCCAAATCAAGAGGGCAAGAGTGATTCCTTCATTTATCTTCATAGTCTTGCTATAATAGCTTCTGTCATCTCCTTAGTAGAAGCCTGTCCTCCTATATCTCTCGTTAAAATTCCTGCTGCTAAACTTGCTTCTACAGCATGTTCGATACGTTCCGCATCTTCAAATCGACCAAAACTATCTCGCAGCATCGTAGCAACTGATAAAATCATGGAAATAGGATTAGCAATTCCTTGACCTGCAATATCTGGCGCTGAACCGTGAATAGGTTCATAGAGGCTTGGTCCATTTTCAGAATGACTGGCTGATGGCATGACCCCAAGTGTGCCAGATAGAACGCTTGATTCATCCGAGAGAAGATCTCCAAAAAGATTCTCTGTCACGATAACGTCAAACTTAGCTGGATTAGTAATCATGAGCATGGCAGCTGAGTCGACTAACTGGTGTTCTAAGGTTACATCAGGATAATCTTTTGCGACTTCGTCAGCCACTCTCCTCCAGAGTTTTGAAGTTGCTAGCACGTTTTGCTTATCGATACTGGTAACGATTTTTCTCCGATTTCTTGCGATTTCAAAGGCTTTACGAATAATTCGCTCCACTTCATCATAACTATAATCGTTGATATCACGAGCTTTTTTCTCTTCGAGGATATGATCTCCAAAGTAAATCCCACCTGTCAATTCACGCACCACAACAAAGTCAACACCTGCAATTCTTTCTGGTTTGAGAGGTGACAAGTGCTTAAGACTCTCAAAGATTTTTACTGGACGAATATTGGCATAGAGATTGAGTTCCTTACGGAGAGCCAGCAAGCCTTGTTCAGGCCGCACCGCTGCCCCATCATACCGAGGACTACCGATAGCTGCTAGGAGAATGGCATCTGCTTCTCTACTTGCCTTGAGGGTTTCATCAGGTAAGGGATGCCCTGCTGCATCAATACCTGCACCTCCAAAAGGTCGTCTGTCTATCTCAAAGTCAAAGCCTGTTTTTTTAGCTAGAGCTTCCAGCACTTCTAAACCAGCTTCCATGATTTCTGGGCCGATACCATCACCTGCCAGGGCAACTATTTTTTTTGTCATAGCATTCTCCTTTACACACTAGGCATGTCACGATAGGAAACTGGTGCTCCCATCTCCCCAGCATTCTCTTTTTGAACAAAGGTATTGGCATTGATGTAGGCAATAGCTGAAGCCTTCAATACATCGAAATCAAGGCCTGCTGCGTTAAAGATGGTCTCTGTATCTCTATTTTCAACAGTAACTAAGACTCGAGCTTGGGCATCGATACCATCTGTTACCGCATCAATAGTATAGGACACCAAGCGGACAGATTGGTTAAAGAACTTATCAATAGCGTTGAAAATAGCTTCAACAGAACCTTGACCTGTAGCTGTAAAATCGACCTTCTCACCATCCAAATTAGCCAATCTAACAGTCGCTTCAATTTCATTTTCCGCATGAGTTTGAAGTTGTAAATCATCAAAGTGAAAGCCTTCTGGGTTTTCAACCATGGTTCCAGCTACCAGAGCTCTAATATCAGCGTCTGTGATTTCTTGCTTCTTATCCGCCAGCGACTTGAACTTAGTAAAGAGTGGTTTGATGTCTTCTTCTGTAAAGTCTAGGGCTAGGTCTCTCAGTTTTTCTACAAAGGCATGACGACCAGACAATTTACCAAGTGGAAGACTGTTACTCTTGACACCCACCAATTCAGGTGTAATGATTTCATAAGTGAGAGGATTTTTAAGAACACCATCTTGGTGAATACCCGATTCATGAGAGAAGGCATTTCCACCGACAACAGCCTTATTTTTAGGAACTGGAATACCAGAGAAACGAGAAACCATTTCAGAAGTATTGAGGGTTTCGTTTAGGACAATACTTGTCTCAGCTTGGTAGTAATCTTGACGAATATTAAGGGCAACCGCTATTTCTTCCAAAGCAGCATTCCCAGCTCGTTCCCCTATACCGTTAATGGTTCCCTCAACACGTCCTGCACCATTCTTAACAGCCGCGAGGCTATTTGCTACCGCCATTCCGAGGTCATCGTGGCAGTGAGGTGAATAGATAATCTGACGGTCTGTTTGTACATTGTCAATCAAATACTTGAAGATATTCCCATATTCCTCTGGTGTGGTAAAACCAACCGTATCAGGAATATTGATATAGGTTGCACCTGCGTCTACCGCTGTTTGAACGACTTGTAAGAGGAAATCCAGCTCAGTTCTAGTCGCATCTTCTGGAGAGAATTCTACCACTTCAAACTTAGAACGTGCATAGGAAACATGCTCTTTTATAGCTTCTAATATTTCCTCTTTGCTTTTATTCAACTTAAATTCACGATGGATAGGACTAGTAGCGATAAAAACATGGATTTGTGGATACTTAGCATCCTTTAGCGCTTCATAACAAGCGTCGATATCTGATTTAACAGAGCGGGCCAGACCAGTCACTGCTGTTTTCTTCAAGACTTTGGCGATTTCCTGAACTGCAGTGAATGAGTCAGGACTAGCTGCTGGAAAACCAGCTTCAATGGCAGAAATTCCCCATTTTTCAAGTTGTCTTGCTATAGCAATCTTTTCCTTGATCGAAAAATTAACACCTGGTGTCTGCTCACCATCTCGAAGGCTAGTATCTAGGAATTCAACTGTTCTCATAAGATTTCCCCTTTTCTAAATTTGGTTTTAAAAAAACATCTCGCTCGGAGTTCCAAGCGAGATGTTGATTTACTCCCGCTTGGTAAGCCAAACAGGACTAATGCTTTTGCACTAGTCCGAGTACCTCAACAACAAAGCAAATTGATTAAACTTAGCTGTTTTCATGTTTGACTTTCTCCTTTGTTTGATGTCTTGTTTAGTATTCTAGCATAGGAAAAATCACTTGTCAAGAAAAAATCCAATATTTTCTGAAAATTTCTTCAGTAAAGAATATTTTGGTAATTAAACCTATTTGAAAATTCAAACATACAATTTCATTTTTTCAAAGTCAGAAAGTAACTTTTCTCAAATAATTCAAGTACCTTCTCGTCAGTTAGACTATCATCAAGTGGTAGACTAATCCAATAGCGTTTATTCATATGAAAGCCAGGATAAATCCCTTTTTCTTCTAACAAATCAGAAACTAAATCATGTTTTAAATTAACAACTTCCACTTGTCCTTCTCTTGCCTTATCAAGTTTTTCCCAAGAAATCTTCATAAGAACCGCATACCACTTCTGATTATCTTCATGACGGAGAACAGCCGTATCAGGGGATTTCTCCCATAAGTATTCAAGTTGATTTTCATATATTTCTTGAACTCGAGTCATGATTCTCTTGGTCTGCGGACAGATAAACTCCTGAACTTCAAAACAGGCCTTTCTAATGTCAAATAGTTCTTCTAGGCATGCCTCTCGAACACTTCCTACAAAGGTTCCTCTCATGCTTTCCATGTGGACTTGAGGATAGAGTTCACCAGTTTCCTGATCAAAAACCTGAAAACTTAAATCACTATCCTTAACTGTAATCTTCATAAGAAAATCACCCTGCAAGATAGTCGAACTATAGGTCCATACACCTTGGTTTTCTATAAATCCATACTCTTTAGCCTTTTTACTATTAAATTGATAGGCCTTAAAAATTTCAAACATAAGCGAAAACTGCTACCAAAAGCTAGCAGTTCCTTTCTATTTTTTAAAAGACAACCTTTGTTCCATGTAATTGTGTCACGCCCAGTTGGTCGGTAAAGGTTTGACGGTTGTCCATGTCAATCCCTCCACCCGGTAGGATTTCAATTTTACCTGCAGCGTGTTCTAGAATTCTATGATAGTGAGCAAAGCGTTTCTCTAGAGAGTCACCAGATACCCCAGCTCGAGTCAAGATACGTCTTACTCCGGCTTGGCTGAGCCAGTCAATAGCTTCTAACTGATCTTCATCGCTCAATTCATCAAAGGCCATATGAAAGACAATTTCCATACCTTTAGACGCAGCAATCAATTTTTCAAGATTTGCCTTGTCCAACTTCTTGTCAGCAGTCAATGCACCAAAGACAACCCCTTGACTACCTGCTTGAGCAGTTAGAGCAATATCATCAAGCATAATGGCAACTTCTAAGTCATTGTAGACAAAATCACCACCGCGTGGTCGAATCATTGTCATAATGGTCGTATCGTAATCGGCAGCTAGTTCCACAGCTGCCTTGGTAACTCCGTAGCTTGGGGTTGTTCCACCAACTGCTAGATTATCACAGAGTTCGATACGGCGAGCTCCTGCCTGCATAGCTTTTTCAAGCAAGGTTACATTTTCAGCACAAAATTCGTAAATCATTTGATTCTCCTTGAAAATTACTTTAAATTTATTATATCATATTATTTCGGATATGTTTTATTTTTATCAAGGGAAATCATTACTT
>NZ_KQ970818.1:817343-822945 GCF_001579645.1 Streptococcus infantis
TATTCTTTATCAGGAATTACTTTAAAAAGATAATAGGTAATAAAAATTGTCAAAGCTCCTAGAGCGATTTTGACGGGTAAAAGGGGAGCAAAGTAAATGGAAATTCCCATCAAGATATAAATAGATACGATAATTTTTTTCTTACGCTCACGCGCAATAGACTTGGTCTCACGAAAGTCCGCTACGTAAGTCTGATAAAGTTTGGTATGATAAAGCCAATCTTCAAAACGCTTGGAACTTCTGGAAAAACAAGCAATAGACAACAGAAGAAAAGGAGTCGTAGGCAACAAGGGCAAAACAACTCCAACAATAGCCAGAGCTAATGACAGAAATCCAATAATCAGATAGATAATACGCATAACTTCTCCTAGTTAAAATAATCTTCTTCTAGTTTCGCATACAATGATGAATTTTGTCAAGCTTCAACTAAAAAGAGCCTGAAATTTAATTTCAGGACTCATTTTATTTGATTTTTTCTTCTTCGTAATCACCATTGCTACAAACAACCTGCTTACCGCCACCACGGACTTTTTTCTCCATGAGGAAGTTGCCACATTTTGGACAATCTCGTCCAACAGGTTTATCCCAAGAAGTGAATTCACACTCTGGATAACGATTGCATCCATAGAAAATACGATTACGTTTGGTTTTGCGTTCGATGATTTGACCTTGATGACAGCTTGGGCATTCGACACCAATTTCTTTCACGATTGCTTGTGTATGACGGCAATCTGGGAAATTACTACAAGCATAGAATTTACCAAAGCGGCCTAATTTAATCACCATAGGACTGCCACATACTTCACAATCAAATCCTGCCGGCTCGTCCTTGATTTGGATTTTTTCCATCTCCTCTTCGGCTTTGGCAACCTCTTTAGAGAATGGTTTGTAAAAGGCGTCGATAACACGTTGCCACTGTTCTTTTCCGACCTCGACATCATCAAGTTTTCTTTCCATTTCAGCTGTAAAGGTCACATTGACAATATCAGGGAAGTACTCAACAATCAGTTTGTTAACAATTTCTCCCAATTCAGTCGGTTCAAAACGCTTGGCTGCAAGGCGGACATAATAGCGCTTTTGGATGGTTTCAATGGTTGGTGCATAAGTTGATGGACGTCCAACTCCATTTTCTTCCAAGGTCTTAATCAGTGTTGCTTCCGAATATCGGGCTGGTGGTTGAGTGAAGTGCTGCTCAGGTTTACTATTGACCTGCTTGACGACATCACCAACTGCCATATCCGGCAACATCTTATTCTTATCTGAGTCATTGTAAATGGCCAAGTAACCATCAAACTTAACCTGGCTACCATTTGCTGCAAATTGAACTCCATTTTGAGACAGTTTCACAGCCATGGTATCAAAGATAGCACCCGTCATCTGACTCGCTACAAAACGGTTCCAGATAAGGGTATAGAGTTTGAGTTGGTCTTTATCCAAGTACTTAGCAATCTTTTCAGGTGTATTGAAAACACTTGATGGGCGGATAGCCTCATGGGCATCCTGTGCACCAGTCGCATTCTTTACCTTGCTGCCATGCTTAGAATACTTACTGCCAAAACGTTCGTTAATGTAGTTTGCAGCTTCATTTTGAGCAACTGGACTGATACGAGTCGAGTCAGTACGCATATAGGTTATCAAACCTTGGACGCCCGTACCAATATTAATCCCTTCATAGAGTTGCTGGGCAACCATCATGGTCTTTCTAGTACGGAAATTGATTTTATTAGCTGCATCCATCTGCATAGTTGAGGTAGTATAAGGGAGTGGAGCGTTACGTTTGCGCTCTTTTTTATCCACCTGATCGACTGTAAAGTCTTTGCTGGTCAGGTGAGACAAGACTTCTTTGACCTCTTCATTGCTTGTCAATTTCATCTTCTTGCCATTCATTCCATAGAAGGATGCTTGGAATTGCTTAGTCCCCTTTTTGAAGACTCCATCAATAGTCCAATATTCTTCCGGTTGAAAAGCATTGATCTCATTTTCACGGTCAATGATTAACTTGAGAGCAACAGACTGAACACGGCCAGCTGACAAGCCCTTTTTGACCTTTTTCCATAAAATTGGTGAAATGGAATAACCTACCAAGCGGTCCAAGACACGACGGGCTTGTTGGGCATCCACCAAATCCATATCAATCTTACGAGGTTCTTTAAAGGCATTTTTTACTGCATCCTTGGTAATCTCGTTGAAAACAACACGGTTAGCATCATTTTCATCTAGATTAAGAATATGAGCTAAATGCCAAGAAATTGCTTCTCCTTCGCGGTCCGGGTCACTTGCGAGAAAGACTTTATTGGCTTTTTTAGCTTCTTTTTTCAAGTCATTGATCAGAGGACCTTTCCCACGAATATTGATATATTGGGGTTCATAATTATTTTCTACATCGACTGACATACTGGATTTTTTCAAATCACGAATATGACCAACACTGGCTAAAACCTTATAATTTCTACCCAGGTATTTTTCAATCGTTTTAGCCTTTGCAGGCGACTCCACGATTACTAGATTTTTTTTAACTGTTGATTTTTTCTTCTTTGTTGCCGTAGCCACAGTATCACACCTTTTCAAAGTAATAAACTTTATAAAGTGTAAACCATTTTTAAAAACCTGTCAAGACTTAACTCCTATATATAGAAGAAAAGTTTAACCGATAAAACCTTGCTAGTTCTTAAAATTCAAATTCTGCTAGCACATCCTGACCACTTGAAACAAGTTTTGCACCTTCTTGAACCAAGTGATGACAACCATCTGAACGACCATCTAAAATGCTCCCTGGAATAGCAAAAACATCCCTTCCTTCTTCCATAGCTCGCTCACAGGTAATCAAACTACCAGATCTCATCTTTGCCTCAGCAACAATGACACCCATACATAGACCAGCAATAATCCTATTTCGCGCTGGAAAATGATATTTCAAGGGTTCTTCGCCAGGTCCATACTCACTCAGGAGCAAATGATATTCACCGATGTAGTCCTGCAGTCGTTTATTAGAACGCGGATAATAGACATCTAAGCCAGTCCCAATGACTGCAATGGTTTTTCCACCACCTTGAAGTATAGACATATGCGCTGCAGTATCAATCCCTCTAGCAAGCCCACTCACAATCACCAACTCATTCTCTAATTCTTCAATAACCTTACGGACCGATTTTGTTCCTGTTTGACTACAAGAGCGACTGCCTACAACCGCAATCTTAGGTAACTTTAAAAGATTTAAATCGCCCTTATAAAATAACAATACTGGAGCATCATAGATTTCACTGAGAGCAAAGGGATAAACATCGTCCAGAATTGAAAATGAGGGAAATTTTTCAAAGTCACTTCTTAATCTCTCCATACTTTCAAAGGTGAGTTTATGGTAACGTTCCATAAAAACTACTGGATTTCTACACTCAGATACTTCTGCTATCGTTTCTAGGGTTAATTCTTGATCATAGATTTCTCCATATTGAAGTACCTTTAAAACCTGTTGATTACTTAAACCTGCTTGTTTCAACTTATAAATCTCAAAATTATCAATCTTAATTTTCATGATAGACTCCTTGTTTTTCTCTCTATCTATTTATTCGTAGAAAAAGAAAAAAACTTCCCAACAATTTTACTTGTTTAGAAAGTTTTTTATATTAGTTATCTTAGTAATCAGGGCGAAGGACTCCAGTGACAGTTGCCTTGGTTGCTTCGTAGTCCCCATCAATAACAACCTTGATAATGCGTTTAGCATCCTCTTCAGGCGCAGGAACCAAAGGTAGACGAGTTGGACCTGCTTCGAATCCCATATAGTTGAGTACTGCCTTAACAGGTGCTGGACTTGGGTAAGAGAAGAGAGCATTGACTTTAGGAATAAATTTACGTTGAATAGCTGCCGCTTTCTTTATATCACTTTCTTCGATTGCAGTAAACATTTCATGCATCTCATCTCCATTTGTATGGGAAGCAACAGAAATAACCCCATCGGCACCAAGATTCATAGCATGGAAGGCATCTCCATCTTCACCAGTATAAACCAAGAATTCTTCTGGTTTATGCTCAATCAAGTAAGCCATATTGGCAAGACTGGTACATTCTTTGACACCGATAATATTTGGATGTTCTGCCAAACGAAGTAAGGTATCTGGAGTCATTTCAACAACTACACGACCTGGAATGTTATAAATAATAATTGGCAAATCAGAGGCATCTGCAATTGCTTTAAAGTGCTGATACATACCTTCTTGGGATGGTTTGTTATAGTAAGGAACAATCGCAAGACCAGCTGCAAAACCACCAAACTCTGCTACTTCTTTGACGAATTCGATAGAGTCACGTGTGTCATTGGTACCAACACCGGCAATTAAAGGAACACGGCCATTGACAACCTTTTGAACAGCCGCAAACAACTGCAACTCCTCATCGTGAGTTAGAGTCGGACTCTCAGCAGTTGTCCCTGCTAGGAGAATTCCATCTGTATGATGAGCCAATAAATGTTCAATCAACTTTGGAATGGCATCGAAATTGATAGAGCCATCTTCATGAAAAGGAGTAATAAAGGCTGTGATAATTTTACAATCTTTTAAATCTTGATAAGACATACAAAACACCTTTCTATTTTAAAGAAGGAGTTCAAAAGAACTCCTACACATTATTTCAATTCAAATTTTAATTCAGCTGTTGGGCGAACTAGACCACGTTCATGTAAAGTCTCAGCGATTTGAACTGAGTTCCAAGCAGCACCTTTAAGAAGGTTATCAGAAACCACCCACATATGAATACCTTTTTCTGCATCCAAGTCTTTACGGATACGTCCAACGAAAGTATCACGTGAACCAACAGCATTAACTGCTTGAGGATAGATTTGGTGAGCAACATCGTCTTCAAGAACTGCACCTGGGAAGGCAGCAATAGCAGCTTTCACTTCTTCGATTGGTGCTACTTCTTTTGTTTCAATATAGACTGACTCAGAGTGAGCTGACAAAACTGGAATACGTACACATGTTGCTGATACTGCAATGCTCTCGTCTTCCATGATTTTCTTGGTTTCATTGGTCATCTTCATCTCTTCGTAAGTGTAGTCATTATCAGTGAAGACGTCAATTTGCGGAAGAGCATTGAAGGCAATTGGATAGTGTTTCTTATCGCCACCTGAAGGCAAGATTTCCGCATGCAAATCACGCGGATTCACACCGTCATTCAAGACTTCACGAAGCTCACGTTGGGTTTCAAGAATAGCTCCCATGCCAGCACCTGAAACTGCTTGATAAGTTGATACGATGATACGGTCCAAGCCCCATTTTTGACGGACGGGCTCAAGAGCCACCATCATTTGAATTGTTGAACAGTTAGGACAAGAGATAATTCCGTTGTGAGCATCAAGGGCGTGGGCATTCACTTCAGGAACAACCAATGGTACATCTGGATTTTGACGGAAATAAGAAGTGTTATCTACGACGACTGCGCCTGCCTTAACAGCATAGGGTGCATATTTTGCAGAAGTTGATCCACCAGCTGAGAAGAGAGCAATATCAACCCCTTCAAAAGCGTCTTCTGTTGTTTCTTCGATGGTCACATCTTGACCTTTGAATTGCAAGACCTTACCTGCAGAACGTGCAGACGCAAGGTAACGAAT
>NZ_KQ970818.1:823045-828562 GCF_001579645.1 Streptococcus infantis
CGGAAGAGTTGATTCTTCCAACATTTTGATCATTTGAGCACCAACGGCACCTGTAGCGCCGACAACAGCAACTGTGTATCCCATAACAAACCTCTTTCGGAATTTTCTAAAAATTTCTATAATAGAAACATTATACTACTTTTTACCAAAATTGAAAAGTCTTTTTCCTATCTATTTTCTGAAATTGACAAGAAAAGGCGGTGGGACAGAAATCGATAGACAAAGTCTCGATTTCGTAGTCCCAGCCCCGCGAGGATGATTAGGAGCTTTTTGGAGTCTAAAAGACGAACAAAAAGTTCAATCAGCTACCGCGTCAAGGTTTGATTGCTAATAAAAAATGAGGTCGGGCTCTTTTGTCCCAACCTCTTCTACTATTCATAAAATTGTTTATAGGGTTTATTAAAGGCTTCTAAGATATCTGATGGAGTGTCTCCATAAGATTTTATCTCTGTCAAATTCCCTTTAACGATAATTCTCTCAACTGCATTAGCATCTTCACAGGTTACCAAGGTAATCTCTTTAATCCCATCACGTTCGTCAATTACATCTACACGATCAGGTGTTACAATTTTAACTTCTTCAATCTCGTATGTATAGACTTTTTCTTTATCAGTGAGATAAATTTTCATCCCTTTCTCAGCACGAGCAAGAGGAGAGAATAATTTCTTATCTGCATTTTCACCTGCAAAGATACGGTGACTTGCTAGAGAATAATTTCCTTCCCCCATTACCTGATTTGCTTTCATTGTCCCAGCACCATAAAAAAGGTTAACATTATCGAGTCCCTTAAATATTGGTAGATTCATTTCAAGCTCTGGAATTGCAATCCCTCCGATTACCGGAAGTTGCTGGGAATTCCATTGAGCTGATAGGACTGCCTCCGAGGAAAGTGATTTTACAGAGTCAAAATCGAAATTTCCTTCTGTTTCTTTGTTCTCTTCAATCTCTTCCTTGGTCACTTGACTGACCTGATACTTATTAGTATTCCAAATCATGAACATATCACGAATATTAGCATTGAAGATTAAAGCGATAGATAGCAAGATTAGGAATCCTGCCAGTATGTTAATCAGTAGATTTTTACGTTTATTTTTTTTACTTTGATTCTTTTTTTGAGACATTATGCTTCACTTTCTGTTTCCTGTTCTGCCCCAACTTCTTCTTTTTCTGCTGCTGAAACACTTGTAAAAGTCACAATCTTAGCATCTTGATCTAGACGCATCACTTTTACTCCCATAGTTGAACGTCCCGTTTGTGAAATATTGGCAACATTGGTTCGAATCATGACACCTGTGTCAGTGATAATCATCAGATCTTCGTCCCCTTTTACTGTTAAGAGACCAGCCAGAGGACCATTTTTTTCAGTAACATTGGCAGTTTTCATTCCCTTACCGGCACGCCCTTTTGTTGGATATTCAGTCGCAACTGTGCGCTTACCGTATCCTTTTTCAGTAATGATAAGGACTTCATCTTGATCACTAATCACACTCGCTCCAACTACAGCATCACCTTCACGAAGGTTTACCCCTTTAACACCAGTGGCAATACGACTCATACTACGAACTGAAGACTGATTGAAACGAACGGCATAACCTAATCTAGTTCCGATGATGATATCTGTGTCTTTTTCAGTTAGTAAGACATTAATCAACTCATCCTCATCTTTCAGATTTAAGGCTTTGAGACCATTTTGACGAATGTTGGCAAATTCTTTGACACTAGTTCTTTTGACAATACCTGCTCGAGTTGTAAAGAAGAGATAGGCATCATCACTACGTTCTGATTCAACATTGATAATGGTTTGAATGCTTTCACCCTCATCCAGTTTCAAAAGATTGACAACTGGCAACCCTTTGGCTGTGCGGCCGTATTCTGGAATTTCATACCCCTTAAGACGATAAACACGTCCTTTATTGGTAAAGAAAAGCAAATGATCGTGAGTGCTGGTTGAAACCAATTCACGCACAAAGTCATCGTCTTTAACTCCAGTTCCTTGAACGCCACGTCCACCACGTTTTTGAGCTGTAAACTCATCTTGGTCCAAACGTTTGATGTAACCTTTATTTGATAGAGTGATGAGAACATCAGACTCTTCAATTAAGTCTTCATCTTCAAGAGTCAAGACTTCACCAACCATCAACTCAGTACGACGTGGATCGCCAAACTTACGTTTGACCTCATCCAATTCTTCCTTGATAATTTGCGCTACGCGTTCTGGTTTTGCAAGAATGTCTGCCAGGTCAGCAATCAAAGCAATAAGCTCATCATATTCTGACTGAATCTTGTCACGTTCCAAACCAGTCAAACGACGAAGACGCATATCGAGAATTGCTTGACTTTGACGTTCAGATAACTTGAACTTGCTCATCAATTCAGCTTGGGCTTCTGCATCCGTTTCACTGGCACGGATGATACGAATGACTTCGTCAATGTGGTCCAGAGCAATCAACAAACCTTCTAAGATGTGTGCACGTGCTTCAGCTTTTTCTTTATCAAATTGAGTACGACGAGTCACCACTTCTTTTTGGTGCTCAATATAAGCATCCAAGATTTGACGAAGAGAAAGAATCTTTGGTACACCGTTCTGGATAGCCAGCATGTTAAATCCAAAGCTAGTTTGCATTTGAGTCATCTTGAACAAGTTGTTCAAAATAACATTAGCAGATGCATCACGCTTCACCTCAATTACGAAGCGAACTCCCTCACGGTTTGATTCGTCACGAACAGCTGTAATACCTTCGATACGTTTTTCCTGAACCAAACGCACAATATGTTCATGGACTTTGGTTTTATTAACCATGTATGGAAATTCTGTTACAACGATACGTTCGCGACCAGTCTTAGTTTCTTCGATTTCAGTACGAGAACGAAGCACAATCGATCCTTTACCAGTTTCGTAGGCCTTATGAATACCTGATTTCCCCATAACAAGGGCACCAGTTGGGAAATCTGGACCAGGAAGAACTTCCATTAATTCCTTGGTTGTAACTTCTGGATTATCCATGACCAACTTCACTGCATCAATGGTTTCTCCCAAGTTATGAGGCGGAATATTGGTTGCCATACCAACAGCAATCCCTGTAGCACCATTGACCAAAAGGTTTGGGAAACGAGCTGGGAGAACCAGGGGTTCACGTTCATTGGCATCATAGTTATCTACAAAATCAACGGTATTTTTATTGATGTCGCGAAGCATCTCAAGAGCAATCTTACTCATACGTGCTTCAGTATAACGCTGAGCTGCGGCACCATCACCATCCATAGAACCAAAGTTCCCATGCCCATCTACAAGCATGTATCGATAACTCCACCATTGCGCCATACGAACCATAGCTTCGTAGATAGATGAGTCTCCGTGTGGGTGGTATTTACCCATAACATCCCCTGTAATACGGGCAGATTTCTTATGAGGTTTATCAGGGGTAACTCCTAATTCGTTCATTCCGTACAAAATACGACGATGAACAGGTTTCAATCCATCACGAACATCAGGAAGAGCCCGCGAGACGATTACACTCATGGCGTAGTCGATAAAGCTGGTCTTCATCTCCTTTGTCAGATTGACATTCACTAAATTTTTATCTTGCATTAAAAAATGCCTCATTTCACTATTAGTAACTAGATATATTATACCATAGTTTAGCCTATATTTCAGTCTTTGGACACACCTAAAACGTTTACATCAACAACTGGATGTTATATCCGTGACAAAGCTATCTAAAAGTGATAGAATGAAATCAAATGGGGAATTTCCCTTAAAAAAACAAAGGAGATGTTTAGACAAATGACAGCAACTAAACAACACAAAAAAGTTATCCTCGTCGGTGACGGTGCCGTAGGTTCTTCTTATGCTTTTGCCCTCGTTACACAAGGAATTGCACAAGAACTTGGTATCATTGAAATTCCACAATTGTTTGAAAAAGCAGTTGGTGATGCTGAAGACCTTAGCCACGCGCTTGCTTTTACTTCACCTAAGAAAATCTACGCAGCTAAATACGAAGACTGTGCGGATGCCGACCTTGTAGTTATCACTGCTGGTGCTCCACAAAAACCAGGTGAAACTCGTCTTGACCTTGTTGGTAAAAACCTTGCTATCAACAAATCAATCGTTGAACAAGTTGTTGCATCTGGATTTGACGGTATCTTCCTTGTTGCTGCTAACCCAGTTGACATCTTGACTTACTCAACATGGAAATTCTCAGGTTTCCCTAAAGAACGCGTTATCGGTTCAGGTACTTCACTTGACTCAGCTCGTTTCCGTCAAGCACTTGCTGAAACTATCGGTGTTGATGCACGTTCAGTTCACGCCTACATCATGGGTGAGCACGGTGACTCTGAGTTTGCAGTTTGGTCACACGCTAACGTTGCCGGTGTAAAATTGGAACAATGGTTACAAGCTAACCGTGACTTGAATGAAGCTGACCTTGTTGAACTCTTCATCTCAGTTCGTGACGCAGCTTACTCAATCATCAACAAAAAAGGTGCTACTTACTATGGTATCGCTGTTGCTCTAGCTCGTATTACAAAAGCAATCCTTGACGATGAAAATGCTGTCCTACCACTTTCTGTATTCCAAGAAGGACAATACGGTGTTGAAAACGTCTTTATCGGTCAACCAGCTATCGTTGGTGCGCACGGTATCGTTCGTCCAGTTAACATTCCATTGAACGACGCTGAAACTCAAAAAATGCAAGCTTCTGCTCGTGAATTGCAAGAAATTATCGATGAAGCATGGAAAAATCCTGAATTCCAAGCAGCTTCAAAAAACTAATTTAAGTTAAAAAAATGTCTAGACGGTCTGTCTAGACATTTTTATATTATGTGACTATTAGTTCTTCTCGATACGTTAGTTGGGAGCCAAATAAACCACCCGCTATGCGGGTGCGCGTCGAAGGTTCTACCAAAAAACTCCAAACACGATACAATAAAGGTGTTTAAGCCAATTGTAAAGCGAAAGGGAAAAATATAGCACAAAAGGCTCATCGTTTATCACACACAAAGTGGCACTGTTCTATCACATTGTGTTCATCCCTAAGTATAGACGAAAAGTCATCTATAATCAATATCGAAGTAGTTTAGGTGAAATATTTCATCGCTTGTGTAGTTATAAAAGAGTTGAAATTATCGAGGGTCACTTAATGCTAGACCATGTACATATGTTAGTAAGTATTCCACCAAGGATAAGTGTTTCTAGTTTCATGGGTTATTTAAAAGGTAAAAGTGCACTCATGATGTTTGACAAACACGCCAATCTTAAGTACAAGTTTGGGAATCGGCATTTCTGGGCAGAAAGCTATTATGTAAGTACGGTGGGACTCAATGAAGCCACAATTAAGAAATCTATTCAAGAGTATAGAAAGTATCCAGTGGATGATTTATTCACGAGTATGAAAATTTGAGAACGAGTAAAGCATGATATGGTATTAGATAAATTAAGTGTAAAAGAATATGAGGATCCCTTAGGGATAGTGCTAAGTAATACTAAAGCCTCTTTAAGAGGTAAGTGACGAGTCGGCT
>NZ_KQ970818.1:828828-838381 GCF_001579645.1 Streptococcus infantis
TCTCTATGATTTCATTACTTTATTTCATTTGAGCAAATGCTGCTTCTGCATCTGCATTACTAATCGCTCCTAATTGAATCTTAGCAATTTTACCCTGTGAATCAATTAGATACTCTGTAGGGATGCTTCGAATTTGATAAGCTTGAAAAACAGCTCCTTTTGTATCATATAAAACAGGAATGTCTTTATAGCCTTGTTCCTCAAACCATTTTGGAAATTGCTCTACAGTTTTTTCACCTTGAAGTCCTGGCGCAATGACAGATAAAATTTCGAAATCACGATCTTCCTTAGCAGCAAGCTCCATCAATTCTGGCATACTCTTCTTGCATGGTCCACACCAAGATGCCCAAAATTTAAGATAAACTTTTTTACCTTTATAATCAGATAATTTGACTTCTTTTCCATCCATAGATTGAAGGGTGAAATCAGGTGCTTCTGCTCCAATAGCTACTTGCTTCACAGTTGTTTGCTGCTGCGGTTGACTTGTTTGATTTTGTTTACTTGATTTTTCCTCTTCCTTGCCACAAGCAATCAGAAGTAAGAGAGACAAGAAACCAAGTCCAAAATAGATAATTTTTTTCATAGATAACTCCTTTTATCCTAATATTCCAGATAAGACATTTAACTGTCCCAACATTAATAAAATTCCCATGAGAATGATCAATAAACCACCAATTTTCTTCAATAAGACTATGTGGGACTTGATTCTACTAAAATAGGGCATGACAAGACCTGATGCCAAGGCTAATACTAAAAATGGAAGCGCCATTCCGAGAGTATAAATGAGGGTTAATAGGGCCCCTTGTAGAGCTCCATTTCCTCCTGACGCAGCCAGTGCTAAAACAGAACTTAAAACTGGACCGATACATGGAGTCCAACCAAAGCTGAAACTGATTCCCAGTAAAAAGGCCGACAGATATTTACTAGACTGTTTTTGATTAAATGTTACAGTTTTTTGTACCTCCAATTTTTGCAGATGAAAAATTTCCATCTGATGCAATCCCAGTATGATAATCATGATTCCCATAACATAACGGAACCAGTCAGCATAAAATAAATTCCCAAGGAATCCTGCTCCAAATCCAAGAATAAAGAAAATGAGAGAGATACCAGCAATGAAACAAAGGGTACGAATCAATCCTGACCAGGCAACATCCTTACCTAAAAAACGAAATGTCTTTGACTTCTCTTGATCATCTAGCAGGACACCTGCATAGACTGGTAACAAGGGAAAGATACAGGGAGAAAAGAATGACAAGACCCCAGCTATAAAGACAGAAATAAAAAATAAAATACTTTCCAATTAAGAACCTTCCTTCATATATTCAATTTATATTTTACTACAAAAGAAGATGTTTGTAAGAAATCCGCTACGCAAATTTGATTTCAACTCTAAGGTATTAAAAAAGGAGCTCAGCTCCTTTTTTTATTAATAAGTTCCCTCTTCACCTTGACTTGTCAAGATTACAGGACCATCTTTGGTGATAACAAACTGATGTTCGTACTGACATGACAGGCCACCATCAATTGTTTTGTGAGCCCAGCCTGTTTTCATATCTGTATCGATTTCCCAATCACCTGTATTGATCATAGGTTCAATGGTTAAGACCATACCTTCACGAAGGCGAAGACCACGACCTGCGATACCATAGTTTGGAACCATTGGTTCTTCGTGCATAGTTGGACCAACTCCGTGCCCTACAAGATCGCGAACAACTCCGTAACCACGACTTTCAGCATATTCCTGAATAGCAGCTCCGATATCTCCGATACGGTTTCCGACAACAGCTTGCTCAATTCCCTTATACATTGCTTCCTTGGTGACATCCATCAAGTTTTTAACTTCTTCTGACGGTTTACCAACAGCATAAGCCCAACAAGAATCAGCTAAACCACCCGTAAAGTTTTGGGTATATTTTTTCATCTGTTCAACGTTGTTAAAATTGAGCTTAGAAACATTGAGGTCAGACTTAGCGATTGGCCCACCAAGAACCATATCTACTTTCAGCAAATCGCCTTCCTTCAAAATATAGTGGCGTGGAAAAGCATGGGCTACTTCGTCATTAAGCGAACAACAAGTTGCGTATGGATAATCCATCATTGCCCCATCAACACCAATTTGAAGAGGGAGGAAATTTTCTTCTTTACAACGACGACGCACATATTCTTCTACTTCCCACATATCTACACCTGGTTTGATGATGTCACGCAAACCGATGTGAATACTGGCAAGAAAATCGCCAGCCTTATCCATTGCTTCGATTTCTCTAGCTGATTTTAATGTAATCATGTTTTCTCCTAGTTTTAATTAATTTTTACAGTAACATTTGCTTTTGATACGATTTGATGATTGATATAAATGTCATAGTCAATAATGGCTGACCTTCTCGTATGATGAATAATTCTAGCCTGAATTCGCAAGATATCATCAATCTGAACAGCCTGTAAAAAGTAAATCAACATCTGTTCAATGATGAGATTACGTCCACTATTCACGACCAGATCCTGCGTCATATGGGTCAAAATTTCTGAAAGAACTCCATTTGCAAGGACCCCATTTTTTTCCAACATAAATGGTTCAACCGTAATGACAACTTCATCATGGTGGTAAGATAACTTCTGACCAACCTGTTCTGAAAATGTTGGTAATGCTGAAACTTGAGAGCGGCTCATCTTTTCCATGACATCCCGTCTAGTAATAACACCAAGTAAAGTTTGATTACTTCTCACAACAGGTACCATTTCAAAGTCTTCAGCAATCATTCTCTGGCTAACGTTAGCGATATTCGTCGCTAAACCAGTCATATAGACTGTCCTTGTCATGACCTTATCTATCGTTGTACCAGGTGATTTATCTCCAGCATCACGCATAGTAACTACACCAACAACTACCTGATGCTGATTGATGACAGGGAAACGGCTCGTTCTATTCTTACGAACCAAGTCTAGATAATCTTTGACAGTATCTGTTTCCTGTAGAAATCCATATTCATGACTAGTACGATAGATTTTTTCAACCGTCAAAATATCTGTCTTGATCTGAACGTTGGACAAAGCTCTGTTGATCATAGTCGCAATTGTAAATGTATCATGCTTACTGCGTAATACTGGAATATTTTTCTTATTGGCAGATTCTAAAACATCTTCGTGAACTTCAAATCCACCTGTTACCAAGACAGCATTTTCATTTTCAAGTGCTAATAACTGAATACGTGTTCGATCTCCTACGATAAGTAAGCCACCATCATGAAGATAAGAAAGAATATTCTTTTCAGTCATCGCTCCAATGGAGAATTTACTAAATTCTCTGTCCAATCCAGCTTGACCAGCTAAAACTTCCGAGCCTGTAACTTCTGCAATTTCTGCGAACGTTAATTTCTCAATAGCTACTTTTTTTGACTTTACACGTACTGTTCCACTTCGAGGACGTGTTTCAACAAGTCCCCTATTTTCAGCTTCTTTGATAGCCCGATATGCCGTACCATCACTTACTCCCAGCCGATTTGAAATACTACGAACACTGACACGCTTCCCAACTGGTAATTCTTCCAAGTAGGCTAATATTTCTTGGTGTTTACTCATTTAGATTTCCTTTTGTATAACGGAATTCTAGATAATCCCGCATCTTTCGGGTATAACGATCGCTACCTTTAAAACGACGATAAAGAACAAAATTTGATTTTTCTGCTACTTTCTGACTAGCAACATTTTCTAGATGTGTCACAATCGAAAGTTGCTTCAATGCAAATACGTTTATGGATAAATCTCGTAATTTAGTCACTGCTTCCGTCATATATCCTTGAGACCAATAATCTTTCCTTAAAAAATAGCCAATTTCTGCTTCTTTACGGATTTCATCCAGCTTTTCAAACTTGATGGCTCCAATCATCTTCTGTGCTTTCTTATCACAAATCGCCCAAATTCCCAAAGGTGATTTCATAAAGTAGTTAGCAAGAGCATATTGACTTTCCTCAATGCTGGCTTGCGTAGGAAAAATAAATTGGAGATTTTCAGGGTCTGATGCTAGAGCATGAAAGTCATCTACATCCGTAAAAAAGAATGGACGGAAATACAAACGTTCCGTCTCATAGAAAGAATACATTGCTAATTTTGTCCAGATATTCATTGTGTTCCTCAAAATGGCTAATCTTCGATTAGCTCAATATCTGCTCCAAGGTTACGTAATTTCTCAATAATATTTGAGTAGCCTCGTAGGATGAACTCTACACTAGTAATTTCTGTTCTACCTTCAGCCATTAATCCAGCAATAACCAAGGCTGCACCTGCACGTAAGTCAGTCGCTCTTACACTTGCACCGTGTAAAGAATTACCACCCTTATAGATAATGTGATCATTAGTCGTTGTAATATCTGCGTTCATTTTAGCTAATTCAAAGACATGGTTGACACGTTTTTCATAAATGGTATCAATCAGTGTCCCTCGTCCTTCTGCTCTCAACAAAAGTGGTGTAATCGGTTGTTGAAGGTCTGTAGCAAATCCTGGATATGGAGCAGTCTTGATATTAACAGCTTTTAGATTTTTCTGCTCTTCAACAAAGATACTATCTTCAGAAACAGTCATATGAACACCCATTTCTTCAAGTTTCGCAATAAAACCTTCTAAATGTTCATAAAGTACATTGTTAATAAGAATTCCTTGTCCCACAGCAGCAGCTAAAGAAATATAAGTACCAGCTTCGATACGATCTGGAATAACTTGATGACGTGTGCCGTGTAGAGATTCAACACCATCGATAGTAATCATATCCGTACCTGCACCACGAATATGAGCTCCCATATTATTTAACAAAGTAGCTACATCAATAATTTCAGGCTCTCGAGCAGCATTTTCAATGACTGTACGTCCTTGAGCTTTTACTGCTGCAAGCATCGTATTAATAGTTGCTCCTACACTTACAGTGTCCATATAAATACTAGCACCCTGTAACTTAGAACCATTAGTTGAGAGATTCATATTGTCTCCCTCATAGGTTGTCTTAGCACCCATAGCTTCAAAAGCTTTCAAGTGCAAGTCAATAGGACGAGGTCCCAAGTCACATCCACCAGGCAAACCTACTGTTGCTTCACCGAAGCGTCCAAGAAGACTACCGTAGAAATAATAGGATGCGCGAAGACTGTTAATCTTACCGTATGGCATTGGTTTATTTTGAACACCACGAGGATCAATTTCTAGAACGTCATCATAGCGCTTGACACTCGCACCCATAATTTCCATAATATCAACCAAACTAGCGACATCGGAGATATCTGGAACACAATCCAAAATAACTACATCATCTGATAAAATAATAGCAGGAATCAGAGCAACTACACTATTTTTTGCTCCGCTAATGGTTATCTCACCCTTTAATGGACGTCCACCGTTAATGACTATTTTTTTCATTATTTTTTATATACTCTTTCACTATTTATTCATAAGGTCTCACCCTATATTATACCATATTTCCTTCTTATTATCTATCATAATAAATCAAATAAGCTCCTTAAGATTTTATTGATTTAAAACAATTTCTCAAGTAAACTTTAAAAATAACTGATACTAATATTGTTCAAGAAAAAAAGCTTTCCAAAAATCTTGGAAAGCCTTATTTAATGTTTATTTTGCGATTGGGTAAACAGAAACCTGTTTCTTATCGCGACCTTTACGTTCGAAACGTACTACGCCTTCAACTTTAGCGAACAAAGTATCGTCTCCACCACGTCCAACGTTTACACCTGGATAGATGTGTGTACCACGTTGACGGTAAAGGATTGATCCACCAGTTACAGTTTGTCCGTCAGCTGCTTTAGCTCCAAGACGTTTAGCTTGTGAATCGCGTCCGTTTGATGTAGAACCTCCACCTTTTTTGTGGGCGAAAAGTTGCAAGTTGTTAAGAGTCATTTTTAACATAATGTTTTCCTCCGTGTTAGTTTTCTGTGATAACTCTGGTTTGGACGAACTCAGAAGAGTTCTCCGATAAGTTTGCCATACCTAAGAAAAATGATTCAAAGAATAATTGTGTCATTTCTCTCTGGTGAGAAGGAAGATCTTTTGGAATTTCAACCATCAGATAGCCACCTTCATCTTCGTTTAATTCTAAGATTGGTTCATAGCCTGCAAATTTCTCAATGGAATTGATAAAGTTTATGGCAAGCGTAGAAACCGATGCACACACGACATCTAGGCCGTATTCGCCACTCTCGGCGTGTCCAGTAATCTCCGCACTCCTCAGCTCGCCATCTTCGGCTCTCTCAAAGACTGCTTGTATCATGTGTTCTCCTTAAAATTAAGCGTTGATTGCGTTGATGACAACTTTAGTGTATGGTTGACGGTGACCTTGTTTACGGTGGCTACCTTTTTTAGGTTTGTACTTGTAAGTAACAACTTTCTTTTGTTTTCCTTGTTTTTCAACAGTTCCAACTACAGTAGCTCCAGAAACAAGTGGAGTTCCGACAACAGTGTTTTCACCACCAACAAGAACAACTTCGTTAAAAGTAACTTCTTGACCAGCTTCAACGTTCAATTTTTCAACGTAAACTGCTTGACCAACTTCAACTTTAACTTGTTTTCCGCCAGTTTTGATAATTGCGTATGTGCTCATTATGCACCTCCTATGATTTTTTGGGGTTTCCCCGAATTTTTGTGAAGACTCGCCTAGCATCGTGGGACGAACCACTTAAAAGAAGAGCTCTTAGTATAACAAAGAATAAACTAGGAATTGAGCCGAAGACATAACTTATGTTAGGCAAGGCGATAATGACAAAGTTTAAATTTGTTATACGACGAGCAACGATGTTCGTGCGGTTGCACAGGACTGTGCATAGTCAACTCTTCAAGTATAGCATGATTCCTAGTTTTTGACAAGTATTTATCATCGAATTTAAACTTTTTCTCTTATTTTTTTCCTCCAAGATGCAAAAAGCATACTTAGATAAAAAATACTCATCATGATTGGAATCCCTAAAATTGTTTTTTCTTCATAAAAAATACTCAGATAAGCTGATACAACAACCCCAATCACAAAACTCGACAGCAAGCTAACAAAGATGAGACCTTCTCTTAAAAAAGGTGTATGTTTTGTGCGAACATATTCGCCAAATGCTAACATTGTTCGTTTGATATTTCCAGTCATAAAAGCATTGTTGTATGCAATTCCTGAAACTTCTCCGAATGCTGTTGTTACAAGTCCCATACAAAATGCTAACGGTGGTACTATATATATATTATCAACCGTCAAGGGAACAAATCCTATTATCAAAGATAAAATTGCTAGTGGAATAAGGGATAGAATTGGTTTTCTTACAATCCTCAACTTTTCTTTATAGACTGTCAAGAGGAAGACACCTACCATGAAGGAAATCAAGGTCATTACCTTGGCACTGGCATCTGAAACATTGTCCTGAATGAGACCAACGGAAAGGAAAACGACATTTCCCGTTTGGCCTGCAACTAGAGTATTCCCACGTATGATAAAGGTATAGGCATCTACATAACCCGCACAAAAAGTCAAAAAAAGCGCCAATCGTTTTGAATGACGAGAAATTTTTCTCATAGGTAATAATCTCATACTACACTCCTATTTTTTCTGAATCTATTGTACCATTTTTTGAGGAAAATTCGAAGTGTCAAACAAAAGAATTGTCTCCCTTTGGCTAGTTTAGTCTATCTGTGATATAATGAAAGCAGTCATTACTTGTAGAAAAGGAGATTTCATGCTTAAACTCGGTATTATCGGTACTGGTGCAATCAGTCACCACTTTATAGAAGCTGCTCATACTAGTCAGGAATTCCAGTTAGTGGCTGTTTATTCAAGAAAGCTCACGACTGCTCAGCAATTTGCTAGTTCCTATACAGATGTTAGTCTATTTGATAATTTAGAGGATTTCTTCCAGTCTGATTTTGATATTGTCTATATCGCAAGTCCCAATTCTCTGCATTATACTCAAGCCAAGCTTGCTCTAGCATCGGCTAAACATGTTATCCTTGAAAAACCAGCGGTGACTCAACCACAAGAATGGCAGGATTTAGTTGAAATAGCTCAAGAAAATCAATGTTTTATCTTTGAAGCAGCAAGAAACTATCATGAGGAAGCTTTCACAACTATAAAAAAATTTTTAGTAGATAAGGAGGTTTTAGGGGCAGACTTCAACTATGCCAAGTATTCTTCTAAGATGCCAGACCTTCTTTCTGGAAACACTCCAAATGTTTTTTCAGACCGTTTTGCTGGTGGGGCTCTCATGGACTTGGGAATTTATCCGATCTATGCTGCGGTTCGCTTGTTTGGAAAGGCACTTGATGCGACCTATCAAGCTCAGCAACTTGACAACACCATTGATTTAAATGGAGATGGTATCTTATCTTATCCCGGTTATCAAGTCCATATCAAGGCTGGTAAAAATATTACTTCTAATCTGCCTTGTGAAATATACACAACAGATGGAACCTTGACGCTCAACACCATTGAACATGTTCGCTCAGCTATTTTTACAGATCATCAAGGTAATGAAACACATCTACCTATTCAGCAGGCACCTCATACCATGACTGAGGAGGTCGCTGCTTTTGCTAACATGATCAAGCAGCCAAACCCAGAACTTTACCAAGCTTGGTTAGAGGATGCATCACACGTCCATAACCTAATTTACACCATGCGCCAGACTGCTGGCATTAGATTTGAGGCAGAAAAATGAAAACCAAACTACCTACAGAATGGCTAGAGCTAACCGAACAACTCGGCTTTCAAGAATTCACCCCCATTCAAACTCAGCTTTTTGATCCGATTTTAGACGGTCAAACCCTCCTTGGAGTCAGTCCAACTGGTACAGGAAAAACTTTAGCTTATCTCCTGCCAAGTCTTCTCCGTCTCCAAAAGAAAAAAGCGCAGCAACTATTGATTTTAGCACCAAATACTGAACTGGCTGGTCAGATTTTTGAGGTAACTAAAACCTGGGGTGAAGCAATTGGCTTGACTGCTCAACTATTCCTTTCTGGTTCGAGTCAGAAACGTCAAATCGAACGACTTAAAAAAGGCCCAGAAATCCTTATTGGAACTCCTGGGCGTATCTTTGAACTGATCAAATTGAAAAAAATCAAGATGATGAATGTGGAAACGATCATTCTTGATGAGTTCGATCAGTTGCTAGATGATTCTCAAATTCACTTTGTTGAGAAAATCACTCACTACGCACCTCGTGACCACCAACTCATCTATATGAGTGCCACTACCAAGTTTGACCAAGATAAGATTGCGCCTAACACGCGCACCATCGATCTCTCTGATCAAAAATTGAACAACATTCAACACTTCTACATGCAAGTAGACCAACGACACAGAGTTGATATGCTTAGAAAACTGGCACATGTCGAGGATTTCCGCGGACTGGTATTCTTTAATAGTTTGTCAGACCTCGGAAGCGCTGAGGAAAAATTGCAGTATCGCGATGTTTTAGCTGTTTCACTAGCTAGCGATGTCAACGTTAAGTTCAGAAAAGTTATTCTCGAAAAATTCAAAGACAAGCAACTAACACTGCTTCTTGCAACAGACCTTCTAGCT
>NZ_KQ970818.1:838401-839688 GCF_001579645.1 Streptococcus infantis
CTAACACTGCTTCTTGCAACAGACCTTCTAGCTCGTGGTATTGACATTGATAGCTTGGAATGCGTGGTTAACTTTGACGTTCCTAGAGATATGGAAACTTACACTCACCGCGCTGGTCGTACAGGACGTATGGGAAAAGAGGGCTACGTAATCACACTTGTAACGCATCCCGAAGACATCAAAAAGCTGAAGAAATTTGCAAGTGTACGTGAAATTGTCTTGAAAAATCAAGAACTGTATATCAAATAAGGTTGGGATAAAAGTCCCAACCTCTTTTTTTATTAGCAAAAAAACTTTGACCTGCTAGTTGATTTGGAACTTCGAAATCGAAACTTTGACTTCCGATTTCTCCTCCACCGGCTTTCTTATCCCCAGGTAATTTCTAAGCGATAGTTCGCAAATGGAGTTCCTTCTTTGTTTTGTAGTTGATAGGCTAGTTTAATCTTTTGCTGATCAACTTGATAATGGCTTGTTTGAATAACAAACTCCTGCAAGCCCATTGGTGTAGGAATATAGGCTAAACTATCAGCTTCCTTCAGAAAACGCATGATGGTCTTAGGGTTGGAAAATCGAGACATCACCAACTCTGTATCATTAAATTTGAGAACCACTTTTTCTTTCTCTTCATTGTAAAAAAGGAGATAGGAAAAATCACCTTTCTCACGTAACTCAACGTCATAAAGTTGGTCGATCACTTCCAATTGTTCATCAAATTGGATGGTATTTCTCATTCGAATCTTCACTTCAAGTCCTCTTTCTTCACTCTTATCCTACTATTTTACCAAAAACTGTGGCTTTTTGCTATAATGGTTTTATGAATGAAAAAGTATTTCGTGACCCTGTTCACAATTATATCCATGTTGATAATCAGATTATCTATGACTTAATCAATACCAAAGAATTTCAACGCTTGCGTCGTATCAAGCAACTCGGAACATCAAGCTATACCTTTCATGGTGGAGAACATAGTCGTTTCTCTCACTGTCTAGGTGTTTACGAGATTGCACGACGCATCACCGAGATTTTTGAGGAAAAGTATCCTAAAGAATGGGATCCTTCGGAGTCCCTCCTAACCATGACTGCAGCCCTCCTTCATGACTTAGGACATGGCGCCTACTCGCATACCTTTGAAAATCTCTTTGATACCGATCATGAGGCGATTACGCAGGAAATTATCCAAAGCCCCGAAACAGAGATTCACCAGGTTCTTTTACAGGTAGCTCCAGATTTCCCCAAAAAGGTAGCTAGTGTTATAGACCATACTTATCCAAATAAGCAGGTGGTCCA
>NZ_KQ970818.1:839844-857626 GCF_001579645.1 Streptococcus infantis
AGCAGGTGGTCCAACTGATTTCGAGTCAAATCGATGCAGATCGTATGGACTATCTCTTACGTGACTCCTATTTTACAGGGGCTTCTTATGGGGAATTTGACCTAACACGTATCTTACGAGTTATTCGCCCTATCGAAAACGGAATTGCCTTTCAACGAAATGGCATGCATGCCATCGAAGACTATGTTCTAAGTCGCTATCAAATGTATATGCAGGTTTATTTCCATCCTGCAACACGTGCTATGGAAGTCCTTCTGCAGAATCTTTTGAAACGTGCTAAAGAACTTTATCCAGATAATAAGGACTTCTTTACTCTTACATCCCCACATCTACTGCCATTTTTCGAAAAGAATGTTAGCTTGACTGACTATTTATCTTTGGATGACGGAGTTATGAATACCTATTTCCAGCTCTGGATGACTAGTCCTGACAAGATTCTCGCAGACTTATCGCAACGCTTTGTCAATCGCAAGGTCTTTAAATCCATCACCTTTTCTCAAGAAGATCAAGAACAGCTTGCATCTATGAGAAAATTGGTGGAAGATATCGGTTTTGATCCAGACTACTACACAGCTATTCATAAGAACTTTGACCTTCCTTATGATATCTATCGTCCTGAATCTGAAAATCCACGAACGCAGATTGAGATTATACAAAAAAATGGAGAACTAGCAGAACTCTCTAGCCTGTCTCCTATCGTTCAATCCCTTGCTGGTAGTCGCCACGGAGATAATCGTTTTTATTTTCCGAAAGAAATGTTAGACCAAAACAGCATCTTCGCAAGCATCACCCAGCAATTTTTACACTTGATCGAAAATGATCATTTTACACCAAATAAAAACTAAAAGAGGAAATTTATGAGTATTAAACTAATCGCTGTCGATATCGACGGAACCCTTGTCAACAGTAAGAAGGAAATCACTCCAGAAGTATTTTCCGCTATTCAAGATGCCAAAAAAGCTGGTGTCAAAGTTATGATTGCAACTGGACGTCCTATCGCAGGAGTTGCCAAACTTCTAGATGACTTGAAATTAAGAGATGAAGGTGACTATGTCGTGACCTTCAACGGTGCCCTTGTCCAAGAAACAGCTACAGGACATGAGATTATCAGTGAATCCTTGACTTATGAGGATTATCTAGATATGGAATTCCTCAGCCGAAAACTTGGCGTCCATATGCACGCTATTACCAAGGACGGCATCTATACTGCCAATCGCAATATCGGAAAATATACCGTTCACGAATCAACCCTTGTTAGCATGCCAATTTTCTACCGTACACCTGAAGAAATGGCTGACAAGGAAATCGTCAAATGTATGTTTATCGATGAGCCTGAAATTCTCGATGCCGCTATTGAAAAGATTCCTGCAGAATTTTACGAGCGCTACTCCATCAACAAATCTGCACCTTTCTACCTTGAGCTCCTTAAAAAGAATGTAGACAAGGGCTCAGCTATCACTCACCTAGCTGAGAAACTTGGACTAAGCAAGGATGAAACCATGGCTATCGGAGACGAAGAAAATGACCGTGCTATGCTCGAAGTCGTAGGTAACCCAGTTGTTATGGAAAACGGAAACCCAGAACTCAAAAAAATCGCCAAATACATCACTAAATCTAATGATGAATCTGGCGTAGCCCATGCCATTCGAACTTGGGTGTTGTAGAAAGAATAGACAGAATAGACAAAAACCGCTCTGCTGAGCGGTTTTTACTATGTTAGAACTCAATTTCCAGTATTGGTTGTACAGTTACTTAAATCTTGAGAGTACAAAAACGGTTACTTTCGAACTCTTTGTAAAATGAGTGTTGTACAGTTACTTAAATCTTGAGAGTACAAAAACGCGAAGCGACTCAAGGCAGTCGAACCAGTCGTTGTACAGTTACTTAAATCTTGAGAGTACAAAAACGGGTCATCCTTTAATTTCTTAAGGACATCTGTTGTACAGTTACTTAAATCTTGAGAGTACAAAAACGTTTTTAGCATGTTCATCTCCCTTATTTTTGTTGTACAGTTACTTAAATCTTGAGAGTACAAAAACTTCGTTCGATCCCTGCTATCCGCTTGTGTAGTTGTACAGTTACTTAAATCTTGAGAGTACAAAAACTCCTAGTTCGTAGTCAATTAGGGCGTCGATGTTGTACAGTTACTTAAATCTTGAGAGTACAAAAACGGACGAACGCACGAAAGGGATGTCCACTGAGTTGTACAGTTACTTAAATCTTGAGAGTACAAAAACTACTAGTGTACCACTTTTCAGTCAAATGTCGTTGTACAGTTACTTAAATCTTGAGAGTACAAAAACCGGTCACCGCAAGATACTCATTGGGAGTTTGTTGTACAGTTACTTAAATCTTGAGAGTACAAAAACCTCAAATTCGTCAATTTTGATTTTTGTGCCCTCAAAGATATTATAAATTCTTAAATCCCACTCGTCAATACTATTCTTCCAAATATTTCAATAACATAGGATTGATTGATCCAATAGAGAATTTTGTTTTCATTTCATACTGATACAAATTATTTAAAATCTTTAATACTACTTGATCCTCTATGGATAAACTCATGTGAAGAATGTCTACACTAAATAAATAGGAAGCAATCTTTCTTAAAGAGTTTAAAAATTCTTTCTCATCTGGTATTTGATTTATTGGGTATTGATTGCTAAATCGTTCGTACATAAATGCTAAAGAATAAAAATGATCAACGTAATCAGAAACGATATTAATCTCCTCCATTACTTCTTTAGTAACATGAAGATAGCCTTCATTTGAAGGAAACGAAATAATATAAAGCAAGTTGCTATGATTTGTTAAAAGTTCCATCTTTTCGCAACACTCAACAAATTCCTTGTAAGATAGATAATCATCTAAATTTCGTAAGACAAGTAAGATCTTTTCAGAACTATTCGTAACTACAACTTCTAACATGGAAAGAAATAATAAAAACTTTTTCTTATTGTCTACAAATTCAAAGGATATATTTTTATCATTTTGTCCAAAATAGGGCAAAAAATTTTTTTGAATCAATTGATCTGTATTAAAATATTTCGCTTCTGTATGATAATTAATTTCATCTAGTTGAAGATTCAAATTTTGATTTAATAGCAACGAAATCCTATCGAGATTATCATTGATATTTTCAATTTGCTCTATCATCTCCACTGTATTAATCTTATTCTTTATATAATCATAAGCTATCGTTCCTTTCTTATACTCCATTTGTTCAATTAGATCGTTAATGTTCGATAGTTGAATCACTCTGAATTCCGAACGTGAAACCACCATATAGTCTATTAAGATTTTAGGTTCATTTTGTTCAAATAGGACTAAATCTTCCTCACTATATTTTTTACCTCCAAAATACCATAATAGGATCTGCCAAATATAGTACTTTACTTGCTGATCTTGACCTACGATTTGAGTAAATTGACCAAAACTTAATGAAATATTATCCTTGTATGGATGACTGACGTTCATTTTCATATAACTACCAACTTATGATCACTGACTACTTCTTCTTGCTTTGTTTTTCCACCAATGATTAAAACCATTTCAGAAAATTGTTTCTCTGTAACTGCAAGTAAACGGACATTCCCACTTGGTAAATTACTCTGACTTAATTTTTTATAGAATTTACTAGCAAAACTTCGATTCGGACAGGTTCTATAATAAACAGAAAACTGTAACATCTCAAAACCATTGGCAATTAAATCTTTCCGAAAATTGCGATAAACCCTTTTTTCTTGATTTGTTTCCATTGGTAGATCAAAAAAACACAATAATCTCAATGCTTCGTACCTCATTTCTTTAACTCCATTCTATGCTCGATACCACAGGACAGTAAAATTTACTCGTATCCTTATCAGAAATACATTTTAGAAAACCTTTGACATATTTATCCATTGCTACTGTTACCGAACACGTTTCTTTCCCATAACGAATCTTTGCATTTAGTGTATCTGTTAAGGCTAATCTGAACTCATATTTTAAATATTCTTCATCTCGTAAATTTTGATAGACCCAAACATCGACAATCTGCCGAAAAGGTTCCATTAAGTCATCAACCAAGTTAAATTGATTATATTCATTCTTATGGAAAATGCCAATCAGGGGATTCAAACCGTAACCTGCAATAATACGTGCCATCTGCGCTCTCATAATTGCATAGCCATAATTTAAACCTGCATTGATGACATCAGTTTCCTGTTGAGTAAGGCGAACAAATTTCTTTCCAAAGAGTTCATTAAAATAAACTTTGGCAGCATGTCCTTCACGATTGGTTTTATCTCCATACTCAATATGTTCTTTATAGTCCGCTAATAATTGGATACAATCAAGGTTTTTCTCAAACATTGCGAGAACATCTTGCTGATTATTTATTTTGAAATAGGTTACTATCTGCCATAATTTGTCTTTTTGTTCTTGCGTCCACAATAATTGCTCTTGTAATTTTTTATAAGCTCTGAAATGACCATTTTGTGAATGGTAAATCCCTGTAGGTAAGTGCTCATTATCACAGACAATCAAGGCAATATTATACTTACTTAAAGCACTTAATAACCTCAGAGTTACAACAGTCTCCCCTCCTTCCGCTACGATTATCGAAATATCACTCAGTGGGATCACATAGTCTTGACCCATTTTCTTAATTAAAATATTATCCAACTTTAATTGCATTTTTTCACTCTGACAAACATGTACAATTCTCCAAGTCATAATCCTGTCCTCTTTACAAAACGAAAACACCCCGCCATAATTGACAGGGTGTTGAATTCGGCATGAAGCCTTATCTTTGTAGCTTCTGCAAGATTTAAGTAACTGTGTAAGGCGTCCCTTACAGTTACTATTATAATACATTGTAAAAGCATTTGCAACTCTATTTTGAAACTTTTTAAAATTTGAGTTTTGGTTTATCACCCTCTTTTTTAATGAAATATTTATTACCTAAAACATCTGTTTTAATTTTATATATAGAAATATTAGGTTTATTTAATCCTTTCAAACACTGCCCTCCCTTCGCAACATTTCCAAAGATTGTTATCAATGGCTGGTTACCATCAAATTTGGCTTTATTATAAGGTTTTAGTTCTACATAATGTTTCACATTTGGCATTGTTCTAGATAAGAATCTAAAAATCTGTTTCTCGTTATTTTTCGTATCCTTAATTAAAAGCAAGTCATTTTTATATAAGGTGAATTTGAATTCTGACTGCTCGCCCACTCCTTCTTTTTCTTTAATTTCATTATATTTATCAATAGTTATAGAATAAGTCCCAGTCTTCTTTTCAAATTGTAAATCTGCATATTTTAATCCAAGCAACTCATACTTCTCCGTCTGATGATTAAAATAGACATCTGTTCTCCAAGGATTTAATTGACGTAGGATTACTTTATTTTTACTATTAGAAGGAGTTATGTTAATAAATGATTCAGGAATATTTTTATCATAGTATTTCAGACTTTTAATTTCTGGACCATTGCCTTTTTTACTGTACTTACGGATAGGTCCATTTTCTTGTCTATATTTCTCAAAAGGATTACAAGGAACCTCTTTATTCTTATCATTAAATTCTTTAGAAGGATAGGTTCTTAAAATCTCTTCAATTACCTTCTCAAATGTTTGTGAATCTTTGTGATACATCAAGAATTTACTCTTATCTTTATTGTAAATTTTAATGAAAGCATCATAACCTGCTTGGCTATAAATATCTTTAATCTTACTTAAAACATACGTTTCTTTAGATTTATCTTTATCCAATTTTGCTTTTCTTGTTGCGTAAATGGTAGCGTCTGAAATTTTTCGATTATATTTTGAATCTACTTGATAAGAAAATAAAATGCTATCCTCAAATGTCTTGCTACGCAATGTATCAACGAAATGGTCATATGGCGCTTTAAATACTAATTCTTTATATTCATCGTCATTTAATGAAAGAATTTCTCCAGTTTCTGAATCAACGAATTGTCCTTCTTTATAAAAAATCAGAGGATTATTCTGTTTCTTCCATAATCTTAATTGGCTAGAAGCAGCAATAATTAAGGCATCAACAGCATGATGGTGATAAGTCTCACGAGATTTTTCAAGCCCCCACTTTCTTCTTAGCTGAGAAGTGAACTGCCCACGTACCACAGAAATTGTTGTATCGAAATGATGATTTTTATAAAAATCTTGTAGAGCATTTAAAACAACTCGAGAAGAATACCGAGTATCCACTAAATTTCGTTCGATAAACTTCTGTTTAACCTCTATCTTACTAATATCTTCTTCCGTTAATAGATAATCTTTCTTTTTATTACCTAATAATTTAGAATCTTTTACATATGATTTAAACTCACGATAAGACCAAGCATCATCCATACGATCTAAAGCCTGAAATGGTGTACGTTGCCCTTTTTCTTGGTTTGCCGTAGCAAGTACTAATACCTTATTAGATAAACTATCATCAAAAGATAAAGATAGAGGCAGAATATGATCAATTTCGTACTTGTATTGATTTTGAATCAAATCTGAAATTGGGATATTCTTTCCAGTGTAAAGACACTTTTCTCCTTGTTGATGCCATAAACGAATCTTAGTGGCTAATTCTTTATGTCCATGAAAAATACTATCCGGTAACTCTTTTTTCCCATTGTATTGGAAAGCCGCTTTTTCCATGGCAGCATTTTTTTCATCTAGGTTTGCTTTTTGACGTTTGATATAATCTTTCTTAGCATCTTCTTCGTTAGTTAAACGCGCCATTTCGATAACGATATGATCAAAGATTCCATACTGTTTAGTCGCTTCGTTGATTATCTTTATGGCTTGTCTGACAGATTTTGCTACTACAGGGTTATAAATTTCCTCTGTTATTTCTTTCTCATCAATATACTTGGTTCGTTTTGAGATCTCTTTAGATTTTTGTTTCCCTAGTCGAGTAAGAATTGTCATTTGCTCTTCTGAAGTTGCATAGAGTTCTGGAATCAACTCCATCATAAGTTTTAGAGAAAAATTATGCCAACCCTTACTAAATAAACTGCTATTATTTTTTCTAAATTGAACCAATTCAAGAACTTGATCTTGATTAAATGTACCCTTTAACTTCGTGTTGATAGCTTCTTCTATACCTTCTCGCTCTGTATTTAAAGTTAGAATATGAGCAAGCTCATCTAGAACTTCTCTAGGCATTTCATTAACATTAAAAGTCTCTAAAGATTGCATTTTCCGATAGACATCAAAGGTGTGCATTTCAGGTTTTTTATTTACGTCAACTCGATAACCATGTATCTGATCAACTGAAGCATCAACCATCTTAGCAATGTACTTCAATAGGGTTGAAGCTCCTAATGTTTTAGCTGTTTTCGCATATTCGACAATTGTCTTCTTTTGTTTCTCACTCAGTTTCTTGGTTTCTGTTGGAACAGTTAAATTATTTAAATCATTAAGTAAATTAAACTCTTGAGCAGTATAGGAAGCTTTTGAAGCACGATATTCATCAGGATAAAAGGTACATTTACCAATTAAAACACCAAAAATATTATCTAATGTTATGTACTTACCTTCAGAATCTTTCTTAGTAGTATACCTTCCATAATCAGTCCGTGATTTTTTATTTCCTGGCCCATGATAGTATTTTCTTTTACCTGTAAGGATTGTCAAATAATCATCTATAAAGTCATCAGTAATCTTATTATTGAATTCTTGTTGTTTTCTAAGAATTCTTTCAGCTTCTTTTCTATAAGTAGATGTTGAAAAAACATTGATCAGTCTGCGTTTTTCACCATTTTCTTCAACAGTGAAATCTCCTCTAACCTGACCATATTTTTCGAATCGTTCTAGTTGAATTTGACCTGGTGTCTGTTCCGAAAGTAATTTTCTATTTTCTTCAACTGCCTTCCCGTAATCAGACGATACTGTAACACCATCCTCAGAAGCATCATCTAAGTAGCTAATTCCCCTTCTCTTAATAATATTCTTGAGGGCGATAAATAACTCTTCGGTTGTCAGTTGTATATCCATTCCTTCTACACGAAGTTTATAAGGATTTAAATTAATAGAAACCTTTGAAAAATCAGTTAACAAACCATAGTCTTCAAATAAATCATGAAGACGAACAGCACGATGTCTTTTTCGACGAGTTGATCGTCTAGCCTGTCTACTGCTCCTTCTTAGAACATTATTATCAGCTGTTGCAGCTGGAAAAAGACGAGAATTCGCATGGATAATCTCACCAGTATCTTTTTTTAGAATACCCGCTCCAACTGACGCAATACCAATATCTAAGCCTAAAACCAAACCATTCATCATTACACTCCTAAGAAATTGTTATATTAATCAAATTTTACTCTTTCCTTCCTAAAAAATCAAATCATTATCTGCAATTATCGAGAATATTTTTCTTTTTTATACTTGTATTCAAATCCATTTCTCTATTATCTTTCACCACAACAAAAAAAGCGTGATCTCACGCCTTTATTATCTATCTATTTGGATTGATTAATTATTGAATAATCAATAGTTTATATGCCCCCTGCAGGAATCGAACCTGCAACTACTCCTTAGGAGGGAGTTGTTATATCCATTGAACTAAGGGAGCTAGAGAAAAACTCTGCCGAATGAGCAGAGTTTTTTGGTCGAATTAACGACGGATTTCTTTGATACGAGCTGCTTTACCTTGAAGAGCACGCAAGTAGTACAATTTCGCACGACGTACTTTACCGTAACGAACAACTTCGATCTTTTCAACACGTGGAGTGTGGATTGGGAAGATACGTTCAACACCTACACCGTTAGAGATTTTACGAACTGTGTAGTTTTCTGAGATGCCAGCACCTTTACGTGCAATAACAACACCTTCAAAAATCTGGATACGTTCACGGTTACCTTCGACAACTTTCGCGTGTACACGAACAGTGTCACCAGGACGGAATGATGGGATATCAGTACGAAGTTGACCTTCTGTCAAGCTTTGGATTAATGGATTCATTTTATTCTCCTATCTTTGTCAATCTTGAGGAAGCTTCCTCAGCGGATAAACTGTATTTTTGTGCGTCCATTACACACAAGATACAGTTTACCAAATTTCTTAAAAAAAGTAAAGAAATTTACAGTAAAATTCCTAAAAAAATAGCAAGCAAACCACCTAAGTAGGTCAAGAGAAAATATCTGTAAAAGACCTTCTTATCAGCTAATAGTTTTTGGAGTTCATCATTCAAGGTTGAAAAAGTGGTTAGACCTCCACAAAATCCTGTGGCAAGGATAAGATAGACTTCTTTAGACTCCACATGATTGTAAAATAAGCCGATCAAAAAACAGCCCAGTAGATTAGCTATGAGAGTTCCTAGAGGAAGTACTGAACCCTGATTATAACGTGAAAAGAAATAACGCACGAGGGCACCTAGTCCACAAGCAAGCGCTAGATATAATACTACCATTTCTTCCTCCCTAAACAATAAGCCAATAAAAATCCACCACCAATGCTCAGAACTAGATAGATTACTAGACTTAGGTAAGAACCTGTATCCAGCAATTTCACGCCATCTAACATGAGGCTAGAAAAAGTCGTTAAACCCCCACAGAAGCCAGTTCCAAGCGCTAAAATGACACCTTTACTGCTTCCCTTATAAACCAAATAACCTTTGACAAGATAGACTAAGCAGAAAATTCCTAGATAGTTGACAAAGAGAGTTCCCCATGGAAAGTCTGGACTGGCTGGCAACCATCTCGAAATCTGATATCGGACAAGTCCTCCTAGCATGGCAGCTAGAAAGATTCCTAATGGGTAAAATTGTTCTTTTTTCATTTGATGTTTTTATCCTGATAATCGCGCGAACGTTTGAGAATATCTGAAAAAGTCTCAACGATTGTCTCTTCGTATTTTTTATTGCTGACGTGATTTCTGACTTTTTCAAAGATAACTTCTTCTCTTTTAGTATCTAGAATAGCTTTTCCTGAAGCTTTTTTATAAGCCACTACACCCTCAACTAGATGCATTCTTTCTTCTAAGAGTTTTACAATTTGGTCATCAATTTGATCGATTTCTTGTCTAATACTATCTAAATCCATAGATCCTCCTTCTTAATTTGAATCAATTTATAAAAAGCTTCTAATACTCAATGAAAATCAAAGAGCAAACTAGGAAACTAGCCGCAGGCGGTACTTGAGTACAGCAAGGCGACGTTGACGCGGTTTGAATTTGATTTTCAAAGAGTATAAATGGGCCAGTACATTCTTAGGATTATCTAACAAAAACTGCACTGACAACTTTCATCAGTGCAACTTCATGCTTATCCTACTTTAGCAGCCAATTCTTCTGCAAATTGTTCCAAGCGTTCGATATCTTCTTCTTCTGCAGAGAGATCCACTTTGACGCACTCTGATCCCTTTTCAGCTCCTGTTGCCACAAATACACGATCAAAGTCATCAACAGCTTTACAGAACTCATCGTAGAAAGTATCGCCTGATCCTACCACACCGTAGATTTTGCCACTCAAATTAAGATCTGCTAGGTCTTCGTAGAAGTCCATCATCTCATCTGGTAACTCTCCATCACCATATGTGTAGGTCGCAACGATTGCGATATCTGCTTCAAGAAAGTCAGATGCGTCAACAGTTGTACATTCATCAACATCTACCTCTAAGCCCAACTCACGCAATTTATCTGCTACAATATCTGCAATTTCTTCGGTATTACCGGTCATACTGGCAAATACAATTTTTGCTAATGCCATATCGTCCTCCTCAATTTATCTTCCTCCATTATATCACATCTTTTTCATTTTAAAAATAAAAACTCTTGTGCTACAATGAAATAAGAAAGAATTGAGGTTACTTATGGAAATTTGCCATCAAATTTTAGAAAAAATTAAAGCATACGATACCATTGTCATTCACCGTCACATGAAACCCGATCCTGATGCCTTAGGAAGTCAGGTTGGACTCAAAGCACTTCTGGAACATCATTTCCCAGAAAAAAAAATCAAGGTAGTCGGTTATGATGAACCGACCCTAACATGGCTTACAAAGATGGATCAGGTAGAAGACAAAGATTATCAAGGGGCGCTTGCTATCATTTGTGATACAGCAAATACTGCTCGTATCGATGATAAACGTTATATCAATGCTGAAACCATTATTAAAATTGACCACCATCCAAATGATGAAGTATACGGAGATCTTGTTTGGGTAGATACCAACTCGAGCAGTGCCAGTGAGATGATTGCTCTCTTTGCTGAAGCAACTAATCTTGAATTATCTGACTATGCAGCTAAAATGCTATGCGCTGGAATTATTGGCGATACCGGCCGTTTCCTTTATCCGTCTACTTCTGCTCGTACCCTTCGAATTGCTAGTAAACTAAGAGAACATAACTTTGACTATGCTGAATTAGCACGTAAAATGGACACCATGAGCTTTAAAATTGCTAAACTTCAAGGTTATGTCTATGATCACTTAGAAGTTGATGAAAACGGTGTTGCGCGTGTCATTCTGACTCAAAAAATTCTAAAAACATATCAAGTAACAGACGCAGAAACAGCAGCCATTGTTGGTGCTCCAGGTCGTATTGATACTGTTAACCTTTGGGGAATATTTGTGGAACAAGCAGATGGCCACTATCGCGTTCGACTTCGCAGTAAATTCGTTCCAATCAATAGTGTTGCAAAAGAACATGATGGTGGAGGTCACCCACTTGCAAGTGGTGCTAACTCCTATAGCCTAGAGGAAAATGAAGTCATCTACCAAAAATTAAAAAACTTACTGAAAAAATAGATAAAAAGCTTGCCAAACTTAGCATAATCTGTTAGACTAGTATAGTAACAATCTATGGCTCGCAAAGAGACCATGGCAGAAAGGAAATATTGCAAAATGAAAAAAGATATCCATCCAGAATATCGCCCAGTTGTCTTCATGGACACAACTACTGGTTACCAATTCCTTAGCGGTTCAACAAAACGCTCTAACGAAACTGTTGAGTTCGAAGGCGAAACTTACCCATTGATCCGTGTGGAAATTTCATCAGACTCACACCCATTCTACACTGGACGTCAAAAGTTCACTCAAGCAGATGGACGCGTGGATCGTTTCAACAAAAAATACGGTCTCAAATAATCATAAAAGAACAGTTTCGACTGTTCTTTTTTGTTTCGTCAAATCAGGAGTCAACGACTACTGCTGTTCCACTACAAGTGACCATCAGCATACCATTTTCAGAACCTAAAGTTTCATAGTCCATTTTTATACCTATAATAGCATTTGCTCCACGTTCACTTGCACGCTCCATCATTTCTGCTATAGCTTCTTCTCTTGCTTGAGTCAATTCACCTTCATAACTACTCGCTCGACCTCCAAAAACATTACGGAAGCCAGCAGCCATATCTTTGAACATATTAACTCCAGCAACTACTTCACCAAAGACAATTCCTTTGTAGGCTAGGATTTTTTTCCCTTCAATTCCCGTAGTTGAAATAATCATCTTCCTTTCCTCCTAACTTCTTTTATATAATTGTAAACCCTTTCACTAACTCTGTCAAGAAATACTATAAGGGGCTCAGTGCTTGAAAGTAAACTCTACTCACCATCCTTGCTCGCTATCCATTTAGTGCCAATTGTATGGATGATGGCTTAAATCTTTTCTTTGCAAGCCTAACTTGAGATAGGCTTATCGGCTTCACCGTTCTTACCAATAGTAGATCTTAGAATCTATGACTGGTTTAGAAGATACTGTTCTCTCTTGCCCCAAAAATACAAAAAAAGCCTATCGACCAAGCTAAAAAGCTTGATACAATAGACTTTTTCTAAATTCATTATTTAACAGCGTCTTTAAGAGCTTTACCAGCTTTGAATGCTGGAACTTTTGAAGCTGCGATAGTGATTTCTTTACCAGTTTGTGGGTTGCGACCTTTACGTGCTGCACGCTCACGAACTTCGAAATTACCAAAACCAATCAATTGAACTTTTTCACCAGCTGCAAGGTAATCAGCTACTGCTGCAAATACAGCATCAACTGCTGCTGCTGAGTCTTTCTTTGTCAATTCTGTAGCTTCTGCTACTTTAGCGATCAAATCTTGTTTGTTTGCCATGTTAATAATTCCTCCAAATATTTTCTAATTAACAATTACAATCATATCCTAAATTCTCTTGTAGGTCAAGTCAAAAACGCTATTTCTTGCTATTTTCTTTATTTTTTTAGGACTCGTATCTGACCAAAATAGCCCAGGCATTTTCACCTGTATGGGTCTGGATAATAGAACCTGTTTCAAGTACAGAGATTGGTTTTTCAACGAAAGGTTGTAGGATTTCTTTCATCTCTTCTGCCCAGTCCCGAGTTCCAGAATATGAAATACCAATTTCTGCAACAGAACGCTCTGACAGTTTTGCAACTAGTTCATCCAACCATTTCTTAAAGGTTTTAGCTCCACGTCCTTTAACGATTGGTTGCAATTCATCATCTTTCATCTGCATGACTACGCGGATATTTAATAGAGAGCTTAAAAGACCTGTCACTCGACCAATACGACCACCTTTAACAAGGTTTTCCAAGGTAGAAACACCAATATAGAGCTCTGTGTTCTTCTTTACTTCTTCAACATGAGCCACAATTGTCTCAATGTCTTGTCCTTCTTGAGCTAACTTAGCTGCTTCAACTACTTGAAATTTTAGGGCTTGATCTGTAAAGGAACTATCCAATACAGTCACATTAGCTGTTGACAAACTTGCACCTTGCCGAGCTGCTTCGACAGTTCCTGATAAGGCATGAGACATATGAATGGCTAAAATTTGACTACCGTCTTTACTCAACTCATCAAAGATCTCAGCAAAGAGTCCAACAGGAGGTTGACTTGTTTTAGGCAGATTTTTACTCTCTTTCATCAAGCGAAGAAATTCCCCTTCTTCAAGATCAGCATCCGAATAAAGAACACTATCAATCATTACAGAGAGCGGAACGACGGTAATATTTAATTCTTTGACCACTTCTGGTTCAATGGTAACAGAAGAATCTGTTACGATTTTTACTTGTGTCATAATTCAAATCTTTCTATGTTTCACTTTTTGAGTGAGTTTTTCAATTTAACTATAACAATTATATCAAAAAAAAGCTAAAAATTCATACTGTATCTATTCATTTTTATGATGGAATTTATAGATTTTTAAATCTTTCATTTTATAAAAATAGTCGCCTGCTAAGACGACTACTGTTCATTTATCATAAACGTTCATACAATTCCTGCATCTGTATATCATCAGGAACCAACTTGAGATAGTGTTGAATCTGTTCTTTTGCTTCTTCAAACCTTCCAAGTTCGCGTAATAGATGAATGTATTGCTCTAAAAACTCAGGATTTTCCTTGAGTTCTGGAACCAATGCCTGATAAGATTCATAGGAAGTATCCAAATCTTCAGTTTCTTGGTAACTCCGTGCAATCATCCACTTAGTCAAGAGATTTTCTGGCTCATATACTTCTAAGGCTAGAATATCCTCATACCGTTCTTGCTCCTGATACATGGTTGCTAGTCGCAAGAGGATTTCTTCTTGGTCTTCCGCATCTTCTTGGGCTTGAAGAAGATAAGCCTCCGCCTGTTCAGGTTGATGCAATTCGTAAGATAATTGTGAAGCAAGGAGTAGTAAACGTGTCTCGAAAGGATTTTTTTCCAAACCTTGTTGAACTATCAATAAGGCTTGCTCAGTCTGATGTTCCTTATGTAGAGCCTGACTATAACCATATTCATACCCTTCAAAATCTGGAGAAATAGTATCCAGCTGTTTAAAATATAAAGCTGCCTTTTGATATTCCTCTTGATCAAAGTAAAGACTTGCTAATTCAAATGCAGTCTGATCTTCATACTCTAACTCTAAAGCTTTTTCTAAAAACTCTATGGCTGATTCAAACTTTCCAAGTCGAGCATAGGCAGTGCCAATTCGTTGATAGGTAGAAATCCCTGTCTGCTCACATATTTCACGATTATCCAGTTGAGCATAGCCCTTAATCGCTTCTAAATCATTTCCAAGTTCACTATCTAACTCTGCTAGCCCAAAAATCAATAGAGGATCATCAGAGTAATTAAGAGCTTCTAAGAGCTTCTCACGAGCTACATCCGTCAATCCTTCCATTTGATAGAAATCAGCCTTTAAAACAAGCGCTGATACATAAGAATCGCTATTGGGTTGAATTTCTTCTAGATAGGCAAACGCTTCTTCGATTTGTCCATCTTCGCTTGCGATACTAGCTAGATTGAGATTTACTTCTGGAAATATTGGAGCTAGTTTTTCATAGATTTGACGAGCTTGTGGATAAAAACCAATACCTTCTAGATAATAAGCCAGTTCCAGAAGAAGATCATCAGGGTCTTCTACCAAGGCTTTTTGAAAATAGTGATCAGCTTTTGTTAAATCTTGCTGATCCAAAGCTTCAAGCATTTCTTGACTATTGCTCACCTTCAACCTCCTCTTCTAACTCATACAGACCACTAACTTTTTTATACCATTCAAAAATCGCTGAAATAACAACTTTTGCTGAAGCATAAACAGGAATTCCTAGTAGGACTCCCCAAACACCAAACATAGAACCAGACGTCAACAAAACAAATAGAATCGTGATTGGATGGATGTTTAATTGACTACCTAAAATCAATGGAGATACAAAACGACCTTCAATTGTCTGCTCTACGATAAAAACGATAATAACTTTCAAGAGCATAACTGGTCCAGCAATTAAGCCTAAGACCAGAGCTGGTAGCATGGCAAGGAAACTTCCAAGATAAGGAATAAGATTTAAAATCCCTGCAGTAATTCCAAGAGTCACTGCATATCTCAAACCAATAATCTTAAAGAAGATGATAAACATAATTGCTACGATAACAGCAACAGTAATTTGTCCTCTAACATAGTTAGATAGTTGTTGGTTCACATCCGTTAGAACCTTACCTACTGGTTCTCTCAATTTATTAGGTAAGAATTGAGTGATATGATCTCTCAAACCTTTTCCATCTCTAAGGAGATAAAAGAGCATAAAGGGCATGATAATCAAAGCAACAATGACTTGTGACGTTCCACTAATAAGAGCACTCACCCAGTTCACAGCTTTTGATGAAATATTACTGGCCCAAGCAGTTGCTTGTGTTGAGAATTGAGCCAGAACCTGTTCTAGTTGAGGTCTAAAGTCATCTGGTAACCGCTTGGTTACAAGATCATCAATAACTCTGTCAGCATCTTCCAGATAACTTGGGACATTTTGCGCAAAAATAACTACTTGACGCTGAAGATTTGGAATCGCAACGGCCAAACCAATAATCAAGAGTATGGCAATAATGACAAAGATAATACTAATGGCTAAGACACGATTTATCTTATACTTCTCCATCAAATCCACCAGTGGATTTAAGAGATAAAAAAGTAATCCTGATAAAATAACAGGCAACATGACCACTGATAAAAAATCAACGACAGGGATAAATAAAAAACTAATCTTACTTAAAATAAAAATATTCAGACCTAGTAACAAGGCTACCAAAAAAACTGTAACAGCCTTATTATCTAAAAACCATTTAAAAAACCAAGATAAATTAAAATGTTTCTCTTTTTGTTCCATATCTACTTCCTTTCCTTTGTCCTTTCATTATACCATTTTTATAGGGAATAAACTGTTTTTAAAGTGTTGAGGTGACGATTGAGAACTTTAACAAAGCGACCTTGCTTTTTACTAATTTTATACTTAGATGTTTCATACTTTTTTCACTATTTTCTTCAGGCCTCCCAATTTATGATATAATAGAAACATCTTTATTTAGAGGTATAGCTATGATTGAAACAATTTATTTCGGAACTTACACACGTCGTTTATCCCAAGGGATTTATCAAGCTGATTTTGATACAGAAACTGGGCAACTATCCAATCTTAAACTATTTGCTGCTGAGCCAAGTCCTACCTATCTTGCATTTGATCAAGAAAATCACCTCTACACTGTCGGTAGCAAAGATGGACAAGGTGGAATTGCTGCCTATCAAACAGATGGTACTTTGCTAAATCATGTTGTGACAGAAGGTGCTCCTCACTGCTATGTTGCAGTTGATGAGAATCGTAGCCTAGTCTATGGTGCAAACTATCACAAGGGACAAATTCTGGTATACAAACGTAAAGAAGATGGTAGTCTAGAATTGGCTGATACAGTTCAGCATAGCGGTCATGGTCCTCATGAAAATCAAGCTTCTCCACATGTACACTTTACAGATTTAACACCAGATCAGTATTTAGTCACTTGCGACTTAGGTACTGATGAGGTTACTACTTATGATGTCAATCCAGAAGGAAAACTAAATAAGCTAACTACCTACAATTGTAGTCCTGGTGCTGGTGCACGTCACCTTGTTTTTCACAACCACTACAAGATTGCCTATCTCATCTGTGAACTCAATAGTACAATTGAAGTATTGATTTATGATGGTGTTGGTGCATTTGAAAAAATGCAAGTTATTTCTACTCTTCCTGAAGGATTTAATGACTTTAATGGAACTGCTGCTATTCGTCTCTCACAAGATGGAAAATATCTGTATGCATCAAACCGTGGTCACGATTCTATTGTAGTTTACACTATTCTCGCTGATGGTAGTTTAGAATTGTTGGAATTTGTTCCTACAAACGGGAAAACTCCTCGTGACTTTATTCTCTCACCAGACCAAGAATTCCTCATCGCTGTTCACCAGGATTCTGATAATGCAACTGTCTTTAAACGTAATTCAGATACTGGTCGTCTTGCAGAACTTTCCAATGATTTCCACGTTCCCGAAGCGGTTTGCGTCACATTTTAAAC
>NZ_KQ970818.1:857646-861585 GCF_001579645.1 Streptococcus infantis
CGACGCTCTTGGTCAATCAAGTGTTTGTCTTGCGCTTCTTCGATTTCACGTTCTGCACGAAGTTTGGCACGTTCTGCACGGCTAATATCGATATCACGAGCACGCTCAGCTGAGTCTGCAATAATGGTAATGACATCATTAGCAATCTCGATGATTCCTCCGTTTACTGCTATCCAGTTGACATGAGAATCATCATCAATACGTTTGACTTTAACTTCATCAACTGCTAATACCGCAATCATATTTTGATGTCGTGGCAAGATCCCCATCTCACCATCCAGAGTTCGAACCGATACAAAGCTGGCATGGTGATCATAGACGAGGCCATCTGGTGTCACGATCTGGACAGTTAACTGAGCCATAGATCACCTCTTAAAATCCCATTTTTTCAGCCTTAGCGATAACATCTTCGATTGAACCTACTCCACGGAAGGCATCTTCTGGGAGATGATCGTGTTTTCCGTCGAGAATTTCCTTAAATCCACGAACTGTTTCGGCTACTGGAACATAAGAACCTGGTTGACCAGTAAATTGTTCCGCAACGTTGAAGTTTTGTGAAAGGAAGAACTGAATACGACGGGCACGAGCAACCAAAGTCTTTTCTTCATCAGAAAGTTCATCCATACCAAGGATGGCAATGATATCTTGCAACTCATGGTAACGTTGAAGAACACGTTTGACCTCAGCCGCAACTGCGTAGTGTTCTTCTCCAACGATTTCAGGTGCCAAGGCACGTGAACTTGAAGCAAGTGGGTCAACGGCTGGGTAGATACCCAATTGAACCAATTTACGTTCCAAGTTGGTAGTTGAATCCAAGTGAGCGAAGGCTGTTGCTGGCGCTGGGTCAGTATAGTCATCCGCTGGCACGTAGATAGCCTGGATAGAGGTTACAGAACCTTTCTTAGTTGAAGTGATACGTTCTTGCAATTGACCCATTTCTGTTGCGAGGGTTGGTTGGTAACCAACGGCTGATGGCATACGACCCAAAAGGGCAGATACTTCTGAACCAGCTTGTGTGAAACGGAAGATGTTGTCAATGAAGAGAAGAACGTCTTGGCCTTCTACATCACGGAAGTATTCAGCGATTGTCAAACCAGTAAGGGCAACACGCATACGTGCTCCTGGTGGCTCATTCATCTGACCAAATACCATGGCTGTTTTCTCGATAACGCCTGACTCTTTCATTTCCCAGTAGAGGTCGTTTCCTTCACGAGTACGTTCTCCAACACCAGTAAATACTGAGATACCACCGTGTTCTTGGGCAATGTTATGAATCAATTCTTGGATCAAGACAGTCTTACCAACTCCGGCACCACCGAAGAGTCCGACTTTACCACCTTTAAGATAAGGGGCAAGAAGGTCGATAACCTTAATCCCTGTCTCGAGGATTTCTGAAGAGGTAGACAACTCATCAAAAGTAGGTGCTTTTTTATGAATTGGCTGGCGCTCTGCGTCTTCTCCAAAAGGAGCTTCCAAGTCAATGGTATCTCCCAAAACATTGAAGACACGTCCCAAGGTTTCTTTACCTACTGGTACAGAGATTGGACGACCTGTGTCCAACACTTCCATTCCACGAGTTAAACCATCTGTTGATTCCATGGCGATGGTACGAATCATACCATCTCCCAACTCTAAGGCTACTTCAAGGACGATTTTTGTTTTCTTTTCGTCATTTTTGTAGACGACAAGTGCATTGTTAATCTCAGGTAGTTTTTCACCTGCTGCAAACAAAACGTCTACAACGGGTCCGATAACCTGAGCAATTTTACCTGAACTCATCTCCTTCTCCTATTCTATATAAGATACTGTCGGTTCCTAGTTTTGCTAGGTCCTAAGTTCATTGATATGAGCAGGATGGCTTTATTCTAAAGCGCTAGCTCCTGCCACGATTTCTGTGATTTCTTGTGTAATCGCCGCCTGTCTGGCACGGTTATACTGGATTGTCAAATCATTAATCACTTTTTTTGCATTATCAGTCGCTGTTTGCATGGCTGTCATACCGGCAGCATTTTCAGCTGTCTTGGCATCAATAATAGCACCATAAATCATACTTTCTGCAAACTGTGGTAGCAATTGATCCAAGATTTCTTCACGACTTGTTTCAAGGTCAAAGGTCAAGCTATAGTTATCATCTGCTTCATTTGGATCCAAGTCCACGATTGGAAGCATCTGCTCTACACGCATTTGACTTGTCAATGTATTCACGTGGTGGTTGTAGCAAACATAGAGCTCATCAAAAAGTTCATTTTGATACATTTCAATCGTTTTTGTGATAATCTTACGAACTTCATCAAAACTTGGTTGGCTTGCAAGTCCACGCAATTCATAGATAGGTTGAATACCACGTGATTTGAAGAAATCGGCTCCCATACCACCAATACAGATGACTTCAAAATCATCACCTGAAGGATGGTATTCTTGCTGAATTTCCATGACAGCTTTTAAGATTGAAGAATTATATCCTCCAACAAGACCACGGTCAGATGTAATGACGATATAGCCTGTTTTTTTGACGGGGCGACTGATCAACATAGGGTTAGTTGATCCGCCTGCACCATCTCCGTGGAGGATGTCTGTAAGGAGTTTACGAACTTTTTGAGCATAAATCTGGAAGTTGCGTGCAGCTTCTTCAGAACGACCTAACTTAGCTGCAGAAACCATCTGCATGGCGTTAGTAATTTGACTAGTATTTTTCGTTGAGGCGATTTTTGTTTTAATATCATTTAGAGATACTGCCATCTGACACCTCTATTCTTATTGGAAGCTTGATTGATTGAGAAACTCAGTAATCGCAGCATCCAAGACTGCTTCATCTGGCAAGTCTTTTGTTTCACGAATGGTTTCCAAAATCTCAGGATGTTGAGCATCAAAGAACATATGGAACTCTTCTTCGAAACGAACGATATCGTCTACAGGAATTGTATCCAAGAAACCATGGGTCAAAGCATAGAGAATAGTAACTTGTTTCTCAACAGGTAATGGTTTATGAACAGGTTGTTTCAATACTTCTACAGTACGACGACCACGGTTCAATTTAGCCTGTGTAGCTGCATCCAAGTCTGAACCAAATTTAGTGAAGGCTTCCAACTCTCGGTATGAAGCAAGATCGATACGAAGAGTACCAGCAACCTTCTTCATAGCTTTAATCTGAGCTGAACCACCAACACGAGATACAGAAGAACCCGCATCAATAGCCGGACGAATACCCGCATTAAAGAGACTATCGCTTAGGAAGATTTGTCCATCCGTAATAGAGATTACATTTGTAGCGATATAAGCTGAGATATCTCCAGCTTGGGTCTCGATAAATGGAAGAGCCGTGATAGATCCACCACCAAGCTCATCTGAAACTTTAGCAGAACGCTCAAGTAGACGACTGTGAAGGTAGAAAACATCCCCTGGGAAGGCTTCACGTCCTGGCGGACGACGAAGAAGAAGGGAAAGTTCACGATAAGCTACCGCTTGTTTAGATAAGTCATCATAAACGATCAAGACATGCTTACCTTGGTACATGAACTCTTCTGCCATAGCAACCCCTGCATAAGGTGCAAGGAAGAGCAATGGTGAAGGTTGTGAAGCTGAGGCTGTCACAACGATTGTGTAATCCAAGGCTCCGTACTGACGAAGTGTTTCTACTTGTGTACGAACTGTTGATTCTTTTTGTCCAATCGCTACATAGATACAAATCATATCTTGACCTTTTTGGTTCAAGATAGCGTCAATAGCGATAGTTGTCTTCCCTGTTTGACGGTCACCAATGATCAACTCACGTTGGCCACGACCGATTGGAACAAGGGCGTCAATAGCTTTCAAACCTGTTTGCAATGGTTCTGAGACAGACTTACGTTGCATAACACCAGGAGCTGGTGCTTCAACTGGACGAGTCTTGTCTGTATTGATTGGACCCAAACCATCCACTGGACGACCTAGCGGATCGAC
>NZ_KQ970818.1:861921-864306 GCF_001579645.1 Streptococcus infantis
AACTGGAACTTCCATGATTTTCCCTGTACGACGAATTGTATCGCCTTCACGGATATCTGTAAAGTCTCCAAGAATGATAATACCGACATCTGTTGATTCCAAGTTTTGCGCCATACCATAAGAGCCATTTTCAAAAATCAACAGCTCACCACTCATAGCATTTTCAAGACCATGAGCACGCGCAATCCCGTCACCAATATAGGTTACAACACCTGTTTCAGTCACATCAAAATTGGGTTTGAAATTTTCAATTTGTTGCTTAATTAAAGCGCTGATTTCTTGTGCGTTAATTGCCAAAAGAACACCACTTTCTATTTCAAATTTTCCTTAACAACTTTAAGTTGTTGTTTAATACTCACATCAATTGTCTTGTGATTGGCAAAAATAACAAAACCACCGATTAAACTATCGTCAATTTTTTCCTTAATGCTACGAACTTTTAGAGACATCTTTTTCTCGATGAGAGGAATTAGTCGTTCTTTCTGTTCACCAGTCAAAGGATGTGCAGACAAAATAGTCACTTCAAAACGATTGGTTTCTTTTTCAAGACGATTCAAGCAATCTACAATCACATCGTAAAACAGTTTTGATCTGTGATTGTAAAGTAGAACCTCGATAAAGTTTTGTACTAAAGGTGACACAGAGTCCTGGAAAAAACGAACCGTTTTTTCTTTATCCGACTCATCTACTGCCACCTGAGCTAAAAAAGAAGGTAAGCCTGTTTCTTCAGCTACTTGCTTTATTTGAGACAAGTCTGAAAAAATAGAGTCTTCTTCTCCTTTTTCAATCACCAATTGGACAAAAGGCATGCTGTATTTTTCAATTACCTTTAGAGTCTTTTTGTCCATTAAGCTTCTCCTAGCTGATCGATATACTGATTAATGAGTTCTTTATGGGCCTGACCGTCAAGGTTTTGAGAGATAATTTTTCCAGCTAGACTGATTGTCAAGTCTGCCACATCTCCCTTAACACTTTGTAAAGCTTCAGCTTTATTTTGAGCAATTTCTTGGTTGGCTTTTTCTTTTAAGCGCCCTGCTTCAAGTTTAGCTTCAGCCAAAATATCAGCTTTACTTTTCTCAGCTGTTTCCTTTGCATTCTCGATAATCGTTTTAGCTTCGGTACGGCTACCTGCCAACTCAGCTTCGCGTTTGCTAGCAAGTTCCTCTGCCTTTTTACGGGCTTCCTCGGCACCATCAATATCTGAAGAAATCTTTTCAGCGCGTTCATCTAAGACACTGGTAATATTTCCCCAAGCATATTTCTTCACTAAAAAGATCAATAAAAGGAAGGAACCAGCGATCAGAATAAAGTCACCAATAATGGTACTAATAGTTAAATCCATCTTCTAATCCTCCTCTACTTACTCTTCCCCTTCATTTATTTTTTTACCAATATACATAGATGACAACATAGTAAATACATAAGCTTGAATACATGAAATGAAAATCGAAAATGCTGTCCATAACATGTTTGCAATAAAGGCAAAAGGATACCAATACAAGGCATGTTGTGACAAGGCCAATAGCAATCCTGCTAAAACCTCACCGGCAAAGATATTTCCGTAAATCCGAATCGCCAAAGAGGCAAAATTGGTGAACTCTTCTAAAATGTTCATCGGAGTCATGAAGCCAGGTGTAACAAATGCTCTCAAATATTCTTTAACGCCTCTACGACGAACTCCTTCTACATGAGCGATCAAAGTGATCAATAATGAGAGGGATAAATCGTATCCAAGGTTGGCTGTTGGAGAAGTCCACAAGTTATAACCGTTTGTTGTTTGTACTTTTGCCATTAAACCAATATTATTGGCAACCAAGATAAACAAGAATAGAGAAAATAGGAACAAGGAATAGTCCTTGATGTATGAATCTCCAATGTTTGGTTTTGCAAAACTAACCACAAAGTCATAAATCATCTCAAGAGCATTTTGTTTGCCCTTAGGACGGATGGTCATTTTTCGACTTGCCCAATAGACAAAGGCAAAAACCATCAAAACAGTTACAAGAGACATGGCAAGCAGGGTCAAATCAAAGGATATTGGTCCAATATTAACGGTTGGATTCAAACTTTCTTCCATGGTTTGACACCTCCATTTCTAAATAGAGTTGTCTATTTAATGACAAATGCCATCGCTAGGGTTACAAAGAAGGTACCTTCTACAAAGGCAACACCAAGAATTAAAAGGCTACGTAATTGGTCAATAATTTCAGGTTGACGAGCGGCAGACTTGAAGAGATTACTCATAATCATTCCTTCAGCAATAGATACACCCATACAGGCAAGACAAAGTCCGAAAAATGTTAAATTCATGACGAATTCTCCTTTTTTAAATTAAATTTACCTCCCTAGTTTAGTCCTAAAAATTGCTTTTGTCAACTTTTTATA
>NZ_KQ970818.1:865080-871829 GCF_001579645.1 Streptococcus infantis
CCCAAATATCTTTGAATGTTTAGAGTGCTTTTTTAAAACTAAATGACTATACTAGTATTGAAAGCGTTTCTAATCATTTATTTCTATTTTTACGATTTTCAAGACAATTATATAGAAATTTTTAATGTCATTTCATAGTTTTTCCTTATCTTTCCTATTTTTCTGAAAATAAAAAATCCAAGTTTCAAAACCTGGATTTATCTTTTCTTATTTGAAATAATATGAATGATGGCTCTGGCAAGCTGGATTAAATTGAGCTTCACAATAAGGACAGTTGCCTTTCTTTTTATACTCCTCATACGTCAGTGTCTGCTTACAGGAACCACATAAGATGGGCTTATCCAGAGTCAGACTTAAAGGATAAGGAGAAAATGTGTGCTTTTCTATTGCATTATGACACTGATAACAGGCGTAGTATTTCTTACAGTCATAGCACTGAAGGGCTACGATATCTTTGTCGCTATGGTAATGTACACATCTGCTATCATCATCAACTAGTAATCCCTGAGCTTGAAGCATTGATTTTTCCTTATCTAGGCACGAACTGTGACGCTTGTTCCATCTTCTTTGTAAAGATTAATCAGGCCTTCTTTCAAAGCACGGACCATATCACCAGCTTGTACTGGTTGGGGAACCTTGATAGTCAAAAGTTCCATTGGATTTGGTGCACGGTCAATCTTGTTACCTTTGGCATCGTGAAGGTCTTCGATATAAGTTTCAAAATGGCGGAAACCTGGGCCATAAAACTCAACTTGGTCTCCTTCGTTGATAACGTTACGTTGGCGAATAGTTGCTGTTTGCGTTGCATCATCATAAGCTACTACTTCAGCAACAAACTTGTATTCTGGAATCTTACGACGAGCACCGAACAGTTGTTCGTTTTCAGATGGTGTTCCGTAATAGAAACCTGTAGCCAATTCACGTTGAGCCACCTTCCACATTTCATCAATCAAGTCTTGCTTAATAGCCTCAAACTTTTCAGGACTTTCAAGGTAGGCATCAACTGCAGCCTTGTAGCAGTTTGTCACTGTTGAAACATAGTGGATAGACTTCATACGACCTTCAATTTTAAGACTGTCCACACCATTTTCAATCATATCTGGGATATGGTCAATCATAGACATATCAACCGCAGACATGGAGAACTCTTCAGGAATTTCTCCCTTGAGACTCTTACGCTCTTTACCAAATGGCATATCGTAAAGGTCATATTTCCAACGGCAAGATTGTGAACATCCACCACGGTTGGCGTCACGCATACTCATATGGTTAGAAAGCGTACAACGACCAGAGTAGGAAATACACATCGCACCATGTACGAATGCTTCGATTTCCACATCTGTACGTTTTCGGATTTCTGCCAGTTCTTCCATGGAAACCTCACGCGCCAAAACAACGCGAGTCAATCCAAGTTCTTTCCAGAATTCAAGAGTTTCATAGTTGGTCGCACTAGCTTGTGTTGAAAGGTGGATTTCAAGTCCTGGTGCTTCTGTTGCTGCAATCATGATTAAGGCAGGGTCAGAAACGATAACCGCTGCAATACCAATATCACGCAACTTACGGAACCATTCTCCGGCACCTTCTTCATTTCCTTCGTGCATAACCATATTAGCAGCCACATATACCTTAGCGCCATACTTAGCCGCGAACTGAACTCCTTCTTCCATTTGTTCGAAAGTGAAGTTTCCCGCACGGCTACGTAGACCATAGGCCTGACCACCGATAAAGACAGCATCTGCTCCGTATTGAACAGCTACTTTTAGTTTTTCAAGAGTTCCTGCTGGTGATAGAACCTCAGGACGTTTCAAAGTTTTTGTCATTTTTTCTCCTATTTGCAATATAAAAGTTTGACACCAATCTTAACTATTTTATAGTAAACAGGGTTCAAAATCAAGCCTTGAATGATTGTTTAGACAATTTTAATTTTCTTGAAAAGCTAAGCTCAACGAACTGTTTCTATTTGCCAAGCACTCCAACCTTTAAAACGAATGGCGCCCTTGTTGTCAGTTTTTAATACCAAATTCTCAAGTTCTTTATCTTCTTGGTTATTCTCCCCATTTTTAACTTTAAATGATTTTTTCTTGTCTATTGAAATAACAGTGATTTTAGGGTGTACATTTTTGAAGATTTCGATATCTATCTTTTTCTTCGATGCTTGCTGATGAGTTATCACTACATCTGCTTGGAGTTTTGGATAATGACTCGTTAAAAACTTCTCCTCTATATTGCCAGTAACTAGAAAGGTTTGGTTTAGTAACTTTCCATACATTGTAATTGAATCATTTTTATCCTTATTTTGAGTTTCGATTACTTCCAAACTACTCCCAAAAACAAATAAGCTGTCTCCTTTTTTAATTGAACGTAGGTTGACTTTGCTCTCCTTCAGCTTATCTATAAATTCTCTCTTAGATAAAGTTTCTTCAGTTACTAGAATCTCTCTAAGCTGGAAGGCTTTACTGATTTCTAACACATGATCTAACTGCTTAGTATCACTGGTCGTCAGAACCAACTGATCAATCTTTGCCACTCCTCGACTTTTCAGATAAGGAATTAAACTACGTTTGGCATTACTGGTAATAACTTTCTCCTGCCAGACTTCTTTCTTGTCACGTTCAGATTTTTCTCCGACATCCAGTAGTATGGTCTTTCCTGTCATGTCTCTTAGGAAAATACTTCGTCCCTGTTCCATATCTAGGACTGTGATTTCATTTTCTAGTGGATGCTTGGTTACTAAAAAGAGTGAGATGGCAACTATGACAAGCATAGATATTTTTTTCAAATTCTTTCGATAGTCATAGATGAGAGCTAAAGTAATCAAAAGAAGGATTAAAATCCAAAGACTCGGCTGTCCAAAAACAAGTGGCCTCGTAGATAGCTGAGAAATATAGCGAATGATGTTTTCAAGCCATTCAAAGAGAAAGTTGAACTGGGTGATGGGATATATAAATGACAGACAGAAGATAATCGATAAAAGTGGCAATAGGACCATGTCAAACAAGAATGAAAAGACAAATGTCAAGAGAATGGACCACGGTTGAAATTCTGAAAAATAAAATGATAGAATTGGCAGAATTCCCAAGGAAATAATGCAACTCTCTCTAACCAGACCTTTTATCCCTGCTACTTCCTCACCAGTCATGGTCAGGATAAAGGCATAAGCACAGGAAAGAACTCCTCCAGCAGTTAAGAAAAAGTTCGGCATGATAAGAAATAGAATAAGAATCGTCAAAGCAAAATTATCAAGTGACTTAAAGCCATGTTGAGCCAATAGCTTTTGTAGAAGACTACGAATAACAGAAGCTGAGAACCCTGTCAAACCTGCATAGACCAAAGAAAAGGGATAGGCAAGCCATTTGAACTTCTCTTGCGTCAAACCTAATCGTAAGAGTGACTTTTTAAAAGCATTCATGAAGAAACCAACCTGCATCCCTGACAAAGCAAAAAGGTGAATAATCCCTAGACTGGAATAGAGTTCATTCATTTCCTCAAAGTCTGTGTCCAAGTGCCCCAATAATAGACCGGTCATATAGTTGCGCATGGGATCAGGAAAATTCCTTTTTATCCAGACAACTGCTTTTCTCCTCAAGCTTGATAGATTTTCTCCGATATCCCAACTACTTGTTTGCTTTAACTCAATAATTTCGGATATGGTCAAGGTCTGATAAATTCCTTGAGTTTTAAGGTAGTTTCGATAATCAAATCCAGCAAAATTATTTGCTCCTTGAGGAATAGCTAGCTTTCCTTTTACTACTATCTCATGCAGTTCAGATAAGTCTTGAAATTTTTTCTTTTCAGCTTCTGACTGGAGTTTATAATAAACTTGAAAGAGCCTACCATCAGCCTTGCCACGAAAAGACAAGCTATCACCATTCACCTTGATGGTGTCCGGTAAGAGTCGCACTGTAGCTACCGAATTGACAAGATTCCGACTAGCTTCTTCTTGTTGCCATTTTTGAAATATAAACCAGCTTCCAAAAAGACCACAAACAAAGAGAACCTTGACCACAGTCTTCCATGGAAATTGAAAAAAGAGGCAGAGCAGTAAAAAGACAAAGCCCAAAAGTGCTAAAAAGCTTGCTGAAAAGATTGCATAGTAGAGCCATAGCAAAAGAAAACTGAGATAGATTTTTGGGAAAGGAAAGCGACTAATCCACTGTAACATACTCTTTTAACTTTTCTATCGTTTTTGCGCCAATACCAGAAACCTTTTTGAGCTCATCAACTGACTTAAACTTACCGTTGGACTCACGATGGTCGATAATATCTTGAGCACGTTTAGCACCTAATCCTTTAACTTGTTTCAGGTCCTCTAAACTGGCTTTATTAAGATTGACTTTCTTATTTTCTTTGGTGTTGGAAGCATTTGAATGTATATCTTGACTGATAGCTTCTTCCTTAGTCGGAACATAGACAAGTGCTTCGTCACTAATTTTCTGAGCAAGATTGATAGACTTACTGTCTGCATTATCTGTCAGTCCACCAGCTTTTTGAACAGCATCATTGATACGACTTCCAACTGGCAAATCATAAATCCCTGGTGTTTTGACAGCACCCTTGACATCAACAGTAATCAGATCTTGCTCCACTGCTTCTTCCTTCTGATTTTCATCTTCCTTTACATCCGTCGAATCCTTTGAAACAGTGGTAACTTCTGTTTGCACCTTTGTTTCTTTAGCAGGTGTTTGAGCGACTGGTTTTAGGAGGAAAAATCCACCCAAGACCAAACCCAAACTAACACAGATAACAATAATTTTATATTCTTTGATTTTCTCAATAAGTTCTTCCATATTTTCTCCTCTCTTAGCTAATTCGTAAGAGAAAGAAAAAAACAGCTGAAAAATCTTTTCAACTGCTTACTTATTTGCAAAATAATCTTCCTTGGTTAAGACATAATGGACATCTGTTACGAATCTTCCAGGTTCATTTTTATCCATTCTAGCATAAGGTTCTTCGTGAGAAAAGCGCATGCCTGATTTCTCCATAACCTTTCCTGATGCAGGATTATCCTTATCATGAAAAGCCGTCAACTTATTCATTCCTATCTTTTCAAAAGCCAGTTCAATCACGGCACGATTGGCTTCTGTTGTCAATCCTTGGTTCCAATATTTTTGATGGATAATATAACCAATGGCTGCCTTCTTAAGAACAGTATCCATCTTGTGCAGGTCAATGGTTCCTATAAACTCTCCAGTACTTTTTAGTTCAATTCCCCATCGTCCCAAGGGATTGGCTAGATAAAACTGAGCAATATTATTCTTGGTTTCCTCCAGACTTTGATTGGTCGGGAAAGTGTAGCGCGTATTTTCCTGGTTTGAAGCATATTCAAACATGGCTTCTGCATCATCAAGTGTTACTGGTCTAAGTACTAAGCGTTCAGTTTCGATAATTTGATGCTTGGCTAGTTTGATAAATAGTGATTCCATGATGCACCTCCCAAAATAGGTTGCTAAAAGAATAACATAAAAGAAATAGGTTTACAAGTTTTTCTTGCAATTTAAAACGGTTTCATATACAATAAAGTCATCACAAAAACTCTGACGAATGATGTGATACATAAATTGAAACAACTTAATAGAAAGTGAGTTATCCTATGTTAATTGGAATTCCAAAGGAAATTAAAAATAATGAAAATCGTGTTGCTTTGACACCTGCTGGTGTACAGAGTCTTGTTGGTCGTGGTCACCGAGTCCTCATCGAAACAAATGCAGGTCTTGGATCTGGCTTTGCTGATGCTGACTATGAAAAGCAAGGAGCAGAAATTGTCGCAACTGCTGCTGAAGCCTGGGCTGCAGAATTAGTGGTTAAAGTAAAAGAACCCCTTGCTAGTGAATATCAATTCTTGCGTGAGGACTTACTTCTTTTCACCTACTTGCACATGGCTGCTGCTCCAGAATTAGCTGATGCTATGCTTGTAGCTAAAACAACTGGTGTTGCTTATGAGACAGTTCGTGATAATCAAGGACAACTCCCACTTCTTGTTCCAATGAGTGAAGTTGCTGGTCGTATGGCAGTCCAAATCGGAGCTCATTTCTTGACTAAACAAGCTGGCGGTTCAGGAGTTCTACTCGGTGGTGTTCCTGGCGTTCCAAAAGGAAAAGTAACCATCATCGGTGGTGGTGTTGTTGGTACACACGCAGCTCGCATCGCTCTTGGTTTGGGAGCTCAAGTAACCATTCTTGATATCAGTGCTAAACGCCTCTCTGTCCTAGAAGATGTCTTTGGTCACCAAATCCAAACACTCATGTCTAATCCATTTAATATCGAAGCAAGTGTGCGTGAAGCAGACGTTGTTATCGGTGCTGTCTTGATTCCTGGTGCCAAAGCTCCAAAATTGGTGACAGATGAAATGGTACAACAAATGCGTCCTGGTTCTGTCATTGTTGACGTTGCTGTTGACCAAGGTGGTGTTATAGCGACAGCTGACCGTGTGACAACTCACGATGAACCAGTCTATGAAAAACATGGTGTTCTTCACTATGCCGTTGCTAACATTCCTGGAGCAGTTGCTCGCACATCTACGATTGCCCTTACAAATGTGACTCTTCCATATATCGAAGCCTTGGCAGGAAAAGGATTTAAGAAAGCTATTTCTGATGATGCTGGTTTACGTGAAGGAGTTACAACTTATCAAGGTATCCTCACTAGCCAACCAGTTGCAGAAGGCTTGGATCGTGGCTTCACTTCAATCAGTGAACTTGTTTAAAATGATTTATAAATTTAAACTACAAAAATAAGAAGCTACATAAAAA
>NZ_KQ970818.1:872334-879608 GCF_001579645.1 Streptococcus infantis
TCAAAAGTAGGTTTATTCTCCTCCTCCTTTTTCTCCTCTATTTTCTTGAATACAGGTTTTATAAGGGTATCTTTTGACACATTAATAACATAGCCAGCGTCTTTTTTCCCTTCGACACCAGAAATTTCCCAGCCGTCAAATTGATATCCTTTTTCTAATTCTCCCTTATAGACAGGTAAAATGAAATCTTCTTCCGACACTATCGTTGAACTCATTTCTTTTCCATTTTGAATGGTCACAGTCACCGTATGAGGTTTTAATTCGCTTAACTCTCCCGTATCTTTGTTTAAAATGAATTCTTTTACGGTCGTATTTCTTGCGAAATCTTTTACAACAATCTTAATGTTTAGTGTCTTATCTGTTAGTTGTTTAATATCATCAAATGATTTGTATTCTTTTCCATTTACATAAATATGTTTGTCTTGAATCTCACCATCGAATCCATTATTTCTCTTATCATTGATGTTAAAGACTACAGATTTTCCGTCAGCATATTCGATACTTGTATTTCCCTTAGGATCAATGTTTACTTCTGGTTTAACATTATCATATAAAAATTGATAGTGTACTCCAACCGCTTTCGCATTCAAATCGCTATAGCCAGTTTGAAGATAAACATTTCCATCCATATCTGTTACCTTATCTGGGAATCCGTTTGCTTTATAGTCTTTCATTCCCCAGTCCATGATGTCACCGTCTTTAACATTAAGCTTAATGTTAAAATCTCTAGTGTTATCAATGTGTAAATCTCCGTAGATTAAATAATTATCTACAACAGATTCATTCACTCTCAATTCCCAGTTAAAACCACCCTTATCAGAAATCTTACCTCTTAAATAAAATTCTGGATTTCGTACATAAATTTTATTAGATTTAGATGGATTAAAGTAGTTCTTGTCCATTGAAAGATTTACTGGTTTTGCATCAATAAATAACGTAGAGCCATCTTCTTTTATAGCTTCTACATTAGACTTATCCTCTCCTATGTACTCTTTACCATCCTTACCAAATAATACCAGTTTAGAAGAATCTGTCACAAGATTTCCATCTTTATCGATTGCTTCCCCTTTATCATTCATTTTAAAGGTAAACACTTGATATTTTACAATGTTAAAACCGTCCAAAGCCGACATTAATACGGATTGAGTACTTCTTCCATCTTCTACATTTCTACTATCAGCATAAATTATTTTTTCTGATAGGACTCTTAGATTAGGATTGGCCTTTTGTATTTTTGCTATATCTTCCTTGCTATAGACTCCATTCCCTTCTAACATATCCGTTTTTCCAGGATTATAGGTAGTCACTTTTAGTGCATAGCCTTTTCTTAGAATGATATTATCCTTTAATAGATATTGTTGTTTTTCTGAATCAGAATAGATTTTACCAGATTCCATTTCCGTTAAATTGGTTGGTTTGTTCTTTGAAAGATCACCTTCTCCTAATTCTATTACATTTCCATAACTTGATGCATAGGGATATTCTGTTTTAGTTTCCTTATTTTTTTCAGGCATTCTAATCTTCGTTTCAGCTTTTATTCGATCATCATCTTTAACAAAGAATCTCATATCTCCTGCAAAAGCTAATCCATCCACAATATCATTAATATTAGCGTATAAATCAAATGTCATCGTTTTTGAATGTGAATCATACTTGGTCGTTTTGATTTCTATCGATTTATAATTATTGCCATAATATACCTTGGCATTTTTAGAAACATTACTTATCTTTCCAAGAATTTCAAAGTGTCCATCTTTAGACGGGCTTAAAATACCATAAATTTTTGATTTGATTTCGTCAAGCTTTTCAGTTTCATATTGTAAGGCACTACCATCGTCATAAGAAATGATATTTCCCTTATCATCGTATTTATAATCGTATTCCTCTATTCTCTTACCAGTTTCACTTGTAAAGTCATCAACTTCTCTAAATTTCTTTTTAATGAGTTTCTTCAAGTCTTTACTTTCAAACTCTCTAATTGTTGAAATAGTTTTATGAATAGTCAAGCTAGATTTTTCTTCGATAGACTCTTCATTGTCTTGATGATTTTCTTCCTCAGTTGTATCTTTTTTAAGACTATCGTCTATAACATTTCCTAAATTTTTAAATTTAGATTCTGCAATCTCACCAAGTTTTTGGTATTTAGATGAATCTTGATTAGGATCTACTAGATAATAGGAAATCATTCCCTTTTCATCAGCATGATCATCAAATTTTATTCTATGAATCTTTGTGAAATTGCTAGAGCCATCTAATGCAATGACTTCAATGATTTTTCCTCTTAAATCTCCTGCACCTTTAATTTCATAAATGGTATTTCCATCTTTGTCAAGTTTCCTATTTCTTCCTTGACCCTCACCTGCATAAGTTACTTCAAGATTTTTCTCAACCTCTCCATCTTCATTAACCAGAGCAGCTCCAGCATACCAAACTTCGTTGGCAATCTCGTCAAATTTTTCAGGATGTTCTTTCTGATCTCTCGCAAATAGCGTTTCATTCTTGTATTGCTCTTTTACCTTGTGATAGGTATCCTTTGTGATCAGCTTAATTTTTTCAGGATTTGAAAAATCAATCGAAACAATCTTAGGGGCTGTATTATCAATTTTTACAGGAATATAGGAAACCTGCCATGGGTAATCTTTAGTTAGTCTATATTTAAATTTATAGAAATATTGACCTTCTGCAATTGGTTCAAATTGACCTCGTATCTTAGTAGCAGGATCTTTGGTATCCTTGCTTTCTGGTGCATTTTCTTCTCTACCTCTAGGGTTATAAATGAGTCCATCCCATTTCAAGTCACCCCAAACTTTTAGTTTAGAAGATTTGATTCCCTTTGCATCATTTCTTTTAGAGTTTAAAATTCCTTTAATAAAGTGTTCTCTCGAAATGACTTTTAAGTCTCTTTGATTTTCTCCCTCTTTATTTGTATTTACTATTGAAATCAATCCTTCTTCTGCACTTCTTAATACAAGTGGAGAAGGTGTTAATCCTCTCTCAAGTTGCGCATCTTGAGGATTTCCATTTGAATCTAAAGGATAAATTTTAGCAATCTTAGAACCACTTGATGATGGTGCGTTAATCCCTTCGTTATTGAAAGCAAATAATTCTGGATTTTGATCTAGGGATGTTGTATTTTTATCTTTTCTATTTTGTATAACTCCTGCTGGATTAAATTTATCTATACCATGCTCTCCACCAATTCCCTTATTTAAGGTTCCTGGAATTTTTGGTTTACCATCATCATCATAACCTTCCATTGTTTTTGATTTTGATCCTTCTTCCCAGGCCCATTTATCAAGGATTGGTTCCTTGTTCCAATTTCCAGCAAATCCCATTAGAGGCATCGATAAAGATGGTTGGAAGTTTATTTTCTTCCCGTTAGAGTTTAGTGCTTCCATTTCTTCCACAGACTCAAAATGAATAAATGATTCTACAAATTTATTTTTGTTTTTAGCCTCTCCAACATTTATAACCGCATTTAAATCAAAGCTAGAATTTGGGCCTATAGTGAAAGTGTCATGCTCAAATGTGATATTTGCTCCTTTGACTTTTTCTGGGTGAATTTCTGGAACAATTTGCTTCCCATCTGGTGATTTTTCGTCTTTGTATGTTTCATCCAGTTTGAGTCTGTCAGTTAGAGCATCTGTAGTTACAGTTGATGCTGAAACTTTAAAGGTCAAAGGTCTGTTGGATGTATTGTGAAGCTTAATTGTAAAATATTTTTTATCTCCTTTTATTTCTTTAAGAGAAATAGAACCATAAGAGTTTACCAAACCTTTAGAATCCGTGTTTTTGAAAGTCGCTACGACTTCATTTCTCAAAGCATTGGCAACATTAATTAGACCTGCTCCCTGTTGTCTAGGTGATGCAAAGTATTGACTTTTTTCTTTCCAAGAAGTCGCATCCATCATAGGCCGTGCAGTATTTTGTAGGGCTATTTTTGTAAGACTTGTAAGATCTATTTTGTCATCTCCCTTAAGATTTTTCAACACAGGTCTTTCAAGCATTTCCTTTAACTTGGGCCTAATCAAAACAGTAGAAGCTGCAACGATTGGAGTTGCCATACTAGTCCCTGACATATAACCATAAGTTGATTTCCCATTAATGACATTGAGAGTAGATTTAATATTTTTACCTGGTGCTGAAACATCAGGTTTTAAAAGTAAATCTATTCTTGGTCCCCAAGATGTGGATCCTGCTGGAACTATGATATCTTCTTTATAGAGTTCTTTGTCTGTGTCAGATGCAAACTTAAAGTCAATCTCTTTTTCGTCACCTACATTCGGTTTATTGGAATTATAGCTTTCCATATCAATTGGATAGTATTGCTCCAATTTATCTTTAAAATCTTCCTTATTATTTCTTTTGACTTCAGTTTTTTTATCAGGATTAATCATGTTCCATAGCTTTACACCATCATCTCCTGAAATTGAAAATACTTGACTAGTAGTTCCTTCATCCGCTTCATATCCCATAGCTGGAAGCTCTGCCCAATTATCTCTATTGTAGTAATTGACAGTATTTACAACCATAATGGCGCGTGCGCCCTTATCCGTAGCTCTTTTAAAAGCATTTTTCAAATCCTTGGTATAAATTCGATCCATTACTGCAATTTTGCCCTTAAGATCCAATCCTATCAAATCTTGGTCTTGACCTTTGCCTATATATACAAATTTCAATTTACTAGGAGCTTTTGAACCATCTTCATTTGTTATGATTTTATTCTTATCGAAAAAGGCCCCTATATTTCTGTATTTAAAATTTTCTCCACCTATGTTAACTTTATCAAACTCAACTGTTTGATTTTTAGCAGAAGCGACCGCTATCGCATCTTCATGTGCTGCAGTTCGTGTTACATTTCCAGTATCTGTCATTTTCAGATTATTATTTGCTACTAAATCCCAAGACGAACTTGAAGCAGAAGTCGCATAGTTACCCGTAGCTACAACCATTGGAATGCCTGCTTTTCTTAACGCTCTAATAGCTTGCCAATATTTCTCACCTACAAGACCTGTTCCTGTAAAGCCAGATGATACCGAAACAACATCGACATTGTGTTTGATCGAATCTTCAATAGCATGAAACATTGTTTCATCCCCTGCGAACCCAGATCCTGCGTCAGAGTACATTTTATAAGAGAAGATCTGTGCATTAGGAGCAATTCCATCTATTCCGTTAAAGTTTTTAATATCTTTTTCAGTATCATTTCCTGCAAGAATCCCTGCAATATGCATCCCATGTGGATCAAAATAATCGCTTCCATCATCAGCTTTTTCTACAGTGATTTTACCACCATTATAATAATTGAACGCATGAGGGATTTTATCACTCAACCAGAAATTTTTATCAGTACCTTTTAAGTCTTCTTTTTTAAATTTCATTGAGTCTTTAGCATCATCATCAATCCTCATGGCCTTATGCCTATAATCTGTCCCGGTATCGATATTTGAGATGACCATACCTCTGCCATCAAAATTTTTACCAAATGGAGCATTGATAGACTTTAGGTAATCAATTGCCTCTTCAACTCCAATTTCCTTTCTAGCATGATTCATCATTGGCTGGACTTTTTGTGATCGTTCAACCGATGAGATACCTTCTATTAGTTTAATTTTGTCCAGATTATCTGGAGTTGTTTCTATTGCAACACCATTAAAAATCGTATTATAGGTATATAAAACGTTTGTATCCTTAAGATTGGATAATTCCTTGATTGCTTTTTCTCCAGATGCTTCATCTTTAAATTCAGCAATATAGACAAGTTTATCCTCTTTTTTGGGACTTTCTGGGTCTTTACTTGCAGACGAGTCCGCATGATCTCCTTGGGATTGATTGGAATTTTCTTCTTTGATTTTTGCTTCTTCATTGCTAGTGTTATTGTCTATTACAGGATTTTTACTAACAACTTCTTTTTCCTCAATAATTGTTGTTTTCTTCTCTTCAGTATGCTTTAAAGTTTCTATAGCATTATGAATATCTTCATGTTTCTCTTTATTTTCTGTTTCCTTATCTACTGCTACTTTTTCTTTATCAGAGATAGTTACAGCATCTTCAGAACTAGATGTTTCTGCTAAGACTACCTCGATAGGGACATATGCTGCTAAAATAACTGCAGCTGTGGTTAGTGACAATACTGTACTTTTTTTCATTTTAATTCCTTACATATTTATTTAACTTCCAATAGATAGAAAACTTTAACTTTGCTAGCCTTTGTTATAAAAAGTTTTATGAAGTATTATCTAGGAAATAGAGTAGTACATTTATATATAATTGTTAGCTCTCTGAAAAATAGTATATCAATTAAAAAAATTTAAGTCAAGAAAAATTAATACACATTAATTTGTTTTTTAATCTGTGTTAATTTTATAAAATCCAAAGCTTTCGTGGTTAACTGGAATACATTATAAGCACATTCACACCATCAAAAACAGTAGGAATCAAGTTGAACCACTACTAAAACCACCAAAAACTCAGTTAAGTTTGGAAGTGAATCTTGCCCACGATATTCCACTAATTCACGAACGAGAATGATTAGCCTCTTTGTGGACAGTATTCCTAGTCAAGTTCTATTGGAAAAGACCTCCTACACTGGCCGCCCTGCCTTTCATCCAGCCATGCTCATGAAGATGACCCTGTTCGCATATGCTCGTCAAGTGTTCTCTGGATGTAAAATCGTTCAAATGAACGAATAAGTCATTCCTATGAAATGGTTGAGGCAAGATACCTATGTTAGCTATAAAACGATTAATAACTTCCACTCCAGTAAACTTGCCAACAACCTAATCAAAATTGACTAAAAAGTACTAAACGAGCACAGATAACCCAATGAACTGGGAATATCTTGAAGACACGGACCAGTTTATAAAGCCCGATTGCCTAGTTTATTCCTTTAAGAACTACTCTAGTCGAACTGATAAGTATGGCTTTCAACGTGATTTCAAGATTTATGAGGCGGATAAAGTTCAAGATACTCCTGAGTTAGAACAGTTGACTAAAACAGATAGTGGAAATCAGAAACAAATCCATTATAATCCAACTTGGAATTGCTTTAAGGAACTCCTTAAGCAAACATTACATAGTGAAGAAGGCTCTCAAATTTATGCCAAACGTAAAAATTGATGTTGAACCCGTTTTTGGTAGTTTTCGGCGTGCGCAGAGTGCATGTCAGAGGCAAACAAGCCGTCTCAATAGAGATAGCATTCATCTTCATGAGCATGAATCACACCAAATTGGCAAAGAATCTAGCATCTAAAACGTCCACCTATTCAAAAAGG
>NZ_KQ970818.1:880745-886315 GCF_001579645.1 Streptococcus infantis
CAAAGAGCCTTCAAAAACCACACAGTGTTTCTTTCAGCTTGATTGTATTCAAGACTGAAATCACTGTGTGGTTTTATTGGAAAGCTAGTTTTTGCCTAGGTCCTTTTTCCTTATTCTCTTTCTTCTTCACTTTCTTCAGCTTTGACAGGTCGAGGTTCATAGGCTCTGATAATCTGAGCAACGACTGGATGGCGAACCACATCCTTGGCTGAGAAATGAACAAAGTCAATCTGGTGAATATTCTTGAGTTTTTCCTGAGCATCAATCAAACCTGACTTGACATTACGTGGCAGGTCAATCTGGCTAATATCACCATTGACAATCATTTTCGAGTTAAATCCAAGACGGGTCAAGAACATCTTCATCTGCATGATGGTTGTATTTTGCGCTTCATCCAAGATAACGAAGGCATCATCCAAGGTACGCCCACGCATATAGGCAAGTGGAGCGATTTCAATGATTTCACGTTCCATGAGACGAGTTGTTTGGTCTTTTCCGAGAATCTGGTACAAGGCATCATAAACAGGACGAAGGTAAGGATCTACCTTTTCCTTGAGATCACCTGGAAGAAATCCAAGGCTCTCTCCCGCTTCCACTGCTGGACGTGTCAAAATGATTCGCTTGACTTGTCCACGCTTGAGAGCTGTTACGGCCAAAGTCACTGCTAAGAAGGTCTTACCTGTTCCTGCTGGCCCAATCCCAAAGGTCACATCGTGTTGCTTGACACTATCCACATAAAGCTTTTGACCCAAGGTTTTAACACGGATGGGCTTACCTGTATTATCCTTGATAATCTCTTCTTCATAGAGGGCGACAAACTTATCGATTTCATTATTCTTAACCATGGTAATGGCTGTCACCACATCTGGAGTTCCAACAGTCATTCCACGATTAACCAAGACCACTAAGGCTTGGATAACTTGACGGGCTTCCTCACAAGCATTCTCTGCTCCCAAGACTTGTACAATCTCTGTACGGGCATGGATGATGACATCTAATTCATCCTCCATCAATCTAAGGTGGCGCTCATTGGACCCAAAAAGATGAAATAGGTCATCTGGATGACTCAGTTGAATATCTATTGAATGTTCCTTCAAACAAAGAACCTCTCTAATTCTCTTATTTCGTTTTATCATTTTGTTTTCTTTTAAGTATGAAATAACTTTCAAAAATCCTATCACTTTGACAATTCGTAATGGTAAACGATACTTGCCAAAATAAGTAAAATCCTCATAAAAGATAACTGAATGACTATATTATAGCAAAGAGGCTGAGAAATTACTATCCCAAACCTCATCTAGTAGCCTTAATGTTCTAAATATTCCTGCCAGATACGATCGAAGTCTCCCATATTAAAGGAAAAGCTAGCATGTTCCTCTAAAAAACGACTCACTTGATCGAAATCATCTGTATGTTTCGGAAAGGCGGATTCCTCAAAGGCAAGATCCGCTAAAATTGCTTTGGGACTATTGCTTTTAGGGTTTCGCTCGGTCATCAGCCAAGTATAAAATGATTTTCTCATAAGCCTCCCTAAATTAATTCAGTACCAAACTGGTCTTGTTTAATTTTTCCAGCTTTCATTAAACCACCGAGTGCTTTTTTAAACTGACCTTTTGAAATACCGAAAGTAGCCTTGATATCATCTGGTGATGACTTATCATTCAAGGTCATGAAGCCACCATTGCTTTCCAAATAAGTCAAGATCATCTGGGCATCATTTTCCAACATCTCGAAAGAGCGTGGTTTTAAAGAGAGATTAAGCGTTCGGTCAATCTCACGGAATCCAATGACACGCGCATCTAAAACTTGTCCCAAACGAGGTTCCGCATAGCGCTCACTTGGATGGATAAATCCAAGCATGTTGTTCTCTGGTAGATAGACGAAAGTTCCTGATAATTTGAGACGGTAAACAATGGCAGGCCAATTTTGATTCTGCATGTTATTGTAGGCAGGACGTGCCAATCGTTGGAAATCTTCCTGATAAGCTAAGATTCCCCAGATACGGTCCTTCTTATCCACTTCTAGACGAATATAAAGTCGATCACCTTTCTTTGGCCAGAGTTCTTTAAGTTCAGGGAGAATATCAAGTGACACAACGATTTCCTTGTCTGGTAATCCTGTATCAACAAAAGCCCCAAGGTCCTTACGAACCTCTGTTACGGTTCCCCAACCAAATTGTTCCTGAGTTGCAGTCACTTCTGTAGTAGTGAGGCGCAATTTTTGCTTCATATCTGTGTAAGCAAAACCTTTGACCGTATCACCAACTGTATGCTGACCTTCTTCTTTAGCTAGGGCATATGTTTGACCATCCTTTTGAACAAAGTAAAAACGGTCATTTTCATCGATGATGAGTCCAACGATAAAACTTGCAAGATTTGTATTCATATTTCCTTCTTTCGAATAAAACTCAGCCAGCAATGCCAACTGAGTTTTTCTGTTTATTTCTTAGACTTCCAAGATTTCTTTTTCTTTGTTGGCAGTCATTTCGTCGATGTGTTTAACAGCATCGTCTGTTGCTTTTTGAATATCTTTTTCAAGAGTCTTCAATTCGTCTTCAGTGATTTCTTTTGCTTTTTCTTGTTTCTTAGCCTCGTCCATAGCATCACGACGGATATTACGGATAGCAACTTTAGCATTTTCACCGACTTTTTTCACTTCTTTAGCAAGGTCGCGACGAGTTTCTTCTGTAAGAGCTGGGATTACCAAGCGAATAACAGAGCCATCGTTAGCTGGTGTAATACCTAGGTCTGAAGCATTCAAAGCACGTTCGATATCTTTCAAAGATGATTTGTCAAATGGTGTTACCAACAAGACACGCGCTTCTGGGATTGTGATAGAAGCAATTTGGTTAAGTGGTGTTTCAACACCATAGTACTCAACGTGGATGCGGTCAAGCAAGCTAGCATTAGCACGGCCAGCACGAATACTTCCAAACTCACGAGCAAGTGAGTGGTGAGATTGGGTCATTCTCTCTTTTGCTTTTTCTACGATTGCGTTTGCCATAATCTTTTCTTATTCCTTTTCTTCGATATTATTTGAAACTGTAGTTCCGATATTTTCACCAAATACAACACGTTTAATATTTCCTGGTTGGTTCATGTTGAAAACTACCAAGTCAATATCATTGTCCATTGAAAGTGTTGAAGCTGTTGAGTCCATGATACGGAGACCTTTATTGATCACGTCACGGTGAGTCAACTCTTCAAATTTAACAGCTGTCTTATCTTTTTTAGGATCAGCATTGTAGACACCATCAACCCCATTCTTAGCCATCAAGATAGCGTCCGCTTCAATCTCAGCTGCACGAAGAGCCGCTGTTGTATCTGTTGAGAAGTATGGTGAACCAATTCCCGCACCAAAGATAACTATGCGTCCTTTTTCAAGATGACGAAGGGCACGACCACGAACGTAAGGTTCTGCTACTTGTTGCATAGCAATGGCTGTTTGAACACGTGTATCCACACCAACTTGTTGCAATGAATCTGCCATTACAAGAGCATTCATAACGGTTCCAAGCATTCCTGTATAATCTGCTTGTACACGATCCATTCCAGCTTCTGCAGCAGGTTCTCCACGCCAGAGATTTCCTCCACCAATAACGAGGGCAATCTCAATACCTAAGTTATGTACTTCTTGAATTTCTTGAGCCATTGCTTGAACTGTTTTGATGTCAATTCCGACACCACGTTCGCCAGCAAGGGCCTCACCTGATAACTTAATCAAAATACGTTTATATTTGGGTTCCACCTGACTTCGCTCCTTTATTTTATTCAAACTATTCTATCACATTTTTTGAGAATTTTATAGTCTCATGAGTTATTCTTTTGAAAATTTTAAACGGATAAAAAGTTTTCCAAATCAGCCAAGGCACGCTCTGCAATTTTTTCATAACGAGCCTTCTTATCACGAATGCGGTCGCCTTCCAATTCCTTGATAATTCCGAAATTGACGTTCATTGGTTGGAAGTGTTTACTATCAGCATGGGTGATGTAATGAGCTAGACTTCCAATTGCTGTTGTCTCTGGGAAAATAGCAGGACTTTCTCCCTTGAAAATACGAGCTGCGTTAATACCAGCTACTAGACCTGATGCCGCTGACTCAACATAGCCTTCCACACCCGTCATCTGACCAGCGAAGAATAGATTTGGCTGTTTCTTAGAACGGTATGTCTGCTCAAGAAGATTTGGTGAATCCATGTAAGAATTGCGGTGCATGACTCCATAACGGACAAACTCTGCATTTTCAAGACCTGGAATCATTTGGAAGACACGCTTTTGTTCTCCCCATTTAAGGTGAGTTTGGAAACCAACGATGTTATAAAGACTACCTGCAGCATTGTCCTGACGAAGCTGAACGACCGCATAAGGAGTTTTAAAGTCTCCATCACGAGGACCTGTGTAATCGTCTGGATACTCCAAACCAACTGGTTTCATAGGACCATAGAGCATGGTTTTGATACCCCGTTTAGCCATGACTTCGATTGGCATGCATCCTTCAAAATATTTTTCTTTTTCGAAAGAATTCAACGGAGCTTCTTCTGCATTGACCAAGGCTTCATGGAAATCCATAAACTCTTGCTTGGTCATAGGAGCATTGAGATAGGCTGCTTCTCCCTTATCATAACGAGATTTGAGATAAACCTTATTCATATTAATCGTATTAACATCCACAATAGGCGCTGCAGCATCGTAGAAATAAAAACCGTCACCACCATTAAGAGCATGAATTTTCTCAGCAAGTGCATCGCTAGTCAAGGGACCAGTCGCCACAACTGTAATAACATCCGTTGGCAATTCTGTAATTTCGTCACGAACGACCTCAATCAAGGGATGGTTGGCAATCTTTTCAGTAACCATTTGAGAAAAACCGTCACGGTCCACCGCGAGAGCACCACCTGCAGGAACACGGGTTGCTTCAGCAGATTCCAAGATAAGAGAACCTAGGCGACGCATTTCTTCTTTGAGGAGGCCGACAGCATTTGTAAGAGCATCCCCACGCAAGGAATTAGAACACACTAATTCTGCAAAATTGTCAGTTTTGTGTTGCGGTGTTGACTTGACACCACGCATTTCATAAAGTTTAACTGGAATACCACGCTCTGCGATTTGGTAGGCTGCTTCAGAACCCGCCAATCCCGCACCGATAACATTGATATAAGATTGAGACACGACACTAATACCTCTTTGGGTGAAACTTAAATCCATTTCAAAAATCACCGGACTGTTTGACACCCACAAATCTTTCTATTTTTTTTCTTCTTATAGTATAACAAAAAAAGGGAAGAAGGCAAACTTCCCTGTTTATTTGTTTTCTTGTTTCTCTTCCCATTCGTGGTAGGCAGCGTAGAGCTGGCTTTTGTTCCATTGGTAAATCTTCGCAACTTCCTTAATGGCTTGATTTTTCTTGATTCCTTGTTGGATACGTTCTTGGATTTCTGAGAACAAGTCCTCTTCATCCTTATCCTCTACTCCTTGACTAGCACCCTCTACAATGAGAAGACACTCGCCCTTAAGTGGTGTTTCAGAAATACTTTCTAGTAACTCTGTAATCTTACCTCGTTGGTATTCTTC
>NZ_KQ970818.1:886335-906059 GCF_001579645.1 Streptococcus infantis
CTTACCTCGTTGGTATTCTTCATAAATCTTGGTCAATTCGCGAACCAGAACTACTGGACGGTCACCATAAACTTCTAGCATATTTTCCAGTGTATCTGCTACACGGTGGGGCGATTCATAGAAAATCTGAGTTTCTGGATAAGCTTTTTTCGCTTCGAAAAACTGCTTTTGCTGGCCTGACTTTCGTGGTAGAAAACCATAAAAGATGTGGGGTTGGGGTGCCAAGCCGCTTGCAATTAAGGCAGAAATTCCTGCACTAGCTCCTGGAACTGTGACAACTGCAATATCTTCTTCAATGGCAGCCTTGACCAAATCATGCCCCGGGTCAGAAATACTAGGCATCCCTGCATCAGATACTTGGGCAAGATTTTGACCTTGCTTCAACAAACCAATCAAATCAGGAATTTTTTCCTTGGCATTGTGTTCGTGAAAACTGATTTGCTTGGTTGAGATCTCAAAATGCTTGAGCAAAAGTCCAGTATTACGAGTATCTTCTGCCGCGATCCAGTCGACCTCTTTCAAGGTCTGAATGGCGCGAAAAGTCATATCATCTAGATTACCAATCGGCGTTGCGACTAGATAAAGCTTGCCATAGGGAGATTGTCCCTTAAAACTCTTTTGAATCTGCATACTTACTCCCTAAACAACAGTTCATCACAGAACATACATTCTGCATCTTGCTCCCGACGTTGACCATAAAAGTCACGGCAAACATGAAAACCGTCCTCATAAATGCGACGGACATTTTCCCTCACATGTTTCGTTTTGGCTGGTGCTGTCTCCTCAACCTCTCCCAAACGTTCTCTCAGTTTATCATTTTCTAAACGAAGAGCTGTATTTTCCTCTACCAAACTCTTGAGATTTTTCTTGATAGCTTCGACGTCTGCCAAGGTTACCAACAATTGCTGTGAAAAGTCATCTAAAGCATCAAATAATTCTTTTTTATTCATTACAGCCCTTTCTATAATCTATCTTTACTTTAAATTTTTTTGTAAAACCAGGTATTCCAAAGCGTTTTGAAAGCTAACATTGGCCCGCCACATTTTTCGAGTTTGGACGAGATTTTGCAAAATATTCCGAGCTGAAACATTGAGAATCTCTTGACCAGCTAGTACCTCTAAAATCCTGAGCACTTGATCTTGCTTTTCTTTATCATCAGCCAGACTCGTTAATTTCGCAACTTGCAAATAGGATTCTTTTTTATGGGCCAAAAGCCAAGCAAAGAGGCGTTCACTTTCATCTACTAATGTCCAAAATCCTGCTTGATGGACAAGCTTATCAGCCTCTCCCTGCGATTGACTATACTGAGCCAATAGCTTAGCTTTATTTTTTACTAAACCAGCCTCTTCAAGCTGTGACATTAAAGTAGAGACTTGCTTCTTAAATTGGAAAATCTGTGTCCGACTTCGAATCGTTGGTAACATCTGTTCCTCATCATCGGTCAAAAAGAAAATATAAATCTCACTTTGTGGCTCTTCAATAACCTTCAAGAGTGAATTTGCAGCATTCACATGCATTTTTTCTGCTTGTTCGATAATAAAGACCTGACGTTGATTTTCAATACCAGACTGGGAAAATTGACCAACTAATTCTCGAATACGCTCTGTCTTAATGACTTGATTCAGAGGTTTAATTATGGTCACATCAGGAAACTCTTCCTGCTCAATCAATTTACAATTCCGACATTTTTCACAAGGGAAAATACCAGTTTTCTCACTACAAAAGAGACTTTTAGACAAGAAAAGGGCCATCTCTAAACTTCCAAAATTACCTGAAAAGAGATAGGCGTGATTGAGTTGCCCTTGCTCCAAGATATGAACAAAACGTTCAAATTGTAGAGGTTGACAAGCTCTTAATTGCTCTTGTTTCATCTCCTTAATCCCATCCTGTCAAAAAGTTGCTGCTGCGTATTTTCAATCACTTGATCAAGAGGTAGACTTGCATCAATTTTTACAATGCGGTCTGTTTCCTTTTCCAAAAGAGATAGATAACCTTGACGAACTTTTCGGTGTAGATCCAGACCTTCCATGTCCAAACGATTGACTTCCCGATTACTGTTGGCAGCAATACGTGCCAGTCCCTCTTCGACCTCAATATCAAAATAAAGAGTCAAATCAGGTTTCAGTCCATCAGTCGCAAATTCATTAAGCCAATCAATGGCATCGATATCTAAACCACGCCCAAAGCCCTGATAAGCAACAGAACTATCGATAAAGCGATCCATGATAACCAGTTTTCCAGCTGCAAGTGCTGGTAAGACCTTTTCCACCAAGTGTTGTCGACGACTAGCAATATAGAGGAGAAGCTCAGTCTTAGGATCCATTTCAGTATGACTAGGATCTAGGATAACTTCGCGAATTTTTTCTCCAATTAAGACCCCACCTGGTTCGCGCGTTGTTAAAACTTCCACTCCCCTATCCTCTAATACAGGGATTAGGGCTTCAAGAACGCTTGTTTTTCCTGCTCCCTCTGGTCCCTCAAGAGAGATTAAAAATCCTTTTGACATGTCTGACTCATTTCTATTTTTCTCTCTTCTATTCTATCAAAAAAATGGGGATTTGTGAAAAGCTTTTTTCATTTCCTTCTTTGTAAGAAAAAAAGAGTGTGAGTTTTAACGCTCACCTCTTATTTGCCTAATTCTTGAGTTTTTTTGTAGGCTTGGTTGACAGCATCCATAACGGTTCCTCTAAAAGCATGTTCTTCTAGACTTGCTACACCAGCAATGGTTGAACCACCTGGACTGCAAACTTGGTCTTTCAAGACTCCAGGATGTTGCTGACTTTCTAGGACCATTTGACCTGCACCAACTACTGTTTGAGCCGCCATTTTCAGAGCCGTTTCTCGTGGCAATCCTGTCTGAACACCTGCATCCGCCAAAGCTTCGATAAATAGATAAACAAAGGCTGGTCCACAGCCTGCAAGTCCTGTTGCTGCATCTATTAAACCATCACTTATTTCAACCAACTGCCCTGCATTGGCTAAAAGTTGACAGAAAAGTTCACTGTCTTCTGGATGACAATTTGCAGACAAGGCATAACTAATCACTCCTTGCCCAATAGCAACAGGTGTATTAGGCATGATGCGAATAATTCGGTGCTGACTTGGAAGAAGACTAGCGAGTTTTTCCAAGGTCAAACCAGCTGCCATGGAAATCAAAAGAAGACTTTCTCGTTTCTCAAGGATTGACTGATATTGAGTAAGCAGTTCAGAAAATTGAGCTGGCTTTACTCCTAGAAAAATCACATCTGCTTCTGCAAAGATTTCGTCATTACTAGAAGCCAGACCACCATAATTGGAAATAAAAGCATCTACTTTTGCTTGACTACGATTAGCAAGGAGAATCTGATGACTCGTTTTTGCCTGCAAGACAGCCTTAGCCAAACTAGCTCCCATATTCCCCAAGCCGATAAATCCAATCTTCATCTCTTTACTCCCTTATCTGTCCATCACCAGTAACCACATATTTGTAGCTGGTCAATTCCTTCAAGCCCATTGGACCACGCGCATGCAATTTCTGAGTAGAAATCCCCATTTCACATCCTAGACCGAATTGGCCACCATCTGTGAAACGAGTCGACGCATTGACATAAACCGCTGCCGAGTCCACTTGACCTGTAAAGTAAGCTATAGCATCAGCATTTTCAGTCACAATCGCATCCGAATGATGGGTGCTGTGGGCTTCGATATGCTCTACAGCTTCCTCAAGACTAGAAACTACTTTAACAGCTAAGACATAGTCTAAAAACTCAGTGTCAAAGTCTTGAGCCACTGCTGCTTGTCCAGAAATAAATCGACTAGCTTTCTCATCTAGACGCAATTGAATCGGTTCAAAACCAACTTCTTTTCGATCGGTAACTAGAACTTGCTCCAAACGAGGAAGGAAGCTTGCTGCCTTGTCTTGATGAACAAGCAGCACTTCCATGGCATTGCAGACTGAAGGGCGACTAGTTTTAGCGTTATTGATAATAGACAGTGCCTTGTCTTCATCCGCATCTTTGTCAACGTAGACATGAACAATCCCTGTACCTGTTTCGATAACTGGCACAATAGCATTCTCAACGACAGCATTAATCAAACCAGCACCTCCGCGAGGAATAAGCAGATCTAGATAACCCTTAGCCTTCATCATGGCATAACTACTTTCACGACTGGTATCTTCTACTAATTGAATGACGTCTGGATGAATGGTGGTAGTCTCCAAGCCCTTCTTCAAGGCTGTAACAATAGCATGAGCTGTTTGGTAGGCATCCTTACCGCTACGAAGAACAACCGCATTTCCACTCTTGAGAGCAAGGGCAGCTGCATCAGAAGTCACATTTGGACGACTTTCATAGATAATACCGATAACACCCATAGCCACACGCTTCTTAGTAATGACCAAACCATTTTCAAGCTGACTTCTTTCTAGGACTTCACCGATTGGATCTGGTAAAGCAACCACATCACGAATGCCTGTTGCCATCGCTTGGATACGACTTGCATCCAAATAAAGACGATCGAGCATAACATCTGATATTTTACCCTTTGCTGCTTCCATATCACGAACATTAGCTGATAAAATCTCTTCAGTAGCTGCCAATAAGTGATCGGCCATAGCTAGCAAGGCTTGGTTTTTTACTGTTTCACTAGCAGTATTGATGGTTTTTTTAACTGCCTGTACCAGTTCAAATTGTTCTTGTGTACTTACCATAGTTTACCTCTAAAATTCTGTAAAGAGTAGTTGGATTTCAGGAGTGATAGAAATCCAGTCATCACGATGAATCAGAACTCCCTTGGCTTTTTGAGAACGAAGGACATCTTTGAGCCCCGATGCACCTAGTTGCACTCTACCTTTTCCAAGTGATTTTCCAGTTTCCTTATCAAATACCGTTACAATATCACCATAAGAAAAATTGCTCTCAACATCTACAACCCCTGATAAAAGAAGACTCTTTCCATGTTGAGAGAGGGCTTCTGCCGCCCCTTTATCAACCCAAATTGCTCCCTGACTTTTGGCATAAAAGGCTAGCCATTGTTTCTGGGTACGAAGTCCCTTTTCTTGTGCAACAAAGAAAGAACCATCCAAAGTCTTCTCTGCCGCCTCTATCATAGTATCAGCTTTCAAGGATGAACAAATATAAACCGGTACTCCTGACTCTGTCGCAATGGTCGCTGCCTTTATCTTAGTCAGCATTCCACCAGTTCCATTAGATGATCCTGATCCACCAGCCATATCAATAATTTCACGATTGATGGTCTCAATTCTCTCCAGACGTTTAGCTCTTGGATCCGAGTTAGGATTACCAGTATAAAGACCGTCTACATCTGTTAAGAGGACCAAAAGATCTGCCTGCACCATTGCTGCAACCTGGGCACTAAGTGTATCATTATCTCCGACCTTGAGCTCATCAATAACGACACTGTCATTTTCATTGATAATAGGAATCGCGCCACGATTGAGAAGAACAGATAAAGCTTGATGGGCATTTTTATAACGTCGCTTATCGACAAAATCATCCTGAGTTAGCAAGATTTGCGCTGAAACAATCTGTCTTAAGAGCAAATTTGTTGTATATTCTTCCAGAAGCAATCCTTGACCAACCGCCGCTGAAGCTTGCTTATCCGCAATCTTGGTCGGTCGTTTTTTAAATCCTAAGGCTCCAAAACCTGCTGCAACAGCCCCAGAAGACACCAAAATCAGCTCATGACCTGCTTCATGCAGCATTGCAAGCTGTTGTGTGATTGCTTTTACTTTACTGCGAGATAAACTTCCATCCTTATGTGTCAGGGATGAAGTTCCCACTTTAAATACGATACGCTTGTACTTCATATTTTTCTCCAAATTTAATATTTAACCATTTTACCATGATTTTATGAAATTGTAAAAAAGGAACTCACTCACTTATGATCGCAAAAAAAGAACCTTGCATAGCAAGATTCTTTTAATGTCTGACTTAAATAATTGTTCTTCTGGGAACTAAATCGAATTAAGCTTCGATTTCTGTAACCATACCTGAACCAACAGTACGTCCACCCTCACGGATAGAGAATGTAGTACCTTGTTCTACGGCGATTGGGTGGATCAACTCAACGTCGATTGTCACGTTATCACCTGGCATTACCATTTCAGTACCTGCTGGAAGTTCGATTGAACCTGTAACGTCAGTAGTACGGAAGTAGAATTGTGGGCGGTAGTTGTTGAAGAATGGAGTGTGACGTCCACCTTCTTCTTTAGTAAGGATGTAAACTTCACCTTTGAATTTAGTGTGTGGGTTGATTGAACCTGGTTTAGCGATAACTTGTCCACGTTCGATTTCGTCACGTTGAACACCACGAAGAAGGACACCTACGTTATCTCCTGCAAGACCTTCGTCAAGTTGTTTACGGAACATTTCAACACCAGTAACAACTGCTTTTGAAGTTTCTTCTTTGATACCAACAATTTCGATTTCATCGTTGACACGAACAGTACCACGGTCGATACGTCCTGAAGCAACTGTACCACGTCCAGTGATTGAGAATACGTCCTCGACTGGAAGAAGCAATGGTTTGTCAGTGTCACGTTCTGGTTCTGGAATGTACTCATCAACAGTGTTCATCAATTCCATGATGATGTCTTCGTATTTAGAGTCACCTTCAAGAGCTTTAAGAGCTGAACCTTGGATAACTGGAAGATCGTCACCTGGGAAGTCGTATTCTGAAAGAAGGTCACGGATTTCCATTTCAACCAATTCAAGCAATTCTTCGTCGTCAACCAAGTCGATCTTGTTCATGAAGACGATAAGGTGTTTAACACCAACCTGACGTGAAAGAAGGATGTGCTCACGAGTTTGTGGCATTGGTCCGTCAGTTGAAGCTACTACAAGGATAGCTCCGTCCATTTGAGCGGCACCAGTGATCATGTTTTTAACGTAGTCCGCGTGTCCTGGAGCGTCGATGTGAGCATAGTGACGTTTTTCAGTTTCGTACTCAACGTGCGCAGTGTTGATAGTGATACCGCGTTCGCGTTCTTCTGGAGCAGCATCGATAGACGCATAGTCTTTAGGTTGGTTAACTGCTGAAGGCAAGCGACGTGCCAAAACAGTTGTGATAGCTGCAGTTAGGGTAGTTTTACCGTGGTCAACGTGTCCGATAGTACCAATGTTAACGTGTGGTTTACTACGATCGTATTTTTCTTTTGCCATTTGAGTAAAAGCCTCCAATAAAATATATTTTATAGATAGACAGTAGGCAATACAGTCTAACTTTCCTTAATATTTTATCAAATTTCAGCTAAATTGCAAGTGTTTTACAAAGTTTTTGTGAATTATTCTTATTCTCGCTCTACTTCCTCTACCAATTTGTTAAAAATATCGAGAAATAGGCTTATTTTATCAAAAGGCAATCGACCAGAAATCGATACAGCATGTCTGGATTTCCTATGCCTAGCCTACGAGACTTCAATAATTCAGTAGTTTAGAAAAAGTTGTATAGAAAAAATTATAGTTTCATCATAAGAGATTAGAGAGTTTAAAAAACAATATAAAATTCAATTGACTGTCAAGTCAAAGGTATATCAATCATTAAAAAACGAGGTCGGGATCTTTTATCCCGACATCTTTATTCTGATAAATGTTTTTCAACTTCTTGTGCTTCCTTATGATTTTCATACAGTCGCGCTAAGAATTTAGCAATCTCTTTTAAAATGGAATAGGTTGGGACAGCAACAATCATTCCAATCACACCGTAAATATTACTTGATAATAAAAGCAAGACTAAAATAGTAATCGGGTGAACCTTCATAACTCCACCCACGATACGTGGATATAAAATATTTCCATCAACTTGCTGAATAATCAACATATAAATGACAGCAATAATCATTTTATGAGGATCGGTGAAGAGATTTGAGATGATCATTGGAATCAAGCCAATGCTTGGTCCTACATACGGGATCAAATTAGCCAATCCAGAAAAAATGGCGAAGACCAAGGCATATCTTAGACCAATCACACTATAACCGATAAAAGCTAAACATCCAATAATAACTGCATCTATAGACACTCCACTAATGTAACGAGAAATAGTTGTATTTAGGTTTGTCAATAAACCAGATATGTTCAATTTATCTCGTTTTAATACAGTTCTTTCTAGCATGGGTAAAAATTTATGTCCATCAAGTAGGAAGTAAATCAAGAAGACTGGTGTCATGATGATAATCAATACAGTGCTTACGAGTGCAGAGAGAACACTGCCAACACTATTTGTCACACTGTTCAAGATATTTTGCAAAATATCAACATATGAGAGATTTAGTTGTTGAATAGTTTGTTGAATATCTAGATTTTGCAGGGCTGGATGTTTTGATAACTCAATGACTAAATCTTGAAGACGACCATAAATGTTTTGACTCGAGTAGATTAGGCTACTCAACTGATTAATCAAAATCGGTAGCAGATAGACAAAACTAAGTACGATTGCACAAATTAAGGCACAAAGGGTTAACAAAATCCCAATGATGCGATTGATTTTGCATTCCTTCTCTAAAAAGATAACAATTGGGTTGGTTAGATAATACAAAAATCCTCCCAATAAAAAAGGAATCATAATTGTATTTGCAACACTGACAAAGGGTGTAATAATAGCACCCATTTCTTTCCATAGATAGAAAATTAAGGTTATTAGTAGAATTTCAGTTGTCCAGAAGAATAGTTTGTTTCTCCGAAACATAGGCCACCTCCTCTTTTCCCTATTTTACCATATTTCAAAAAAGATTGATAACCTACATTATAAAAACAAGAATATTTTTTGTCTTTATGATAGAATACAATTACTATGAAGAAATTATTTTTAACACTATTAACACTTATTTCGTTTGGTTCCGCTACTACGGTTTTTGCCCAGGATTTTGATGTAGCAGCAAAACATGCCATTGCTGTTGAAGCTAATAGCGGTAAGATATTATACGAAAAGGATGCTACTCAACCTGTTGAAATTGCTTCTATTAGCAAATTGCTTACCGTATATCTCGTTTACGAAGCCTTGGAACAGGGGAAAATCTCTCTTTCTACTCCTGTAGAAATTTCTGATTACCCCTACCAGTTGACAACTAATTCTGCGGCAAGTAATGTTCCTATGGAAGCTAGAAATTACACTGTCGAAGAGTTACTAGAAGCGACTTTGGTATCTAGCGCTAACAGTGCTGCTATCGCTTTAGCTGAAAAAATTGCCGGTTCTGAGAAGGACTTTGTAGATATGATGAAGGCCAAACTACAAGAATGGGGGATTCAAGATGCTACACTCGTCAACACAACAGGGCTCAACAATGAAACTCTTGGAAATAATATCTATCCAGGATCTAAAAAAGATGATGAAAACAAATTGAGCGCTTATGATGTTGCTGTCGTTGCTCGCAATCTCATCCTCAAGTATCCTCAAGTCTTAGAAATCACAAAGAAACCTTCTTCTACTTTTGCAGGGATGACCATTCATTCTACCAACTATATGTTAGAGGGAATGCCTGCCTATCGTGGTGGTGTTGATGGACTTAAAACTGGTACGACTGATAAAGCTGGAGCATCCTTTGTAGGTACGACTGTAGAAAAAGGAATGCGTATTATCACAGTTGTCTTAAACGCTGACAACCAAGATACCAATCCATATGCACGCTTTACAGCTACTTCTTCTATTTTAGATTACATCTCATCAAACTTTGCTCTTCAGACAATCGTCAAACAAGGGGAAAGTTACGAAGATAGTAAATCGCCTGTATTAGATGGGAAGGAAGATACAGTTACAGCTGTCGCAAAAGAAGATATCAAAATAGTACAACGTCTGGGTAGTCGTACACAATCAACTATTACTTACACAGCGGACACGACTGAACACACTGCTCCACTAGAGGCAGGAACTGTTGTTGGACATTTGACTTATGAAGACAAGGATCTAGTTGGTCAAGGATACATTACAACTGACAAACCTAGTTTTGAGATGGTCGCAGAAAAAAATGTCGAAAAAGCTTTCTTCTTAAAGATTTGGTGGAATCGATTTGTTCAATTCGTAAATGAAAAGTTATAAAAATTACTAGAATTCAAGGTTCAGATTGAAGAAAAAGTCCATTTTGGATAATTTTCTTCAATCTTTTTTATTAGGGAAAATAAAAAACTCTTAAAAATAGCATTTTCTCAGCATTTCTAAGAGTTTTCACTATATGGTAGCCAACCATCCTATAAGCCTATAAGGACAATTTTTCAATTACAGATAGGCTGTTATCTACGTTCTAAATCATGGCAATTCAAGATTTTTTCTTTATTCATTTTCAGCTACAGTCGAATGGTTATATCCATAAACAAAGTAAATTACAATTCCTATTAATAAAGCAAGGCCAAATGCCATCCATGTTTCAAGGGTATACTGAAGCATGAATGAGAGGCAAATCAGAATAGACAAGATTGGTAAAAAAGGAACCAGGGGAGTTTTAAATTCTCCCTCTTTGGGCATACCCTTATCTTTTCTCAATTTGATAATTCCATAGGCTAAGAGAATAAGATAGGCTAAAGTACAGATATTGAGAAAGGCTGCGATACTTGCCAGAGGGAAGATCCCAGCTGCTATCGCTGAAACTCCACCTGTCAAAATGGTTGCATTCTTTGGAACGCGACTAGTCTTGGTTACTTGTTTGAAGCTTTGAGGTAATAGTCCATCTCGGGCCAAGCTATAAATCATTCGTGACAAGGCATAGGTCATGGAAATACATACCGTAATCAAGGTAAAAATTGCAACAAGTGAAACATAATTAGCTGCCCAACCAATACCAATACTTCTAAGAGCAAAAGCCACTGCATCATCAACATTGAGCTTGCTATAGTGAACGATACCTGTCAATATCAAGGTAACCAAGGCATACAGAATGGTTACAATGGTTAAGGATAAAACAATCCCACGTGGAATATTCTTTTGTGGGCTTTGAATTTCATCAACTGCCATAGAAATGGACTCAAAACCTAAGAATCCAAAGAACATGAGTGAAGCACCTGCCATAATTCCAGTGCTTCCTCCATAAATCTGACCAAAACCAAATGGTGCAAAATCTGACCAATTTTCAGGTTTAATGTACCAAATACCAACCAGGATAAATAAGGCAAGAGCAGAAAATTTTAAAACAACAAGAATAGAATTAAAACGAAGAGCTGCTTTCGAATTTAAAAGTACAACACCTGTAACAAGTAGAATTACTAAAATTGGTAAAAAATCAATATAAGTACCATGTTCAGGATTAAAAGTTCCATTCAAGACTTGTGGCAAGGAAATTCCATAATGACTTAGCAAACCTTTAAAATAGGCTGCCCAACCAGAGGCAACACCTGAAACTGCTGTCATAAATTCCATAATGGTTAACCAACCAGCTATCCAAGCTGGAAATTCACCCAAAATTGCATATAAATAACTATATGCTCCACCCGTTGCAGGAACACGAGAGGCAAATTCTGCGAAAAAGAGGGCGGATAAGGACACACAAATCGCAGAAATCACGATAGATACAACAAGAGCAGGCCCTGCTAGTGTTGCTGCAGCTGTTCCTGTAATGGTGAAAATACCAGTTCCCACCATAGCACCAATTCCCAAAAGAATTAAATCCCATAGTTTTAAATGACGATGCATTTCTGTTTTACCTAGACTAACGTCCTTGGTTCTAAAAATATTCATAATTCATCTCCAAATTTATAAGATTGTATTATTTTATCATATATAAGGATTTTTGTGAATATTTATTAGCCTCATAAACCAAAAAAACTGAGAGTGGGACAGAAATCGGTAATTCGTTAGAATACGATTTCGTCGTCCCACCTCCGCACAGTTGAGTAAGGATGTAAAAGCTGATGAAATAAGCGTAGTAGAGCCCACTCAACCACTGCGTCTTGCTCGACAATCCAAAGCCAATTAAGAGGCTAGGACTTTTGTCCCAGCCTCAGTTTTTCTTTATAAAAATTATCCAACTGATCCTTCCATTTCGTAGCTAATCAAGCGGTTCAGCTCAACTGCATATTCCATTGGAAGTTCTTTGGTGAAGGGCTCCACAAATCCCATGACAATCATCTCTGTTGCCTCGGATTCTGACAATCCACGACTCATGAGGTAATACAATTGTTCTTCTGAAATCTTAGAAACCTTAGCTTCGTGTTCCAAAGCTACTTGCGAGTTGTGGATTTCATTAAACGGAATAGTATCTGATGCTGACAAGTCATCCATGATAATGGTGTCACACTCGATGTGAGAAACAGATTTCTTAGAGTTTTTATTAAAGGTTACTTGTCCACGGTAGTCTACCTTACCTCCACCTTTTGCAATAGACTTAGACACGATAGACGAACTGGTATGTGGAGCGTTGTGGATCATCTTGGCACCAGTATCCTGATGTTGCCCTGCATTAGCAAAGGCAATAGAAAGCATGGTTCCACGCGCCCCTTCTCCATCAAGGTAAACAGATGGATATTTCATAGTTGTTTTGGCACCCAAGTTCCCATCAATCCACTCAACTGTCGCATCTTTCAAAGCTTTAGCACGTTTTGTTACCAAGTTATAGACGTTATCAGACCAGTTTTGGATGGTTGTATAACGCATGTAAGCTCCATCCAAAGCAAAGATTTCGACAATAGCAGCATGCAGGCTGTTGCTTGAATAAGTTGGTGCTGTACATCCTTCAACGTAGTGGACACTTGCTCCCTCATCAACGATAATTAAGGTACGTTCAAACTGACCAGTATTTTCGTTGTTGATACGGAAGTAAGTTTGAAGTGGAATATCAACCTTGATACCTTTTGGTACGTAGATAAAGGTTCCACCTGACCACACTGCTGAGTTGAGGGCTGCCAACTTGTTATCTGTCGGCGGAACCAACTTCGCAAAGTATTGTTTAAACAAGTCTGGGTATTCTTTGAGGGCAGAATCTGTATCTGTAAAGATAATTCCTAACTTCTCAAATTCTTCCTTCATGTTATGGTAAACTACTTCTGACTCATACTGGGCAGAGGCACCTGCTAGATAAGCACGCTCAGCTTCCGGAATCCCGATACGTTCAAAGGTTTCTTTAATCTTTTCAGGAACTTCATCCCAAGAACGGGCTGGTTTATCAGATGGTTTTTGGTAATAGATCAAGTCATCAAAGTCAATCTCTGACAAGTCTGCTCCCCAAGTTTGCATGGGCATTTTTTTGAAGGTTTCATAAGACTTCAAACGGAATTCTAACATCCACTCAGGTTCTCCCTTGGCAGCTGATAGTTCACGAATGACATCTTCATTCAATCCTTTTCCTGTCGATAGGACAGGTTCTACATCGTCATGGAAACCAAATTTATATTCACCAAGGTCAATTGGTTTTGGTTCTACTCTTTCTTCAGCCATAATATCCTTTCTTTCATTCTTTAATTCTAACGATTCATAAGACAAAAGAAACTTGTCTTATTTGTTTTCTTGATTTTCTATTGTTTTCTTAAGGGCGTTCCAAGCGAGGGTTGCGCACTTGATCCGTTGAGGGAACTTAGCAACACCTGATAAGAAAGCTGCGTCTCCAAGCTCGTCTTGACGCTCATCTTTTTGTCCTTGGACCATTTCAGAAAAGATAGTCGCAAGTTCTAAGATTTCTTGTTTGGTTTTTCCTAAAACGGCATCTGTCATCATACTTGCAGAGGCAGTTGAGATGGTACAGCCTGAATTTAGAAAAGCGATATTTTCTAAACGATCCTCTGCATCAAACTTGACAGAGAGATTGATGACATCTCCACAGGTTGGATTGTTGAGACTGATTTGCTCAGCGTCTTCCAACTTTCCTTGGTGATGAGGATTTTTCGAATGGTCTGCTACCACTGCCATATAGAGGCTATCTAGTTTAGAAAGTGCCATTGAAAAACTCCTTTGTCTTTTGTAAAGCATCGACTAGCTTGTCGCAATCTGCCTTGGTATTGTAGATATAAAAACTTGCACGAGCTGTTGCTGGGACATCCAAATACTGGAGCAAGGGTTGCGCACAATGGTGACCTGCACGAACTGCAACACCTTCATAATCCAAAGCAGTCGCAAGGTCGTGAGGATGGATATCCTCTAGGTTAAAGGCAATGACACCTGAACGTTGAGCCAAATCTTGCGAACCGTATATGGTCAATCCTTCAATTGCTTGTAATTTTGGAAAGACATATGCAATCAATTCCTGTTCGTGGGCTTCAATGGCATCCATGCCAATGTTTTCTAAATAATCCACTGCAGCAGCAAGTCCGATAGCACCTGCCATGTTAGGAGTTCCAGCCTCGAATTTCCAAGGCAATTCCTTCCAGCTAGCAGACTGCTCATAAACGAAATCAATCATTTCACCGCCAAATTCTACTGGTGACATTTGCTCTAGATACTTTTCTTTGCCGTAAAGAACACCGATACCAGTCGGACCAGCCATCTTGTGACCTGAAAAAGCAAAGAAGTCTACATCTAAGTCCTGAACATCAATCTTCATATGAGGTGTAGACTGAGCGCCATCCACCACCATAATGGCTCCAACTTGATGAGCCAATTGAGTGATTTCTTTGATAGGATTGACCACACCAAGAACATTTGAGGCGTGAGCTAGCGAAACAAACTTAACCTTAGCGGTCAATTTAGAACGCAAATCATCCATATCTAGAGCCCCATCCTTGAGATAGACATAGACAAGCTCAGCCCCAGTCTTGCGGCAGGCTTCTTGCCAAGGAATGATATTGGAATGGTGTTCCATGATAGAAATCAAGACCTGGTCACCCTCAGTCAAGATTTCTTCAGCATAACGTGCTACCCAATTAAGACTAGTAGTCGTTCCTCTGGTAAAGAGCACTTCCTTTGTTGAAGGTGCATTGATGAACTTCCGAATAGTTTCACGAGCAGCTTCATAGGAAGCTGTAGCCCGTTCCGCCAAGGTATGAACTCCACGGTGAACATTGGCATTATCCCGTTCATAGTAGCGATTAATCGTTTCCAGAACTGCTAGTGGTTTTTGTGTTGTCGCAGCGTTGTCCAAATAGACCAAAGGTTCATCATTGACGATTTGGTCTAAAATTGGAAAATCCTTGCGAATCACTTCTACATCTAACATAGGCCTCCCCTTAGCGTTTTGACAATTTTTCTTCGATTGTCGCAATCATTTCATCACGAACTTCCTTGACAGGGATCTCAACGATAACGGATCCAAGGAAACCACGAACAACCAAACGTTCTGCAGTTGCCTTGTCCAGTCCTCGGCTCATGAGGTAGTACATGTCTTCTGGATCAACTTGACCAATAGAAGCCGCGTGACCTGCAGTGACATCATTTTCATCAATTAAAAGAATTGGGTTGGCATCGGAACGCGCTTGGTCAGAAAGCATAAGAACACGGCTTTCTTGTTGGGCATCTGCTCCCTTAGCACCCTTAATAATGTGGCCAATACCATTGAAGGTCAAAGTTGCTTTTTCAAGAATAACACCATGTTGGAGGATATTACCGATAGAGTTGCAACCATAGTTAGTTACTCGAGTATCAATTCCCTGTACCTGACGGCCACTTGAAAGTGCTACGACCTTGAGGTCTGCATGGCTACCATTCCCAAGTAAGTCACTATCAAAGTCAGCAACCACGTTTCCTTCGTTCATGACACCAATTGCCCAGTCAATGCTTGCATCGTTGCCTAATTTACCACGACGGCTAATGTAGGCAGTGACATTTTCGCCTAGACGGTCGATAGCCGCAAATTTCACTTGCGCACCTGAACGTGCAATCACTTCAACTGTGATATTGGCAGTTGCCTTAGCACTAGCTCCCCCACGTGACTCTAGACGTTCAAGATAGCTAATTTTAGAATTTTTACCAGCAATGATCAAAATATGCTTGTTAAATGGCACATCACTATCACTATCTTGGTAGAAAATTCCTTCGATTGGTTCAGCAATCTCAACATTATCAGGAATGTAGAGAACAGCACCACTGTTAAAATATGCTGTATGGTAGGCTGCCAACTTATCATCATCGTATTTCACTGATGACATGAAAAATTCTTCTATAAGTTCTGGAATTTCTTCTAAAGCTGAGTGGAAGTCTGTAAAGACCACTCCTTGTTCAGCCAACTCAACTGGAGTTTGTTCAAAAACAGTCTGGGTTCCTACTTGCACCAACTTCAAGTGATTGTCTAGAGCAGTGAAGTCAGGTACATTTGCTGACGGTTCACTTTCTGTAATAGTTCCATCACCCAGATTCCAACGGTGAAATTTGACACGCTCAATAACTGGTAATTCTAAACTTTCAATCTTGTCAAAAGCTTTTTGACGGAGGTCAGCCAACCAGCTTGGTTCAGCGTGCATTTCTGAAAAAAGTTTAATAGTTTCTTTAGTCATTTACTTCTCCTAAAAGATACGAGGGAATTACAATTCTTCCTTGTAGTCATAGCCAAGTTCTTCAGCTAATTTTGCGTATCCTTCACGTTCCAAACGTGCAGCCAATTCTGGACCACCAGAAAGAACAACACGACCTTCCATCATAACGTGTACCACGTCTGGCGTAATGTAGTTCAAGAGACGTTGGTAATGAGTAATAATCATAGCACCAAAGCCTTCACCACGCATAGCATTAACCCCTTTAGATACTACTTTAAGAGCGTCAATATCAAGACCTGAGTCAATCTCATCAAGAAGTGCGAAAGTTGGTTCCAACATCAAGAGTTGAAGAATTTCATTGCGTTTTTTCTCACCACCAGAGAAACCTTCATTGAGGTAACGCTCTGCCATTTCTTCTTTCATGTTGAGCAATTCCATTTTTTCGTCTAGCTTAGTGATAAACTCACGCACTGAAATCTTCTCATCATCTTCTTTACCAGCATTCATAGCTGCACGAAGGAATTCTGCATTGGTAATTCCTGGAATTTCTGATGGGTATTGCATAGCTAGGAAAAGTCCCATACGTGCACGCTCATCCACTTCCAACTCAAGGATATTTACACCGTCAAACAAGACTTCACCTTTAGTGACTTCATAGTTTGGGTTTCCCATAATAGCAGCTGAAAGAGTAGACTTACCAGTACCATTTGGGCCCATGATAGCGGCAATTTCTCCTGTTTTAAGAGTCAGGTTAACCCCTTTTAAAATTTCTTTTCCTTCGATTTCAACGTGAAGATCTTTGATCTCTAATACTGACATGATAATTCCTTTCTTTTCAATCCGTTTTATCATTTTCGCTAGAAAATTGTCCTTAGTTTTCTAGTAAAAAACGATAAAATATCAATAAATATACTTTAATAGTATAACAAAAAAAAGCCTAAAAGGCTTTAATTTTGTCTAGAAGCTGAGGGTTACTTCTTTCCACGAAAATGGTCATCTATAGCGTTCACAATTTTACCCATAATATAGCTGACTCTAAAATTTCTTAGGATTAAAATAGCCCAAAGCAAGGCCACGATATACCGTTGCTCCATGATGGATTCATTAAAGAAATAAGTCTCGGCAGCAGTAAATAAGGCCATAATTATAAATTGTTGTCTGTTCATCGTATTATGTTACAAAATCCTTTTAATCTTCTGCTATGGTCACTTTATCTGCTAGAAATTCAAATCCTTGAGGAAGGACAGATTCTTCAACTTCTTCCTTAACCGGTTGACCTTGAGACGATTTAGCCTTCGCTGAGAAATCAGCTCTGACTTCTTTCCACTCTTCCATGGAAATAGCAAGAATCTCTGGTGAAAATCCCGCTGCTTGACTGAGGATATTGCCAAACATGGTGTTGAGATTATCACGCTTCATGGTCTGCCCAGCATTAAAGTTAGATTCAAATGCAAGAATGGCATGGTGCTCATTAGCCGCAACAGGTTGAGAACCAACTAAAAGCGCCTTATCTGGACCTGACAAGCTTTCAATAACTTCTCCCCAAGCATTTTGAAGACGGATTAAATTTTGACGGGCTAAATCAGGATTTTCAACAGCTTCTTGAAGAATAGACTGAACCTTATTGCGATCTACGCGATAAATTGACTTGCTGTTAACTGGACGACTCGGTGTTGGTGTAGTCTGCTTAGGACTCATGTTAACATTTGCTAGGGCCTGTTTCAATCGTGCAACTTCTTCTCTAAGTGAGGCTAATTCTCCACTTGTATCATCTGATAATGTTGGTTTTGAATCTATCTCTGCCAAACGAATGGTCATCATTTCAGCATAAATCTTAGGTTGTAGGCTAGCCTTGATATCAGCTAAACTACTTGTCGCAATTCCAATCATTTCAAACAAAACAGCCTGTGAAAGACCTAGGTTATCCTTAAAGAGATCACTATGGTGAGTATCCTCCCCACCAGTTTGGACAATCAAAATATCCCGAAGATACTGCAACAAATCTGTTACAAATCGTGTCATGCTTTTTCCGTTATCAAAAATCAAATTAAGATTTTCCAAAGCACGAGTCACATCTTTTTGTGCCAAGGTAGCTACATAATTATCCAAAGCACTTAGACTAATAGTCCCGGTAATTTCCTCAGAAACAACTGTTGTTAATCTAGCATCTTGAGTCAAGCTCAATGCTTGGTCTAAAATGGACAAAGCATCCCGCATACCACCTTCTGCTCTACGAGCGATAATCTCAACAGCTTCAGTTTCATAGGTAATCCCTTCCTTTTCTAAAATATGGAAGATATGATCTCGAATATCCTGAGTTCTAATAGATTTGAACTCGAAGCGTTGAACACGAGACAAAATAGTTGCAGGAATCTTATGAAGCTCTGTTGTTGCTAGGATAAAAACAACATTAGGAGTTGGTTCTTCAAGAGTTTTCAAAAGGGCATTGAAGGCTCCTGTTGAAAGCATATGAACCTCATCAATGATATAGACCTTATACTGAGCTATACTTGGAGCATAGGTTGATTTATCGCGGATATCACGAATTTCATCCACTCCATTGTTAGAGGCCGCGTCCATTTCGATAACGTCTTCCAAGCTACCGTCTGTTACAGCTTGACAGATATAACAGTTATTGCAAGGTTCTCCTCCCTCTTGATTAGGGCAGTTCATAGCCTTGGCAAAAATTTTGGCTACACTGGTTTTTCCAGTTCCACGAGGCCCTGAAAATAGATAGGCATGGCTAATCTTTTCCTGCTCTACGGCTTGTTTCAGAGTTTTTGCAACAATTTCCTGACCTACTAACTGTGAAAATGTTTGACTTCTATATTTTCGATAAAGGGCCTGATACATTACGCTTTCTCCTCAAACATTGAAAAAATCCATTCGGTTTTCTCTAACAAAATAGCAACAAACTCTTCTAGATATTTCAGATCCAAGTCATCATAATCATCAACAAGAGATGAATCTAAATCTAGAACGCCCAGAAGACGTCCCTCTTTAACCATCGGCACAACAATTTCACTACGAGCACTACTATCACAAGAAATATAGTTTGGATAGGTTTTAACATCACCAACAATCACTGTTTGACGACTAGCTGCAGACTCTCCACAAACACCTTTTCCAAGAGCGATTCGTACACATGAAACTCCACCTTGAAAGGGTCCCAAGATCAGTTCATTCCCATCAAATAGATAGAAACCTGCAAAAACAGTATTGGGAAAACTTGTTTTTAGCAGAGCACTGGCATTTGATAGATTAGCCAACACATTGGGCTCTCCTTCTAAAAGATAAGAGAGCTGTTCATTTATTGTTTGATAAAGTGATTCTTTTTCTGAATATAACATAAAACCATTATATCAAAAAATGCTAGTAGAAAAAAGAAAAATCCCTTGTTTT
>NZ_KQ970819.1:0-9538 GCF_001579645.1 Streptococcus infantis
AAAATGTACTGACCCCAAAAAGTTAGACAAATAATTATTGAAAGGATTTAGTTCTGTACTGCACAGGACTAAGTCCTTTTAGTTTTACCTTAATTCGTTTGTTGTTGTAATAATCAATATAGTCTACAATAGCCTGTTCCAATTGGTTAAGTGATTTGAAGGTCTTCTCATAGCCATAAAACATTTCGGATTTCAAAATGCCAAAGAAAGATTCCATCATGCCATTGTCTGTGCTGTTACCCTTACGTGACATGGATGTCTGAATCCCCCTACTCTCTAAGAACTGATGATAAGAATTGTGTTGGTATTGCCAGCCCTGGTCACTATGGAGAATAGTATTCTCGTAGTATTCCTCTGAGAAGGCTTGTTCTAACATCGTCTTTACTTGTGCTAAGTTCGGTGACCTAGAAAGATTATAGGCGATAATTTCGCTATTAAAGCCATCTAAAACTGGCGATAAATAGAGCTTTTGACTGCTTGATGGAATGGCAAACTCTGTCACATCTGTGTAGCACTTTTCCATTGGTTTAGAGCCTTCAAATTGACGTTGAATGAGGTTATCTGCTTTCTTGCCAACGTCTCCTTTATGAGAAGAATACTTGCGTCTCTGTCGCATTTTAGCTTGTAAATTGAGTACTTTCATCAAGCGTTGAACTCTTTTATGATTGACCAGATAACCACGATTTCTTAGTTCTAAATGAATCCGACGATAACCATAATTTCCCTTGTGTTCGGTAAAAATGGATTGAATTTCATCTTTAAGCTCTTGGTCCTTATCTGGTTTGTTTAGCTGTTTCAAGTGATAGTAGTAGGTAGAACGAGCGAGTTTAATGGCTTTTAGAAGAATATCTAACGAAAAATCAGCGATTAATTCTCGAACAATTTCCGTCTTTCTTCTTTCTCTTTTTCCTCCTTCAATCGGAGTTCTCTCAACTTTTTTAGAATGGCATTCTCCGCTCTTAGGTATTGCAGCTCTTCTTGTAGACGCTCTAACTCTGTCAATTCCTCAGGCTTTTTCTTCGGTTTACGTCCCATTTTAGATGGTCTCCCTCTTGTTTTCTCAACAATAGTATACCCGTTTTTCTTGTATTGTGCCAGCCAATTTGAAAGCATTCCTTGGTTTGGGAGAGCATAATCAAGGCTGACACTTCTACGTGAACGACCTTCAAGTAAGACTTTATCAATCATTTCTTGTTTTAGTTCTGGAGAATAATAACAATTCTTACCTTTCTTGACAATCTCTATTCCATAACGGTCAATTAATTTCACCATGTACTTTAGCCCAGAAAAATCTACATCAAATCTTTTTGAAAGCTCCTTGAAGCTATGACCTTGATTCCTAAGTGAATAGATCTGAACTTTATCCTCATAAGTTAATTTCATAATAAAATACCCCCAAAGTTAGATTTTTTCTGTCTAACTTTGGGGGTGCAGTTCAATATTGATTTCTAGGCTTTTTTTAACTTATTTACTCTATTCCCACTCAACAGTTGCAGGTGGTTTACTTGTAATATCGTAGACGATACGGTTAACGTGGTCAACTTCGTTTACGATACGGACTGAGATTTTTTGGAGAACTTCCCATGGAATCTTAGCGAAGTCAGCTGTCATTCCATCGATAGAAGTGATGGCACGGATAGCGATAGTATAGTCGTAAGTACGGCCATCACCCATAACACCTACGGAACGAACGCCAGTGTTAACAGTGAAGTATTGCCAAATGTCGCGGTCGAGACCTGCTTTAGCGATTTCTTCACGAAGGATTGCGTCTGATTCACGAACAGTTTCAAGTTTTTCTTCAGTGATTTCACCCATAACACGGATAGCAAGACCTGGTCCTGGGAATGGTTGGCGCCACACGATGTGGTCTGGCATACCAAGTTCAGTACCAAGGGCACGAACCTCATCCTTGTAAAGAGTGTTGAGTGGTTCGATGAGTTCAAACTGCATGTCTTCTGGAAGTCCACCAACGTTGTGGTGAGATTTAATAGTTTGAGCAGTATCCGTACCTGACTCGATGACGTCTGTATAAAGAGTTCCTTGCGCAAGGAATTTCACATCTTTTAGTTTGCTTGCTTCGTCATCAAAGACATAGACAAACTCGTTACCGATAATCTTACGTTTTTGTTCAGGATCAGATACACCAGCAAGTTTATCCAAGAAACGTTTAGCAGCATCTGCTTTGACAATGTTCAAACCAAACTTACCACCAAGCATATCCATAACTTGGTCAGCTTCTCCTTTACGAAGAAGACCGTGGTCTACAAAGATACAGATCAATTGATCGCCGATGGCTTTTTGGAGGAGAACCCCAACAACAGAAGAGTCAACACCACCTGAAAGACCAAGGAGAACACGTTTGTCTCCAACCTTTTCACGGATTTGTTTGATTTGCATCTCGATAAAGTTATCCATAGTCCAGTCACCTTTGGCACCACAGATATTCAAGGCAAAGTTACGAAGGATATCATAGCCGTGAACTGAATGACGAACCTCTGGGTGGAATTGGATACCATAGATTTTCTTGTCTGGATTTTCGATTGATGCATAAGGACAGTCAGCTGATGTACCAGTACGAATGAAATCAGCAGGAATTTCAGTAACAGCATCCCCGTGGCTCATCAAGACAAGTTGCTCATCTGGAGTACCCGCAAAAAGAGCAGACTCGGTGTGAGTAAGAGTGGATTGTCCATACTCACGGTTACCAGCATCACCTGCAGGAACAACCTTTCCTCCAAGCTTGTGAGTTAATAGCTGCATACCGTAGCAGATTCCTAAAATTGGAATTCCAAGTTCAAAAATCTCTGGATCAATATCAAATGATCCTTCTTCGTAAACAGAGTTTGGACCACCTGAAAGTACAATCCCGATAGGATTGATAGCACGGACTTCGTCAGCCGAAATCTTGTGACTTTTTAGTTCTGAAAAGACACCAATCTCACGGATACGACGTGAGATAAGTTGGTTATACTGGCTACCGTAGTCCAGTACGATGATCTTTTCGACATCTTGCAAATCAGTTGAAATGTTGGTCATCTTTTCCCTTTCTTAAAAGAAATATCTTCTTGAATATTCTATCATAAATGCCCCAGAATTACCAACCAAACAAGTGCAGTTTGACTTTTCCCCATGAGATAGGGTACAATGGAAAAATAAAGAAAAGAAGTGAGCAAGCATGTTACCAGCTTATATGAAAATTCACGACCAAATCAAAAAAGGTATTGATGAGGGAAATTGGAAAATTGGAGAAAGACTTCCAAGTGAGCGAGACTTAGCTGAGGAATTTGAGGTTAGCCGTATGACCCTGCGTCAAGCCATCTCCCTTTTGGTCGAGGAAGGAGTTTTGGAGCGTCGTGTGGGTAGCGGGACCTTTGTTTCTAGTACTCGTGTTCAGGAAAAAATGCGTGGAACGACCAGTTTTACGGAAATTGTGAAGGCTCAGGGGAAAACACCATCGAGTCATCTGATTTCCTATCGTCGGACTATTCCTAATGAGCAAGAAGTTGAAAAATTAGGGATCAAGGCCACTGAAAATATTATTCGTATGGAACGTGTTCGTTATGCAGATCAAGTTCCTGTAGTCTACGAAGTAGCATCTATTCCTGAGAAATTTATCAAAAATTTTAAGAAGGAAGAAGTAACCAAGCACTTCTTTCAAACCTTACAGAAACATGGTTATCGAATTGGGAAATCTCACCAGACTATTTATGCTCGCTTAGCCAAGGAAAAGATTGCTCATTATCTAGAAGTAGAAAAAGGTCATGCTATTTTAGGACTGACTCAGGTTTCTTACTTTGATGACGGTACAGCTTTCGAGTATGTAAAGAGCCAATACGTCGGAGAACGTTTTGAGTTTTATCTAGAAAATAATTAGTTTTTAAGAAATCTCTTGAAGTTGGGAATCCTATCCACTTTAAGAGTTTTTATTTGGTTAAGATTAGAAAACATTTTCCGATTAAGAAAAATAGTAATCATACGAGTATTTTTCAAAGATTCGTGTTATAATAGTTAGGTTATATGGTCCCGATAAGGTGGTAGTGAAGGTCGTTTATCGATCCTCTACCAGTACTTTGTAACTCTATAACGAATATTTTTTAAGGGGGGACATTTTTATGTCAGAACGTAAATTATTCACGTCTGAATCTGTATCTGAGGGGCATCCAGATAAGATTGCAGACCAAATTTCAGATGCTATCTTGGATGCTATTTTAGAGCAAGATCCAGAAGCCCACGTTGCTGCTGAAACAGCTGTTTACACTGGTTCAGTTCATGTTTTTGGTGAAATTTCAACCAATGCCTATGTAGATATTAACCGTGTGGTACGTGATACGATTGCAGAGATTGGCTATACCAACACTGAGTATGGATTCTCAGCTGAAACAGTAGGAGTTCATCCATCATTGGTAGAGCAATCTCCAGATATCGCCCAAGGTGTTAATGAAGCCTTGGAAGTTCGTGGAAACGCAGATCAAGATCCACTTGATTTGATTGGAGCTGGAGACCAAGGTCTCATGTTTGGTTTTGCGGTTAATGAAACTGAAGAACTCATGCCACTTCCAATCTCACTCAGCCACAAGTTGGTTCGTCGTTTGGCAGAGCTTCGTAAGTCTGGTGAAATTAGCTATCTTCGACCAGATGCTAAATCTCAAGTTACTGTTGAATATGATGAAAATGACCAGCCAGTGCGCGTGGATACAGTTGTTATTTCAACTCAACACGATCCAGAAGTTAGCAATGAACAAATTCATGAGGACGTGATTAACAAGGTTATCAAAGAAGTGATTCCAGCTTCTTATCTTGACGATGAAACTAAATTCTTCATCAATCCAACCGGTCGTTTCGTTATCGGAGGACCTCAAGGAGACTCAGGTTTGACTGGTCGTAAGATCATCGTGGATACTTATGGTGGTTACTCACGTCACGGTGGTGGTGCCTTCTCTGGTAAGGATGCGACTAAGGTTGACCGTTCAGCTTCTTATGCAGCTCGCTACATTGCCAAAAACATCGTTGCTGCAGGTCTCGCTAAGAAAGCAGAAGTTCAATTGGCTTATGCCATTGGTGTAGCTCAACCTGTATCTGTTCGTATCGATACCTTCGGTACTGGAACAGTAGCTGAAAGCAAGCTTGAAAAAGCAGCGCGTCAAATCTTTGACCTTCGTCCAGCAGGAATCATCCAAATGCTTGATCTGAAACGTCCAATCTACCGTCAAACAGCGGCTTATGGACACATGGGACGTACAGATATCGATCTTCCATGGGAACGCTTGGATAAGGTTGATGCCTTGAAAGAAGCAGTTAAATAAAGTAAAAAGGAGTTGATTTAAACTCCTTTTTTAGTTATTTATTGATAGTCTTTAAAAAAGCCCAGTTTCCAATAGACTTAGTCCCGTACTCTAACTCCATAAAATCTAGCAATTCATAATCATTCTTTTTATAGAATGGAACATTTTTTTCTGTACTGGTAATGAGCCCTAAGCGCTTGCAGCCCTTGGATTTGACATAGGGCTCAACTGCGTCTCTAAGAAAAGCACTGCCCACTCCTTGTCCTTTAACAGATGGATTGACCGCAAGGAGCATCAAATACCAGTCAAAGCTATTAGATTTTTTCAAATGTTCTTCGGAACGGTCTACTAAATCAAGATACTTCAAAAAATTTCGTGGGCTAATGTAGCGAAACAGTTTTATGACACCATTTAGCAAGTAAGATAGGATGGAAAAATCATTTTGTTGTAATAAGGCGACAGCTAGGATTTCTCCGTCTTGTTCAGCTACTAAGCAGGTCTCTTCTTTGATATAGAGGCGAGTAAGGAGACTTTCCAAGAGTTCTAAGAAAGCAGGATAGTTTTCAGGTTTCTTGAGATCATCTATGATTAGAGTTAAGAATGGATAGTCAAAGAAGCTATCGGCTATTACTTTTCCAATTTTTTGGTATTCGTCTAGCCTGGCTTTTCTGTATACTATGTTCTCCATTTATGAGCTCCTTTTTTATTGTTAGTAAATTATAATAACCGAGTTTTTACAAAAATATTGCCAAACTTAGTAAGTTGAAAGATTGTTAGAAAACTCTTTCTGTAACACTGAATCTGATTCTAGAATATAGGATTAGACAGACAAAGAACACTCTAAAAAGTTAGAATTTTTAGAGTGTTGTCCAAATATAGCTAAGTTTTATTTTGTTGGGATTGAGATTTCAATCAATTTTTCAGAGTAGAGGGTCTTGATATTAGCTTCATCGATATTTTGCTTTTCGATCTTGCGATTCAAGAAAAATTCTTGGATTTTTTCTATTTCTTGTTCGCGGATAGCACGATGTTTATTGGAAATGAGGATTTCATAATGAAGCGGTGCCTGAGTAAAGATAACATCAGTGTTGCCTGCAGAGTAGACTTCTACGAGTGTAGCGTCGGTACTCTCCAGTTGGCTTTTAACAAGGTTTGAGTGAGAATTAGTAGTGTTGATGAGCTTCATAGGCTTTCCTCCTGTGTTTCTATTTCTATTATAGCACTTTTTGGAAAAATTGGAAAAGTTAATTTAAACTTGATGCTGTTTTTTCCAAGCTTCAATTGCCCATTTATGACTGCCACGCTTTAAGTTAGCAATGGCTTCATCGATTGGGAACCAAGCTAGATGATTGAAGTCCTCCAAAGGTTTTTGGATTTCTTGATAAGAAGTAGCTTCGTAGAGATAGGCTGGATTGTAGTAGTAAGTATCACGATGGCTGGAATAGAAATACTCATCTGCTTGTCCATAATAAGTGCCAATCTCAGCTGTAAAACCTAATTCTTCAATTAGTTCTCGTTTGAGAGCTTCAAAATGATCTTCGCCTGCTTCAATCTCGCCACCAGGCAAGAACCATGCACCATTTGGAGCTTGAACGAGGATAATCTTTTCATGTGCTGAGTCAGGGATGACTGCATAAACACCATATCTAGTTTTGTAGGTTACACCCTCTTTTTTTTCTCCAAAGGTTGGATTTGTCATAAATTTCTCCTTTATGTGTGCGCTTTCTTTCTATCATATTAAAGAATGCTCTTACTGTCAAGTAAGAACATTCTTTTAGTATGTGGAATTAGTCATTTGAGTCAACTGTTTCCAATTTATTTTTTGATTTAATCATGATTTTACCATTGCTAGTCATGACGGCTTTGAGGTTTTTCTCGCTTGGATTTTCAAGGTAATAGTCCGTGATTGCATCTTCGATATGATCTTGAATGGTACGACGGAGTGGGCGAGCTCCCATTTTTGGATCATAACCAAGGTCTACAAGTTTTTCTTTAACCTTATCTGTTACATCTAAATGGATGTTATTGCTTGAGAGACGTTGATTGACATCATCTAACATGAGATCAACGATTTGAAGGAGATTTTCCTTGCTGAGGGCCTTGAATTCGATAATGCCATCAAAACGGTTCATGAATTCTGGGCTAAAGAAGTTGCCTAATTCTCCAAGAACAGAGTTAGTACGGCCTTCTCTAGCAGCACCAAATCCAACACTAGCTTCTGCCTTACCTGTACCTGCATTTGAGGTCATGATAATGATGGCGTCTTTAAAGCTAACAGTACGACCTTGACCATCCGTTAAACGACCATCATCCAAGACTTGAAGGAACATATGCATAACATCTGGATGGGCTTTTTCAACTTCATCCAAGAGGATCAGTGAGTAGGGGTTACGACGAACTTTTTCAGTCAATTGACCTGCTTCATCATAGCCTACGTATCCTGGAGGGGCACCAACGAGTTTAGCCACGCTGTGTTTTTCCATGTATTCACTCATGTCAAAGCGAATCATGCTGTCAGCAGAACCAAAGAGTTCGATGGCCAGCTGTTTAGAAAGTTCTGTTTTACCGACACCGGTAGGACCAACAAAGAGGAAGCTACCGATTGGACGGTTTGGAGTACCGAGTCCAACACGGTTACGACGGATAGCCTTAGCGATTTTATCAACTGCATCATCTTGACCAATAACATGAGCCTTGAGGTCATCTGCTAGGTTGATGAGTTGAGACTGTTCTTTTTCCTTAAGGTCACCAACTGGGATATTAGTCTTTTGTTCGATGATGTGTTCAATCGTCTTTTCGCTGATGATTGGGGTATCCTGATCCGTTACCTTTGTCTTTTGCATTTCCTTGTATTTGGCAATCTGGTCACGGAAGTAGGCTGCTTTTTCAAAATCTTCATCGCAGGTTGCTTGTGCCTTGAGATTCTCTGCTTCGATTAAGCGTTGGTCAATGACCTTAGGATCTACAAAATTCAAGGTTAAGTTCATTTTTGAACCAGCTTCATCTAGGAGGTCAATGGCCTTGTCTGGTAAGAAACGGTCTTGGATGTAGCGGTTAGAAAGAGTAGCAGCTGCTTCGATAGCGCCCTCGGTATAATGAACGTGGTGGTAATCTTCGTATTTCTTTTGAATACCTTTCAGGATAATGATGGTTTCTTCAACAGTTGGTTCGTCAACTTTAACAGGTTGCATACGACGTTCAAGGGCAGCATCTTTTTCGATGATGCGGTATTCATTGAGGGTAGTAGCACCAACTAATTGGAGTTCGCCACGAGCAAGAGCTGGTTTTAGGATATTTCCTGCATCCATATTCCCTTCTCCAGCAGAACCAGCACCGACGATTTCGTGAATTTCGTCAATGAAGAGAATAACATCCTCGCGCTCACGAATTTCTTCCATGAGTTTTTGCATGCGTTCTTCAAACTGACCTCGGATACCTGTTCCTTGAACAAGGCTAACGACATCTAAGCGGATGACTTCTTTGCCTTGAAGCTTATGGGGAACATCACCGTCAACAATTTTCTGAGCTAAACCTTCGACAACAGCTGTCTTACCAACACCGGGCTCGCCGATGAGGACAGGGTTGTTTTTTGTTCTGCGGTTGAGGATTTCAATGACACGGATTATCTCTTCGTCACGGCCAATTACAGGGTCAATATTTCCGCGACGGGCAATCTCAGTAACATTGATACCATATTCATCCAAGAGTCCTTTTTCCTGGATTGGTGGTGGGGTTTGGGCAGGACCACGATTTTGGGAACCATAGCCACCATTTCCACCGTATCCACCCCCTGACTGAGTTGGGGGGATATTGTTGTTATTAGAAGAAGGTCTAAAGTTGTTGAGATCGTTAAAGAAGTCTCCAAAGGGATCGAAATCACGGTTGTTTAAATCTGTAATGCCCTTGAATAAGCTATTGTTAGGATCTGTTTTGATAATTTTGTAGCAATTTTGACAAAGGTCGATTTGCTTTTGTTGTCCATTGAGATTGGTATAAAGATGAATCGTTGAGTCATTGATTTTACAGTTTTGACAGAGCATACCGCCACCTCATTTCTTTCTTAGTCTTGACTAAATTTAAAAGGTCAAAAATAGTCAAACAAGTATATAATTTAATTATATCATGATTATTGGGCAATTCAAGTAAAAAGATTGGATACTAGCACTATAAATAGAAGAGCGCTAATCGTGAGAAAATCTTGATAGCAAGAAAAAAACCTATTTGTCATACAAAAAGGATTCTCGTTGGTGAAAGGC
>NZ_KQ970819.1:9967-21505 GCF_001579645.1 Streptococcus infantis
GCGAAGATGATTAGGAGTTTTGGGAGTCTAAAAGACGAACGAAAAGTCCAATCAGCTACCGCGTCAAAGTTTGATTGCTAATAAAAAGTGAGGTCGGGATCTTTTGTCCCAACCTCTGTATATCTATTATTAGTATAGAAGTTCGTAAATTTCCATCGCAATCAAGTCGATGCTGTCAAAAGTATATGTTTCACGAGCTTCAACATCACGAAGTGTAAAGATTGGGCCATTTTCTTCATCATGGTTAAAAGCAACTTCAGCTACAACAACTCCCTCGCGCTCAAAGTTACGTTTTAAGTTACCACCATCTTTTGTCATTGCTTCTAGGCGGTTGATGATTCTAACCAAATGTGATTCCATTTTGATTCTCCTCCATTTCTTATCGTTACTATTTTACCATAAAGAGTATCCACTTGACTAGAAAAAACTAAGATTTCTCGCTATTTCTGTTTTCTTTGAAATTTTATTGAAAATAAAAGGAAAAAGATTGCATTTTTATTCAAAACATGTTATACTCATACAAGTTTTAAGTTAGAAATTAGAAAGTAGTGGATTTATGAATTTTTCTTTTTTACCTAAATATCTGCCATATTTTAATTATGGTGCTCTCGTAACGGTCTTGATTTCTGTTTTGGTTGTCTTTTTGGGGACAATTTTAGGGATAGTCTTGGCTTTTGCTCAACGTTCTAAAATGAAGCCCTTAGCTTGGCTTGCCAATGTTTATATTTGGATTTTCCGTGGAACACCTATGATGGTACAGATCATGATTGCTTTTGCTCTTATGCACATCAATGCTCCGACAATTCAGATTGGTGTTTTGGGAGTTGATTTTTCACGTTTGATTCCAGGGATTATCATTATCTCTATGAATAGTGGTGCCTATGTATCAGAAACAGTTCGTGCTGGTATCAATGCAGTACCTAAAGGTCAATTAGAGGCGGCTTACTCTCTAGGGATTCGTCCTAAAAATGCCATGCGCTATGTCATCTTGCCACAGGCCATCAAGAATATCTTGCCAGCCTTGGGGAATGAGTTTATTACCATTATCAAGGATAGTTCGCTCTTGTCAGCAATCGGTGTCATGGAATTGTGGAATGGAGCTACTACGGTGTCAACAACCACCTACTTGCCTTTAACTCCACTCTTATTTGCAGCCTTTTACTACTTGATTATGACCTCTATCTTGACACTAGCCTTGAAAGCTTTTGAAAATCGTATGGGACAAGGAGAGAAAAAATAATGACTGAAACGCTAATTAAAATTGAAAACCTTCATAAAAGCTTTGGAAAGAATGAAGTTTTAAAAGGAATTGATCTGGAGATAAAAAAGGGAGAAGTAGTGGTGATTATCGGACCGTCAGGTAGCGGGAAGTCAACCCTCCTTCGCTCTATGAATCTCCTCGAAGAAGCGACAAAAGGAAAGGTTATCTTTGAAGGAGTAGACATTACAGATAAGAAAAACGACCTCTTTGCCATGCGTGAAAAGATGGGAATGGTTTTCCAACAGTTCAATCTCTTCCCCAATATGACAGTGAAGGATAACATCACGCTTTCCCCTATCAAGACAAAAGGGGAAAGTAAGGAAGTTGCTGAGAAGAGAGCGCATGAGCTCTTGGAAAAGGTTGGTTTACCAGATAAGGCAGATGCTTATCCACAAAGTTTGTCTGGTGGGCAGCAACAACGTATCGCTATTGCTCGTGGTCTTGCCATGGAACCAGATGTCCTACTCTTTGATGAACCGACTTCTGCCCTAGACCCAGAAATGGTAGGGGAAGTACTAGCGGTAATGCAAGAACTTGCTAAGTCAGGAATGACCATGGTTATCGTAACGCATGAGATGGGTTTTGCGCGTGAAGTGGCAGACCGCGTCATCTTTATGGCTGACGGTGTTGTTGTCGAAGATGGAACTCCAGAGCAAGTCTTTGAACAAACCCAAGAACAAAGAACCAAAGATTTCTTGAGTAAGGTTTTGTAAGAATATCATGAAAAGCTCCAAGTGGGCTTTTTCTTATAGTTTCAGACTATAAGGTCACTTAGGTAAGAAGTGTTAGAGGGACAAGTATTTTTTTGATATAATAGAAGATATTTGTTAGAAAAGAGAAAACACATGACACAGATTATTGATGGGAAGGCTTTAGCAGCCAAGCTACAAGGACAATTGGCTGAAAAGACAGCTAAATTAAAGGAAGAGACAGGTTTGGTGCCTGGTTTGGTGGTTATTTTGGTTGGGGACAATCCAGCCAGTCAGGTTTACGTTCGTAACAAGGAACGTTCAGCGATAGCTGCAGGTTTCCAAAGTGAAGTTGTGCGAGTTCCTGAAACCATTACCCAAGAGGAATTGTTGGACTTGATTGCCAAATACAATCACGATCCAGCTTGGCATGGTATTTTGGTCCAGTTACCCTTGCCAAAACACATCGATGAAGAAGCTGTTTTATTGGCTATTGATCCAGAAAAGGACGTGGATGGTTTTCATCCGCTCAACATGGGGCGCCTTTGGTCTGGTCATCCAGTTATGATCCCTTCAACTCCAGCTGGTATTATGGAAATGTTTCATGAGTATGGGATTGAACTAGAAGGTAAGAATGCAGTCGTCATTGGTCGTTCTAATATTGTCGGTAAACCAATGGCCCAGTTGTTATTAGCTAAGAATGCAACTGTAACCTTAACCCACTCACGAACACATAATCTTGCCAAGGTAGCTTCTAAGGCGGATATTCTTGTCGTAGCAATTGGTCGTGCTAAGTTTGTTACTGCTGACTTTGTCAAACCTGGAGCAGTTGTCATTGATGTGGGGATGAACCGAGATGAAAATGGCAAGCTCTGTGGAGATGTTGACTATGATGCTGTTGCGCCAATCGCTAGCCATATCACACCTGTACCTGGTGGAGTTGGACCTATGACCATTACCATGCTGATGGAGCAGACTTATCATGCGACATTGCGTAGTTTGGATAGATAATACAAGCATTGATTTTATATAGTGAAGAAACAAGTTCTAAAAAATGAACTTGTTTTTTCTTTCACTTCTTTTAATAAAATTACAGTAAAACTTCTACAAATTATTGAAAAAACTCTACTATTTTGATATATTAAAAGCATCAATATTTATATGGATAAAATAAGTAAGCGTCTAGAGGGAGGTTTATTTTTTGGAGTAAAATGTAATCGCTTACTAGAATATTGGAAAGGAACAATAATGGATAAGAGATTTTTTGAAAGACGGTGTCATTATAGTATTCGTAAATTTGCCATTGGTGCGGCTTCAGTTATGATTGGAGCTAGTATATTTGGTCTTCAGGTGGCTCAAGCAGCTGAAACCGAAACAGCAAGTCCCAGTGAGGAAACGATTCATCAAGTTCAACCTTTAGATAAGCTTCCAGATGATATTGCTGCAGCCATTGCAAAAGCTGAGCAAAATGGCCCACAAGATAACGCTACTGAAAAAGAAAATGATACTGTTGAATCCGCAAAACCAATAACTGAAGAAAAGGTGACTGAGGCAACAAGTCCTAAGGAAGAAAAGGAAGCGGAAGTAGTCAGCCCTAAAGAAGACAAAGTTGAAAAAACTGAAAAACCTGCTGCTGAAGTAGAGGGGAAAGAGTCTACAGTTTCAGAAGCAAATGCTGAAAAGCCAGCATTTCGAGAAGAACATACTGATACACCTAATCAAAATAAACCTGTAACGGATGATAAAAGCAAGGAAGAAAAAGCTTCTGCAAGTGAATCACCTCAAGCTACAAAAGAGAAGGAAAAAGAAAATCAGCTCCTTGAAGAGAGAAAACAAAATTTCAACAAAGACTGGTATTTTAAATTAAATTCTCAAGGTGATTTTTCTAAGAAAGATGTGGATGTTCATGACTGGTCTAAGTTGAACCTTCCTCATGACTGGAGTATCTATTTTGATTTTGACCACAAGTCTCCTGCCCGAAATGAAGGTGGTCAATTAAACGGGGGTACTGCCTGGTATCGCAAGACCTTCACGGTTGACGAAGCTGCTAAGGATAAGGATGTTCGGATCAACTTTGATGGTGTCTACATGGACTCCAAGGTCTATGTAAATGGTAAATTTGTAGGTCATTATCCAAGTGGTTACAATCATTTTTCATACGATATTACTGAATTTTTAAATAAAGATGGTAGTGAAAATACCATTGCAGTTCAGGTTACCAATAAGCAACCAAGTAGTCGTTGGTACTCAGGAAGTGGTATCTATCGCGATGTGACTTTAAGCTATCGTGATAAGGTACAAGTTGCTGAAAATGGAAATCATATCACAACTCCAAAACTAGCTGAACAAAAAGATGGCAACGTTGAAACACAAATCCAAAGCAAGATCAAAAATACTGCCAAGACATTAGCCAAGGTATTTGTAGAGCAACAGATTTTTACTAAGGAAGGTAAGGCTGTTTCAGATTTGGTTCGTTCTGTAACTAAGAGCCTAGCAGGAAATGAGACAGCTGACTTTAAGCAAACGATTTTGGTTAATAAGCCAACCCTCTGGACAACCAAAAGCTATCATCCTCAGCTCTATGTCCTGAAAACCAAGGTTTATAAAGAAGGTCAGCTAGTTGATGTGACAGAAGATACCTTTGGTTATCGTTATTTTAACTGGACAGCCAAAGAAGGATTCTCTTTGAACGGTGAGAGAATGAAATTCCATGGAGTTAGTATCCACCATGATAACGGTGCCTTGGGAGCAGAAGAAAATTATAAGGCAACCTATCGTAAATTAAAACTCCTGAAAGATATGGGAGTTAACTCTATCCGCACAACCCACAATCCAGCAAGTCCACAGTTGCTTGATGCTGCTGCAAATCTAGGACTTTTGGTTCAAGAAGAAGCCTTTGATACTTGGTATCGTGGCAAGAAAACGTATGACTATGGACGTTTCTTTGACCAAGATGCAACTCACCCAGAAGCCAAGAAGGGTGAGAAGTGGTCTGATTTTGACCTCAGAACCATGGTCGAACGTGATAAAAATAATCCATCTATCGTTATGTGGTCACTCGGTAATGAAGTTGATGAAGCAGATGGCGGTGAGCGCTCTTTAGAAACAGCTAAGCGTTTGAAAGCGATCATCAAAGCAATTGATACAGAACGCTATGTGACCATGGGTGAAAATAAATTTAGTCGTAGGTCAAGCGGCTTGTTCTTAGAATTAGCAGCAATCATGGATGCTGTTGGTATGAACTATGGGGAACGGAATTATGATGCGGTTCGTAAGGAACATCCAGATTGGTTGATTTATGGTTCTGAAACCTCTTCAGCGACTCGAACTCGAGATTCTTATTTTGATCCTGCTCATTTACTCTGGCACGACAATCGTCCAAATCGTCATTATGAACAGTCAGACTATGGTAATGACCGTGTAGCCTGGGGTAGAACAGCTACTGAATCTTGGACTTTTGACCGTGATCGTGCTGGCTATGCAGGTCAGTTCATCTGGACTGGTTTCGACTATATCGGTGAACCTACACCATGGCATAATCAAGATAATACACCAGTGAAAAGCTCTTACTTTGGTATCATTGATACGGCAGGCTTGCCTAAGAATGACTTCTATCTCTACCGTAGTGAATGGTATAGTGCCAAAGAAAAACCAACTGTTCGCATTATGCCTCACTGGAATTGGACTGAAGAAACGCTTAAAGAACGTAATATGCTGGTCAATGGCAAGGTGCCTGTACGGACCTTCTCAAATGCCGCCAGCGTAGAATTGTTCTTGAACAATGAGTCCCTTGGTAAGAAAGAATTTGTTAAGAAAACAACGGAAGATGGTCGCCCGTATCACGAGGGAGCTAAACCAAGTGAATTGTATCTTGAGTGGTTGGTGGACTATAAACCAGGTACCTTAACAGCTATTGCTCGTGATGAAAATGGTAAAGAAATTGCGCGTGACAGTGTAACAACAGCAGGAGAACCTGCTAGAGTTCGCCTCACTAAGGAAGAACATGTTATTACTGCAGACGGTAAAGATTTGTCTTACATCCATTATGAAATTGTTGATGAAGATGGCAATGTTGTGCCAACTGCAAATAATCTTGTTCATTTCAATCTTCATGGGCAAGGGCAAATCGTTGGTGTGGACAATGGAGAACAAGCTAGTCGTGAACGCTACAAAGCTCAGAAAGATGGTACATGGCAAAGAAAAGCCTTCAATGGTAAAGGTGTTGTCATTGTAAAATCTACTGAAAAAGAAGGGAAATTCACCCTATATGCGGATTCTGCAGGTTTAGCTTCTGATCAAGCAACAGTCACAACCGTTTCAGGCAAGAAAGAAAATCGCCACTTTGTAGCCTATGCTCTAGTTAAGGCAAGAACTGATGTCAGTGAAAATCCTAAATTGCCAGAAACTGTGACAGCTATTTATAGCGATGGTAGTGTCGAAGAAAAAACAGTGACTTGGGATATTCCAGACAATCTCCGTGCAAGTGCTGGTGCGAAAAAAGTCCTAGGTAGTGTGGAAGGTATCGAATCCAAGGCTGAAGCCCTTGTTAAAGTTATTGCCCTTGATAAGTGGTTACCTAAAGTTGCAACCGTTCCTGTTGGTACAAGCGTAGAAGATTTGGATAAGACTGTTACAGCTGTTTTATCAGACGGGAACTTAGTTGATGCGGAAGTCGTTTCATGGACCTTGAAAGATCCTGATGCCTTGAAAAAAGAAGGTGGACGAACAGAAGCAACTGGTAAATTAGTAGGTAATGACTATGAGGTGACAGCAACCTTTATCGCAAGTGATCAGAAAACAGAAAATACTGTTGCTGGTCTCACTGTTGGTGACAAGACTCTCGCAGACTTTGAGACTGGAAAGACCTATTACCGAGTAACCCTTCCTTACAGTGCTGAGATTCCAAGTGTTGGTGCACAAACTACTGGCTACCAAGTAACAGTTCAACAGGCTTCGGCTGCTAATGATTATCAGGCTTCTGTGTTCTTGAGTAACCAAAGGGGTGATTTGGTTCAAACATATTTGATTCAGTTTGTGAAGGAAGCCCCTGCCTTGACACGCTTGGAAGTAAGTGTAGAAGGTAAAGAGACTGCAACAGAAGACCAAGTTCTCCCTTATCATGTCATTGGACATTATGAGGATGGTTCGCATACTGAATTTTCAGCGTCAGATATCCATTTGGAAGCTAAGTCAGCTGATGGTGGACATCTTGAAGTGAACGGCCAGAACTTGCTTCTTTACACGAAAGGTAGTGTAACCCTCACTCCTCGTATTGACAATCAAACTGATAAGACTCAGTCTGTAGCAACTGAACTTGTGATAAAAGAAAATACAGTAGACAAGAAAATTGTCAAGCTACATCCTGTTTCTATCTCTACAGATATCAATCAGCAACCGAATTTGCCTGATCAAATCGGAGCAGAATTTGATAAGGGCTTGCCTCGTAAGGTAGCTGTAACTTGGGACAAGGTAGATGCCAAAGAACTTGGTTACTATCATAGCTTTACCCTTAAAGGTCATGTAGAAGGTACAGATATTGAGGCTCTTGCCAATGTGACTGTTGAAGGTTTGCAGGTTGCAGAAGAAATCAGCCTCACTCTTCCTAAGGGTGAAACTGTTCAATTACCTGCTAGTGTTCGTGCTTATCATTCTAATGGAACAACTGTCTATAAAGATGTCCTTTGGGACAAGGTTCCTGAGAACTTTAGTCAGACTGAAGGTATCTATGAAATCAAGGGTCAATTAGTGGGTAGCCATCTGACTACCAAGGCCCATGTCCGTGTTTCTAGTCAAGTTGTTGCTGGAAATAATATCTCTAAACAGTGGACTGGTTCTCAATTGCCAGCTGCTATTGTATCCAATACGGGTGGTGATGATTCGGCTAATACTTTGAACGACTTGACAGTTTCAAGAGCCAATACAGATGTCAAGAACAGATGGACAACTTGGAGAACAAATACTGATAATGACTGGGCATCTATCTTGTTTGGTAATTCTGGTGATTTGACAAAACGTTTTGTAGACAATCTATCAGTTGATTTCTACACAGATGGTGCAATCGGACTTCCAAAAGAATATGTTATTGAATACTATGTCGGTCAAGAAGTTCCAGATCTTCCAAACGATGTCAATAATGCTCAGCGTGATACCAACCATCCATTCAACAATGCTGCCAACTGGAAAGAGGTTGAACATCTCAAAGCTCCAGGACAATTATCTGCAGGTCAAACCAACCACTTTACATTTGATAAGGTTGAAACTTATGCTGTTCGTATGCGTATGAAGAAAGCAGATGGAACTGCTGGTGTTGGTTTGACAGAAATCACTATTTTAGGAAGTAAAGTTCCAAGTGCTACCAGCTCAGAAATTTCTATCCAAGTAGATGGCAAGAAACTTGAACATTTCAATCCATCTAAGACAGACTACCATATTCCTCAAGCTAGCAAAGAGATTACTGCAACAGCTAGTAACAATGGCTTAGTGACAGTTGTCCCTGCAACAAGTGAAAAAGGCGCGACACGTCTTATCTTGAAAGCTGAGGATGGAACAGTTCTAAATGAATATCGCATCTTCCGTGATGGTGAAAAAGAATCTACAGGACCAGTAGTTGCAGAGAATGGTGCCATGACAGTAAGTGTTGGTGATAAACTTCAATTACCTACACAAGCGACAGTCTACTATCCATCAGAAACAGATTGGAAAACAGATAAACTAGCCGTTGAATGGGATGCAGTGGCTGAACATGCGACAGACCAGGAAGGTACCTTTGAAGTGCTTGGTCATATCCTAGGAACAGACCTGACAACTAAGATGCAAGTGACAGTTGTTACAAAAGGTAATCAAGTTATCTCTGAGAATGCAAGCAATAATGCGACAGATTCTAAAGCCTTTGCGTCTACTACAAATGATACACAAGCAGCTTCTCGGGATAAGATTTTCTATATCAACGATGGTCACTTTAACGAGGATGGACGTTGGACTAACTGGTCTCGAACTCCGAAAGACCAAGAAACATCTGTGGGAATTCTCTTTAAGAAGAATGGTCAGATTACACCTCAGTCTGTTGGAAAAGTAGCTATTCAGTTCTTTAAAGACAGTGGAACAGACGCACCAGCAAAAATGGTACTGGAAAGATATGTTGGGCCTGCCTATACAGAACCAAGTACTATTTCTCGTTATGAAGAAAATGCGGATCATCCATTTAACAAGGCAGAAAACTGGCAAGAAATTCCTTATAAGGCATCTGGCGACATCGTAGCTGGTAAGCCAATCGAATTTACCTTTGATCCGATTCAGACAACAGCCATTCGAGCACGTATGACTCGTAAATCGACAACTAATGGTCTAGCAATGGTCGAGTTTAGTGCTTACTCTCCTGCTAAAGCAAGAGATGAGGAAACTCCTTCAGTATCCATTTCGGTTGCTGGAAAAGCATTAGAAAACTTTGATCCTGAGGTTTCAGATTATACAGTGAGCTTAAATGGCACTAAACCACAGGTGACTGCTCAAGCAAGTGGTCACAGTGTGACAACGGTTGTTGAGTCTAGTCAGGATAACCTTCCTAGCCTTGTTCGTCTTCTTGCTAAGGATGGTAGTCTTGTCAAGGAATATCGTATTCACTTCAAACCTAGTCACCGTATTGTTCCTGAAGAAGGCGACCAAAGTCCTGTTCTCGAACGACCAAGTTTAGAAGTTGTCAAGACTGAAATTCCATTTAAGGAAATTATTCGTGAAAACAATGACTTAGCTCAAGATGAACGTCGTGTAATCTCAGAAGGTAAGAAGGGTGAAAGAGTTGATTATGTTGAGGTTCTAGGTTCTAACCGTACCACTGTTCATACAGATACGACTGAGGCGCAAGATCGAGTTGTTGAAGTCAAGGTCAAACCAGCCATTACTACAAGTAAGGGTGATGAGCCAGCTCCAGTGGTAGAAGTCCCAGAATTCAAGGGCGGAGTCAATGCAGTAGAAGCAGCTAAGAATGAATTGCCAGAGTACACAGATGCAATCGGCACAGTAGGTGACGAACCAGCTCCAGTAGTAGAAGTCCCAGAATTTGAGGGCGGAGTCAATGCAGTAGAGGCTACTAAGCATGAATTACCAGAATACACAGAAGCAATCGGGACAGCAGGCGACGATCCAGCTCCAGTGGTAGAAGTCCCAGAATTTGAGGGCGGTGTTAATGCAGTAGAAGCCGCTAAGCATGATGAGTTGCCAGAATACACAGATGCAATTGGCACAGTAGGCGACGCTCCAGCTCCAGTAGTAGAAGTGCCAGAATTCAAGGGCGGCGTCAATGCAGTGGAGGCTGCTAAGAATGAGTTGCCAGAATACACAGAAGCAATCGGCACAGTAGGTGACGAACCAGCTCCAGTAGTAGAAGTCCCAGAATTTGTAGGTGGCGTCAATGCAGTAGAGGCAGTTAAGAACGAAGTCCCAGAATACACAGGTGGCGTCAATGCGGTAGAAGCCGCTAAGAATGAATTACCAGAATACACAGGAACAGTAGCTACAGTGGGGAACAAGCCAGCACCAAGTCTTGTTAAACCAGCTGAAGAGATCCGAATCTTGACTGATAAGGAAACTGGAGTTCTGGTAGCAGGGCTAACTAAAGAGTTATCTAAAGACCTCAAGCTTCAAGTGCAGAAGGTTCTACGTCAAGAATTAGCTGGTAAGCACTACGATGCTTATCAAGTGAAATTGCTGGATAAGGACAACCAAGAAGTTGAACTCAAGGGTGCTGTCCTAGTGAGATTACCAGTCAAGGGACAGATTCAAGGAGTTTATCACATGAGCTTAGATCAAGGCTTGCAGGTTCAAAAGGTGACGCTTGTAGGTGACATGGTTGAATTTGTCACCAAAGATCTAGGACTTTATGCGATTGTCTATAAAGAACAAAACCAAGAACCAGTAAAACCAGTAGAACAAGGTCATGAACCAGCAGTTAAGGGAGAAAACTTTGAAAATGCTTCAGAGAAAGTAGATTCAGCAAGACTTCCAGAAACAGGTGAAAGTCGATCTGATACAGCTGCCTTCCTAGCAAGTCTCAGTCTTGTTTTATCAGTGGCTTTACTAGCTGTTAAACGTAAAGAAAAATAGAGTTTGGAACTCTACATTGCTGATTGATTGTAGAAATACTTGGACTATCCCAGTAGATAGGATGGAAAAATGCTACAACCATATGGAGAGGACCTCTGGGTTCTCTCCATTTTTTAAAATAGGGATGAAACCGCTTAGATGAGTGGTTGGAGGAAAGGAATAGAAGAAAGATGGATCATCAATTTTTTGAGAAACGTTGTCATTATAGCATTCGAAAATTTGCAATAGGAGCAGCTTCAGTAATGGTTGGTGCGAGTATCTTTGGAGCCGGTATGGTACAAGCGGCAGAGACAGAGCCCGCACTAGAAGCAGAAACAAGTCTTACACAGCTTCCACCAGAGGATAAGTTATCACCAGAATTGGCAAGCGCTATTAAAGATGCAGAGGCAGACTTAGTTTCAGAGACTAAAGTGGAAGAGGTAGCTACTAAGTCCCAAGCTCCTGAAGAAACTTCTTCAAAACCAGTAGAAACTAAAAATTCTACAGTAG
>NZ_KQ970819.1:21525-50119 GCF_001579645.1 Streptococcus infantis
CTAAAAATTCTACAGTAGAGGAGAAAAGTACAACCGTAGAAAATGCTTCTACAGAAGTAGCTCCTACTGAAATCAATGCAGTAACAGAACCTACGAAACCAGGTGAAGTAAATGGAACGGTGGAGAAAGCTGATTCATTTACAGCAGATAAACCTGCAAGTAAAGCAGAAATTGATGCCGCAAAATCTAAAGTAGCTAAAAAGGAATATACAGTATTTCCAAGACCTCAAAAGGTAACTTATGGCGATGGGGTTACTGCTCTAGAAGGAAAGGTAAACCTTGTCTTTAGCGATGGCTTAGATATCTATACACGTAACCGTGCCAAAGAAGTTCTCCAAGCTAGTAATGTATCTTACACTACCAGTACAAAAGCTACAGAAGGGGCGACCAACATTTTCCTTGGAGTGCGTGGGAAAGCTCCTCTGGCAGAAAAAGAAGTCCAAGATATTTCGTCTGAATTATACGATAAAATTGATGCCTATGTCTTGCGCGTGAAGGACAATAAGATTTCAATCGTCGGAAAAGATACCGATGCTGTCTTCTTTGGACTAACAACCTTGAAACAGATGCTGAAGGAGAGTCCTGTTCCAGTTCTTCGAGATGTGACCGTAGAAGACTATGCAGAAGTGAAGAACCGTGGCTTTATCGAAGGCTATTATGGAAATCCTTGGACCAAAGAAAACCGTGAAGAGCTGATGCGCTATGGTGGTGACTTGAAATTAACTCAGTACTTTTTTGCGCCAAAAGACGATCCCTATCACAATGCCAAATGGCGTGAACTCTATCCAGAAGAAAAAATGTCAGAGATTCGTGATCTAGCTCGTGTGGGGAATGAAACAAAGACTCGCTATGTATGGACCATCCATCCATTTATGCATAACAAGATGCGTTTTGACACGGATGAATTATATAAACAGGATTTAGATGTCATCAAAGCGAAATTCACCCAATTGTTAGATGCAGGTGTGCGTGAATTTGGTGTTCTAGCTGATGATGCGGCCTGGCCTGTTGGTGGCTACAATAGTTATGTTCGGTTAATGACTGATTTGACAAATTGGCTAACTGAACAAGAAACAAAATACAGTGGCCTTCGTAAAGATATGATTTTCGTTCCAGCCTGGTATATGGGACAAGGGACAGAAGATGAACTTCGTACGCTCAACGAACGCCTTCCAGAAACGGTTCATTTAACCCTAACAGGGGGTAAGGTATGGGGTGCAGTTGACCAAACCTTCCTAACAAATTTGAAGAAGAATTTGACAGAAGGTAGCAAGAAGTATCGTCCGATTCATTTTTGGATTAACTGGCCTTGTAATGATAATACCAAGCAACACTTGATTCTAGGTGGTGGTGAAAAATTCTTACATCCCAATGTTGATTTGTCCTTGGCTCAGGGCATCATGCTAAATCCGATGCAACAATCCGAAGCTTCAAAGGTAGCCCTCTTTGATGTGGCTCAGTATGGTTGGAAGCAATGGAGAAGTGTGGAAGAAGCTGAAAAAATCAATGATATGGCCTTTAACTATGTGGTCAATGGAAATTTTGAGGAAAGTGATGTATCAAAAGCCTTTCGTGAACTTGGCAAGCATATGCGCAACCAAAACCGTCCTCCACATGTCACAAAATTGGAAGAATCTGTTGAACTTGCACCTAAATTGACAGACTTTTATAATAAATTGAAGACTGGTCAAAACGTAGACGCAGAGAGAAAAGAATTAAAGGGTATCTTTGCAAACTTGAAGGCTGACGCCCTCCTTCTGAAAGAAAAAGGGGACAAGAAGCTTATTGACCAAATCCACTACTGGTTAGATAATACAGTGGACCAGATGGATGCTTTAGAAGCCTTGCTGACAGCGACAGAAGGTCTGGCTGAAAAGAATGATGCTAAAGTATGGGAACATTACTATGCTGGGGTTAAGTATTACGATCAGTCCATTAGTTATTCCTTCTTCTATGTAGACCATTATGAACGGGCAGAGTTTGGGGTGCAACATATTCGTCCATTTATCAATAACTTAAAGGAATACTTGGCAACACATATCCAGACCATGTTGCATCCAGATAAACTTGTGACCACCTTTATTACCAACCGTGCGGGGATTGAAGGAGGTCTTGCAGAAGTAACAGATGGCGACTTGGATACTCATGCGATTGTCAAGACGACAACCGTTATTGAACGAGATGATTATGTAGGACTTCGTTTCAATAAAGCCATTAAGGTCCATACGCTAGGTTTTGCTACAGGAACAAAGACAGCTGATAATTATACCTTTGGAAATGCCCTTGTCGAGTATCAAAATGAGCAAGGGGACTGGGTAGCTCTCACAAGTCCAGCCTACACAGGTCGCGAACGGACACTTGAATTTAAAGACCTCGATATTACGGCTCAAGCAGTTCGCATGCGTGCCACTGCTAAGAAGGATAATGCTTGGCTTGCCATGCGTGAAATTGCTGTTAATAGACCGCTCGAACTTGGAAGCAAGAAGGTAAAAGGAACCATTACCCTTAGTCCAAATCTGGTTTACAAGTATGGAACCAGTGTGCTTCAAATGCAAGATGGCAAAGATAACACCGAATCTATGATGGCTCATGCCAATCAAACAAATGTGACTCCAGAAAATGCTTGGGTACAAATGGACTTGGGTGGAGCTAAGAAAGTGAAACATGTTCACCTCGTTCAAGGGGAAGGTGATAAACTAGCAGCTGGTGTCATCGAATATTCTACAGACGGTACAAACTGGAAGAGCCTTCAGACCTTAGCTGGGGATCGAATTTCAGATATTAGCCAAACCTTCACAGCCCAATACATTCGTGTCCGTAATACACAGCTTCTCAGCAAATGGTGGAGAATTGCGGACTTTAGAGTTGACGTCGATACACCAAATACTGATTTGACCGTCACCAATGTCGACAGCCTGAAGGAAACGCCAGTAGTGGACAGTCGTGGTCGTTATGAAATGGCCTTACCTCAAGGGAATCATCTTCCAGCAAATGGCTATCTTGGCTTGAAATTGGATCGCCTCCATGAAGCTAGTTCAATTGCACTTGAAGGTGCAGGAGAAACAGGATTGACGCTGGAATATTCAGCAAATGAAGTGGAATGGATGAGCGCTGACCAACTTCCAGAACACGCCTTGGTGCGCTATGTTCGCATCGTGAACAAGACAGATAAGGACCAAGCGCTTCCTACTGGAAAATTAGTCGTTAATACAAAAGAAGTGGACCCAACTGAACTCTTATCAACCACTATGGGTATTCATCAATATTATGGTGCTAATGATGTTCGTCGCGTACACAACCTTGGTCAACTGTTTGATGGGGACTTTAATAATTTTGTAGAATTTTCTGATTACCAACGTAAAAACGGGGAAATTGTCATGAAACTTGGCACAACTCGTCACATCAAGAAGATTCGTGCCTATATTCAGGATGCTCAGCGTAATTATTTGCGTGATGGAAAGATTCAAGTCAGTGAAGATGGTAAGAATTGGACGGATGTTGTAACAGTCGGAGATGGTGTGGAAAATGAAATTCGTGATAATTCATTGACCGACGGCTGGACGCATGATTCTGCCAACCCAGGCAACCGTTATATCGAAGGTATTCTGGATCAACCTGTAACTGCTAAGTTTATGCGTGTTCTCTTTACAGCGGATTATAATGCTCGTTTTGTAGGATTTAGCGAAATCGTGATCAATGATGGTGAATTTATCAATCCTGAAAATAATCCTACAGTGACAGGAACTGGTAGCGAAGAAGCGGATAACCTGAAGAAAAATATGACTGACGGTAATGTATTGACAAGCTATGTAGCTACTGAAGATAAAGGAGAGCTTGTTTATCATTTATCTGAAGAAACCAAGGTCAATCATGTTCGCTTGATTGCTGACTTGCCAGAAGGTGCAAAAGTAAATGTCCAAGTTCGTTCCTTGAATGATGCTGGTGAATCAGTATGGAAAAATTTGGGTGAAGTAAGATCAAGTTTCCAAACCTTTGCCCTTTCAGGAAAAAATCCACGGATTCTCGATGTAAAAGTTTCTTGGGAAGGTGGAGAACCAGAGTTCTACGAAATGACTACCTTCTATCAAGAAGTGGTAGACGAGCCTGTACCGACAATAAGTAAAGGAGACGATCCAGCTCCGGTAGTAGAAGTGCCAGAATTTGAAGGTGGTGTCAATGCAGTAGAAGCGGCTAAGCATGAGTTGCCAGAATACACAGAGTCAGTTGGCACAGCAGGTGATGATCCAGTTCCAGTAGTAGAAGTCCCAGAATTCAAGGGTGGTGTCAATGCAGTAGAAGCCGCTAAGCATGAGTTGCCAGAGTACACAGAGGCAATCGGCACAGTAGGCGATGAGCCAGCTCCGGTAGTAGAAGTTCCAGAATTTGAGGGTGGTGTCAATGCAGTAGAAGCCGCTAAGAATGAATTACCAGAATATACAGGAACAGTAGCTACAGTGGGGAACAAGCCAGCACCAAGTCTTGTTAAACGAGCCGAAGAGGTTCGAATCTTGACTGATAAGGAAACTGGAGTTCTGGTAGCAGGGCTATCTCAAGACTTAGATGCTAATCTCAAGCTTCAAGTGCAAAAGGTTCTACGACAAGAATTAGCTGGTAAGCACTATGATGCTTATCAAGTGAAATTGCTAGATAAGGACAACCAAGAAGTTGAACTTAAAGGTGCTGTTCTAGTGAGATTGCCAGTCAAGGGTCAGGTTCAAGGAGTTTATCACATGAGCTTAGATCAAGGCTTGCAGGTTCAAAAGGTGACGCTTGTAGGTGATATGATTGAATTTACAACCAAAGATCTAGGACTTTATGCGATTGTCTATAAAGAACAAAACCAAGAACCAGTAAAACCAGTAGATCAAGTTCATGAACCAGCAGTTAATGGAGAGGTTCTTGAAAATGCTTCAGAAAAAGCAAATTCAGCAAGACTTCCAGAAACAGGTGAAAGTCGATCTGATACAGCTGCCTTCCTAGCAAGTCTCAGTCTTGTTTTATCAGTAGCTCTACTAACTGTTAAACGTAAAGAAAAGTAAGGTTGATAACTCCCAGCTCTGAAAAAGCAAATCATTATAAAAGAAGGAGAAGATAGCATAGTCTTCTCCTTTATTAATTGAGTAGTGAGGTGTATAATGAAAGTAAGAACAAGCATGAAGGAGTAGTGTATGAAAAAGATTGATCAAGCTCTACTGAAAAAAGTTATCATTGAGCGTCCTTGTTCTAGTCATAAGGGAGACTATGGTCGTCTTCTCTTGATTGGAGGGACTTATCCCTATGGGGGAGCGATTATTATGGCTGCCTTAGGTGCTGTTAGAAGTGGCGCAGGCTTGGTGACCGTAGCAACGGATAAAGAGAATATTCCAGCTCTACATAGCCATCTGCCGGAGGCAATGGTTTTTGGCCTTGATGATGAGCGATTACTTGAGCAACAGTTAGAGAAAGCGAATGTTGTCTTAGTTGGACCTGGACTAGTGGATGATAAGCGTGGAGAAAAGCTACTCCAAACAGTCTTTCGTCATTTAAGTCAAGAACAGACTCTCATACTGGATGGTGGTGCCTTATCCATTTTAGCGAAGACGGGAATGAAATTTCCTAAAGCTCAGCTTGTTTTAACGCCTCACCAAAGGGAATGGCAAGTCTTGTCAGGCTTAGAATTGACTTCCCAAGAAGCTGAGGAAACAGGAGAGGCTTTGATGAGATTTCCTTCAGGAACGATTTTGGTTCAAAAAGGTCCAGCTACTCGAATCTGGCAAGCTGATCAAACTGATTTTTATCAGCTGGAAGTTGGAGGTCCCTATCAAGCGACTGGGGGAATGGGAGATACCTTAGCTGGGATGATTGCCGGTTTTGCAGGTCAATTTCCCCAAGCAAGTCTCTATGAAAGAGTGACAGTAGCGACCTATTTACATTCAGCAATTGCCCAAGAACTAGCTGAGGACAATTTTGTAGTTCTGCCAACCACGATTAGTCAACATATCCCAGCCTTCATGAAGAAAATACAAAAAGACACCTGAGGTTTTCAGGTGCCTTTTAAGGATTAGAAGAGTCCTTTGACCTTATCAACAAGATTACCGATTCCTTCTGAGCCTGAAATCAAAATTTGTGCTTGGTTAAGATACTCACCGAGTTGGTCCTTGTTTTCTTCGACAAAGGTTTTTGCGGCAGCCAAATCTTTTTTCTCGATTAGCTCTTTTACTTGATTAAACAAATCTAATGGGTTCATGATGTCCCTCCTTTTCTAAACTTCTATTCAATCATTTTTTAGAAAAACTTGCAAGAAACTTGACCCTTCCAATAAAGTTCATGGATGTCAAATTGTGTAAATTTTGATATAATTTTTAATGATGAATTTTAGAAATGATCGGTACGTGGTCGTGGATTTAGAGGCGACCAGTACCGGAAGCAAGGCAAAAATTATCCAAGTAGGAATCGTGGTCATTGAAAATGGCGAGATTGTTGACCAATTTGCAACGGATGTCAATCCCCACGAACCCTTGGATTCTCATATCAAAGAATTAACGGGCTTGACCGATCAGCGACTAGCAGAGGCACCGGAATTTTCTCAGGTGGCTGGAAAAATTTTTGACTTGGTCAAGGACGGTGTTTTTGTTGCGCACAATGTCCAGTTTGATGCCAATTTGTTGGCAGAATTTCTCTTTTTTGAGGGCTATGAATTGCGCACTCCTCGTATCGATACAGTCGAATTGGCTCAGGTATTTTATCCTCAACTTGAAAAATACAATCTGGGAATTCTCTGTCAAGAGTTGGGAATTTCACTAGAAAAAGCCCATACTGCCTTATCAGATGCCCAAGCAACAGCAGAGCTCTTTCTTTGTATGAGACAAAAGATGTTTGGACTGCCAAAAGGATTGTTGGAGCGCTTATTGAGTTTATCAGACAGCTTACTCTATGAATCTTACCTAGTCATCGAGGAAGTTTATCAGAAACAGTCTCTCCTTGTTGAGCATGATTTGGTAGAAGTGCAAGGCTTATTCTTAAGAAAAGAGAAGCCAGTCCTTTCTCCACGTAAACTATCTAAAGATTTCCAAACCAATATTGCCTTGTTGGATTTGGAAGATAGAGCCCCACAAGCTAGTTTTTCTCAAAAGGTTCAAGATTTTCTACAGAATGAGAAAATTGCTTTTGTGCAAGCTCAGACTGGAATTGGGAAAACCTACGGCTATTTGTTACCCGCTTTCTCACTAGAAAACGAAAAAGGAATCCTTCTCAGTGTTCCTACTAAAGTTCTACAAAATCAAGTCATGCAAGAAGAGGCTCGTAGATTGGAAGAGGTCTTTCACCTTTCGATTCATAATCTTAAAGGACCACAGAATTATCTAAAACTAGATGCCTTTCATCATGCACTAGAGGAAGAAGAGTCCAATCGCTTGTACACACGTTTTAAGATGCAACTCCTAGTTTGGTTGACCGAAACAGAAACTGGAGATTTAGATGAGATTGGACAACTTTATCGCTACCAGCAGTTTTTACCAAACTTGGTACATGATGGGAATCTTCCCAAAGCTTCTCTCTTTTGGTTAGAGGATTTTTGGAGACGGGGGCAGAAAAAAGCTCGTTCTTGCCAGCTACTTGTGACAAATCATGCTTATCTCGTTACCCGACTTGAGGATGATCCCAGTCTACTAGAGGGCCGTCTCTTGATTTTGGATGAGGCCCAGAAGATCTTACTAACTTTGGAAAGTCTTTTACAAAAGAGTTTCGTTTTAAACGACATAGTAGACCAGCTAGATCAAGCTCTAGTTCGAGAAGAAGGGACGCTTCAGAGACGCTTGATGGAGAGTATTCGCTTTGAGCTTTGTCATTTGATGGACCAGTTCCTATCAGGCAAACGAAGAATGTGCCCTGCGACAACAATGGCACAACTCCAACAGGATTTTTCAGAGTTAGAAGTTCAAGTTTTCAAGGACTGTCAGCGATTTTTCTGCATGGATGGAGAATTTTGGCTATCAGCCTCAGACTTGTCTAGCAAGAAGGTTGTCATTTCTTCCAGTCGCAATCAACGTCTGCTCTTTTCGGAAATCTTTCCAGAGAGTTGTCAACTCTTAGCTGTCTCTGCAACTTTGGAAATTAGTAGCAGAGTATCTTTACCAGAACTAATGGGATTCCCGCATGCGGCCTTTGACAGACTGGATGAGAATTTTCAAGAAAATCAAGAAATTTTGGTTGTTAAGGATTTTCCATTGGTGACTGAAACCTCTCAAGAAGACTATGCTCATGCACTTGTAGAAGTGCTGGAAGATTTGTCTTATCTTGAAGAGCCCATGCTCGTTTTATTCACTTCAAAAGACCTTTTGTTGCAGGTATCAGATTCTTTATCTCTTTCTCATTTAGCCCAATATAAGAACGGGGATCCGGTTCAACTCAAGAAACGATTTGAAAGAGGAGACTCTCAACTCTTACTAGGGACAGGTAGTTTTTGGGAGGGAGTTGATTTTGCGACTCATCCTCGAGTGATTGAAGTGGTGACACGCCTGCCCTTCCAAAATCCAGAAGATCCTTTTACGAAAAAAATGAATCAGGAACTGCGTCTTGAAGGGAAAAATCCTTTCTACGACTATCAACTGCCAATGGCTATTATTCGCCTCAAACAAGCAATTGGTAGAACCATGCGTCGTCTAGGGCAACGCTCCTCTGTCCTTATCTTGGATAGCCGAATGACAAGCAAGCGATATGGAAAGCAGATTGGCAAGGCCTTGTCACAGACTAGTCGAGTGAGAGAAATTGGCAAAGAGCAAGTATTCTCAAAAATTCAAGAATTTTTACACAAAAAATAAAATAAACATCTGAAAGAATGAAGGAGACCTTTATGAAACGTTCTCTCGACTCTCGGGTCGATTATAGTTTGATATTGCCAGTATTCTGTTTGCTGGTGATTGGAGTTGTGGCTATTTACATAGCTGTCAGCCATGACTATCCTCAAAATATTTGGCCTATTCTAGGTCAGCAACTAGCATGGATCGTCTTGGGAATTATCATCAGCTTTGTAGTCATGTTTTTTAATACAAAATTTTTATGGCAGGCGACTCCCTATCTCTACGCCCTAGGTCTAGTCCTTATGGTTTTACCCTTGGTTTTTTACAATCCAAATTTAGTGGCAGCAACAGGGGCTAAAAACTGGGTGTCAATTGGAGGAGTGACACTTTTCCAACCTTCCGAATTCATGAAAATTTCCTATATTTTGATCTTGGCTCGGGTCATTGTTCAGTTCACACAAAAACATAAGGAAAAAGAACGAACGATTCCTTTAGACTTTCTCTTGATACTGTGGATGATTGTCTTCACACTGCCAGTCTTAGTTTTACTGGCCTTGCAGAGTGACCTAGGAACGGCCTTGGTTTTTGTCGCCATCTTTGCTGGACTTGTCTTGCTCTCTGGCGTTTCTTGGAAAATTATCATTCCAATTTTTGCGACAGTTGTATCAGGAATTGCAGGATTTTTGGCAATTTTCATCACAAAAGATGGGCGTGCTTTCATGCATCAGATCGGGATGCCAACCTATCAGATTAACCGTATCCTTGCTTGGCTCAATCCCTTTGATTATGCACAAACGACCACCTATCAACAGGCGCAAGGGCAAATCGCCATTGGAAGTGGAGGCTTATTTGGTCAAGGATTTAATGTATCCAACCTCCTCATTCCCGTTCGTGAGAGTGATATGATTTTTACAGTCATTGCAGAAGATTTTGGTTTTATCGGCTCTGTCCTCGTAATTACGCTTTATCTCCTACTTATCTATCGAATGTTAAAAATCACTCTGAAGTCCAATAATCAATTTTATACCTACATTTCAACTGGCTTCATTATGATGCTCTTGTTCCATATTTTTGAAAATATCGGTGCGGTGACAGGTCTGCTGCCACTGACAGGGATTCCTCTGCCGTTCATTTCCCAAGGGGGATCAGCCATTATCAGTAATCTAATTGGTGTTGGTTTGCTTCTATCGATGAGTTATCAAACGCATCTAGCTGAAGAAAAGAGCGGTAAGACAAGATTTAAACGGAAGAAAGTTGTTTTGAAAAAAGTTAAATAAGGAGTAAATCATGGCTAAAGTAGCAGTTATCTTAGCAGATGGCTTTGAAGAAATCGAAGCCCTAACAGTTATGGACGTATTACGTCGTGCCAATATTACTTGTCATATGGTTGGTTTTGAAGCCCAAGTGATGGGATCACATGCCATCCAAGTACAAGCAGATCGTGTGTTTGATGGTGATTTATCTGAGTACGACATGATTGTCTTACCAGGAGGTATGCCAGGTTCAGCTCACTTGCGTGATAATGAGAAATTGATTGCTGAACTTCAAAAATTTGAGCAAGTTGGTAAAAAAGTAGCAGCCATTTGTGCTGCACCAATTGTACTGAATCGAGCTGGTCTCCTCAAGGATAAAGGATTCACCTGCTATGATGGTGTCCAAGAGCAAATTGCTGATGGTTACTATCGCAAGGAAACAGTAGTTGTTGATGGTCAGCTGACTACTAGTCGCGGGCCAGCAACTGCACTTGCCTTTGCTTATAACCTAGTGGAACAACTTGGTGGCGATGCAGATGCTTTAAGAGAAGCCATGCTCTATCGTGATGTGTTTGGATTAGATTAACTAAAACGAGAGGAATCTATCAATTAGGGGATTCTTCTCGTTTTTTACTGTTAAAATAGAAGGAAATCGTCGCTTTTTTGATAAAAAAATGCTATAATGAAGGGTATGAAATATCACGATTACATCTGGGATTTAGGTGGAACTTTACTTGATAATTATGAGACTTCGACCGCTGCTTTTGTGGAAACATTAGCTCAATTTGGAATCGAAGAAGAACATGATAAAGTTTACAATGCCTTGAAAGTGTCAACTGCTTTTGCGATTGATCAATTTGCCCCAACAATAGAGCATTTTTTAGAAAAATATAAGGAAAATGAAGCGCGAGAGCTTGAACATCCTGCCTTGTTTGAGGGAGTACCTGCTTTATTGGAGGAAATTTCAGACCAGGGAGGACGGAACTTTTTAGTTTCGCATCGCAATGACCAAGTTTTGGAAATCCTTGAAAAGACTGGAATTGCTGACTATTTTACAGAAGTAGTAACAGCTAGCTCTGGCTTTAAGAGAAAACCAAATCCAGAGTCTATGATCTATTTGCGAGATAAGTACAAGATAAGCTCTGGCATCGTTATTGGTGATCGTCCTATCGATATTGAAGCTGGACAAGCGGCTGGCTTAGCGACGCATCTCTTTGAAAATATCGTGACATTGAGACAAGTATTAGAAATGTAAGAAAAAGGGAAAAAATGACAGAAGAAATCAAAAACCAACAGGCACAGGATTATGATGCCAGTCAGATTCAAGTTTTGGAAGGTCTGGAAGCCGTTCGTATGCGTCCTGGAATGTATATCGGGTCGACTTCAAAAGAAGGCCTACACCACCTAGTCTGGGAAATCGTTGATAACTCTATCGATGAGGCCTTGGCGGGATTTGCTAGTCATATTCAGGTCTTTATTGAGCCAGATGACTCTATCACGGTTGTTGATGATGGACGTGGTATTCCTGTTGATATTCAAGAGAAAACAGGCCGTCCTGCCGTTGAAACTGTCTTTACCGTTCTTCACGCTGGAGGTAAATTTGGCGGTGGCGGTTACAAGGTTTCAGGTGGACTCCACGGTGTAGGTTCATCCGTTGTAAATGCTCTCTCAACTCAGTTGGATGTTCGTGTTCACAAAAATGGAAAAATCCATTACCAAGAATACCGTCGTGGACATGTTGTCGCTGACCTTGAGGTGATTGGAGATACTGATAAAACAGGTACAACCGTACACTTTACTCCAGACCCAGAGATTTTTACAGAAACAACAACCTTTGATTTCGATACATTAAACAAACGTATCCAAGAACTCGCCTTTCTGAATCGTGGCCTTCAAATCTCCATCACTGACAAGCGTGAGGGACTTGAACAAACAAAACACTACCACTACGAAGGCGGAATTGCGAGCTATGTTGAGTATATCAATGAAAACAAGGATGTCATTTTTGAAAAACCAATCTACACTGATGGAGAAATGGATGATATCACAGTCGAAGTAGCCATGCAGTACACAACTGGTTACCATGAAAATGTCATGAGTTTCGCGAATAACATTCATACACATGAAGGCGGAACCCATGAGCAAGGGTTCCGTACAGCCCTAACTCGTGTCATTAACGACTACGCTCGTAAAAACAAACTTCTCAAAGACAATGAAGATAATCTAACAGGTGAGGATGTCCGTGAAGGATTGACTGCTGTTATCTCTGTGAAGCATCCAAATCCTCAGTTTGAAGGACAAACGAAAACTAAACTTGGAAATAGTGAAGTTGTCAAGATTACCAACCGACTCTTTAGTGAAGCATTTTCAGACTTCCTGATGGAAAATCCTCAGATTGCTAAGCGTATCGTTGAAAAAGGGATTCTGGCAGCTAAGGCGCGTGTCGCAGCCAAACGTGCTCGTGAGGTTACTCGTAAGAAATCTGGTTTAGAGATTTCAAACCTTCCAGGGAAATTAGCAGATTGTTCCTCAAACAATCCAGCTGAAACTGAACTTTTCATCGTCGAAGGAGATTCAGCAGGAGGTTCTGCAAAGTCTGGTCGTGACCGTGAATTCCAAGCGATTTTACCAATTCGCGGTAAAATCCTCAACGTTGAAAAGGCCAGCATGGATAAAATCCTTGCCAATGAAGAAATCCGTAGCCTTTTCACAGCTATGGGAACAGGCTTTGGTGCTGAATTTGATGTCAGCAAGGCCCGTTACCAAAAACTCGTTATCATGACGGATGCCGATGTTGATGGAGCCCACATCCGTACCCTCTTGTTAACCTTGATTTATCGTTATATGAAACCCGTTTTAGAAGCAGGTTATGTTTATATCGCTCAACCACCAATTTACGGTGTTAAGGTCGGCAGTGAAATTAAAGAATACATCCAACCTGGAGCAGATCAAGAAACCCGTCTACAGGAAGCCTTGGCTCGCTATAGTGAAGGACGTTCAAAACCAACTATTCAGCGTTATAAAGGTCTTGGAGAAATGGATGACCATCAACTTTGGGAAACAACCATGAACCCAGAACATCGTCTCATGGCGCGTGTATCAGTTGATGATGCTGCAGAAGCAGATAAAATCTTTGATATGCTCATGGGTGACCGCGTAGAACCACGTCGAGAATTTATCGAAGAAAATGCTGTCTACAGTACGCTTGACGTTTAAAAAAATTGGGAAATAGTTCCCATGGTTTGAAAAATATGATATAATCATTACAATTGTTTCATGTATAAAAAGGAGTTTGATATGTCTGATAATCTGTTGATTATTACTATGATTGCAATCGCGGCTCTTCTGATTATTGCATATGTTGTGGCAGTTTTGTTACGCAAACGCAATGAAAAGAGGCTCGCAGTATTAGAAGAAAGAAAGGAAGAGTTGTATAACCTTCCAGTTAACGATGAAGTAGAAGCTGTTAAGAATATGCATCTGATTGGTCAAAGTCAGATTGCATTTAGAGAGTGGAACCAAAAATGGGTAGACCTATCCCTCAACTCATTTGCGGATATTGAGAATAATCTGTTTGAAGCAGAAGGGTACAATAATTCATTTCGCTTCTTAAAGGCTCAACACAAAATTGATCAAATTGAAAGCCAGATTACCCTTATCGAAGAAGATATTGCTTCCATTCGAAATGCTTTGGCAGATCTAGAAAAACAAGAATCCAAAAATAGTGGTCGTGTCTTGCATGCTTTAGATTTATTTGAAAGCCTGCAGAAAACAGTCGCAGAAGATTCTGAGAAATATGGTCAAGCACTTCCTGAAATTGAAAAACAATTGGAGAACATCCAATCTGAATTTTCTCAATTTGTGACGCTAAACTCTTCAGGAGATCCAGTTGAAGCAGCAGGAATTTTAGATAATGCTGAAAACCATATTCTCGCTTTGACACATATCGTAGAGAGAATTCCAGCAATTGTTACTAAACTAACGACTGAACTCCCTGATCAACTTGAAGATCTAGAGGCTGGCTATCGTAAGTTGCTTGATGCCAACTATCACTTTGTAGAAACTGACATTGAATCACGTTTACAGTTGTTGTATGAAGCATTGAAGAACAACCAAGAAAATATTAAAAAATTGGAATTGGACAATGCTGAATATGAAAATAATCAGATTCAAGAAGAAATCAATGCTCTCTATAATATTTTCACACGAGAGATTGCTTCTCAAAAAGTTGTTGAAAACTTGTTGTCAACACTTCCAACTTATCTTGACCATTTAAAAGACAACAACCAAGTCTTGGTGAAAGATATCGAGCGTTTGAGCAAGAACTACTTGATGGCTGAGAGTGATGTAAATCATGTTCGTCGTCTTCAAGTGGATTTGGATTCCCTAGAACTTACAGTTAGCGATTTGACTTCAGAACAAGAGGAATATTCAGAAGCTTACTCTGTCTTGGAAGAACGTTTAGAAAATGTTCAAGCTACATTAAAAGAAATTGAAGATGATCAAGTTTCAGTGAGCGAACGTTTAGTACAGATTGAAAAAGATGATGTTAATGCTCGTCAAAAGGCAAATGTTTACGTCAACCGCCTCCACACGATTAAGCGCTACATGGAAAAGAGAAATCTTCCAGGAATCCCACAGAACTTCTTGAAATTGTTCTTTGCTGCTAGCCATAGTACTGAGGATTTGATGGCAGAGTTGGAACAGTCACAAGTCAACATTGAGTCTGTTAATCGTATCCTAGAAATCGCATCACATGATATGGAAGATTTGGAAACAGAAACTTACAGCATTGTGCAATATGCAACCTTGACAGAGCAATTGCTTCAATATTCTAACCGCTACAGATCATTTGATGAAGGGATTCAACAAGCCTTCCATGAATCTTTAGAAATCTTTGAAAATGCCTTTGATTATCAAGCATCTTTCGAAAAGATTTCCCAAGCTTTGGAAGTTGCTGAACCAGGGGTAACAAATCGCTTTGTTTCCTCATATGAAAAAACAAGAGAAATCATTCGATTTTAATTAAGAAAAGGCGGTGGGACTGAAATCGATAGACAAAGTCTCGACTTCGTAGTCCCAGCCCCGCCAAGATGATTAGGAGTTTTTGGAGTCTAAAAGACGAACAAAAAGTCCAATCAGCTACCGCGTCAAAGTTTGATTGCAAATAAAAAGTGAGGTAGGGATCTTTTGTCCCAACCTCTTTCTTTTACCTATCTTTTTTGAAAAAATGGACATTTTCCTATTTATCATTGAAATTATAGGTCTGATTTGATATGATAAAACTATGACAAAAAAAAGAACAAACCGTAAAGCGAACGACAAGAAGAGAAGAAATTTGTGGATTATTGTGGGGCTTCTATTCTTCACAATCTTAACATTAGGTGCTGGTATTGCTTATAAAGTCTTGACGAAGCAAGCTTTTGAGCAAAAAATTGAAGCACTGAAAAAAGAAAAAGATGATTCCTATTCACAAGGAAGTCAGAAAGATCATTTTCGTAAGGGGCAGGCAGAAATCATCACCTACTATCCTATGACGGGGGACAAGGTGATTACCTCTGTTCAGGATATCATTGTAAAAGATATTACGGATAAGGTAGAAGATAAAGAACATTTGATTTTTTACTACTCTGAAAAAGATTCTTCTTCCATCAAAGGTGTGGAGAGCCATCTTGTAAAAAAACAGGCCTATGACCTGAGTGATTCTACTGTTGTGGAATTAGAAAATACATCATTAGATCAGCTTTATCTTAAGGAAGATGGGACCCTGTTTACATTAGATCAGCTCTTTACAGATGCTAGCAAAGCTAAAGAGAAGTTTCTTGAGGATATCAAGTCAACGCTCCAAGATAAAAAGATTGAACAAACTCTTGTTGATCAAGTAATAGCCGATTTTACAGCTAGCGATTTATCATCTTGGAAGTTTGCATACAAAGATAGTCAATTGGTTCTTTATCCAATCAAAGCAACCAATAATGGAGAAGAAATAGCTTTGCCTATTTCAGACTTCTTTGATGTTATCCAATCGTCCTATCTAACTGAAAAGGATGCAGAACTTTATAAGAAGGCTCAGGCTGAGAAAAATAAAAAAGTAGTAGCTCTTACCTTTGATGATGGACCGGATGGAAATACAACTCCACAAGCTTTAGATATTCTAGCCAAGTACAAGATCAAAGCAACCTTCTTTGTACAAGGAAAGAATATTGCAGGTAATGAGTCGATTCTTAAACGTATGCAGTCTGAAGGTCATGAAGTTGGAAACCATAGTTGGAATCACCCGGTTTTAACAAAACTGTCATTGGAAGACGCTAAGAAACAGCTTACAGATACCGAAGATGCTATTACAAAAGTTCTTGGGAAAAGCTCTAAATTGATGCGTCCACCATACGGAGCAATCTCAGATGATATTCGTAATAGCCTTGATTTAAGCTTTATCATGTGGGATGTGGATAGTTTGGATTGGAAGAGTAAAAATGAAGCTGCGATTTTGACAGAAATTCAGCGTCAGGTAAGCAATGGCTCTATCATTTTGATGCATGATATCCATCAAACATCTGTTAATTCACTACCAAAAGTAATTGAGTATCTACAGGAACAAGGTTATAGTTTTGTGACTGTATCAGATCTACTCAACACTCGTTTGAAGCCACATGAGATTTACTATTCTCGTAACCAGTAAGTTCACAGTAGGCAAATATTTAAAAAAATTAAAAAAAGATAGTTTTAATCTTGACAAGTAGGGGAAAACTTGATATCATATAAAAGTTGAGAAAAGCAGAAGTGAGAACTTCTCGCCTTGCGACTAACGTTGTCTGGCCCCTACGGATCAAATTTCAGAAATGAAATACAATCATGTAGTGCGGGTTTGCGTTAGCAAGTCCGCTCTTGTTTTTCTCTAAATTAAAAAAAGAGGTGAAAACCATAGCAAAGCAAGACTTATTCATCAATGATGAAATTCGTGTACGCGAAGTTCGCTTAATCGGTCTTGAAGGTGAGCAATTGGGTATCAAACCACTAAGCGAAGCGCAAGCACTTGCGGACGAAGCTAATGTGGACTTGGTTCTCATTCAACCTCAAGCTAAACCTCCTGTTGCGAAAATTATGGACTACGGTAAGTTCAAATTTGAGTACCAGAAGAAACAAAAAGAGCAACGCAAAAAACAAAGCGTTGTGACCGTGAAAGAAGTTCGTTTGAGCCCAGTTATTGACAAGGGTGATTTCGAAACTAAACTTCGCAATGCTCGCAAGTTCCTTGAAAAAGGAAACAAAGTGAAGGTATCCATTCGCTTTAAGGGGCGTATGATCACCCATAAAGAGATTGGTGCAAAAGTTTTAGCCGAGTTCGCTGAAGCAACTCAAGATATTGCTATCATTGAACAACGTGCTAAAATGGATGGACGCCAAATGTTCATGCAATTGGCGCCAGCAACTGACAAAAAATAATTGTCAGAAAGTTAAATAAAGGAGAAAAAATCATGCCAAAACAAAAAACACACCGCGCATCAGCTAAACGTTTCAAACGTACAGGTTCTGGTGGACTTAAACGTTTCCGTGCTTACACATCTCACCGTTTCCACGGAAAAACTAAAAAACAACGTCGTCATCTTCGTAAAGCATCTATGGTGCATTCAGGAGATTTCAAACGTATCAAAGCAATGCTTACTCGCTTGAAATAATCGCGTATTTGTAAGTAAACAATTCTAGGAAATATTTGGAGGAAATAAAACATGGCACGTGTTAAAGGTGGCGTTGTATCACGCAAACGTCGTAAACGTATTCTTAAATTAGCAAAAGGTTACTATGGAGCTAAACACATCTTGTTCCGTACTGCAAAAGAACAAGTAATGAACTCTTACTACTATGCATACCGTGACCGTCGTCAAAAGAAACGTGACTTCCGTAAATTGTGGATCACACGTATCAATGCGGCAGCTCGTTTGAACGGACTTTCATACTCACAATTGATGCATGGTTTGAAATTGGCTGAGATCGAAGTTAACCGTAAAATGCTTGCTGACTTGGCTGTTAACGATGCAGCAGCTTTCACAGCTCTTGCAGATGCAGCTAAAGCAAAACTTGGTAAATAATTATTCATAAGACTGGTGCAAGTTTGTCCCAGTCTTTTTTAAACAAAGGAGAAAAAAATGGCTTCAAAAATGCTACACACATGCTTGCGAGTAGAAAATCTTGAAAAATCAATCGCTTTTTATCAAGATGCTTTTGGTTTTAAGGAATTACGTCGTAGAGACTTTCCAGACTACTCTTTCACTATTGTTTATCTTGGACTTGAAGGTGATGATTATGAGTTGGAGTTGACTTACAACTATGATCATGGACCTTATGTTGTCGGTGATGGTTTTGCTCACATTGCCCTAAGCACACCTGATCTTGAGGCTCTTCATAAAGAACATAGTGACAAAGGCTATGAAGTTACAGCGCCTAATGGACTTCCAGGGACTCAACCAAACTATTACTTTATCAAAGATCCAGATGGATACAAGGTAGAAGTGATTCGTGAGAATTCATTATAGTTCGTATCTAGGCTGGTCAAAAAGTCTTTAAAATTAAAAAAACGCATAATATCAGGTCTTGAAAAACCTTGATACTATGCGTTTTATTGTGGGGAGATTCACTTCATTTTCTCCTGAAATTGAGTTTTTGCCCAGTCTCTCTTTTTTAATTTGTGGTTGAATGAAAGAATGGAGTCAGACATTCACTAAATTCAAAAAAACAAAAAAGGTACTCGTTTTTCTATCAAGTCTTGTTAAAGCGTGTGAGTCAAGGGAGAGAATTTAATTCAATTTCTACAAGGTAAGAAAGAAATTGTTTTTCTATTTTCTAAAATGGTATAATATAAGAAGAAAAAGGGAGGTGATAGCGAGTGATTGCACAACTTGATACAAAAACGGTTTATAGTTTCATGGAGAGTATGATTTCCATTCAGAAGTATGTTGACCAAGGGAAAGCTTATGGCTACTCAGCACTTGGAATCATGGATATTGATAATCTCTATGGAGCTTATTATTTTATCAAAGAGTGCCAAAAGCAAGGGATCCAGCCCTTATTAGGTCTTGAGGTGACCGTTCATCATAAGGAAGAACTGATTAATCTGCGCTTTCTAGCCCTATCAAATCGTGGTTATCGAAATCTTATGAAGCTTTCGAGTCAAAAAATGACAGGTAAAAAGGAATGGACTGATTTTTCTCCTTACCTTGAAGATATTTGCATCATTGTTCCCTACTTTCAGGAAATAGTAAATTTGGATTTGGGACATGACTACTATATCGGAGTTTATCCAGATACAGCTCAGTCGAATTTTTCTCACCCCATTCTCCCACTTTATCGTGTTAATTCTTTCGAAGCTGAGGATTTAGAAACGCTCCAAATGCTCAAGGCGATTAAGGAAAATGTGACCTTGCGAGAGGTGGATGTTCAATCGCAACAAGGCTTGTTTTTACCTGCTGAGCGTCTTGAACAATTTTTTGTAGAAAAGTTTCCAAAAGCTTTAGACAATCTATCTGAACTGATTGGGACAACTACTTATGAGATTGATAGTAGTCTCAAGCTTCCTCGTTTCAATCCAGAGAGACCAGCTGTTGAAGAGTTGCGCGAAAGAGCTATTAAGGGCTTGGAACTGAAAGGCTTACTAGATTCAGTTTATCAGGCTCGTTTAGAAGAAGAGCTATCTGTGATTCATGACATGGGATTCGATGACTATTTCTTGGTTGTCTGGGACCTCTTACGTTTCGGTCGTTCTCAAGGATATTATATGGGTATGGGACGTGGATCTGCAGTTGGAAGTCTAGTGGCCTATGCCTTAGATATCACTGGTATTGACCCTGTGGCTAAGAATCTCATCTTTGAGCGCTTTTTAAATCGTGAACGTTATACCATGCCCGATATCGATATTGATATTCCCGATATCTATCGTCCTGAATTTATCCGCTATGTTCGTGACCGTTATGGTAGTATTCACGCTGCTCAGATTGTCACCTACTCAACCTTTGGTGCCAAACAGGCCGTCAGAGATGTTTTTAAACGGTATGGTGTTCCCGAGTATGAGTTGACATCCATAACAAAAAAAATTGGTTTCAAAGATACCTTAACAAGTGCCTATGAAGGGAATCTAGGATTTAGACAACTGATTCAAGGTAAGATTGAGTACCAAAAGGCTTTTGAAATTGCTAAAAAGATAGAAGGCTATCCTCGGCAAACTTCCATCCACGCTGCTGGTGTTGTGATTAGTGATAAAAATCTAACGGACTATATTCCTCTTAAGTATGGAGAGGATATGCTCATTACCCAGTATGATGCTCATGGAGTTGAAGGAAATGGCTTGCTCAAAATGGATTTCTTGGGCTTACGAAACCTAACTTTTGCTCAAAAAATGCAGGAGCTCTTATTTGAAACTCAAGGAATTCAGTTAAGGATTGAGGAAATTGACCTTGAGGATAGGGAAACTTTAGCCCTCTTTGCAGCTGGGAAGACCAAGGGAATTTTTCAGTTTGAACAACCTGGTGCTATTCGCTTATTAAAGCGCGTGAAACCAGAAAGCTTTGAAGAAGCAGTGGCAACGACTTCCCTCAACAGACCGGGGGCGAGTGACTATATCGACAACTTTGTGGCTCGAAAACATGGTAAAGAAAAGGTAACAGTTCTGGACCCAGTTTTGGAAGATATTCTGGCTCCAACTTATGGCATTATGCTTTACCAAGAACAGGTAATGCAAGTCGCACAGCGTTATGCTGGCTTTAGTCTTGGAAAGGCCGATATTTTACGTCGGGCTATGGGAAAAAAGAATGCTGCCGAGATGCACCGAATGGAGGAGAGTTTTATCCAAGGTGCCCTCGAAAAAGGTCATGGAAAGGAACAGGCTCAGCAGGTTTTTGCCGTCATGGAAAAATTTGCTGGTTATGGTTTCAACCGATCGCATGCTTATGCTTATGCGGCTTTAGCTTTTCAACTTGCCTACTTTAAAACACATTACCCAGAAATCTTTTATCAAGTCATGCTCAATTATGCTAGTGGAGATTATATTCTCGATGCCCTTGAAATGGGTTTTGAACTAATACCACTCTCTATCAATACAATCCCATATCAGGATAAATTGACAGACAAGACTATTTACTTGGGACTTAAGAGCATCAAGGGGATGCCTCGAGATTTTGCTTATTGGATTTTAGAGAATCGTCCTTTTATAAGTGTTGAAGATTTTGTCACTCACTTGCCTAAAAATTATCAGAAGTTGAGTCTCTTAACTCCCCTAGTCGAGATTGGTTTATTCGATAGTTTCGAAAAAAATCGCCAAAAAATCTTATCCAACTTACCTACTTTATTTATTTTTGTGGAAGAATTGGGTAGTTTGTTTGCAGATAATAGCTACAATTGGCTTGAGAGTGAGGATTTTACGCAAGTCGAGAAGTTTCGTAAGGAACAGGAGTGGCTTGGAGTAGGTATCAGTCCGCATCCTTTATTGCTCTTAGCAAAGAATCCTTTGTACCCAATTGTGAGTTTGTCTGAACTATTTGAAGGACAGACAGCTACAGTACTCGTTGAGATTCAGTCTATCCGAGTAATCAGAACTAAAAAAGGTGAAAACATGGCCTTTCTGAAAGTTAGTGATAGTAAAACGAAGCTTGAAGTCACAGTTTTTTCTGACCAGTATCGCCAATTTAAAAATCTCTTACATGAAGGAAGATTCTACTACCTTAATGGAAAAGTACAGGCAAGAGATGGTCGGCTTCAATTAGTGTTAAATAATCTAAAAGAAGCAGTGAGTGAACGATTTTGGATACAGGCTGCTGATCATGAACATGATACTGAAATTTATCATATTTTAGAGCAATATAAGGGAGAAATTCCAGTCATCATTCGCTACGAAAATGAACAAAAAAATGTCCTTTTACCGAGTTATTTTGTTGCAAAAGATGTTAGTTTACAGGAATCTTTAAGTCAGATAGTTATGAAAACGATTTATCGTTAAAAATCAATGAAAATAAAAGAATTTTAACTTTAATTATGGTATAATCAGTTAGAATGTTAAAGAAAAAGGAGCAAAACCAAATGAAACGTATTGCTGTTTTGACTAGTGGTGGAGACGCCCCTGGTATGAATGCTGCTATCCGTGCAGTTGTTCGTCAAGCAATCTCAGAAGGAATGGAAGTTTTTGGTATCTATGATGGATACGCTGGTATGGTTGCTGGTGAGATTTATCCACTTGATGCTGCTTCAGTAGGAGACATCATTTCACGTGGTGGTACTTTCCTTCACTCTGCTCGTTATCCTGAGTTTGCAAAACTCGAAGGTCAACTTAAAGGGATTGAGCAGTTGAAAAAACACGGTATCGAAGGTGTCGTGGTTATCGGTGGTGACGGTTCTTATCACGGAGCTATGCGCTTGACTGAGCATGGATTCCCTGCTATCGGACTTCCAGGAACAATCGATAACGATATCGTAGGTACTGATTTCACAATCGGATTTGATACTGCAGTTACAACTGCAATGGATGCCATCGATAAGATTCGTGATACCTCATCAAGTCACCGTCGTACTTTCGTAGTTGAAGTTATGGGACGTAATGCTGGAGATATCGCTCTTTGGGCTGGTATTGCCACTGGTGCTGATGAAATTATCATCCCTGAAGAAGGCTTCAAGATGGAAGACATCGTAGCAAGTATCAAAGCTGGATATGAACACGGTAAGAAACACAACATTATCGTTTTGGCAGAAGGTGTTATGTCAGCGGCTGAATTTGGTCAAAAGCTAAAAGAAGCTGGAGATACAAGCGACCTTCGTGTAACTGAACTTGGTCATATCCAACGTGGTGGATCTCCAACTGCTCGTGACCGTGTATTGGCGTCACGCATGGGTGCACATGCTGTTAAACTTCTTAAACAAGGAATCGGTGGTGTCGCTGTTGGTATTCGCAATGAGAAAATGGTTGAAAATCCAATTCTTGGAACTGCAGAAGAAGGAGCTTTGTTTAGCCTAACAGCTGATGGTAAGATTGTTGTTAACAACCCTCATAAAGCTGACCTTGAACTTTCTGCTTTGAACAAGAGCTTGTCATAATCAACTTTAACTAAACTGGTAAAATGACCATAAAAGGTCAAATTATATAAAGGAGTCACAAAAATCATGAACAAACGTGTAAAAATCGTTGCAACTTTGGGTCCTGCGGTAGAAATCCGTGGTGGTAAAAAATTTGGTGATGACGGATACTGGGGTGAAAAACTTGACGTTGAAGCTTCAGCTAAAAACATTGCTCAATTGATTGAAGCAGGAGCTAACACTTTCCGTTTCAACTTCTCACACGGTGACCACCAAGAACAAGGTGACCGTATGGCAACTGTTAAACTTGCAGAAAAACTTGCAGGTAAAAAAGTTGGTTTCCTTCTTGACACTAAAGGACCAGAAATCCGTACTGAATTGTTTGAAGGTGAAGCTAAAGAGTACTCATACAAAACTGGTGAAAAAATCCGTGTTGCAACTAAACAAGGAATCAAATCAACTCGTGAAGTGATTGCTTTGAACGTTGCTGGAGCTCTTGACATCTATGATGACGTTGAAGTTGGTCGCCAAGTATTGGTTGACGATGGTAAACTTGGTCTTCGTGTTGTAGAAAAAGACGATGCAACTCGTGAATTTGTTGTTGAAGTTGAAAACGACGGTGTAATCGCTAAACAAAAAGGTGTAAACATCCCTAACACTAAAATTCCTTTCCCAGCTCTTGCTGAACGTGATAACGCTGATATCCGCTTCGGTCTTGAACAAGGTATCAACTTCATCGCGATCTCATTCGTACGTACTGCAAAAGACGTTAACGAAGTTCGTGCAATCTGTGAAGAAACTGGTAACGGTCACGTTCAATTGTTCGCTAAAATCGAAAACCAACAAGGTATCGATAACTTGGACGAAATCATTGAAGCTGCTGATGGTATCATGATCGCTCGTGGTGACATGGGTATCGAAGTACCATTTGAAATGGTTCCAGTTTACCAAAAAATGATCATCACTAAAGTGAACGCTGCTGGTAAAGTTGTTATCACTGCAACAAACATGCTTGAAACAATGACTGAAAAACCACGTGCAACTCGTTCAGAAGTATCAGACGTATTTAACGCTGTTATCGACGGAACTGATGCTACAATGCTTTCAGGTGAGTCAGCAAATGGTAAATACCCACTTGAGTCTGTTCGTACAATGGCAACTATCGATAAGAACGCTCAAACTCTTCTTAACGAATACGGACGTTTGAACTCAGATTCATTTGAACGTAACTCTAAGACAGAAGTTATGGCTTCAGCAGTTAAAGACGCTACAAACTCAATGGACATCAAATTGGTTGTAACTCTTACTAAGACTGGTCACACAGCACGTTTGATCTCTAAATATCGTCCAAATGCTGATATCTTGGCATTGACATTTGACGAATTGACAGAACGTGGATTGATGTTGAACTGGGGTGTTATCCCAATGTTGACAGAAGCTCCATCATCAACTGATGACATGTTCGAAATTGCTGAACGTAAAGCAGTTGAAGCAGGTCTTGTACAATCTGGTGACGATATCGTTATCGTTGCAGGTGTGCCACTTGGTGAAGCAGTTCGTACTAACACAATGCGAATCCGCACTGTACGTTAATCTAACATTAAAAAGCCTATCATATCAAGCTTTCTAGCTTGTGTGATAGGTCTTTTTTTGTGACGAGGGGCAAAATATATCATTTTCCTTTCAATGCTAAGGTATACAATACAGTTTGCCCTGTAACTTTTGCTGTAATTATAGATTGCAATGGTCATCTTTCTATCTTTATGACTAAACCTAGCTAGGATTTTTTGGATAATAAGTCTATAAGTGTATGATTGAGGCTTGAGCTTATTACTGTTTGTGCAGAAAGGATTGCTAAAAGATAGAGTTTAGTAGTGTTTAGGAAAATAAAAAAAGCTCTCTGGAAAAACCAGAAAGCTTGAGAGGCATCTCCATGTGAGAAATCGGTTCACACAATTTCTCAAGGTCCGCTCCTGCGTTATGACCTCCTTTGCTCAATAGTAGCTCTCGCTACATATCGACTCATCGCAAATTTTATTTTACTATAAGGTCGAAAAAAAGTCAATAAAAAAGTTCCTATAAAAAGGAACTGTTAAACAATGCTAATTGCCGGGATCGAACCGGCGACCTCATCCTTACCATGGATGCGCTCTGCCTACTGAGCTAAATCAGCTTACTTTGAAAGTATACTATAGATTTAAGCTTTTGTCAATATGCTAATTAGTATGGTAACTCATTGGAAAAGCCCAAGTAATAAACTTGGGCTTGTGAAAATTAGACTATTGTAATTTCTCTCTCTTTTTATCTGGGTTCCAAACAAAACTTGCAACAAAGGTAAAGAGTATTGTCAGAATTCCTATTATAATTGCTAGAATCAAGGCAGGGATACGAATCAGCCACCACAGTGGATTTGGCTTTTTATTGTTGTGCCACTGTTTTGTTTCCTCATCCAGGCGTTGAAATTCAGATTGGATGCGGTCTGCAACCATCTCAATTCCCTCATCATTCATCTTTTTAATATCTGAGATATCAATCGGATTTCCGAAGTTCATATCAATACGTTCACGGCTGACAAGTCCTTTTAGAGTCATAGGGCCAGTATAAGTAACTGGCATGATGCGAACCTTAGCCATCTTCGCGATTAAAGCAACACCACCCTTAACATCGTTAGAATGACGACTACCACTTGGAAACATAATCAGTGAGCGATTGCTCTTTTTTAGAACATTAATTGGATATTTGATAGCAGAAGAACCTGGGTTATCACGGTCGATAGGGAAAGCACCACACATGCGAATCCACCAACCAAAGATGCGATTTGAAAAGAGTTCTTTTTTTGCCATAAAGACAAATTGCTTTGGTTTTGTTGCAAAAGCCATATATACTGGATCCCACCAGGTACGGTGTGGCGCAACAAGGATATAGTTTTCATCTAAACTTGGAATTTTTTCAGTATTGTGAAAGTGAGCATTTCCATTGATTGACCATAGAATCAACATAACCAGCCCACGCAGATAAGTATAAAACATGATGTCTCCTTCAGTTCTCTTTCTTTTATTATACCTTATCATACTAGGACAGGCAAATGTTTTTTGTTTAGGCGGAACAGATTTTTATATGAAATTAGAAATATTCAAAAAAAAATGATATGATAGAATTTATGGATAAAAATAAAATTATGGGATTAAGCCAATCAGAAGTCAAAGATCGTCAGAAACAGGGACAGGTCAATGATTTCCAAGCTTCAGCTAGTACTAGTACATGGCAGATTGTGAAGAGAAATGTCTTTACTTTATTCAATGCTTTAAACTTTGCCATTGCCCTAGCGCTCGCCTTTGTTCAAGCTTGGAGCAACCTAGTTTTCTTTGCGGTTATCTGCTTTAATGCATTTTCTGGGATTGTAACCGAGCTACGTGCCAAACATATGGTTGATAAGCTCAATCTCTTGAATAAAGAAAAGATTATCACTATTCGTGATGGACAAGAGATCGCTTTGGACCCCGAAGAACTTGTTTTAGGAGATGTGATTCGCTTGTCTGCAGGGGATCAAATTCCAAGTGATGCCATTGTATTAGAAGGTTTTGCAGAAGTCAATGAAGCCATGTTAACGGGTGAGAGCGACTTGGTGCAAAAAGAAGTAGAAGACTTAATGTTGTCGGGTAGCTTTCTTGCAAGTGGTTCTGTCTTTGCTCAGGTACATCATGTTGGGGCGGATAACTATGCTGCTAAACTCATGCTTGAAGCTAAGACAGTGAAGCCGATTAACTCTCGTATCATGAAATCGCTAGACCAGTTAGCCGGCTTTACTGGGAAAATTATCATTCCTTTTGGTATTGCTCTCTTGCTTGAAGCCTTGGTCTTAAAAGGTCTGCCACTGAAGTCTTCTGTAGTCAATTCATCTACAGCTCTTTTGGGGATGTTGCCTAAAGGTATCGCCCTTTTGACCATCACCTCTCTCTTAACTGCTGTTATCAAGCTTGGGTTGAAAAAGGTTTTGGTGCAGGAAATGTATTCTGTTGAAACCTTGGCGCGCGTAGATATGCTCTGCTTGGATAAGACAGGGACAATCACCCAAGGGAAGATGCAGGTTGAGACGGTCCTTCCTCTTACTCCAGCTTATAACAAAGATACCATTGCCAAAATACTAACCAGCTATATGGCACACAGTGAGGATAAAAATCCAACTGCCCAAGCTATTCGAAAGCGTTTTGCGGGAGAGGTAGCTTATCCGATGATTTCTAGCCTTCCATTTTCAAGTGATCGAAAATGGGGAGCAATGGAGTTGGAAGGTCTAGGAACTGTTTTCCTAGGCGCACCGGAGATGTTGTTGGATGCTGAAGTTCCTGAAGCTAGAGAAGCTCTTGAACGAGGATCTCGTGTCTTGGTGTTAGCGCTCAGTCAAGAAAAACTTGACCATCACAAGCCACAAAAGCCATCTGATATTCAGGCTTTGGCTTTGCTTGAGATTCTAGATCCAATTCGAGAAGGTGCTGCTGATACGCTAGACTATCTTCGTTCTCAGGAAGTGGGATTAAAAATTATCTCTGGTGATAATCCAGTCACTGTTTCAAGTATTGCCCAAAAAGCAGGTTTTGCAGACTATCAGAGCTATGTAGATTGTTCGAAAATTAATGATGAAGAATTGATAGCCATGGCTGAGGAAACAGCCATTTTCGGACGTGTCTCACCTCATCAAAAGAAACTCATCATCCAAACTCTGAAAAAAGCAGGACATACTACAGCAATGACAGGGGATGGTGTCAATGATATCCTAGCTCTCCGTGAGGCAGACTGTTCCATTGTTATGGCGGAAGGAGACCCAGCAACTCGTCAGATTGCAAATCTGGTCCTCTTGAATTCAGATTTCAATGATGTTCCTGAGATTCTCTTTGAAGGTCGTCGTGTGGTCAATAATATTGCCCACATTGCTCCGATTTTCTTGATTAAGACAATCTATTCCTTCTTGCTAGCAGTTATCTGTATTGCCAGTGCTTTGTTGGGACGTACTGAATGGATTTTGATTTTCCCATTCATTCCGATTCAGATAACTATGATTGACCAGTTTGTGGAAGGATTCCCACCGTTTGTATTAACTTTTGAACGAAATATCAAACCTGTGGAACAAAACTTCCTCAGAAAATCAATGCTTCGAGCTTTACCAAGTGCCTTGATGGTAGTCTTTAGTGTTCTCTTTGTTAAAATTTTTGGAACCAGTCAAGGCTGGACAGCCATTGAAATTTCGACACTTCTGTATTATCTATTGGCATCGATTGGTTTCATGTCTGTAGTTAGAGCTTGCTTGCCATTTAGCTTGTGGCGTGTGCTATTGATTATTTGGTCGGTTGGAGGTTTCCTTGGAACAGCTCTATTCCCAAGAATCCAAAAATTGCTTGAAATTTCAACACTTACAGGTCAAACTTTGCCTATCTATGGCATTATGATGCTCGTCTTTATTGTGATTTTCATACTGACAAGTCATTATCAAGTTAAAAGATAAAGAAAGACTGCAATCGG
>NZ_KQ970819.1:50728-67901 GCF_001579645.1 Streptococcus infantis
CCATCCATGATTGCGGTCTTTTTTAGGTGCAGGATTGCCAGATAAAATATGGTATAATAAAGGGAAATAGAGTTTTTGAAAGTGAGAGAAGATGATTTCAAAGAGATTAGAAACAGTAGCTTCTTTTGTTCCCCAAGGAGCTGTTTTGCTGGACGTTGGTAGCGACCATGCTTATTTACCTATTGAATTAGTTGAAAAAGGTCATATTGAAGCTGCCATCTCGGGTGAAGTTGTAGAGGGGCCCTATCAATCTGCAGTTAGAAATGTTGAAAGTCATGGTTTGACTGAGAAAATTCAGGTTCGTTTAGCCAATGGTTTAGCAGCTTTCGAAGAAAGTGACCAGGTTTCTGTTATCACTATTGCAGGAATGGGTGGTCGTTTGATTGCTACGATATTAGAAGAGGGTTTGGACAAACTAGCCAATGTTGAGCGATTGATTCTTCAACCTAATAATCGTGAAGATGAGTTACGTTCTTGGTTACAAGAGCATGGATTTCAGATTGTAGCTGAAAGTATCCTAGAAGAAGCTGGAAAATTTTACGAGATTCTAGTAGTGGAAGTTGGAGAAATGAATTTACCAGCAAGCGATATTCGTTTTGGTCCTTTTCTATCTAAAGAACTTAGCCCCGTATTTGTCCAAAAGTGGCAAAGAGAAGCAAGTAAGCTCGAATTTGCCCTTAGTCAAATCCCAGAAAAAAATCATGAAGAACGTCAAGTTTTAGTAGATAAAATTCAAGCCATCAAGGAGGTACTCCATGAAAGCAAGTGAAGTGATTAAGCGTTATGAAGCCTATTGTCCTCAAGAATTTTCTATGGAAGGCGATAATCGTGGACTGCAGATTGGAACTTTAGACAAGGACATCCAAAAAGTCATGGTTGCTCTTGATATACGTGAAGATACAGTGGCAGAAGCTATTGAAAAGGGTGTAGATTTGATTATCGTTAAGCACGCGCCTATCTTCCGTCCGATAAAGGACTTGGTTGCTAGTCGCCCTCAAAATCAGATTTATATCGACCTCATCAAGCACGACATTGCAGTTTACGTCAGCCATACCAATATTGATATTGTTGAAAACGGCCTTAATGACTGGTTCTGCCAACTATTGGATATTAAGGATACAACTTATCTACAGGAGACAGGTCCTGAACGTGGCATCGGGCGTATTGGCAATATTAAACCTCAAATGTTTGAAGAATTTGCTAGTCATGTTAAGGAAGTATTTGGTCTAGATAGTCTTCGTATGGTGTACTATAAAGATACTGATTTGCAAAAAACAATCTCAAGAGTAGCTATTTGTGGTGGCAGTGGGCAGTCTTTCTACTCTGATGCTTTAGCAAAAGGAGCTCATGTTTACATTACTGGTGACATCTATTACCACACTGCCCAAGATATGTTGTCAGACGGCTTGTTGGCTCTGGATCCAGGCCACTATATTGAAGTTCTCTTTGTTGAAAAAATTGCATCGTTCCTTAATGAATGGAAGGAAGAGAATGCTTGGTCTCTAGAGGTTATCGCAAGTCAAGCGTCCACCAATCCATTCCATCATATCTAATTAGAGGGTAAAGACAATGAAAAAAGTTGCCATTGTAGGTGCAGGAATTGTAGGGGCCACAGCTGCCTACTATCTTTCTAAGGAAGCTGATATCGAAGTAACTGTTTTTGATTTTGGACACGGCCAAGCAACCAAGGCTGCGGCAGGAATTATTAGTCCCTGGTTTTCTAAACGACGCAATAAGGCTTGGTATAAGATGGCGCGCCTAGGAGCTGATTTCTATGTCGATTTATTAGCTGACCTAGAAAAATCGGGTCAAAAAGTTGATTTTTACCAAGGTTCTGGTATCTTTCTTCTTAAAAACGATGACTCTAAGCTAGAGGAGCTCTATCAACTGGCTTTGCAACGTAGAGATGAATCTCCCTTGATTGGAGAATTAGCCATTTTGGACCAAGCGACTGCTAGTAACTTATTTCCCGGTCTAGAGGGATTTGAACGTTTACTCTATGCTTCTGGTGGAGCTCGAGTAGATGGGCAACTCCTAGTGAGTCGCTTACTGGGAACCAGTCAAGTGAAGGTCATAAATAAAGAGGTTAGTCTAACCCCCCTATCATCGGGCTATCAGATAGACAATCAAATGTTTGACCAAGTCATCTTATCCACAGGAGCTTGGCTTGGCCACATCTTAGAGCCCTTAGGTTATGAGGTGGATGTTCGCCCACAAAAGGGGCAACTCCGAGATTACCAAGTGCCACAAGACATGGGAGCTTACCCTGTAGTTATGCCGGAAGGTGAGTGGGATTTGATACCATTTCCCGGCGGTAAATTATCTCTAGGAGCTACCCATGAAAATGACATGGGATTTGACCTAACAGTTGATGAGAATTTGCTCCAACAAATGGCTGAAGCAGCAAGTTCGTTTTATCCTAGCTTAAAAGATGCAATGATAAGTGGTGAACGTGTGGGGATTCGTGCTTATACGAGTGATTTTTCGCCGTTTTTCGGACAAGTGCCAAACTTGTCAGGAGTATTTGTTGCGAGTGGATTAGGATCGTCAGGATTGACAACTGGACCCATTATAGGCTATCACCTAGCCCAAATGCTTCAAGGGGAAAGTGGAGTCTTGGATCCAGCGGATTATCCGACTGAAAGATATATTAAAGAGAAATAATCGTAAACTTTTTACCTAGTTTTTACGATAGGATTAGGATAGCAAATGACTTTCCCTATCAAAAATGGTAAAATGAAAAAAATGTTTCAAGAATAGAGGAAAAATGATGCAAGAAAAGATTTTGGTAACAGGTGGAGCAGGTTTTATCGGAACTCACACTGTCATTGAATTGGTCCAAGCTGGACACCAAGTAGTTGTCGTGGATAATTTGGTAAACAGTAGTCGTAAAAGTCTTGAAGTAGTCGAAAGAATCACTGGGGTAGAAATTCCTTTCTACGAGGCAGATATTCGTGACACAGATACACTTCGTGATATCTTCAAACATGAAGAGCCAACAGGTGTGATTCATTTTGCTGGTTTGAAAGCTGTAGGTGAGTCTACACGTATCCCGCTTGCCTACTATGATAACAATATAGCTGGAACTGTCAGTCTCTTGAAAGTTATGGAAGAGGCAAACTGTAAGAATATCATCTTCAGTTCATCAGCAACTGTTTATGGAGATCCACATTCTGTTCCAATCCTAGAAGATTTCCCACTTTCAGCTACCAACCCTTATGGCCGTACCAAGCTTATGCTGGAAGAAATCTTGACAGATATCCATAAAGCAGACTCAGAGTGGAACGTTGTCTTACTTCGTTACTTCAACCCAATTGGGGCGCATGAGAGTGGTGACCTAGGAGAAAATCCAAACGGCATTCCAAATAACCTTCTACCGTATGTAACACAAGTCGCAGTTGGTAAGTTAGAACAAGTTCAAGTCTTCGGAGATGACTACGATACTGAAGATGGAACAGGTGTTCGTGACTATATCCACGTCGTTGACCTAGCAAAAGGACACGTTGCTGCCCTTAAGAAACTTCAAAAAGGCTCTGGACTCAATGTGTATAACCTTGGTACTGGAAAAGGCTACTCAGTTCTTGAAATTATTCAAAATATGGAAAAAGCTGTTGGGCGCCCAATTCCATACCGTATCGTTGAACGTCGCCCAGGTGATATTGCAGCCTGCTACTCAGACCCAGCAAAAGCGAAAGCAGAGCTAGGTTGGAAAGCTGGACTTGGTATTACAGAAATGTGTGAAGATGCATGGCGTTGGCAAAGCAAGCATCCAAATGGATTTGAAGATTAAGATGATGATTTCAATCATAGTCCCATGTTTAAACGAAGAGGAAGTACTTCCTCTTTTTTATCAAACTCTTGAAGCACTGATCCCAGATTTAGGAACAGAAATCGAATACATTTTTGTAGATGATGGTTCGACTGATAAGACTTTGGATGTTTTAAAGGTTTATCGAGAGAAAAATTCTGCAGTACATTATATCTCTTTCTCGCGTAATTTTGGGAAGGAAGCGGCCATATATGCAGGTTTACAACAAGCAACAGGAGATTTGGTGGTGGTTATGGATGCAGACCTTCAGGATCCACCAAGCCTCTTACTTGAGATGAAGGAACTACTAGATCAGAATCCGGATTTGGACTGTGTGGGAACTCGGAGAACTAGTCGAGAGGGTGAACCCTTTTTACGTAGTTTCTGCGCTGATCTTTTTTATCGTTTTATGCAAAAAATTAGCCCAGTAGCTCTTCCATCGGGTGTTCGTGATTTTCGGATGATGAGAAGATCAGTTGTGGATGCAGTGTTAGAATTGACAGAATACAATCGCTTTTCCAAAGGCCTCTTTGCCTGGGTTGGTTTCCGTACTCACTATCTAGAGTATCCTAATGTTGAAAGGCAGGCAGGTAAGACAAGTTGGAGTTTTAGACAACTCTTTTTCTACTCTATCGAAGGGATTGTGAATTTTTCAGATTTTCCTTTAATATTAGCTTTTGTTGCTGGCCTTTCGTCATGTTTTCTGGCTTTGGTGATGACCTTGTTTGTAGTTGTTCGTACTCTCGTACTGGGCAATCCAACTTCTGGTTGGACCTCTCTGATGGCTGTCATTCTATTTCTTGGTGGTGTCCAATTATTGACGATTGGGATTCTCGGAAAATATATCAGTAAAATTTATATGGAAACGAAAAAAAGACCCCTCTATCTGATAAAAGAACAGAGTGAGTCATGATAAGATTTACTAAAAATAAGTACTTCAAAAGACTATAATTTTCTGGAAAAATATGCTAAACTAGAGGAAGTGGGATTTGGAAATCGAATCACCACTGATGACAAATTAATCTTTGATGAGCGCGCGAGTGGGACACTGTTTCACAGCTTCCAGTAGCTCTTCACTAGCTGGGATGTCTCTCTCTAGTAGATCAGGATCATCGTAAAAACGCACGATTCCATTATCGTGGTAATCAAATAAATCAGAATAAGTTTGGCAAAGCCCACAGGCAATGCATCGTTCAGGTATAAGTGTAATTTTCATATTTATATTGTAATAAGAAATTAGAAAAAAAACAAGGAGTAAGGTATGGAAAAGGAACCATGGCAAGAAGATATTTACGACATCGAGGAAAGTCGTTCGGAACGCAGAAGCAGAGGAAATAAGGAAACAGGAGTAGGAGCTAATCGTATTTTAACGATTTTGGCTTGTATTTTCTTTGTTATCGTTGTCGGAATGATTGCTATTCTAATCTACCTGTCATCTGGTGGAAGTGATCGTACGGCAGCCTTAAAAGATTTTCATGATTCTTCTGCGCCTAAGGTAGAGGAAGTTTCTTCAACATCATCAAGTAGTTCAGTTGAAGCATCAAGTTCTGAAGCAGGATCAACTTCTTCAAGTAGTTCAGAGGAACATACAAATGCTGAGGGAACCATTACTGTCCTTGCAGGTGAAGGTGAAGCAGCTATTGCAGCTAGAGCAGGCATTTCTATTGCCCAGCTTGAAGCCTTGAACCCTGGTCATATGTCTTCAGGAACTTGGTTTGCAAATCCTGGTGATGTCCTTAAGACAAGATAGGAGTGACGATGAAAACAATTCAGATCGCTATTGATGGTCCAGCTTCAAGTGGTAAGAGTACAGTAGCTAAGATTATCGCTAAGGATTTTGGATATACCTACTTGGATACAGGTGCCATGTATCGTGCTGCGACTTACATCGCTTTAAACAATCAGGTAAGCCCAGAAGAGTCTTCTCGACTTCTTGAATTATTGGAACAATATCCAATTAGCTTTGGTCGTGCTGAAACAGGAGAACAGCTTGTTTTTGTTGGAGACGTTGATGTTACCAATCCAATCCGTGAAAATGAAGTAACCAATGCTGTATCTGCTTTTGCAGCCATTCCAGCTATTCGTGAAAAATTGGTAGCCCTTCAACAAGAAATTGCCCAACAAGGCGGAATCGTCATGGATGGTCGAGATATTGGTACAGTTGTATTACCTCAAGCTGAATTGAAGATTTTTCTTGTTGCTTCAGTGGATGAACGTGCAGAAAGACGTTATAAGGAAAATCTTTCAAAGGGGATCGAAACAGATTTGAAAACTTTGAAAGAAGAGATTGCTGCGCGTGATTATAAAGATAGTCATCGTGAAACTTCTCCTCTTAAGCAGGCAGATGATGCAATCTATTTGGACACAACAGGGCTAAGTATTTTAGAAGTTGTTGAAAAAATTAAATCAGAAGCAGTCAAACATTTTTAATTGAAATTTTAACCGATTGACCACGATAATGGTTAGTCGGTTTTTTAGCAATTTGTCAAATTTTTAATTTTAAGGTATAATAGTCTTTGTTAACGAAAATTTGACAATCAAACCATCATGAAAATAGAAGGAGATAAGATGAACAATCTACCAAATTGCCCAAAATGTAATTCAGAATATGTCTATGAAGACGGAGCCTTGCTAGTCTGCCCAGAGTGTGCTTATGAATGGAATCCTGCTGAGCAAGCAGAGGTTGAAGACGGCCTTGTTGCCATCGATGCTAATGGAAATAAATTGGCTGACGGTGATACAGTAACCTTGATCAAAGACCTTAAGGTAAAAGGCGCTCCAAAAGACCTTAAGCAAGGGACACGTGTTAAAAACATCCGTATTGTTGAAGGTGACCACAACATCGATTGTAAGATTGATGGTTTTGGTGCTATGAAATTAAAATCAGAATTTGTTAAAAAGATCTAATCATGACTGCTTGGAATAAAATAATTTTTTTCAGTCGCTCTTTCATGTTTTTAGCAGCATTTACAGGCGTCTATCTGGAAATTACCAAACGTGGTGGTTTAGGGATGTTGCTTTACTATACAGTCCTTTCCAACCTCTTGGTGATGATTTTTACGGGTTATCTTTTATGGAAGATGCGACGTGAGGGTGACCACTGGCAAAGTTCAAGTCTTTTGCGACTCAAGGGTGGTATCACCATGAGTATCATGATTACCTGTGTCATCTATCATTTCATGTTGGCTCCCTTGACAAAAGATTTTTACCGTTTGGAAAACTTCCTTTGCCATTATATCGTACCCCTCTGGTTTCTAGTTGATACCATCATTTTTGATAAGAGTCGTCAATATAAGTGGTTTGATCCTATTGTATGGACAGTTTTACCACTGCTCTATATGGGATTTGCAATCTTAAACGGTTTTGTTCTAAAGATGGATGTCCCTAACGCTAAGGATAGTCCCTTCCCTTATTTCTTCTTGAATGCCAATAAATATGGTTGGGGATTTGTCTTTAGATGGGCAGCCATTATCTTTGTTGCCTATATGGTTTCAGGATATTTGTTTTATCTTGTTAAAAACATTAAAAAATCAAAGAAATAAAAGTACCCAATGTGGGTGCTTTTTTTGTGATAGAAATAATTGTACCCGGACAAATCAATTTTTTTTATCTTGTTATGCAGTCTTTTATACCTTACAATAAAAATGTAGCTACCAATACAACTATTGAGGATGAAAAAATGACTGAAAATCGTTATGAATTAAATAAGAATTTGGCACAGATGCTTAAGGGTGGCGTCATCATGGATGTTCAAAATCCTGAACAGGCAAGAATTGCTGAGGCTGCAGGTGCGGCAGCAGTTATGGCTTTGGAACGAATCCCGGCTGATATTCGTGCAGCGGGTGGTGTATCTCGTATGAGTGATCCAAAGATGATTAAGGAAATCCAAGAAGCTGTCAGCATTCCAGTTATGGCTAAGGTTCGAATTGGGCATTTTGTTGAAGCACAGATTTTAGAGGCCATCGAGATTGACTATATCGATGAGAGCGAAGTTCTATCTCCAGCTGACGATCGTTTCCATGTGGACAAGAAAGAATTTCAAGTTCCTTTTGTTTGTGGTGCTAAAGATCTAGGAGAAGCCTTGCGTCGTATCGCTGAAGGAGCTTCTATGATCCGCTCAAAAGGGGAACCAGGAACAGGAGACATCGTTCAGGCAGTCCGCCATATGCGTATGATGAATCAAGAAATCCGTCGCATTCAAAATCTCCGTGAAGATGAACTATATGTTGCAGCAAAAGAACTCCAAGTACCTGTAGAATTAGTTCAATACGTTCACGAACATGGAAAACTACCAGTCGTGAACTTCGCAGCAGGTGGTGTAGCAACACCTGCAGATGCTGCTCTTATGATGCAGCTAGGTGCAGAAGGTGTCTTTGTTGGTTCAGGGATTTTCAAATCAGGTGATCCTGTTAAACGTGCAGCAGCAATTGTCAAGGCAGTTACAAACTATCAAAATCCTCAAATTTTAGCTCAAATCTCAGAAGATTTGGGAGAAGCCATGGTTGGTATCAATGAGAATGAAATCCAAATTCTCATGGCTGAGCGAGGAAAATAGATGAAAATTGGAATATTGGCCTTGCAAGGCGCCTTTGTAGAGCATGAGAAAGTCCTTGCCAAACTAGGAGTTGAAAGTATTGAACTGCGAAATCTAGAAGACTTTCAGCAACATCGAGGTGAGCTGTCAGGTTTGATTTTACCTGGAGGTGAGTCGACAGCTATGGGAAAACTCCTACGTGACCAACAGATGCTTCTTCCTCTAAGAGAGGCTATTCTCAATGGTTTACCAGTCTTTGGGACTTGTGCTGGTTTGATTTTGCTAGCGAAACAGATTACCTCTCAGGAAGAGACTCATCTGGCTACCATGGACATAGTAGTAGAGCGCAATGCCTATGGACGTCAGCTAGGAAGCTTTTATACAGAAGCAGACTGCAAGGGTGTTGGCAAGATTCCCATGACCTTTATCCGTGGCCCTATTATTAGTGAAGTTGGTAAGGGTGTTGATGTTCTGGCAATAGTGAACAATCAAATCGTTGCTGCTCAAGAAAAGAATATGCTAGTGACCTCCTTTCATCCGGAATTGACAAATGATTTTCGCTTGCATCAATACTTTATCAATATGTGCAAATAAAAATAGGTCGGGATTTTCCCGGCCTATTTTTACATGTAATAAACAATGGCGATGTATTGGAGAGCGGAAGCTGCCAGAATGAAGAGATGCCAGATCATGTGGAAGTATGGTTTCTTCTTAGCATAAAAACCAGCACCAACTGTATAGCAAAGCCCACCTGATACCATAAGGGTCCAAAAGATTGGATTTGTTTGACTGATGATTGCTGGTAGGATAGCCACAACTAGCCACCCCATGATGAGGTAGAGTATCAGACTAAATTTTTCATTGACTTTTTTGGCAAAGATTTTATAAAGAATACCAAAAATAGTTGTTCCCCACTGAATGGCGATAATCAGATAACCAAACCAGTTATTCATCAAGGTCAAAACGACAGGAGTATAAGAGCCAGCAATCGCAACATAAATCATGGAATGGTCGATGATACGAAGCACGTATTTATGAGTGGAACCATAGGCCATAGAATGATAAATAGTCGATGAAAGAAACATAAGAAAGAGACTGATGACGAAGATGGACACACCGACAGACGATAAAAATCCATGAGCTTCATAACTATAAGTCGATGAGATAGGGAGCAAAATCAGCATGATAAGTGCCCCTACAGCATGGGTGACACTGTTGGCAATTTCTTCTCCAAAACTAAGTCGTTTACTAAGTTTGAAACTAGTATTCATTTGTTTCCTCCTCTTCGGTTTCTGTATAGACTAGTGCAAGTGTTTGATGATAGAGTTTGACCGTTTGGCAGCTTGCCTGGATAATGGGATTAGCTGGATCAATATCTTTATTCATATAGTCCACAAAAGCATTGTAAAGTTCTTGTGAGTTAGTCTCTGTGTGTAGGGTGTTTAGGGTTTGAGCAATTTCCTGAATTGAAAAAACAGACTTGAGTGTTGTGATAGCAATCAATCGGGCAATTTGTTTGCGTTGGTATTTTTTCTTTTCAGGTTTACTGATATAGCCGTGCTTCACATAGTTGTTCACCATTGATGCAGTTAAACCTTTCTCTTTAGCAAGAGAAATAGGGGAACAAACTTTATTCACATAAAGTAGGACCTGATCCAAATAGAGATCAATGTTTGGAATTTCGTCCCATTCTGGGTAGGAAAAAGTAGTTTTCATTTCCAACTCCTGTTTATCTGGTTTTTATAACCAGATTATAAAATAATAGAAATAAAAAGTCAAGTTTTAACTGCTTGTAGAAAGCCTTAAATTATGCTATGATGAGAGAAACTAGTCAGAAAAGAGGAGATAAGATGGAAATTCGTTTAGCCTTTCCAAACGAAGTAGATGCAATTATGCAGGTGATTGAGGATGCTAAAAAATGCTTGGCGGAAGCTGGTAGCACCCAGTGGCAAAATGATTACCCAAATGCCGACACGATTATTGAAGATATCATCTCTGGTCAGGCTTATGTAGCCTTGGACGAAGGAGAACTTTTAGCCTATGCAGCAGTGACTAAAAGTCCAGAAAAATCTTATGAAGCCATTTATAATGGAAGTTGGGAAGGAAGAGAACCAGAATACCTTGTATTTCATCGGATTGCGGTTTCTAGAGATGTCCAAGGGCAAGGTGTTGCCCAGACCTTCTTGGAAGGCTTGATTGAAGGCTTTGATTACCTGGATTTTCGTTCAGATACACATGCTAAAAACAAGGCCATGCAACATATCTTTGAAAAGCTTGGTTTTAAACAGGTCGGTAAAGTTCCAGTAGATGGGGAACGTTTGGCTTATCAAAAATTAAAATCAAATGTCTAAGAAGTATGCGAAGATGCTGTACAAGTCTCCGATTGGAATCTTATCTTTGGTAGCAGATGATCACTATCTGTTTGGGATATGGGTTGAGGAAGAGAGTGATTTTGAGAAGGGATTATCTGAAAATGATGTAACTGTTGTTGAAAGTCATCCCATTTTAAATCAAATTGCTAGCTGTTTAGATGCTTATTTTAAAGGACAAAATCAAGATTTGTCTCAGTTACCTTTGGCTCCTGTTGGCAGTGACTTTGAAAAAAGAGTCTGGAACTACTTGCGGGGAATTCCTTTCGGTCAGACTGTTACTTATGGACAAATAGCTAAGGACTTGCAAGTAGCTTCTGCCCAAGCAATCGGAGGAGCAGTAGGGCGCAATCCCTGGTCTATTCTTGTCCCCTGTCACCGTGTGCTAGGTGCTGGAGGACGTCTGACAGGCTATGCTTGGGGACTTGATAAGAAGGCTTGGCTCTTGAATCATGAAGGTGCAAGTTATCAAGAAAATAAAAAATAGAAAGAGAAAAAATGTTAGAATTTATCGAATATCCAAAATGTACAACTTGTAAAAAAGCCAAAAAAGAGTTAGATCAACTCGGATTAGAGTATAAAGATGTTCATATTGTAGAAGAAACTCCGAGTGAAGAAGTCATTTTAAATTGGCTTGAAACTTCAGGATTTGAGTTGAAGCAGTTCTTCAATACCAGTGGAATCAAATACCGCGAGCTGGGCTTAAAAGATAAGGTTGGAACTTTATCAAACCAAGAAGCAGCCAAACTCTTAGCCAGTGACGGTATGTTGTTAAAACGTCCACTATTAGTGGAGAATGGTCTTGTTAAACAAATTGGCTATCGTAAAACATACGATAGCTTGAAATTGAAATAGTTTTTTTCTATCTCCTTGATAGGTAAAATATATAACCTCACGCTTTTAAAGTATGATAAACTAGTAGATAGCCAAAGTCTCTTCTGCTCGTAGCAAATATTTTAAATCTAAGCAGAAGTATGATAGAATGATTCATTATCAGGAGAGGATGTTTCTATGAATGTTACAACACTTTTAGCATCAGATTGGTACCAAAACTTGATGCAGTATATTCCAGACGGTAAACTATTTAGTTTTCGTTCTGTCTTTGATGGGATTCCAAGAATTGTGCAACAATTGCCAACAACATTGATGTTGACAGTATTTGGTGCTTTTTTTGGTATAATCTTGGCTTTGGTTTTTGCTATTGTGAAAATCAATCGCGTTCGATTTCTTTATCCATTACAAGCATTTTTTGTTAGTTTTTTAAAAGGAACACCAATCCTTGTGCAACTAATGTTGACTTACTATGGAATTCCTCTGGCATTAAAAGCGTTGAATCAACAATGGGGAACTGCTTTTAATATCAATGCAATTCCGGCAGCAGCTTTTGCAATTGTAGCTTTTGCTTTTAACGAAGCAGCCTATGCTAGTGAAACTATCCGTGCGGCAATTCTTTCTGTAAATCCTGGAGAGATTGAAGCAGCTCGTAGTCTTGGGATGACACGTGCACAAGTTTATCGTCGAGTCATTATTCCAAATGCAGCGGTAGTAGCGACTCCAACCTTGATTAACTCCCTAATCGGTTTAACTAAGGGTACTTCCTTAGCCTTTAGTGCAGGTGTTGTGGAAGTTTTTGCCCAAGCTCAGATTTTAGGTGGTGCCGACTACCGTTACTTCGAACGTTTCATCTCGGTTGCTCTTGTATACTGGGTGGTAAATATCGCTATTGAAAATCTTGGTCGCTTTATTGAGAGAAAAATGGCAATCGAAGCACCAGATAATGTGAAAACAGATGTGAAAGGAGATCTTCGCTAATGATTAAAATTTCAAATTTAAGCAAATCCTTTTCAGATCAAACCGTCTTGGATCATCTGAATTTAGATATTCAAAAAGGGGAAGTAGTGGCTTTGATTGGTTCATCTGGTGCGGGGAAATCAACCTTTCTTCGTAGTCTAAATTATCTTGAAACACCTGATAGTGGAAGCATTCAGATTGATGATTTCAAAGTTGACTTTTCTCAAATTACTCAAGATGAAATCTTGACTCTTCGTCGCAAGTTGTCCATGGTGTTCCAACAGTTCAATTTGTTTGAGCGTAGAACAGCCTTAGACAATGTCAAGGAAGGTTTGGTAGTTGTTAAAAAACTTTCCGACGAAGAAGCAACTAAGATTGCCAAAGAAGAGTTGGCTAAGGTTGGTCTTTCAGATCGTCAACAGCACTATCCTCGCCACTTATCAGGTGGACAAAAACAACGGGTAGCTTTGGCGCGTGCTTTAGCCATGAAGCCAGCAATCTTGCTCTTGGATGAACCTACTTCAGCCCTTGACCCAGAATTGGTTGGTGAGGTAGAAAGATCTATCGCTAATGCAGCTAAATCAGGTCAAACCATGATTTTAGTCAGTCACGATATGTCCTTTGTTTCTCAAGTAGCTGATAAGGTTTTGTTCTTGGATAAAGGAAAGATTATTGAGTCTGGAACACCAGATGAGATTATCAATCATCCTAAAGAAGAACGAACAAAAGAATTCTTTGCTAGTTACAAACGGACCTATATTTGATATAATAGAAGATAAGAAAGACTCAGTTGGCTAGGCTAACTGGGTTTGCTCTTTAAAATTAATAGAAATGAGAGAGAGCATGCTAGTTCAGCTATTTGCTTTGTATTTAGAGAGTTTAGTGTTGACAATTCTACTGGTCTTGATTATTTTGGGACTCTGGATTGGACTTAGAGCTCTGTCTGGGGTTGACAAAACTGCTAAAGCACGTCAAGCCCATTTATACGATATGATTATGATTGGAGTTTTAACAATTCCAGTATTGTCATTTGCAACCATGAGCATTTTGTTGGTTCTCAAGGCTTAATAGTTGTAAAATGGGATTTAATCCGTTAGAATAAAAATAGTTACAACAAGAAAGAAGGAAAGTCAATGTACGATACGATTATTATCGGGGCAGGGCCTGCTGGGATGACTGCAGCCCTGTACGCAGCACGTAGCAATTTGAAAGTTGCTTTGATTGAAGGTGGACTTCCTGGTGGTCAGATGAATAATACCTCTGACATTGAAAACTATCCAGGTTATGCTAATATCAGTGGTCCTGAATTAGCTGAAAAGATGTTTGAACCTCTTGAAAATCTAGGTGTTGAGCATCTCTATGGCTTCGTTGAAAATGTTGAGGATCATGGTGAGTTTAAAAAAGTCGTAACAGGCGACCAGGTTTATGAAGCGCGTACAGTTATCGTAGCGACGGGTTCTAAGCACCGTCTCTTGGGGGTTCCAGGAGAAGAAGAACTCAATAGTCGTGGAGTTTCTTACTGTGCAGTTTGTGATGGAGCCTTTTTCCGCGACCAGGATTTGTTGGTCGTAGGTGGAGGTGATTCCGCGGTTGAAGAGGCTATCTTCTTAACACGGTTTGCAAAATCTGTTACCATTGTTCACCGTAGGGATGAACTACGTGCCCAAAAGGTCTTGCAAAATCGTGCCTTTGCCAATGAAAAAATCAACTTCATTTGGGATTCTGTCGTTAAAGAAATCAAGGGTGAAAACCGTGTGGAATCGGTTGTGATTGAAAATGTTAAAACAGGTCAGGTGACAGAACAAGCTTTTGGTGGTGTCTTCATCTATGTTGGTTTAGACCCTGTTAGTGACTTTGTCCAAGAGTTGCAGATTCGCGACCAGGCAGGTTGGATTGTGACAGATGATCACATGAAGACAAGTGTTACAGGTGTCTTTGCGATTGGGGATGTTCGTCAAAAAGATCTTCGCCAAGTTACAACAGCTGTTGGAGATGGCGCTATTGCAGGTCAAGAGGCCTACAAATATATTACCGAACATTATTAAAAAGGCAGTGGGACAGAAATCGATAGACAAAGTCTAGATTTCGAAGTTCCAGCCCCGCGAGGATGATTAGGAGCTTTTTGGAGTCTAAAAGACGAACAAAAAGTTCAATCAGTTACCGCGTCAAAGTTTGATTGCTAATAAAAAGTGAGGTCAGGATCTTTTGTCCTAACCTCACTTTTTATTAGAGTCGATTTCGAAAAACTTCGTACATGAGAATGGCTGCAGCGACGCTGGCATTGAGGCTCTGTACGTGCCCATTCATTGGAATAGTGATCATCTCGTCCACTTGTTTTTTGATGTTGCTAGAGATACCTTTGCCTTCATTTCCGATGATGAGAGCAATCTTTCCTTTGGTATTCCATTTGTGGCAAGGAGTTCCATTCATATCAGTTCCAAAGGTCCAGAAGCCTTCATCCTTGAGTTTGTCCAAGGTTTGGCTGAGATTAGTGACTCGAGCAATAGGAACGTGTTCAATCGCACCTGTTGCTGTTTTTGCTACGACAGGAGTAACACCGACAGCTCGATGTTTGGGAATGATGACACCTGAAACATTGGTTGCATCCGCTGTTCTCAAAATAGAACCAAGATTATGTGGGTCTGTTAAACCATCAAGGATTAGTAGTAGTGGGTTTTCTTCCTGGCGTGTCTTAGCAAGAATCTGCTCAAGTTCAGTGTAGGCAAATTCAGAAACGCGCAAGACAAAACCTTGGTGAACAGCTCCTTCTGTCATCTCAGAAAGTAATTTTTTGGAAGTCCAAGAAATGGATACTTTCTTTTCAGTAGCCAATTCCTTAACTTTTTCCACATTCTTTCCTCGTAAATCTTCCTGAAGGTAGAGTTTGTTTCCAGTATTTGCTAAAAGAGCTTCTGTGACGGCATGAACGCCATAGACAATATCGTTTGTTTTCATATCTTCATTATAACACAAAATCCCGTCTTGCAACGGGATTTTCTTTATTCAAGAATGAGCAGGCCATCTTTAACTTCAAATGGGTCTTTTTCATTGATACGATCATAGAACATAATGCCATTTAAATGGTCAATTTCATGTTGAACTACGATTGAGTTATAGCCTTTAAGTTTGATGCGGTGCTTTTCTCCATCCTTATCAAAATAGTCGACAGTTACTCGAGCGTGGCGGATAACATAACCTGGAACAGCACGGTCAACAGACAAGCAACCTTCTCCTTCGCCTAAGGCAGCATCTTGGACTGAGTGTGAGACGATTTTAGGATTGTACATAACAGCTTGTAAGTCATAGGCTTCTCGTGGAGTTTCCCCTTCCTCAGTGATATTCGGTACCAGTACGGCGATAATGCGTTTTGAGATGTCGAGCTGCGGTGCAGCAAGTCCAACTCCTCCACGTAGACCTAATTTTTCAGCCATAACAGGATCTTGCGAGTGTTTCAAAAATTGCATCATTTTTTCTCCAAGAATGATATCTTGATCACTCAAGGGGAAGCTGACTTCCTCGGCAACAGCACGAAGAGTAGGGTTCCCTTCGCGGATAATATCTTTCATATCGATTAAATGAGCAGCTTTGGTAATTCGTTCTATAGCAGACATATTCTTTCCTTTCCTTCTATTACAATTACATGATAACACAAAACAGATGAGAAAGAAAGTCACAGAAGTTGTAAAAAATAATATAATAAAAGGAAATACCTATTTGTCTGTGGTATAATAGAGTAAGAAATATGACTTTGAAATTATGGGAGAAAAGATATGGAACAACGTAGTAGTAGAAGAAAAAATGGTCCCGTTTTACAAGCTATTAGACATTCCGTTCGGTTTTTCAGGAACTATAAGCAGTGGAATAATCGCACTTTTATTGTGGTCTTGTTAGCTTCGGTAGCCGTCTCGATGATGCTTACTTTATTAGTGGAAGGAGCTCGAGGGATTTCTTTAAGCAGTAGTGATCCAAGTTCCGCACACCAAGAGTCAAGTTCTCAGGCAAAGAATGCAGAGACGGAACAAGAAACGAGTGCGCGTATCATGGCAAATGGTGATTTGCTCTATCATGACATTATCTACATTTCAGCCAAAAAATCAGACGGCACCTATGATTTCCATGAAAATTTTGAGTATGTAAAACCCTGGCTGAAGCAAGCTGACTTAGTCATTGGTGATTTTGAAGGAACTGTAAATAAAGACCACTATCTTGCAGGATACCCCTTGTTCAATGCACCTGGTGAAGTTATGGATGCTATAAAAGATGCAGGCTATCAAGTGCTAGATTTGGCTCACAATCATATCTTGGATTCTCAGATTGAGGGAGTGGTTTCAACTGCAGATGCTATTGAAAAGGCAGGAATGACACCGGTCGGGGTCTATACCCATGAATCACGAGATAAGGCTCCTTTAGTTATCAAGGAAGTTAATGGTATTAAAGTTGCTATTTTAGCTTATTCCTATGGTTTTAACGGTATTGAACAAAGCATTTCACAAGAGGATTATAATCGTTATCTTTCAGACTTAGACGAAGATAAAATGAAGGCTGAAATTGAACGAGCAGAAAAGGAGGCGGATATTACAATTATCATGCCTCAGATGGGAGTTGAGTATCAAATTGAGCCGACTGAGGAGCAAAAGAAACTTTACCATAAAATGATTGATTGGGGAGCTG
>NZ_KQ970819.1:68237-80405 GCF_001579645.1 Streptococcus infantis
AAAAGAAACTTTACCATAAAATGATTGATTGGGGAGCTGATATTATCTTTGGTGGTCACCCTCACGTTGTTGAACCAGCTGAAACGGTTGAAAAAGACGGTGATAAAAAGCTTATCATTTACTCTATGGGGAATTTCATCTCAAATCAACGGATTGAAACCATGCAGGATGTGGAAAATGCCAAGTGGACGGAACGTGGAGTTCTCATGGATGTGACCATTAAGAAGAAATCTGGTAAAACGACTATTGAAACTGCCCAAGCCCATCCAAGCTGGGTGAGTCGAACTCCAAAGGGAGGCTATTCTCCAGAAGGTTACCCACTCTATCTTTACCAAACTTATATCCTGGAAGATTTTATTGAGGGTGGGAAGTACCGTAGTCAGTTAGACGAGACCACCAAGCAACGGATTGATACAGCCTATAAAGAAATGAACGAGCATGTAGGTTTGAAGTGGTAGTGACATTAAAAGAGGAGCAAGATGGATATTAAGATAATAGCGACGGATATGGACGGTACTTTGTTGGATCCTAAAGGACAACTGGATCTACCTCGACTAGAGAAAATTTTAGATCAGCTAGATCAGCGTGGAGTTCGGTTTGTCATTGCAACGGGAAATGAAGTTCATCGAATGCGACAATTACTGAAACATCTAGCAGATAGAGTAGTTCTCGTGGTTGCTAATGGTGCTCGGATATTCGAAAACAATGAATTGCTTCAAGCACAAACTTGGGATGATGCCATGGTTGATAGGGCTTTGGGCCATTTTAAAGGTAGAGAATGTCAGGATCAGTTTGTCGTAACTGCTATGAATGGTGGTTTTGTAAAGAAAGGTACTGTTTTTACAGAACTAGATAAATTTATGACTCCAGAGATGATTGAAAAGCTCTATCAACGGATGCACTTCGTCGATGAATTTGACTCTAAACTCTTCGGTGGTGTTCTCAAGATGAGTATGGTTGTTGGTGAAGAACGATCCGATTCGGTTTTACAGGAAATCAATGACTTATTTGATGGGCATGTGCGAGCTGTTTCTAGTGGATACGGTTGTATTGATATCTTACAAGATGGGATTCATAAGGCTTGGGGCTTAGAAGAATTGCTCAAACGTTGGAACTTAAAACCCGAACAAATCATGGCTTTTGGAGACAGTGAAAATGACATTGAAATGTTAGAGTTGGCGGGTATTTCTTACGCAATGGAAAATGCAGAGGATAGAGTCAAGGAAATTGCGACAGGAGTAGCGCCAGCAAACAGTCAGGCAGGTGTTTACCAAGTTTTAGAAAACTGGCTAGAAGAAGGAGAATAACTTGGCAGTACAATTATTAGAAAACTGGCTCTTGAAAGAGCAGGAGAAAATCCAAACCAAGTATCGTGAACTCAATCAAATCTCAGTAATTGAACCAGATATCATCTTTATTGGAGATTCTATTGTTGAGTATTTTCCCTTGCAAGAATTACTAGGGACAACAAAGACCATTGTGAACAGAGGTATTCGTGGTTATCAGACCGGACTTTTACTAGATAACCTTGATGCTCACCTCTATGGTGATGCAGTGGATCAAATTGTACTTTTGATTGGGACAAATGACATTGGAAAAGATATTCCAATGAGTCAAACGCTGACCAATCTCGAGAGTGTGATTCAAACCATTTCTCGTGATTATCCACTGTCACAGATAAAGCTAGTTTCCATCTTGCCTGTCAATGAAGGTGAGGACTTTAAACAGACAGTGTATATTCGTACCAATGAGAAAATCAAGGCGTGGAACCAAGCCTATCAAGACCTTGCCTCTGCCTATATGCAGGTTGAATTTGTGCCTGTTTTTGAGAACTTACTAGATCAGAAAGGGCAACTCAAGTCAGACTTCACAACAGATGGCCTTCACCTCAGCGTCTCTGGTTACCAGGCTTTATCAAGTACTCTAAAAAAATATATTTTCTAGATTGATTCGCTAATGTGAGATAAGTTTAAGAATCATAAATAATAAAAAAATTCTTCTTGTAGATATAAAAAAGTGATAAACATTCACTATGGTCTATAAGTTGAATTTTTTGTTTTTATTATAAATTACCTTGAATACTAGTGTCTTTTTGCTATATAAAGTAAAAAGAAGGAATAAAAATAGAGATTTAGATATGTGAATTTAACATTTACAGCTATTAAATATTCTGTATAAATGCATATTATACACTTTGCGGATATAGTTTTGGAGCATCGTTAATCTTGCTATTAGTCCTGTAGTATGGTATACTTTTAGCGTTAATGGTATTATGGGAGAGATTATTTTATTTTAGGGAAAACTCAATAATCTTACATATTATTAGTTAAAATGTTAAAAAAGGAGAACTTATCACATGATAAGAAGAGAGCAACAACGATTTTCTTTAAGAAAATACAAAGTTGGTGTCGCATCAGTTTTCTTAGGAACGACCCTTAGCTTCATGATGGCTAATGGTGGTGCTGTAAATGCTGCTGAGATTGTAGCAAAGCAAACTGCGGAGAATACTGAACTAGTCGACAATAACGACAAGGAAAAGTTGAAAGAGCCATCAACGGATGTGGTAACTTCAGCTAATTCTGAAACTTCAGAAGTTAAGTCAGAAACATCAACACCTGAAGTTAAGTCTGAAGAAGTAAAATCAGAACCAACTGAAGTAAAATCTGAAGAAACAAAAGCTGAAAAACCTGAGGAAAAAACATCTGTTAGTCCTGAGGCAAAACCAGAGTCTTCTAAGCCAGTAGCAACAACTGCTTCAAAAGCAAAAGAAGTTGTAGTAGCTAAGCCTAAGGCAGAAGAAAAGACTGAATCTAAATCAGAGGAAAAATCTGAGCCTAAAGCAGAACTTTCAGCTGTTGCTGAGGCAACAAGCCTTGATACAAATGCTAGTGCAACTAATGTTGAAGCAAAATCACTAGTAGATACAGAAACACTAGCTTTGGCAGCTGAGAATACTGTAAATGCCGGTGCTTTAGCTACAAATGGTGGTCGTCGCCGTAATCGTCGTGCTGCAACTGACCATAACACAGAAGCAATAGCAACTACAACTACACTTAAAGATGGTGAAACAGCAGATCCAAATATGACAGATCCTGTTGGTGCAACTGTTAAATCACAGGATGTACCTGCTGGATATGAAAGAAAAGAAGGAGATGTTTATACATATAGTATCGTAGATCTTACTAAGTTTAATGAACGTTATGGAACAAAATACTATACTCGTGCTTATAAGAACTTTGATTCTTCTACAGATACAACAGTTGAATTGATTGATAAAACTACTGGCAGTATAGTGGAAACTAAAATAGTTACAGCTACAAGTGGAACTCAAAAATTCGCGACTACTACAACAGCTTCTAGAGGAGAATTAACTTGGCAAGTCGGTTACGACAGTGGATCCGGTAGTGGACCTGGTAAAAAGGATCAGCCATTTATTCAATTGAGTTATGAAGTTGGAAAGAGTATAACTGATTTAGTGGCAGCTGGACACAATCTTACTCCTACAGAAAAAGTTTTATTTGATGCGGTTTATGCTGCTCGTAGATCAAACGACATTATTAATGCTGTTGAACCAGCGTATAACGGACGTTCCATTACAGAAACGAATGCAAAGATTCCATTAGCTGTTGAAAAAACAACTTATTATCGAGTAGTTGATAAAAACAATCCAACATTTAATGCTAATAAGACTGATAAAAATGTTCAAGATTACGTTGCAAATGGAAATGAAGTTGACTTAGCTAAATACACTCTTAAAGCTATGGAAGGTCAGCAGTTTAAAGCATCTGGCGAGCGTAAGTTTGAAGGCTATAAATTGTATCAAACAGCTGATGCAAACGATAAATCTGGTTATGTTAGTCGTCCTTATACTGTTGGTACCAAATTTATGGATGCAGACCGTTATGGTATTAAACGGATTAAAGAAATTGTCGGTGAAGATGGAACAGTTGTTGTTCGTGTTTATCTTCTTGATCCAAAACAACAAAGCAAACGCTCGGATGGTTCATTAAGTACTGATGGTTATATGTTGCTAGCAGAGACTAAACCTATTAAACCTGGTGAGTATAATACAGAAGACTTAGTCGTTACGAAAACACCACTTCATACAATTGCTTTTACGGATACTAATGGTGTAAACTATCCAAATGGTAAAGAAGTTAAGTTTGGCTTCCAAACAGCTGCAGGTTACACACCGAAGAAAACAGTATTAGTACCGTTCTTGGGGGATGGTATCGGTCACTCTTCTGCAAACTCTCAATTGGAACGTGGAGTAGAGGGAATCGGTGTAAACGTAGACTTGCTCAATACATTAGTACCGTATAAACAACCTATCTACTACTATGTTAAAGTAGATCCAGTAACCTACACCCCTGAAGTAAGCAAAGTTCTTGATGGTCGTACCTTGAACGACGGTGACTTTAGCTTTACTCTTAAACAAGAAGGTGGTACACACCAAGAAACTGTTACCAACAAAAATGGTAAGGCAACCTTTAGCCAACTAACATTCGAAAAACCAGGTACTTACACTTATAAGATTACAGAAGTTGCTGGTTCGGATACGAATGTTGACTATGATGGTATGGAGGTTACTCTTACAGTTACCGTTACACAAAATGCTCAGGATAAACTAGAAGTTGGAGCAGTCTATACATCAACAGGTGGTCATGCTGAGGGTGAGAATGACAAGGTCTTCAACAACTATGTTGTAGCTCCAGTTAAGACTAAGTTTGACTTCAGTAAGGCTCTGGCAGGTCGTGAGTTGAAAGCTGGTGAATTCAGCTTCGTATTGAAAGATTCAACTGGTAAGACCCTTCAAACCAAGACAAATACTAAAGAAGGTGTAGTAGCCTTTGATGATTTGACTTTTGACAACACACAAGTTGGTACTCACAAGTACACTGTAGAAGAAGTTCAAGGTTCTGAAGCAGGAATGACTTATGACCCAATGAAAGCTGAAGTAACGATCACTGTTACTAAAGAAGGTCACGTTCTTAAAGCAACAAACACACTTCCTGCAGATACAGAATTCAACAATACCTTCACACCATCTCCTGTTAAAGTTAACCTTGAATTTGATAAATCACTTTCAAATGGTACCTTGAATGCTGGAGACTTTAGCTTTACTTTGACTGGTGATAACAATGTTAATGAAACTGTAACAAATAAAGCTAATGGTAAGATTAACTTCAGCGAATTGTCATTTGACCAAGCAGGTGTCTACAACTATACTGTAAAAGAAGTGAAGGGCAATAAAGCCGATGTAGACTATGATGCAATGACAATCGCAGTTAAAGTAACTGTAACCAAAGATGCAACTACTGGTCTTTTGTCAGCTAAAACTGAAATGACTTCAACAGGTGGTGAAGCAACTGGTGCAGATGATAAAATCTTTAACAACCATGTAGTGGCACCAGTAACAGCTCAATTTGACTTCAGCAAAGCTCTTGCAGGCCGTAAACTTAAAGCTGGCGAATTCAGTTTTGTCTTGAAAGATTCTGAAGGAACTGTTCTTCAAACCAAGCAAAATGATGTTGATGGTAAAGTTAAGTTTGATGCTTTAACATTTACAAATGCTCAAGTTGGTGATCACAAGTACACTGTAGAAGAAGTTATCCCAGAAACAAAAGAAGCTGGTATGACTTATGACACCATGAAGGCTAACGTGACAGTTACTGTTACCAAATCAGGTCATGCACTTACAGCTGTAGCAACACTTCCAGCAGATAAAGAATTTAACAATACCTTTACCCCAACTGCAACACAAGCTCAATTCAAGTTCACTAAGAAACTTGAAGGTAAAGAGCTTACGAAGGATGCCTTCACATTTGAATTAGTTGAAAATGGCAAAGTCATCCAAACTAAGAAAAATGCGGCTGATGGAACTATCCAGTTTGACGCGATTTCTTATGATAAAGAAGGTACTCATACCTATACTGTACGTGAAGTAGCTGGAACAGATACAAATATCGACTACGATTCAATGAATGCAGTCGTAACAGTTAATGTAACGAAAGACGCTGCATCTGGTGTCTTGACTGCTAATGTTACAATGCCTGCAGATACAGAGTTCAACAACTTTGCAGTAGCTCCAGTTAAGACTAAGTTTGACTTCAGTAAGGCTCTTGCAGGTCGTGAGTTAAAAGAAGGCGAATTTACATTTGTATTGAAAGATGCAGATGGTAAGACTCTTCAAACTAAGACCAATACTAAAGCAGGTGTTGTAGCCTTTGATGACTTGACCTTTGACAATACACAAGTTGGTACTCACAAGTACACTGTAGAAGAAGTTATCCCAGAAAATAAAGAAGCTGGTATGACTTACGATACAATGAAAGCTGAAGTAACAATCACTGTTACTAAGGAAGGTCACGTTCTTAAAGCAACAAACACTCTTCCAGCAGATAAAGAGTTCAACAATACTTTCACACCTGCTGCAACACAAGCGCAATTCCGCTTCACAAAACGTTTGGAAGGTAAGACTCTTGAAGACAATGCCTTCACATTCGAATTGCTTGAAAATGGCAATGTGATTCAAACCAAACAAAATGCGGCTGATGGTTCAATCCAATTTGATGCAATCCCATACGCTGTTGCAGGTACACATACTTACACTGTACGTGAAAAAGCTGGAACAGATACCAACATCGATTACGATTCAATGAACGCAGTTGTGACTGTCAATGTCACAAAAGACGCACAAACTGGTCTTTTGAACGCTGCAGTTACTATGCCAGAAGATACTGAATTCAACAACTATGCAGTAGCTCCAGTCACCGCTCAATTTGACTTCAGCAAAGCTCTTGCAGGACGTAAACTTAAAGATGGTGAATTTAGCTTCGTATTGAAAGATGCTGAAGGAAATACCCTTCAAACTAAGACAAACGATGCTGATGGTAAAGTGAAATTCGATGCCTTGACATTTACCAATACTCAAGTGGGTGTTCATAAGTACACTGTAGAAGAAGTAGCTGGATCAGAAGCTGGTATGGAATATGACCCAATGAAGGCTGAAGTAACGATCACAGTTACTAAGTCAGGTCATGCTCTTACAGCAACAAAAGCTCTTCCAACCGATACAGAGTTCAACAATACCTTCACACCTGCTGCAACCAATGCTCAATTCCGATTCACTAAGAAATTGGAAGGTAAAGAGCTTACTAAGGATGCCTTCACATTTGAGTTGCTTGAAAACGGCAATGTCATCCAAACCAAGAAAAATGCGGCTGATGGAACTATCCAGTTTGACGCGATTTCTTACGATAAAGAAGGTTCTCATACATACACTGTACGTGAAGTAGCTGGAACAGACACAAATATCGACTACGATTCAATGAATGCAGAAGTAACCGTAACAGTTACGAAAGATGCTTCAACTGGCTTCCTGAATGCAGCAGTTACAATGCCGGATGATACTGAGTTCAATAACTACCATGTAGCTCCAGTCGTTGCAAGATTTGACTTCACTAAGAAGTTGGCTGGACGTAAATTGGCAGCAGGTGAATTCAGCTTCGTATTGAAAGATTCAACTGGTAAAGAAGTTGAAACAGTGAAGAATGATGAAGATGGTAATGTCACCTTCTCAGAATTGTCATTTGATAACACGAAAGTTGGTACTCATACTTATACTGTAGAAGAAGTTATTCCTGAAAACAAAGAATACGGAATGACCTATGACCAAATGAAGGCGACTGTTACAGTTGAAGTTGCTAAGAATGGTCACACCTTGACTACCGTTACAAATGTTACCTCAACTGGCGGTAAAAATGCTGACGGCAATGCAACTGACGGTACTGCAGATAAAGAATTCAACAACAAAGTAACTCCACCAGAAACTCCAGAATTCCAACCAGAAAAATTTGTCGTTTCTAAAGAGAAATATGACATCACTGGTAACAAGTTGCTGGATGACGACGATGAGTTGAACAATGAGTACACTGAAACAAATGCGGATCCATATGTAGACAAGACAACTAACAATGAACTAGAAAACTTAAATACTAAGACAGTTAAACGTGGTTCTAAATTGGTTTACCAAGTATGGCTTGATACTACTAAATTCACTGAAGCAAACAACATCCAATACGTTGGTGTATCTGATACATACGATGCAGAAAAATTGGACGTTAACGCGGCTGATATCAAAGCTTACGATTCAGTAACTGGTGATGATGTCACAGCTAAATTCGATATCAAAGTTGAAAATGGCACCATCACTGCAACTTCTAAAGAAGAATTTATCAAAGATAAAGTTAATGCTCCTGTTATCGACACCACTAAGTTCGCATTTGGACGTTACTACAAGTTCGACATCCCAGCGACTGTGAAAGAATCAGTTAAAGCTGGTGCTGATATTGAAAATACAGCTAACCAAACTGTTCACGTTTACAACCCAGTAAGCAAGACAGTTGAAAAACCAGAAAAACCTACTCAAAAACGTGTGAACAGCGTTCCAGTTCCAGTGGAAATGAACTTCACGAAACGTTTGGAAGGCCGTGAACTTCAAGAGAACGAATTCGAATTCGTATTGAAGAAAGACGGTGTTGAAGTAGAACGCGTGAAGAATGACGCGGCTGGTAAGATTGTCTTCAAGACTCTTGAGTTCGGACGTGATGATCTTGGTAAGACTTATAACTACACTGTAGAAGAAACTCCTGGTACAGATGCAACTGTTACATATGACACAATGGTTGCTACTGTTAAAGTTGTGGTATCACATGATGGTACTGCTAAAGCGATCGTTGCGAACGTAACGGATGCTGCGGATAAAGAGTTCAACAACGTTGTAACACCTCCAGAAGAACCTAAGTTCCAACCAGAGAAATACGTTGTTTCTGAAGAGAAATTCGATATCACAGGTGACAAGCTCGTTGACGATGACAAAGAATTGGCAGATAAGTACGCAGATACAAATGCCAACCCATACGCGGACGATGCCTCAAACAACGAAGCTCAAAACTTGAATACCAAGACTGTGAAACGTGGCGACAAGTTGGTTTACCAAGTATGGTTGGATACAACTAAATTTGACGCAGCTAACAAGGACAACATCCAATCAGTAGGAATCTCAGATGACTACGATGAAACTAAGTTGGATCTTGATTCTACTAAGATCAAAGCTTACGATTCAGTAACAGGTGATGATGTCACAGCTAAATTCGATATCACAGTTGAAGGTGGAGTAATTACTGCAACCCTTAAAGCTGGCTTCACGAAATCACTTGGCGATGCAGAAAACACTCAAGTGATCGATACAACTAAGTTCGCCTTCGGACGTTACTACAAGTTCGACATTCCAACAACAGTGAAAGCTGATGTGGCGGCTGGTGTAGATATCGAAAATACTGCAGCTCAAGTAGTCAACTACTACAACCCAACTACGAAGAAAGTTGAGAAGCCAAGCAAACCAACTCAAAAACGTGTAAACAGCGTACCAGTACAAGTAGAATTCAACTTCACTAAACGCTTGGAAGGCCGTGAACTTAAAGCGAACGAATTCAGCTTCGTCCTTAAAGATTCAACAGGTAAAGTTGTTGAAACTGTAACGAACGATGCGGCAGGAAACGTTAAGTTCTCAGCTATCGAATTCAAGAAAGAACAAGCAGGAGTTCACAACTACACAGTTGAAGAAGTAGCTGGAACAGACGCAACCGTTACATACGATACCATGAAAGCGAATGTAACAGTCACAGTTTCACACAACGGCACAACTAAAGTACTTATCGCGAAAGTTGGCGATATCGCTGATAAAGAGTTCAACAACGTTGTAACTCCACCAGAAGAACCTAAGTTCCAACCAGAGAAATACGTTGTTTCTGAAGAGAAATTCGATATCACAGGCGACAAACTCGTTGATGATGATTCTGAATTGACTGATAAATATGGTGAAACAAATACAAACCCATACGCAGATGGAACTTCAAACAACGAAGCTCAAAACTTGAATACGAAGACTGTTAAACGTGGCGACAAGTTGGTTTACCAAGTATGGTTGGATACAACTAAATTCGACGCAGCTAACAAGGACAACATCCAATCAGTAGGAATCTCAGATGACTACGATGAAGCGAAGTTGGATCTTGATTCTACTAAGATCAAAGCTTACGATTCAGTAACAGGCGCAGAAGTTACAGATAAATTCGATATTACTGTTAACAACGGTGTGATTACTGCAACTCTTAAAGCTGGCTTCACTAAGTCACTTGGCGATGCGGACAACACTCAAGTGATCGACACAACTAAATTCGCCTTCGGACGTTACTACAAGTTCGACATCCCAACAACAGTGAAAGCTGATGTACCTGGCGGAGTAGATATCGAAAACACTGCGGCTCAAGTAGTCAACTACTACAACCCAACAACTAAGAAAGTTGAAAAACCTGAAAAACCAACTGAAAAACGTGTAAACAACGTTCCAGTTGAAGTATCCTTCAACTTCACTAAGAAACTTGAAGGCCGTGAATTGAAAGCTAACGAATTCAGCTTCGTCCTTAAAGATTCAACAGGTAAAGTTGTTGAAACTGTAAGTAACGATGCATCTGGTAACGTTAAGTTCAAAGCTCTTGAATTCAAGAAAGGTCAAGAAGGCGTACACAACTACACAGTAGAAGAAGTTAAAGGAACAGACGCAACCGTTACATACGATACCATGAAAGCGAATGTAACAGTAACTGTTTCTCACGATGGAACAGCTAAAGTTCTTGTGGCAACTGTTGGCGATATCGCTGATAAAGAGTTCAACAACAAGGTGACTCCACCAGAAGAGCCTAAGTTCCAACCAGAGAAATATATTCTTAATGAAGAGAAATTTGATATCACTGGAAATAAACTCCTTGATGATGATAAAGAGTTGACTGATAAAGTAGCTGATACCAACAAAGATCCATATGTGGACAAAGTTGATAATAATGAAAAGCAAAATATCAATACTCAAACACTCCATAAAGGTGATAAGGTTGTTTACCAAGTATGGTTAGATACAACTAAATTTACTGAAGCTCACAATATTCAATCTGTTGGTATTACAGATAAATATGATAGCGAAAACTTGGATGTTAATGTTGCTGAAATTAAGGCTTATGATTCAGTAACTGGTGAAGATGTAACAGCTAAGTTTGATATCTCAATTGTGGATGGTGTCATTACTGCTACATCTAAGGCTGACTTGACTAAGTCTCTTGGAGATGCAGAAAATACTCAAGTAATCGACACTGCTAAATTAGCATTTGGACGTTACTACAAGTTTGATATTCCAGCACGTATCAAGGGAACTGCTAAAGAAGGTGTAGATATTGAAAATACAGCTTCTCAAATTGTTCACCAATATGATCCAACTAAGAAATCAGTTGAAAAACCAGAAAAACCAACTGAAAAACGTGTTGTTAATATTCCAGTGAAAGTTGAATTCAACTTCACGAAGAAATTGGAAGGTCGTGCGTTGAAAGCTGGTGAATTCAGCTTCGTATTGAAAGACAAAGATGGTAACGTGATTGAAACCGTAAGCAATGATGCTGAAGGTAAGATCAAGTTCTCAGCTCTTGAATTCAAACGTGGTCAAGAAGGTACTTATATCTATCATGTAGAAGAAGTGAAAGGTACAGAGGCTGGAGTTGAGTACGATAAGATGGTAGCGACTGTTGGAGTTACTGTAACTAAGGATGGTAAAGTGTTGACTCTTACTTCACAAATGCCTAAAGATACTGAGTTTAACAACAAGGTAACACCGCCAACACCACCAACACCACCAACACCACCAACACCACCAACACCACCAACACCACCAACACCACCAACACCACCAACACCACCAACACCGCCAACACCACCAACACCGCCAACACCACCAACACCGCCAACACCGCCAACACCACCAACACCACCAACACCAGTAACACCACCAACACCAGAAAAACCTAAAGGTCCTGAGTTGCCAAACACTGGTGAACAATCTAAATCTGGAATTGCTGCACTTGGTGCTGCACTTGGTCTTGTAGGTCTAGGTTTGGTTGCGAAACGCAAAAAAGAAGATGAAGCTTAATATTTCTAGTTTTCTAGAATGATTCAAGATTTATCTTTGAGTATCTAAACCAAAGATATTCTAAAGTTGGTTATACATTTATTAAATAAGTGTATGTAATCGCAAGAAGAGAGGTTAATGCCTCTCTTTTTGGG
>NZ_KQ970819.1:81235-86938 GCF_001579645.1 Streptococcus infantis
CAAAGAGCCTCTTTTTGTTTTATAATTTATTTAAGAAACCGAAAACTTTGAATAAAAATAAAAATTTAAAATTAATTAAACAAATGGCCAGTAATTGTATATTTTTTAAATAAGTATGGTATAATTTGATTAGATAATCAAATGTTTTCTAATCGTAAAGGAGGTTATTATGAAGCATAAATTGTCTAGATGTTTAACATTTTTTTTAATGTTTTTGCTAATAGGATTATCAATAGTTAAATTAGCAAAAACAGTTCAAGCAGATTCGGTGACGGATTATAATCTTGATACTAAGATTATTCATGAGAGATCTGGTCTTGAATTGAGTGATGATGTGGAAGTTATTGCTGGGGAACGTTTAATCGCAACTTATCAATTAACTTTTCCAGATAGTCAGAGTATCTCTGAGAATGATCAATTGATTTTAGATATTCCTAGAGAGCTTAGATTGATTACGAATTTGACCTTTGACGTTACAAATAGTAAGGGCACGAAGGTTGGTATTGCTCAAACAGATCCTAGTACAGGAAAAGTTACGGTAACTTTCACAGATTATTTTGCTAAGAGACCTGAGAATAAAGAGCTTTCTTTACAGTTTAATTTAACTATTAATCGAGAAGTCATTAAGGAGAGTCAACCAGTTACTGTTACCATTGGTCATAAGACTTATAGTTTCAAGTACAAACAAGATAGTGGCGAAGCAGGCGACTATGAGATGAAATACGGTTATCAAGATGATACAGATCCAAGTATTATTAAGTGGCGTATTCTCCTGAATGCGAATCAAGATATGATTCGTGGGATGACAATTACGGATACTTTTGGGGATGGACAAACCTTAATTCCTGAGAGTTTTCGTGCAGTTCGTTATGAAACACAACCAACAAAAATTCGTAACGAAGCTCATATTCTCACGTTAGAGCCATCAGATAACTTTTCAAACAAGGCAGTATTCACTAAAAATGCTCAAGGAGGAATCACAGGCTTTACGATTCCATTTGGAGATAACTATCATTGGGCAATGTATATTGAATACTCTACTAAATTACCAGATGGAGTTCCTGCAGGTTCATTAGTATCGAATAATTTAGCATGGTCTGCAACAAATTTTAAAACACGTAGTATGGTACGTGAAGTCCGTCTAGAGTCAGGATCAGGTTTTGGTAACGCAGAAAAATCAGAATCAGTTATCTTAAAGGTCCACAAAACTTTAAAAGGGAAAACACTAGAAAAAGATCAGTTTAACTTTGCACTTTATGATGCTGCAAACCCTAGTGAACCTCTTCAAATTGTAAAAAATGCTGAAGATGGAAGTGTAACCTTCAATGCTATTAAGTATAAAAAAGAAGGAGTTTACAACTATATCATTCGTGAAGTTATTCCTGAAAGCACTAATAATTACGATTATGATAGTCATGAACTAAAGGTTACTGTAACAGTAACGGATGATGATGGTATCAAAATGGGAACAGTGTCTTACGGTGAAGAGGAAACTACATTTACCAATACTTATCGAGGAACTACAAGTATAAAAGGTAAGAAAATTTGGAATGATACAGATAACAAAGCTGGCATTCGTCCAGATGCTATAACTGTTCGTCTTTTAGCTAACGGTAAAGAAGTAGCAAGTAAATCTGTTAAATCAGAAGATAATTGGAACTTTACATTTGATCATCTACCTGAAAATGATGCTGAAGGAAATGCAATTGTTTATACTGTAGCAGAAGACAAAGTTGAGGGGTATACGACAGAAATAGATCAGACAAACTACATCATCACTAATACACATGTCCCTAATATTCCTGATACTCCTGAAGTGACAGAATTAAAAGTCAGCAAGATTTGGGAGGATGCTGATAATGAAGCAGGAAAACGCCCAAATAGCATTAAGGTACAACTCTATGCTGATGGAAGTAAAGTAGGGCAAGAAGTTATTTTGAACGAAGATAATAATTGGATTCATACTTTTACAAATCTTCCGAAATATTTAGCAGGGAAAATGATTAGCTATACAATTAGTGAAGTCAATGTTCCTGAGGGATATGTATCAAAAATAGTTCGAGATAATGAAACGAACCTAGTTTTGATTAATACCTATCAACCACCAGTACCTCCGGGTCCAGTAACGCCTCCAGGCCCAGTAACACCTCCAGGTCCAGTAACACCTCCAGGTCCAGTAACGCCTCCAGGTCCAGTAACGCCTCCAGGCCCAGTAACGCCTCCAGGTCCAGTAACACCTCCAGGCCCAGTAACACCTCCAGCACCAGTAACATCATCAACGCCTGAAAAGAAAAAGGCTAATGAGTTACCGAAAACAGGTGAACAGAAAACTACAGTTTTAATCGTTTTAGGAGTAGCGCTTGGTTTAGTTGGATTGAGTTTGGTTGCTAAACGTAAAAAATAATATAAGAAAAAGAAACATTTTCCAAAATATAATCAGGAAGTGTTTCGGATATAAGATTTATGAGAGGACGTCAAACTCCTCTCTTTTTTGGTGTAAGTAGACCTATCAATTGATTTCTTTAGTATATTTATATTTTCAATAAAAATAAACCGTTTTCACTTGACAAAAATTGGTCTATACCATATAATAAAATAAAGAATATGGAGGACAAAATTATGAAAGTTATTCAAGTGGAAAATCAAATTGAAGGTGGAAAAGTTGCTTTTGATATCTTAAAAGAAAAATTGGAAAACGGTGCACAAACATTGGGACTTGCAACAGGAAGCAGTCCTTTGGAATTTTACCAACAAATCGTTGAGAGCGATCTTGATTTTTCAAATCTTACAAGTGTGAACTTGGATGAGTACGTAGGTCTTGATGGGGACAATCCTCAATCATACCGTTACTTTATGCAAGAAAATTTATTCAACAAGAAACCATTTAAAGAAAGTTTCTTGCCACGTGGTGTCAAGGATAATGCAGAAGCAGAAGTAGAACGCTACAACCAAATTCTTGCTGACCATCCAGTTGACCTACAAATCTTAGGAATTGGTCGTAATGGACACATTGGATTTAACGAGCCAGGGACTCCATTTGATAGCCAAACACATCTTGTAGAGCTTGACCAGTCTACTATCGAAGCTAACGCACGTTTCTTTGATAAGATTGAAGATGTTCCAACACAAGCTATTTCTATGGGAATTAAAAACATTTTGGACGCTAAGTCTATCCTTCTCTTTGCTTATGGTGAATCAAAAGCCGAAGCTATCGCTGGAACTGTTGAAGGTCCTGTGACAGAAAGTCTTCCAGCAAGTAGCCTGCAAAACCATCCAGATGTGACCATTATCGCCGATGCAGCAGCACTCAGCTTGTTAAAGAAATAAGATTTTAATCATTAAAGACCATTCGATCCTATGGATTGGGTGGTTTTTTGGTCTGGATATGTTCAAAAAATGAATACAGTTTGTCTGAAAGTGGTACAATAATTTTAATAGAGGAGTGAGTGATAGATTTTCCCTTGAAAAGAAGAATATATAATTCTCATTTTTTAAAAATTAAATGGAATGATTTGGGAGAATTTCATTTTTTTCTTGACAATTTTCTTCATTCCGTGTAAAATAGAATAGATCTTGAACTTGAAGGGAGTGAAAAAAATGTCTAAAACAGTAGTACGTAAGAATGAATCTCTTGACGATGCTCTTCGTCGTTTCAAACGTGCAGTTACTAAAGCTGGTACTCTTCAAGAAACACGCAAACGTGAATTCTATGAAAAACCTTCTGTAAAACGTAAACGTAAATCAGAAGCAGCTCGTAAACGTAAAAAATTCTAATTAATAAGAAAGGCTAGACTTGTCTAGTCTTTTTTGTTAGCTTCTAAGAGTGAAATCTCAGAGAGGATAGTTAATTCAGTGTTAAATAGATATAATGATATTAATTATAGCTGATTTTTTAAGATAGTGTTAAAAGATTAGAGTCAAGAAAGTATTTTTGCAGAGAAGGTTATAAACAAGCAGATAGAAGTCTAGGGAAAAATTATCAGAAACAGTTACTGAAGAAAAGCTATAGAGTACTATGATTATAGATAAAAGAGTACGAAAGTTCATCTTTCATATTTAAATACTATTGCAGAAAGAAGTCATTTTGGGTAGTAAAAATGACAGTTTACATTTTTACACCCCTTTTTCATGTTTTTTTGGTATAATTATATATATTAGTAGAAAATTTGAGAGGCTTTATCATGAAAAAAACAAAAGTTGCAGTCGCTTTAGGAGCATTTTTGTTTCTTAGTGTCAGCGCAAGAGTTGAGGCGGACACAAGTTCGCAGTCTGACGTGAATCGGATTCATTTCATTAATACCAAAGGAAGTCCAGGTACAGATGCCATTTTGCTTGAAAGTAATGGGCATTATGCGCTGATAGATATGGGTGAAGACTATGACTTTCCAGATGGGAGCGATCCCCTTTATCCATTAAGATCGGGGATTATTACGTCAAATTTCTACGCAATTGAAGATCGACTTTTCCGTCATCTTGACCATGTAGGTGTTCAGAAGTTGGACTTTATGCTTGGAACTCATGTTCATAGTGACCATATCGGTGGAGCTGATGAAGTTCTAAAAAAATATAAGGTTGATAAATTTTATCTAAAAAGATATTCGGATGATCGAATTGCCACTCAATGGGGCTTGTGGGATAACCTTTTCAACTATAATAATGCTCTGAATGCCGCTAGAAAATATGGAGTCAATCTTATCCAAGATATCTCTGATAATGATAGTCATTTCAAATTGGGGGATATGGATATTCAGTTGTATAACTACAAGAATGAATACGGTCCAGATGGAAAATTAAAGAAAGTATACGATGACAACCCCAATTCGATTGTTGCTGTAGTTACAGTAAATGGAAAGAAAATTTATCTAGGTGGGGATCTTGATAATGTTTATGGAGCTGAAGATCGCTTAGGACCACAAATTGGGAAAGTCGATTTGATGAAATGGAACCATCACCTCGATGGAAAAGTTTCAAACAGCATTAATTTCCTCAATAACCTCTCTCCATCTATCGTTGTGCAAACAACAGGTTTGGATATCAATGTTCAAGCAACAAGAGATAAATTGAAAGAGATGAATGTTCAAGTCGTTCATGCTTCAAGTGATAAAAAAGATGCTACTGTCTTTGATATAAAAACAGATGGCATTAATAATATTTCTCAAGACTACCCAGATATTCCGAATACTACTGCACGTTGGATTACTGAAGATGGATATAAGAAATATTATTTCGCTGATGATCAGATGGCAACTGGTTGGCATACAATTGATGGTGCGAAATACTTCTTCAATGGTAAAGGACATCTGCAACAAGATAAATGGCTTCAAGATTTTGATGATGAAGGTACTCTTAAATCTTTATATATGGATAAAGATGGGAAGTTACAAACTTCTAAATGGCTTCAAATCGACAAGCATTGGTATTATGTAGATTCTAAAGGATATCGAAAAGAGTCCGAGTTAGCAATCATTGACGGTAAGACCTACTACTTTGACGAAAAAGGGATTATGCAAACTGGTACCAGAACAGTGAATGGAGCAACTCTGGTCTTTGATGATACAGGTGCGCTTTCAAATGAAGTAAGAGCATCATCCTGGAATAAAATTGGTAATAAATGGTATTACCTAGATGAAAATAAAAAAATGACCATTGGTTTCAAAGAAATTGACGGAAAGTTGTACTATTTCAATGAAGCCGGAGAAATGG
>NZ_KQ970819.1:87423-111523 GCF_001579645.1 Streptococcus infantis
GCTTCAGGTGAAATGAAACGTGGTTGGCTCTATGATGCAGGTAAATGGTATTATCTAGATCCTAAAACTGGAGAAATGTTCACTGGTTTAAATAAAATTGATGGTAAACTCTATCGCTTCAATGATGGAGGCGTCATGGCAACTGGTTGGGAACAGTTTGATGGCAAATGGTACTATTATACATCTAGTGGTGATCAGAAAAAAGGCTGGCTTAAATACAACAATGACTGGTACTATCTCGAACTGAAAGATGGAGAGATGGTTACAGGAACCAAAGAAATCGATGGACAACAATATAGCTTTAAAGATAGTGGTGCTATGGTTACTGGTTGGAAACAAACAGATGATAAATGGTACTATTATGCATCAAGTGGTGAATTGAAAAAAGGCTGGATTAAATATGCTGGTGATTGGTACTATCTTGATTCGAAAGATGGAGAGATGGTTACAGGAACCAAAGAAATCGATGGACAACAATATAGCTTTAAGGCTAGCGGTGCTATGGTTACTGGCTGGAAACAAGAAGATGACAAATGGTACTATTATGCATCAAGCGGTGAGCAGAAAAAAGGTTGGATAAAATCTGCAGGTAAATGGTACTACTTGAATCAAAATGACGGCGTTATGGTGACCGGCAGACAGGAAATTGATGGTGTCAAATATAGCTTTAACCAATCTGGAGCTATGGAAACTGGATGGGTATTTGATGGCAAAGATTGGTACTATCATAAAGAATCTGGAGCCGCAGAGACTGGTTGGTTCAAGTACTCTGGTAAATGGTATTACTTAGACAATGAGACTGGTAAAATGGTCACAGGTATCCATGAAGTCTCTGGAGATTACTATTACTTTAATAAGTCTGGTGAAATGCAAGTTGGGTGGATTCAAGAAAAAGGAGACTGGTATTACTTCAAACCAAGTGGAGAAATGCTTCGAAATGCGACTACACCTGATGGTTACAAAGTAGGTAGTGATGGTAGAATGCTTTCTAATGGAGTAACAACTACCACAAGCACTACAACTACGACTCCAAACACAACAACAACTGTAGAAGGACCAGCTTCAACAGAAGCAACTCTAAGAGAACCAGCTGAACACACAACCGAATCTACAACAAGTAGTGAAGAAAAATCAGTACCAGCTAGCAGTGATAAAGTGTCTGAGTAGTCTAGTACTGTTGAATAGTTGAATAACTAAAGAGAAGGGATTAAACACTAACCTATTGTTTAATCCCTTTTGGTTGTTAAAATTATAAAAGTTGCTTTCTTAAATAAATATCTCAAACACTGTTAAAAACATAAACTTCCTACTACAATTTGATATAATAGTAGGGAGAACTCGATTGAAGGAGAAAATTATGTCGGTTTTAGTCAAAGAAGTGATTGATAAGCTCAGACTAGACATTGTCTATGGTGAGCCAGAATTACTTGAAAAAGAAATCAATACGGGCGATATTTGTCGTCCAGGTCTCGAAATGACAGGCTATTTTGATTACTATACCCCAGAGCGGATTCAACTATTGGGGATGAAAGAGTGGTCTTATCTGATTAGCATGTCTTCTAATAATCGCTACCATGTTTTGCAGAAATTGTTCCAACCTGAAACACCTGCAGTTATTGTTGCGCGTGGTTTAGTAGTTCCAGAGGAAATGCTAAAGGCCGCTAGAGAATGTAAAATCGCTATTTTAACGAGTCGTACAGCAACAAGTCGTCTGTCTGGTGAATTGTCAAGTTACCTAGATTCTCGTTTGGCTGAGCGTGAAAGTGTACATGGTGTCTTAATGGATATCTATGGTATGGGTGTGTTAATCCAAGGCGACAGTGGCATTGGTAAGAGTGAGACAGGTCTAGAACTCGTGAAACGAGGACACCGTTTGGTAGCTGATGATCGTGTAGATATCTTTGCTAAGGATGAAATGACTCTCTGGGGTGAACCAGCTGAAATCTTGAAGCATTTACTTGAGATTCGTGGTGTTGGTATTATAGATGTGATGAGTCTTTATGGTGCTAGTGCAGTTAAGGATTCTTCACAAGTTCAGTTGGCTGTCTATCTAGAAAATTATGACACGCAAAAGACTTTTGATCGCCTAGGCAATAATGCTGAGGAATTGGAGATTTCTGGAGTAGCTATTCCACGTATCCGCATTCCTGTAAAAACAGGACGTAATATTTCTGTCGTTATCGAAGCTGCAGCTATGAATTATCGTGCTAAGGAAATGGGCTTTGATGCTACTCGACTATTTGAAGAAAGATTGACAAATCTGATTGCAAAGAACGAGGTGAAAAATGATTGATCCAATCGCTTTTCAAATTGGTCCTTTAGCTGTTAGATGGTATGCACTCTGCATCGTTTCAGGTCTTGTTTTAGCGGTATATCTTGCCAGTAAAGAAGCACCGAAAAAGGAGATTTTATCTGATGATATTTTGGACTTCATCTTAATTGCCTTTCCTTTATCCATCATTGGTGCTAGACTCTACTATGTTATTTTTAGATTTGATTATTATAGCCAACATCTGGGAGAGATTTTTGCTATTTGGAATGGTGGTCTTGCCATATACGGTGGTTTAATTACTGGCGCGATTGTACTCTATATCTTTGCTGACCGCAAATTAATCAATACTTGGGATTTCTTAGATATTGCAGCTCCTAGCGTCATGATTGCTCAGAGTCTAGGTCGTTGGGGGAATTTCTTTAACCAAGAAGCCTACGGAGCAGCCGTTGAAAATCTTGATTACTTACCTGGTTTTATTAAGAATCAGATGTATATTGATGGCTCTTATCGTCAACCAACCTTCCTATACGAATCTATCTGGAATCTGATCGGTTTTGCCTTGATTGTCGTCTTTAGACGTCGATTAAAGAGTATCCGTCGTGGTCATATCACTGCCTTTTATCTAATTTGGTACGGATTTGGACGTATGATTATCGAGGGTATGCGTACGGATAGTCTCATGTTCTTTGGACTCCGAGTATCCCAGTGGTTGTCCGCGCTATTGATTGGCCTTGGTATTTATATCATCTTTTATCAAAATCGGAAAAAAGCACCATTTTATAATGTAGAAAAGGAGAATTAAAATGTTAGAAGTTGCTTATATTATTGTGGCAATTGCTTTGGTTGTATTTTTAGTTTATCTGATTATTACCCTTCAAAAAGTTGGTCGTGTAATCGATGAAACTGAAAAAACTGTTAAAACTTTAACATCAGATGTAGATGTAACTCTTCATCAAACAAATGAATTGCTTACAAAGGTCAACGTTCTTATTGATGATATCAATGTCAAAGTTGCTACAATTGATCCCCTCTTTACAGCTGTTGCAGACCTTTCTGTTTCTGTTTCTGACCTAAATGAACAAGCACGTGTTTTGAGTAAAAAGGCATCATCTGCTGGATCAAAAACTATAAAAACTGGTGCAGGTTTGTCTGCTATTCGTGTTGCAAGTAAATTTTTTAAAAAATAAAAAAGGAGTTGACTAATGGGAAAACTATCATCTATCCTTTTAGGAACTGTTTCAGGTGTTGCAGCTGCCTTGTTTCTAACAAGTGACAAAGGAAAACAAGTTAGAAGCCAAGCACAAGAATTTTTAGAAGATCTAAAAGAAGATCCTGAGTATGCTAAAGAGCAGGTTTGTGAAAAATTAACGGATGTCAAAGAACAAACCAAAGAATTCGTTATTAAAACAAAAGAGCAGATTGAATCTGGGGAAATTACTCTTGACACTGTCTTAGATAAAGCAAAATACCATGCTCAACAAGCGACTGAAGCTTCAAAAGAAACCTTGAATCATTTCAAATCACAACTGGAAGAAAAAGTAGTTGTGGAAGAAAATGGAAATGGTCAAGAAATTGTCATTGAGCTTCAAGAAAATTAACATAGAGTCACCATTCTTTGTTTTCTAGAAAATCAAGAATGGTGATTTTTTTCTTGAGTGAACTCTTTGTGGTATAATAAATACTATGCAGAAGAAACCGACATCAGCCTATGTGCATATTCCGTTTTGCACACAGATTTGTTATTATTGTGACTTTTCAAAGGTCTTTATTAAAAATCAGCCAGTAGACAGCTATCTAGAGCATCTACTGCAAGAATTTCATTCTTATGATATTCAAAAATTGCGTACACTCTATATTGGTGGTGGGACACCGACAGCCTTGTCCGCTTCTCAATTGGAGGTTTTGTTAGAAGGATTGACTAAAAACTTAGATTTGTCAGTCTTAGAAGAATTAACTATCGAGGCTAATCCTGGTGACCTGGATGCGGATAAGATTGCTGTTCTGCAAAATTCTGCAGTTAATCGTGTTTCACTAGGTGTTCAGACCTTTGATGATAAAATGCTGAAAAAGATAGGGCGTAGTCATACGGAAAAGGATATTTATGAAAATATCGATCGTCTCAAACAGGCTGGTTTTGACAATGTTTCCATTGACTTAATTTACGCACTTCCTGGTCAGACCATGGACCAGGTTAAGGACAATGTTGCTAAGGCAATTGCCCTTGATATTCCTCATATGAGCCTCTACAGCTTAATTTTAGAAAATCATACGGTCTTTATGAATCGTATGAGACGAGGGAAATTACCACTTCCAAAGGAAGAATTAGAAGCAGAGATGTTTGAGTATATCATTGCAGAACTAGAAAGAGCTGGCTTTGAGCACTATGAGATTTCTAACTTTTCTAAACCAGGCTTTGAAAGTCGTCACAATCTTATGTACTGGGACAATGCTGAGTATTATGGTATTGGTGCAGGTGCATCTGGCTATGTAGATGGTGTTCGCTATAAAAACCATGGGCCGATCCGCCATTATTTAAAGGCAGTAGAAGAGGGAAGTGCTCGTATCAATGAAGAACACTTGAGTCAAAGGGAGCAAATGGAAGAAGAGATGTTTCTCGGCCTTCGGAAGAAGTCAGGAGTTTCCATGGCACGCTTTGAAGAAAAATTTGGACGGTCTTTCCAGGAACTTTATGGAGATGTTGCTAGAGAATTGATTCAACAAGGTCTTATGCAGGTTGAGGGGGATCGTGTTCGTATGACCAAGAGAGGACTCTTTTTAGGAGATACAGTAGCAGAACGATTTATATTGGAGTAAAATTATGGGCTTAATTTATCAAATGAAGATGAAAATTCCTTTTGATATGGCTGACATGAATGGTCATATCAAGCTACCAGATGTTATCTTGTTGTCCCTCCAGGTATCAGGGATGCAGTCAATTGAACTGGGAGTGAGTGACAAGGATGTTTTAGAACAGTATAATCTGGTCTGGATTATCACAGATTATGATATTGACGTGGTTCGTTTGCCTCGTTTTGCTGAGGAAATCACCATTGAAACAGAAGCTTTGACTTATAATCGTCTTTTTTGCTACCGCCGATTTACGATTTATGATGAAGCTGGTCAAGAAATCATTCATATGGTAGCTACCTTTGTCCTTATGGATCGTGAGAGTCGAAAGGTTCATCCTGTAGTACCAGAAATTGTCGCTCCTTATCAATCTGATTTTTCTAAGAAACTGGTCCGTGGGCCAAAATATACAGAGCTGGAAGAAGCGATAAGCAAGGACTACCACGTTCGTTTCTATGACTTAGATATGAATGGTCACGTCAATAACAGCAAATACCTAGATTGGATTTTTGAGGTCATGGGAGCTGATTTCCTGACTAATCATATCCCTAAAAAAATTAACCTTAAATATGTCAAGGAAGTTCGACCAGGTGGCATGATCACTTCTAGTTATGAATTGAATGGACTAGAAAGCAATCACCAAGTCTCAAGTGATGGCGATATCAATGCTCAAGCAAAGATAACTTGGCAAGAAATTAAAAAAGATTAGAAAGAAAGATATGACTTATAAAGGATATTTAATTGATTTAGACGGAACAATCTATAAGGGGAAAGATAGAATCCCAGCAGGAGAAGCTTTTGTCCATGAGTTACAAAAAAGAGAGATTCCTTATCTTTTTGTGACAAACAACACCACTCGTACACCTGAGAGTGTCCAAGAGATGTTGGCTAATCACTTCAACATCGACACACCTGTATCGACAATCTATACTGCAACCTTAGCAACTATTGATTACATGAATGATTTAGGGCTTGAAAAGACAGTCTATGTCATCGGAGAAGCAGGGCTCAAGGAAGCGATACAAGCAGCTGGTTATGTTGAAGATAAAGAAAAACCAGCCTATGTGGTTGTTGGTTTGGACTGGCAAGTAGACTATGAAAAATTTGCTACTGCAACCCTAGCTATCCATAAAGGTGCTCACTTTATCGGTACCAACCCTGATTTGAACATTCCAACTGAACGTGGACTTTTGCCTGGTGCTGGTTCACTGATTACTCTTCTTGAAGCAGCAACTCGCGTAAAACCAGTTTATATTGGAAAACCTAATGCGATTATTATGGACAAAGCTGTTGAACACCTAGGACTTGAGCGAGAAGAAATTGTCATGGTGGGCGATAATTACCTGACTGATATTCGAGCTGGTATTGACAATGGCATTCCTAGTCTTTTGGTGACGACAGGGTTTACAAAACCTGAAGAAGTAGCAGACTTGCCAATTGCACCAACTCATGTCCTTTCAAGTCTAGCGGAGTGGAATTTCGATGAAAACTAAGTTTACTTTTGTAGGAAGTATTCTCTTTCTCCTCTCGCTTGCAATTTTATTGACCATTTACCTGGCTTGGTTGGTCTATCCTCAGGAAATTTCTTGGTTAAACTTGACAAGTCGTGTTCATCTGCAACCTCAGACCATCCAGCATAATTTTAATGTTTTGATGGATTATTTGACCAATCCATTGAGTCAAGCATTGGAAATGCCAGATTTTCCTTCATCTGCATCTGGAATCCATCATTTTGCAGTTGTGAAGGGACTCTTCCATCTAGCGCAAGGAGTAGCACTAGTAACTCTACCGATTTTCTATCTTTTTTGGAAGCATGTCATTCAGAAAGGATTTCTATCTCTGTACCGTAGAGGTCTCTTAATCATGCTCTCGCTACCTTTGGTTCTTGGTTTGGTTGGAGTTTTCATTGGATTTGAGAAGTTCTTTACTTTGTTTCATCAAATTCTTTTTGTGGGAGATGATACTTGGCTTTTTGATCCAGCAAAAGATCCAGTCATTCTTATCCTACCAGAGGACTTTTTCCTCCATGCCTTTCTTCTATTTTTCTGCTTGTATGAATTGATTTTTGGATTTCTGTACCTACAGAGTAGAAAAACAAATAGATAAGTGAAGAAAAGTATTACTGATTCCAAATAAGATGTAGGAAAAAACTATCGTTTGTAACATGAATATTTCTACATTTAAGCAAAACATTCACATTTGATTCTAAAAAACCTATTTTTCTTGAAAAAGTAGGTTTTTTTACGGAAATAACTAGTCAAGCGCTTTATTTTTTTGTATAATAGGAATAGAAAAGTATGTAAAGAAGAGGAAAGCATGATTACACTATTTTTATCACCGAGTTGTACATCATGTCGTAAAGCAAAGGCCTGGCTCGAGAATCATAAAGTGCCCTTCCAAGAGCATAATATTATGACCAGCCCTTTAACGAGAAAAGAACTGCAACACATTCTTTCCTTGACCGAAAATGGTACTGATGACATCATCTCGACTCGTTCAAAGATTTTTCAAAAATTGAATATTGATGTAGAGAGTATCTCAGTATCGGAGTTGCTTCATTTAATTGAGCAGTATCCGAGTCTTTTGCGTCGTCCGATTATTATTGATGCAAAGCGGATGCAAATCGGTTTTAATGAAGATGAGATTCGTGCTTTTCTCCCTCGTAGTTACCGTAAACAAGAACTGAAAGAAGCTACATTGAGAGCTGGTATTAATTAGATGAATAAACAGTATAGTTACCCACTAGATTTGTCGTGGAGCACTGAAGAACTTGCTTCAGTGCTTTCTTTTTTTAATGATGTTGAAGCAGCCTATGAGACTAAGGTAGAGGCAAAAAAACTACTAGATTCCTATAAGGGATTCAAAGCGGTTGTTCCAAGCAAGAGTGAAGAAAAACGCTTGGGCCGTGAATTTGAAACTGCGAGTGGTTACTCCTTCTATCGAGCTGTCCAATTGGCCAAAGAACAAGGGGAAGGGAAGATTTCGCTTGGAAAATAAATTTATGTTTGCCAAAGAGATTGTCAAGGAAGCAGGAGACTATATTCTAGCTCATATGCAGGAAGAATTGCATATTGAGAGAAAATCATCCCCTACAGACTTGGTGACTCGTTTGGACAAGGAAGTTCAGAATTTTTTGATTGATAAGATTCGTTCGCATTTTCCGGATGACCAATTTTGTGCAGAAGAGGGATGTTTACGTGCTTCAGTTGGACATGGATCTGTTTGGGTCATTGATCCCATTGATGGTACCAACAACTTTGTCGCACAAGGTGATGATTTTGCCATTATGGTAGCATATTTTGAAAACGGTGTGGGCCAGTTTGGGATCATTTATGATGTCATGAAAGGTCATTGTTATCATGGAGGAGGTACTTTTCAGGCCTGTCTCAATGAAGAACCCTTGCCTAGTTTTAAGGATAAGCCCTTGCGAGATTTTCTAATTGCGAGTAATGCTGGCATGTTGGAAACAAACGCCTGGGGTGTCGCAGAATTGGCTAATGCCTCACTTGGTGTACGAATATATGGAAGTGCGGCTATTAGTTTTTCAAAAATATTATCTGGTCAGCTATTGACCTATATTACCTATCTCCAACCTTGGGACTATGCTGCAGCTGGTATCATTGGAAAAAGTTTAGGTTATCAGATTGTAACCTTAAATGGAGAGCCGGTGGATTTTCAGACACGACAACCAATCATGATGGTTCCAACAGACAAGTTGGCAGAAATCCAATCCTATATCTATGAAAGGAAATAAACTTACATGCAATTTCCAGAAGGATTTGTAAAAAAATATGAAGCAATATTGGGAGATGAGGCAAGAGCTTTTCTTGCCTCTTTTGATGATGAGGCAGTTTCCGCCTTTCGCATCAATCCCTTAAAAGAAAGCCAGGTTTCTTTTTCAGATGCTATTCCACATACACCTTGGGGCTATTATGGCAAGGTTTCTGGGAAATCTCCTGAGCATGTAACAGGTTTAGTTTATTCACAAGAGCCTGCTGCTCAAATGGTTGCTCAAGTAGCTAAACCAAAACCAGGCATGAAGGTCTTGGATTTGGCAGCGGCTCCCGGTGGGAAATCAACTCAACTGGCAGCTTATCTTGCAGGCGAAGGACTACTTGTTTCCAATGAAATTTCTAGCAAGCGAGCTAAGATTTTGGTTGAAAATATGGAACGGTTTGGAGCATCAAATGTAGTTGTAACCAATGAATCTGCCGATCGTTTGGCTAAAGTATTTAAAGGATATTTTGACCTAATTGTCCTAGATGCACCATGCTCTGGAGAAGGGATGTTCCGAAAACAGCCAGATGCTATGGATTATTGGAGTGTAGAATATCCAAGCCAATGTGCTGACTTGCAGCGTGAAATTCTAGAGGATGCGGTCACCATGTTGGCTGATGGTGGCCGTTTGGTTTATTCAACCTGTACCTGGGCCCCAGAAGAAAACGAAGAAATTATCAAATGGTTACTGGATAGTTATGATTTTGAATTGATTCCAATCGAACCTATCAATGGTATGGCTCCTGGGATTGATTTTCCAGAGACAGCTCGGATGTACCCACATCGTTTTAAGGGAGAAGGCCAATTTGTTGCTCATCTTCAGTTTAAGGGACAAAACAAGTCAGGCAAGTTCAAGCCTTCTAAGACTAATCTCAGTCGCGAACAGTTGAGTTTATGGCAAGATTTTGAAAAAAAACACCTAAAGATTAATTTGCCAGGTATTTTACAGACTTTTGGAGACCAACTGTATCTCTTACCAGAAGTCTTACCAGATTTGGGTAAGCTTAAGATTGCACGAAACGGACTCCATCTTGGAACCTTTAAGAAAAAGCGTTTTGAACCAAGCTTTGCACTTGGATTATCTTTAAAACCAAGCCAAGTCAAACAATCAATTGAAATACATCAAGAAGACTTCTTTAAATACGTAGCTGGTGAGACAGTTCAATTGTCTGAAACTTTGCCAAATGGCTGGTACCAAGTTTTAGTTGGTGGAAATGGTCTAGGCTTTGCAAAAGTGACCGGAAATACCTTGAAGAATTATTTCCCTAAGGGCTTGAGGTTTAAGGTAAAAAACTAGTCAAAATCAGTATTCTATGTTATAGTGGAAGTATGGATTTTTTGCATAAAACATTAGAAAAATAGGGCGAAATTCCAAGCTATTCATCATTATTTTCAAGGAGACAAATAGTGAAAAAATTTAAAAAACTCACCCTCTTTCTTGCAACCTTTTTACTTGCTGGTTCACTAGCAGGGTGTGCAAGTTGGATTGATCGTGGGGAGTCAATGACAGCTGTTGGCTCAACTGCCCTCCAACCTTTAGTCGAGGCGGCAGCAGATGAATTCGCATCAGCTCATATCGGTAAAACAGTCAATGTTCAAGGTGGTGGTTCTGGTACAGGACTATCGCAGGTTCAGTCAGGAGCAGTAGATGTCGGAAACTCGGATGTATTTGCTGAGGAAAAAGACGGTATTGATGCTTCAGCCTTGGTCGATCATAAGGTAGCTGTTGCAGGTTTGGCTGTTATTATCAATAAAGAAGTAGATGTTGATAATCTAACGACAGATCAACTCCGACAAATCTTCACAGGAGAAATTACCAACTGGAAAGAAGTTGGCGGGAAAGATTTAGCCATCTCTATAATCAACCGTGCGGCTAGTTCAGGTTCTCGTGCAACCTTTGATAGTGTGATCATGAATGGTCAATCAGCAATGCAAAGTCAGGAACAGGATTCAAACGGGATGGTCAAATCAATCGTTTTTCAAACCCCTGGAGCTATTTCCTACCTAGCATTTGCTTATGTTGATGATTCTGTTGGGACAATCAAACTCAATGGTTATGAACCAATTTCAGAGAATGTAACCACGAATAATTGGCCTTTGTGGTCTTATGAACATATGTATACACTTGGTGAGCCAAATGAATTGGTTGCCGAATTCTTAAACTTTATCCTTTCAGACGAAGCTCAGAACGGAATCGTTAAAGGAATGGGCTATATTTCTGTTAAGGAAATGAAGGTTGAAAAAGATGCTGCAGGGACTGTAACAGCGCTAGAAGGGAGTCAATAATGAATCAAGAAGAATTATCTAAAAAATTGCTCTCTCCGTCAAAGAACTCTCGTCTTGAGAAATTAGGGAAAAGTCTGACTTTTGCCTGCCTATCTTTGATTGTTATCATTGTGGCTATGATTTTAATCTTTGTAGCCCAAAAAGGTTTGTCAACCTTCTTTGTCAATGGAGTGAATATCTTTGATTTTCTCTTTGGTGCAACTTGGAACCCTTCAGGTAAACAGTTTGGTGCCCTTCCGATGATTTTGGGGTCATTTATTGTTACCATCCTATCAGCTCTGATTGCAACACCATTTGCAATTGGTGCTGCAGTCTTTATGACAGAAGTATCGCCAAAAGGAGCTAAGATTTTGCAACCTGCTATCGAACTCCTAGTTGGGATTCCTTCGGTAGTTTACGGATTTATCGGTTTGCAGGTCGTCGTACCTTTTGTACGTAGTGTCTTTGGTGGAACAGGTTTTGGTATTTTATCGGGGATTTTCGTTCTCTTTGTTATGATCTTGCCGACTGTAACCTTTATGACAACTGATAGCTTACGTGCAGTTCCTCGTCACTATCGTGAAGCTAGTTTAGCTATGGGAGCAACTCGTTGGCAAACCATCTGGCGTGTAACCTTGAAGGCTGCTCGTTCAGGTATTTTTACAGCTGTTGTCTTTGGGATGGCGCGTGCTTTCGGTGAAGCCCTTGCGATTCAGATGGTTGTTGGTAACTCAGCAGTTGTTCCAACTTCATTGACGACACCAGCAGCGACTTTAACATCTGTATTGACCATGGGAATTGGTAATACCGTTATGGGAACTGTTGATAATAATGTTCTTTGGTCACTAGCCTTAGTATTGCTTTTGATGAGCTTGGCCTTTAACAGTGTGATTAAATTGATTACGAAAGAAAGAGGAAAGAAAAACTATGCACGCTAAGAAATTAGATAAACTTGCTACAGCTGTCCTCTATACCATCGCAGGAATCATTGTGACCATCCTTGCTTCCTTGATTCTCTATATCTTGGTTCGAGGCTTACCTCATGTTTCTTGGTCCTTCTTGACTGGAAAATCATCTTCTTACCAAGCAGGTGGTGGTATTGGAATCCAGCTTTATAATTCCTTCTTCCTTTTGGTCATTACCTTATTCATCTCTGTACCTCTATCAATGGGGGCTGGAATTTACTTGGCTGAATATGCAAAAAAAGGTCGTGTTACCAATTTCGTTCGTACCTGTATTGAAATTTTGTCTTCACTGCCATCAGTCGTAGTCGGTCTCTTCGGTTACCTCATCTTTGTAGTTCAGTTTGAATATGGATTTTCCATTATTTCTGGTGCCTTGGCTTTGACTGTCTTTAACCTTCCACAGATGACGCGTAATGTTGAAGACAGTTTGAAACACGTTCACCATACGCAACGTGAGGCTGGTTTGGCGCTTGGGCTTTCTCGTTGGGAAACAGTTCTTCATGTCGTTATCCCCGAAGCCCTACCTGGTATTGTAACAGGTATCGTGCTTGCATCAGGTCGTATCTTTGGTGAAGCCGCAGCCCTTATCTATACAGCAGGACAATCAGCACCAGCCCTTGACTGGTCTAACTGGAATGTCCTTAGTGTAACCAGTCCAATATCAATCTTCCGTCAAGCAGAAACCTTGGCTGTCCACATCTGGAAAGTAAACAGTGAAGGAACTATTCCTGATGGAACTCTTGTTTCAGCAGGTTCTGCTGCGGTGCTCTTAATCTTTATCTTAATCTTTAACTTTGGAGCACGAAAACTCGGAAGCTATCTACATAAGAAATTAACTGCTGCCTAAAGGAGAAGCCATGTCGAAATATAATTGGGATGAAAGGCATATCATTACTTTTCCAGAAGAAAAAGTGGCCCTCTCTACGAAGGATTTACATGTTTACTACGGTAAGAATGAATCCATCAAGGGCGTGGATATGCAATTCGAAAAAAATAAAATTACGGCCTTGATCGGACCGTCAGGTTCTGGGAAATCAACCTACCTACGCAGTCTCAACCGTATGAATGATACCATTGATATTGCTAAGGTTACAGGACAAATTCTCTATCAGGGAATAGACGTTAACCGTCCTGAAATCAATGTTTATGAAATGCGTAAACACATCGGAATGGTTTTCCAACGTCCAAATCCATTTGCTAAATCTATTTACCGCAACATCACTTTTGCACATGAACGTGCAGGTGTTAAGGATAAGAAGGTCCTTGATGAAATTGTAGAAACTTCACTTCGTCAGGCTGCCCTCTGGGACCAAGTCAAAGACGATCTTCACAAGTCAGCCTTAACTCTTTCAGGAGGTCAACAACAACGTCTCTGTATCGCTCGTGCAATCTCTGTGAAACCAGATATCCTCTTGATGGATGAGCCAGCATCAGCCTTGGATCCGATTGCAACAGCTCAGCTTGAAGAAACCATGCTGGAGTTGAAGAAGGATTTTACCATTATCATCGTAACTCACAGTATGCAACAGGCTGCGCGTGCGAGTGACTATACTGGATTTTTCTACTTAGGTGATTTAATTGAGTATGATAAAACTGCAAATATTTTCCAAAATGCCAAGCTACAGTCAACAAATGACTATGTAACTGGACACTTTGGTTAGAGAGGGAACAGTATGACAGAACCGATTTTACAGGTTTCAGACCTGTCAGTCTATTACAATAAAAAGAAGGCCTTGAATAGTGTTTCCTTATCGTTCCAACCCAAGGAAATTACGGCCCTTATCGGTCCGTCTGGATCTGGTAAATCAACACTTTTAAAGGCTATTAACCGAATGGGTGACCTTAATCCTGAAGTGACGACAACTGGATCAGTGGTTTATAATGGGCACAATATCTATAGTCCTCGTACGGATACAGTTGAATTGCGTAAGGAAATCGGTATGGTCTTCCAACAACCCAATCCTTTTCCTATGTCTATCTATGAAAATGTCGTTTATGGCCTCCGTATAAATGGGGAAAAAGACAAGCAGGTCTTAGATGAAGCAGTGGAGAAGGCTTTACAACGTGCCTCAATCTGGGATGAAGTCAAGGACCGTTTGCATGACTCTGCTATTGGTCTTTCAGGTGGGCAACAACAACGTGTTTGTGTGGCACGTGTATTGGCGACTAGCCCTAAAATCATCCTTTTGGATGAACCAACTTCAGCCTTGGACCCTATTTCTGCTGGTAAGATTGAGGAAACATTGTATGGTCTAAAAGACAAATACACCATGCTCTTGGTTACTCGTTCTATGCAGCAAGCATCTCGAATCTCTGATAAGACAGGCTTTTTCCTCAATGGAGATTTGATTGAATTTAACGATACCAAGGATATGTTCCTCTATCCTCAACATAAGGAGACAGAGGACTACATTTCAGGTAAATTTGGATAAGGAGTGAGAAGATGTTACGATCTCAATTTGAAGAAGATTTAGAGAAATTGCATAATCAGTTTTATGCTATGGGACAAGAAGTTCTTTCCCAAATCAATCGTACCGTACGTGCTTTTGTAACGCATGACCGTGACATGGCTAAAGAAGTCATTGAGGAAGATGCAGAAGTAAACGAATACGAAGTGAAACTTGAAAAGAAATCATTTGAAATGATTGCCCTACAACAGCCAGTTTCACAAGACTTACGTACAGTTTTAACAGTTCTAAAAGCTGTGTCAGACTTAGAACGTATGGGGGACCATGCAGTATCTATCGCAAAAGCAACGATTCGTATGAAGGGTGAGCAGCGTATCCCTGCAGTTGAAGAAGAAATTAAAAAAATGGGTCGTGAAGTAAAAAACTTTGTTGAAGCCGCTTTAGAACTTTATTTGAATGGTTCTATGGATCAAGCCTATGAAGTTGCAACCATGGATGAAACTATCAACCATTACTTTGATAATATTCGAGACCTAGCTACAGAAGAAATCAAAAAACATCCAGAAGCTATCGTCACAGGTCGTGATTATTTCCAAGTCATTTCTTACTTGGAACGCATCGGTGACTATGCAAAAAATATCTGTGAATGGGTTGTTTACTTTGAAACGGGTAAGATTGTTGAATTGTAAAATTGATTAATTATGCAAAAAAAGGAGCTTGTTAGTAAGTAAAAGCTCCTTTTTTGAAACAAAAATTGAAAATTTTTCATAAAAATTTGGAATATGCTTGACAAACGAAGTAGATAGAGTTATAATTATACAAAATTAACAGAGAGGTTGTTTATTTATGAATTTTAAAAAATGGATATTTGTCTTATGTAGTTTTCTTGCAAGCTTCTTATTGGTAGCTTGCCAATCGTCTAGTTCAAGCTCGCAGTCTGCAGTGGAGGCCATCAAGCAAAAAGGAAAATTAGTGGTCGCAACTAGTCCCGACTATGCTCCCTTTGAGTTTCAAGCACTTGTGGATGGTAAAAACCAAGTCGTAGGTGCGGATATTGACATGGCGCAAGCAATCGCTGATGAACTTGGAGTGAAATTGGAAATTTCAAGTATGAGTTTTGATAATGTCTTGACCAGTCTTCAAACAGGAAAAGCAGACCTAGCAATTGCGGGAATCAGTGCAACTGAAGAAAGACAAGAAGTCTTTGATTTCTCAATTCCTTACTATGAAAATAAAATTAGCTTCCTTATCAGAAAATCAGATCTTGAAAAATACAAGGATTTGGACTCTCTAGCAAGTGCTAATATTGCAGCTCAAAAAGGGACTGTTCCTGAATCTATGGTCAAAGAGCAACTTCCAAAGGCACAGTTGACTTCTTTGACAAACATGGGCGAAGCAGTCAACGAGCTTCAATCTAGTAAAGTAGATGCCGTTCATATGGATGAACCAGTAGCACTAAGCTATGCTGCTAAGAACTCCGATTTGGCAGTGGCTACAGTAAGCTTGACTATGAAAGAAGGCGAAGCAAATGCTGTAGCTATCAAAAAAGGGAACTCAGATTTGAAGGAAGTAGTTGATAAGGTCATCCAAAAACTGAAAGATGACGGAACTTACAAAACTTATCTTGAAAAAGCTGCTAAGCTAACAGAAGTAGAACAATAAAAAATAACAGAGTTGGATTTCAGTCCAGCTCTGTTTTTAAATAGCTTAATGTTTCTTCAATATTTTCTAAGGAAATTTTTGCAAAGTTATAAGGGCAGTTCGCTAGATAGGAAGATTCGAAGAAGTCGAGTTCTAGAGGACTGTGTTTAAGACTAGCGATGCTAGGATAGTTCCTGAGATCAAGCAAAAGCCCATCATGAAGTGGATAGTTCGGTAGGGAAATGGGATACCTTTGTAAGAGCTGTTGGATGTGCTCCTGACTTTTTTCTTGCAGTGCCAGTCGTGCTAGTCTGTTTTTCTCAAAGAGTTGACTATCGATGTAGAGTGATAGAGCCTTTTGCATGATAAGGTTGTTATCGTAGTCGAGAATGTTTTTATAGGTCACAAAAGCTTCCTTGATAGTGTTTGGAAGAAGAAGGGCAGTGATTCGAAGGGCAGGAAATAGACTGGTAGAAAAGGACTTGATATAGATGACCAAATCATGTTGGTCTAAATAATGAAAGGTTTGTCCCATTTTAGGATCCAAGTCCCCCAGGTAGTCATCCTCAACGATATAAATCTGATATTTTGCAGCTAAGTCAAGGATAGCAAGTTTTTCCTCTTCAGAATAAGAATGCCCCAGAGGATAGTGGAAACGGGGAATAGTATAGAAAAACTTAATCTTTCTGCTTTTAAAGTGTTCCTCAAGTTCGTTTAGGTCAATGCCGTCTACTCGACGGTCAATGGTTTGATAGGGAATATTTTGAGCTAGTAGCAGCTGGTTCATCCGATGATAGGTCGGTTGTTCGACCAGTATTTCCTGAGCTTGACCTGGAAAATCAATCTGAGCGAGAATAAACAGTGCTTGTTGGGTTCCAGAAGTCATGACCAACTGGTCTGCCTTACTATAAATGGCTTGATCAAAGAGCAATGTCTGAACAGACTGACGTAATTCTTCTAAGCCTTCTTGGTGTTCATAGTAGTTGTAGAGATAATTTTCTCGCCCAATCAAGCTCTCATTGACGCACAAACGAAAATCATCATAGGCGGCTGCGTGTTCATCGTTAACTGAGATAATTAAGTCTTCATGACTGGTTTGTTGCTCCAATACATAATAACCACTTTGAGGTTTTGAGTAGATATATTTCTCGTATCGGAGTTCTAAGAGTGCGCGCTGTATGGTGTCTTTGCTACAGTGAAAATCTTGACTAAGTTTTCGGATAGATGGTAGGCGACTTCCAGTTGGAAATCTACCTGATTCTATCTCATTTTTTAGATAGTGAACGACTTGTTCATACTTGCTTTCTTGCTTCATCCCAGACCTCTCATGATTTTGTTACATTGTACCTTTTTTTTAGAAGTTTGGCAATGTTATACTCTTCGAAAATCTCTTCAAACCGCGTCAACGTCGTCTTGCCGTATGTATGTTACTGACTTCGTCAGTTCTATCCACAACCTCAAAACAGTGTTTTGAGCAACCTGCGGCTAGTTTCCTAGTTTGCTCTTTGATTTTCATTGAGTATTAAAAGGCAGTCTAGCATTCAATTCTAATCAGAAATGTGATATACTTAGTAAGTAAAATTTTCAAAGAAGAGTGAGATGATGAAGGTGCAAGAACCAGTTAAATTATTCCAATATAATACTTTGGGAGCCTTGATGGCGGGACTTTACGGTGGAACCATGACCGTTGGTGAATTGCTTGAACATGGTGATTTAGGATTAGGAACCCTGGATTCTATCGATGGAGAATTGATTGTCTTAGATGGGAAAGCTTATCAGGCTAAGGGATCAGGTGAGAAACCTGAAATTGTGGAAGTTTCACCAGATGCTTTGATCCCCTATGCAGCAGTTGTACCCCACCAGGCAGAAGTTATTTTCCGTCAGCGTTTTGAAATGACTGATCAGGAACTTGAAACACGTATTGAGTCCTATTATGATGGAGAAAATCTATTTCGTTCCATCAAGATTCATGGTGATTTTAAACACATGCATGTTCGTATGATTCCAAAATCAACAACTGAAACGAAGTTTGCTGAGGTTGCGACGCATCAGCCTGAATATAGCTGCGACAATGTTTCAGGAACTATCGTTGGTTTTTGGACACCTGAAATTTTCCATGGAGTTAGTGTTGCTGGTTACCATCTACACTTTATCTCAGATGACCTAACCTTTGGTGGCCACGTTATGGATTTTGTCATCAAGGAAGGTATTGTAGAAGTGGGTGCAGTTGACCAGTTGGATCAACGTTTTCCTGTTCAGGATCGTCAATATCTATTTGCTAAGTTTAACGTTGACGAGATGAAAAAAGATATCGAACAGGCAGAATAATAGGAGTCAAATATGAAAATTCATGTAATAATAACGATGCTGGCCTTGTTTGCCGTCCTCATTGCAGCAGTTTGGTACGCAAGAAAGAAATACAAGATTAATTTTGCAGTTTTGGGACTTGGGGCAGTTGCTTTTTTTGCTTCATCTCAGGTCTTAGAGAAATTCGTTCATCTCTTGCTTCTTCATCCACAAAAGGATGGGACAGTTCCACTAATGACGGAAAATCCCCTTCTCTATGTGATTTACGGGATCTGTATGGCTGCTTTGTTTGAAGAAACAGCTCGACTTATCTTTTTTAAATGGTTGGAGAAGAAAAGAACTTTGGAAGATTCTGACGCCCTTGCTTATGGATTGGGGCATGGTGGCTTGGAGTTGCTCTACCTCGGAATGGGAAGCTTGATTAGTCTTTTGATTCTCTTTTCGTTATTAGAGTCTTCAAATCCAGATCTGGCAACTCTCCTTCCCAAAAATACACTTGAAACAGTACAATCTCTATCTGGATGGCAGGTTTATTTACTCGGTGTTGAGCGTGTGCTTGCTCTTGTTATGCAAATCGGTCTCTCTTTCTGGGTTTATCAAGCAATTCGCCAAAAGAAATGGATTTACCTAGTAGCTGCTTATGGTTTACACGCCCTATTTGATTTGGCTCCGAGCCTATCTCAAGTTGGCTGGTTGTCAAATCCCCTTCTCGTAGAAGGATTGTTGGCAGTGGAAGTTATTATTTTTATTTACTTTACAAAATCGATCTTTTATAAAAAGCAATAATACAAAAAAGAGGTTCATCCTCTTTTTAGTTTGAGCTTTTGAAAAAGCTAACCAAATCATCGAAAAATAGAGCTAAAAATGGTATAATGGAATGAATTTTATAAAAGGATTAGAAAAATGACCGTATTAGATAAACTAAAAGAAACACTAGAAGGAATCGATATTCGATTCGATGAACCGCTAAAAACTTATACCTATACCAAAGTTGGAGGGAAGGCAGATTATTTAGTTTTTCCACGCAATCGCTATGAGATGGCTCGTGTAGTCAAGTTTGCCAATCAGGAAAACATTCCTTGGATGGTTCTTGGAAATGCCAGTAACATTATCGTCCGAGAAGGCGGAGTTCGTGGCTTTGTAATCATGTGTGACAAGCTTAATAATGTCTCTGTTGATGGCTATACCATTGAGGCAGAAGCTGGAGCTAACTTGATTGAAACCACTCGTATTGCCCTACGTCATAGTTTGACTGGCTTTGAGTTTGCTTGTGGTATTCCAGGAAGCGTCGGTGGTGCTGTCTTTATGAATGCTGGCGCTTATGGTGGTGAGATTGCTCATGTTCTCCAGTCTTGTCAAATCTTGACTAAAGAAGGTGAAATCGAAACCCTATCTGCTAAAGACTTGACCTTTGGTTATCGTCATTCAGCCATTCAAGCGTCAGGGGCAGTAGTCCTATCTGCTAAGTTCGCCTTAGCTCCAGGTAATCACCAAGTCATCAAGCAAGAAATGGAACGTTTGACCCACCTTCGTGAACTCAAGCAGCCTTTAGAGTATCCTTCTTGTGGTTCTGTCTTTAAACGTCCGGTAGGTCATTTTGCAGGTCAATTGATTGCAGAAGCAGGCTTGAAAGGTTATCGTATCGGTGGCGTCGAAGTCTCAGAAAAGCACGCAGGTTTTATGATTAATGTTGCTGATGGAACTGCTAGAGATTATGAAGACTTGATTGAGTCTGTCATTGAAAAAGTTAAAGAACACTCAGGTGTTACTCTTGAGCGAGAAGTTCGTATCTTGGGTGAACATGAGTAAATAGAAGAAATAGCTTAGCTGCCACTAACTAGAATGTAGAGGGTGTGAAAGCCTATCGGTAGCGAAGATGCATGCAGGAGGCCTAACTCCTTGCAAGAGGTAGTGGCGGCCTGACAGAGCCCTGATCTGTTAATCTATGAAAAAGAAGGAATTTATGACAATTGAAAAAACCAATTATCGAATTCAAAAACGTTTCTAAAGTTTTTGAAGATAGCAACACTAAGGTTCTCAAAGATATTAATTTTGAGTTGGAAGAAGGAAAATTTTATACACTGCTAGGAGCTTCTGGTTCAGGAAAATCAACCATCCTAAATATCATTGCAGGTTTGCTAGACGCAACGACTGGAGATATTTTACTGGATGGTGTGCGAATCAATGATATCCCGACCAATAAGCGAGATGTTCATACTGTCTTCCAATCTTACGCCTTGTTTCCGCATATGAATGTCTTTGAAAATGTTGCCTTTCCATTGCGTTTGCGTAAGGTCGATAAAAAAGAAATCGAACAACGTGTCTTAGAAGTTCTCAAGATGGTACAGCTTGAAGGATATGAAAAGCGTTCTATCCGTAGGTTATCTGGAGGACAACGTCAGCGTGTAGCTATTGCGCGTGCTATTATCAACCAACCTCGTGTGGTACTCTTGGATGAACCTTTGTCAGCCTTGGACTTGAAATTGCGAACAGACATGCAGTATGAACTGCGTGAACTACAACAACGCTTGGGTATTACCTTTGTCTTTGTTACTCACGATCAGGAAGAAGCTCTCGCCATGAGTGACTGGATCTTCGTTATGAATGACGGTGAGATTGTTCAGTCTGGGACACCAGTTGATATCTACGACGAGCCAATCAACCACTTTGTTGCAACCTTTATTGGTGAATCAAATATCCTGCCTGGAACTATGATTGAGGATTACTTGGTCGAGTTCAATGGCAAACGATTTGAAGCGGTCGACGGTGGGATGAAGCCAAATGAACCAGTTGAAGTCGTCATTCGCCCAGAGGACTTGCGTATTACCCTTCCAGAAGAAGGCAAGCTCCAAGTTAAGGTCGACACTCAGCTCTTCCGTGGGGTTCACTATGAGATTATCGCCTATGATGAACTCGGCAATGAATGGATGATTCACTCAACTCGTAAGGCTATCGTTGGTGAGGAAATCGGTCTGGACTTTGAACCAGAAGACATCCACATCATGCGTCTCAATGAAACAGAAGAAGAGTTCGATGCTCGTATCGAAGAGTACGTAGAAATCGAAGAGCATGAAGCAGGTCTGATTAACGCTATTGAGGAGGAAAGAGATGAAGAAAACAACCTCTAAACTCTTTGTAGTGCCCTACATGCTTTGGATTGCACTCTTTGTATTGGCACCCTTGATCTTGATTTTTGGGCAATCCTTTTTCAACATCGAAGGCCAGTTCAGTTTAGAAAACTATAAATCCTACTTTGCGTCGCAAAACTTAACCTATCTCAAAATGAGTTTCAACTCTGTTCTCTATGCAGGGCTTGTGACTCTAGTGACACTCTTGATTAGCTATCCAACAGCCCTCTTTTTGACTCGTCTTAAACACCGTCAACTCTGGCTCATGCTGATTATCCTACCAACTTGGATCAACCTTCTCCTTAAGGCTTATGCCTTTATCGGGATTTTTGGTCAAAATGGCTCTATTAATCAATTCCTAGAATTTATCGGAATTGGTTCTCAGCAGTTGCTATTTACGGATTTCTCCTTTATCTTTGTCGCAAGCTACATCGAGCTTCCATTTATGATTTTGCCTATCTTTAACGTTTTGGACGATATGGATAACAATCTCATCAATGCCAGCTATGACTTGGGTGCAACCAAGTGGGAAACCTTCCGTCATGTCATCTTCCCTCTTTCAATGAATGGGGTAAGAAGTGGGGTTCAATCTGTCTTTATCCCAAGTTTGAGTCTCTTCATGTTGACCCGTTTGATTGGGGGGAATCGAGTGATTACTTTGGGGACTGCTATCGAGCAAAACTTCCTGACCAATGACAACTACGGTATGGGTTCAACTATCGGTGTTGTTCTTATCCTGACCATGTTTATCACTATGTGGGTGACTAAGGAAAGGAGAGAACGATGAAAAAAATTGCCAATCTCTACCTAGCCTTTGTCTTTATTGTCCTTTATTTGCCAATCTTTTACTTGATCGGCTATGCCTTTAATGCTGGCGATGATATGAATAGCTTTACAGGCTTTAGTTTGTCTCACTTTGAAACTATGTTTGGCGATGGGAGACTCATGCTCATCTTGGTTCAGACCTTTTTCTTGGCCTTCCTATCAGCCTTGATTGCGACAGTAATTGGTACCTTTGGGGCTATCTACATCTACCAATCACGCAAAAAATACCAAGAAGCCTTTTTATCGCTCAATAATATTTTGATGGTTGCGCCAGACGTTATGATTGGTGCCAGCTTCTTGATTCTCTTTACCCAACTTAAGTTTTCACTTGGTTTTCTGACAGTTTTGTCCAGTCACGTGGCCTTCTCGATTCCAATCGTAGTGCTCATGGTTTTGCCGCGATTGAAAGAGATGAATGGAGATATGATTCATGCAGCCTATGACCTTGGGGCTAGTCAGTTCCAAATGTTTAAGGAAATTATGCTTCCTTATTTAACGCCGTCTATCATCGCAGGTTACTTTATGGCTTTCACCTATTCCTTAGATGACTTTGCTGTGACCTTCTTTGTAACGGGAAATGGTTTTTCAACCTTGTCAGTCGAGATCTACTCTCGGGCTCGTAAGGGGATTTCTTTAGAAATTAATGCTCTTTCAGCCTTGGTCTTCCTCTTTAGTATTATCCTGGTTGTTGGATATTACTTCATTTCACGTGAGAAGGAGGATCAAGCATGAAACGACTCTATTCATTTTTAGCAGGGATTTTAGCGATTATCCTAGTCTTGTGGGGAATTTCCTACCATTTGGATAGTAAAATCAATAGTCGCGATAGTCAAAAATTGGTTATCTATAACTGGGGAGACTATATCGATCCTGAACTTCTGGAGAAATTTACAGAAGAAACAGGAATCCAAGTTCAGTACGAGACCTTTGACTCTAACGAAGCCATGTACACGAAAATCAAGCAGGGTGGAACAACCTATGATATTGCTATCCCGAGTGAGTACATGATTAATAAGATGAAGGATGAGGACCTCCTGGTTCCACTGGATTATAGTAAGATTGAGGGCATTGAAAATATCGGTTCTGAATTTCTCAACCAGTCCTTTGATCCCAACAACCAGTACTCTATCCCATACTTCTGGGGGACCTTGGGAATTGTCTATAATGAAACTATGGTGGAAGAAGCGCCTGAACACTGGGACGACCTTTGGAAGCCAGAGTATAAAAACTCTATTATGCTCTTTGATGGAGCGCGTGAAGTACTTGGGTTAGGTCTTAACTCACTAGGCTATAGCCTCAACTCTAAAGATCCACAGCAGTTGGAGGAAACAGTAGATAAACTCTACAAGCTAACACCGAATATCAAGGCTATTGTTGCGGATGAGATGAAGGGTTATATGATTCAGAACAATGCTGCCATCGGTGTGACTTTCTCAGGAGAAGCTAGCCAGATGCTGGAGAAAAATGAAAATCTTCGCTATGTCGTACCGACAGAGGCAAGTAATCTCTGGTTTGACAATATGGTCATTCCCAAAACAGTCAAAAACCAAGACGCAGCCTACGCCTTCATTAACTTTATGTTGAAACCTGACAATGCTCTAAAAAATGCAGAGTATGTCGGCTATTCAACACCAAACAATGCTGCTAAGGAAATGCTCCCTGAGG
>NZ_KQ970819.1:111648-132130 GCF_001579645.1 Streptococcus infantis
GCTGCTAAGGAAATGCTCCCTGAGGAGACAAAAGAGGATAAGTCCTTCTATCCAGATGCAGATACAATGAAACACCTAGAAGTTTATGAAAAATTTGACCATAAATGGACAGGTATCTATAGTGACCTCTTCCTTCAATTCAAGATGTATCGAAAGTAGGAGTATATAAAACAAAACGAACCAGTCAAGCTGGTTCGTTTTTTGAATAGTTGTATAACTGTATATTTTTACTATCCTATTTGCTTATTTTATAGCCTAGTAGTATACTAAGTTTATAATAATAGAAAGCGGTAACAAATCATGAAAATGTCTACTTTTTTCAAAAAAAGTTACTGGCCAACCTTTTTAATTGTTAACGAAACAATTATACTATTTCATTTAAAGGATGGCTTGGATCGGCAATATCTAACAACGGATTCCATACATTTGGTAATAGGGTTCTTTATATTTGCAAATATTTTCGTATTTATGTATAGCAATTCGAAAACTTGGAATAAAAGTTGGGATAAAAAGAAAAATGGCAGTAAGAAAAAATATATCCTGAAAAAGTAATCAGGGATGTAGGGAGTTGGTTATTTAAATGAGGATTATTTCCAGTTGACGCAAGCTTAAAAAAACGTTATAATAGGGAAGTTGAGAATTGATTTTCTCTCCATCTTAGTTCAGAGAATTGGCGGTGCTGCGAGCCATCTAAGATAGAAAATCATGCTACTCAATCTAACAATTGCATAAGAATCAAAGAATGACAAGTTCATTGAATGAAGGTGGTACCGCGGTTTTTCGCCCTTCGTGATATGGATTTGTCTTTTATTTTTGGAGGTGTTTATGAGAACATTTCTTGTCAAACAAAAATTTCGCCTAGGTGGTGAACGTTTTGATATCAAGGATGAGTTGGGCAATGTCGCCTATCAGGTTGAAGGTTCATTTTTTAAGATTCCTAAAACCTTTACCATCTATGATGTTGCTGGTGAACAGGTCAGTGAGATTAGTAAGGAAGTCTTAACTTTCCTACCTCGTTTTGAAATTCAACTCAGTAACGGCGATCATTTTTATATTCGGAAGAAGTTGACGTTCTTTAGAGATAAGTATGAATTTGACAATCTCGGTCTTCGTATCGAAGGAAATGTCTGGGATTTGAATTTTAAATTGCTGGACGATCGTGATCAAGTGATTGCGGAGATTGCCAAGGAACTTTTCCATTTAACCTCTACCTACACCGTAACCGTCTATGACGAATCTTATGCTGACCTAGTCATTTCCCTCTGTGTCGCTATTGACTATGTGGAAATGCTAGAAAGCCAATCAAATTAGTAAAAAGGAGATACATATGAAACAATTATCTAGTGCACAAGTCCGCCAAATGTGGCTTGATTTCTGGGCTACAAAAGGCCACTCAGTAGAACCATCTGTTAGCTTGGTTCCAGTAAACGATCCAACACTTTTGTGGATCAATTCAGGAGTTGCTACCCTCAAGAAATACTTTGACGGAACTATCATTCCTGAAAACCCACGTATTACCAATGCGCAAAAAGCCATCCGTACAAACGATATCGAAAACGTAGGGAAGACTGCTCGTCACCATACTATGTTTGAAATGTTGGGAAACTTCTCAATCGGGGATTACTTCCGTGACGAAGCAATTACATGGGCATATGAGCTTTTAACAAGTCCTGAGTGGTTTGACTTCCCTAAAGACAAACTTTACATGACTTATTATCCAGATGACAAAGATTCATACAACCGCTGGATTGAAGTGGGAGTAGATCCAAGTCATTTGATCCCAATCGAAGATAACTTCTGGGAAATCGGTGCAGGACCTTCTGGACCTGATACAGAAATTTTCTTTGACCGTGGAGAAGCTTTTGACCCAGAAAACATCGGTCTTCGTCTTCTTGCAGAAGATATCGAAAATGACCGTTATATCGAAATCTGGAACATCGTTTTGTCACAATTTAACGCTGATCCAGCTGTTCCTCGTAGCGAGTACAAGGAATTGCCACACAAAAACATTGATACGGGCGCTGGTTTGGAGCGTTTGGTGGCAGTTATCCAAGGGGCTAAGACAAACTTTGAAACAGACCTCTTCATGCCGATCATTCGTGAAGTTGAGAAGTTGTCTGGTAAGGTTTATGACCAAGATGGCGACAACATGAGCTTTAAAGTTATCGCTGACCACATCCGTTCTCTTTCATTTGCTATCGGTGATGGTGCCCTTCCTGGAAATGAAGGTCGTGGTTATGTCCTTCGTCGTCTTCTCCGCCGTGCCTCTATGCATGGTCAAAAATTGGGTATCAATGAGCCTTTCCTTTACAAACTCGTTCCAACTGTTGGAAAAATCATGGAAAGCTACTACCCAGAAGTTCTTGAAAAACGTGACTTTATTGAGAAAATCGTGAAGAGCGAAGAAGAGTCGTTTGCTCGTACTCTTCACTCAGGTCAACACTTTGCCCAAGGCATCGTAACAGACTTGAAAGAAAAAGGACAATCTGTCATTGCTGGTCAAGATGTCTTTAAACTCTATGATACATACGGATTCCCAGTAGAGTTGACAGAAGAAATCGCTGAAGAAGCAGGAATGACTGTAGACCGTGAAGGCTTCGAAGCAGCCATGAAGGAACAACAAGAACGTGCACGTGCGTCTGCTGTCAAAGGCGGATCTATGGGTATGCAGAACGAAACCCTTCAAAACATTACAGTTGAAAGTGTCTTCAACTACAATGCTAGTCAATTGACTTCAAAATTAGTGGCTATCGTAGCTGATAATGCAGAAGTAGAAGCTGTTTCAGAAGGCACTGCATCACTGATCTTTGCAGAAACTCCATTCTACGCTGAAATGGGTGGACAAGTAGCTGACCATGGTCAAATCTTGAATGCTGCAGGAAACATTGTGGCTACTGTAACAGATGTCCAAAAAGCACCAAACGGACAAGCTCTTCATACTGTTGAAGTCCTCGCTCCACTTACTTTGAACCAAGAATACACCTTAACAATCGATACGAACCGTCGTCATCGTGTTATGAAGAACCACACAGCAACTCACTTGCTCCATGCCGCTCTTCACAATATCCTTGGCCACCATGCTACTCAAGCAGGATCTCTTAACGAAGTAGAATTCCTTCGCTTTGACTTCACTCACTTCCAAGCCGTGACTCCTGAAGAATTGCGTGCTATTGAGCAACAAGTCAATGAAAAGATTTGGGAAGCAATCGCAGTGGAAACAGTTGAGACAGATATTGACACAGCCAAAGAAATGGGAGCTATGGCCCTCTTTGGTGAGAAATACGGTAAAGAAGTTCGTGTTGTGACCATTGGTGACTATTCAGTGGAACTCTGTGGTGGTACTCACGTAGGTAACACTTCTGAAATCGGTCTCTTCAAGATTGTTAAAGAAGAAGGTATCGGTTCAGGAACTCGTCGTATCTTGGCGGTGACTGGTAAAGAAGCCTTCGAAGCTTACCGTGAACAAGAAAATGCTCTTAAAGCAGTCGCAGCAACCTTGAAAGCACCACAATTCAAAGAAGTACCTCACAAGGTTGAAGGCCTTCAAGAGCAACTCCGTCAATTGCAAAAGGAAAATGCAGAATTGAAGGAAAAAGCGGCAGCAGCGGCAGCTGGCGATGTCTTCAAGAATGTTCAAGAAGCAAACGGTCACCGTTACATTGCTAGCCAAGTTTCTGTATCAGATGCAGGTGCTCTTCGTACCTTTGCGGATAACTGGAAACAAAAAGACTATTCGGATGTGCTTGTTCTTGTCGCAGCCATCGGTGACAAGGTCAATGTCCTTGTAGCTAGCAAGACAAAAGAGGTACACGCAGGTAACTTGGTTAAAGAATTAGCTCCAATCGTCGATGGACGTGGTGGTGGTAAACCAGACATGGCCATGGCAGGAGGAAGCAACCAAGCTAAGATCCAAGAATTGTTGGATGCCGTAGCAGGTAAATTGTAAGAAAATAAAGATCTATCCACTCGGATAGGTCTTTTTGTTACTTAAAGTGTAGTTTTATTGTAGAGTGAACTGCAAATATAGTGTGTTAGAAGACTCTTGAAACTCATGAAAATGTTGAAGGGGGATTTAATTTAATAAGTAGCTTATGATTATCAACTCCTTTAAAATCTGTACGGTGAACTTAAATGAATTGATTTTAGAAAAGAAAAATAGTACAATCGAGATGTAAACGATTACATGATAAAATTAGTAGTAAGGTTGGCAAGGGAAGTAGCTTTTTTCTTCATATGTGTATCTTTTCCTGTTTCGTATTTATTATTTAAAAGGGTGAGGAAAGGAAACAAAAATGTTGTTAAAGTTAGAGTTTTTCTAAAGAGAATTCAAGAAAAAGAATTTTGAATTTAAAAATTAGAAAGGAAGACGTAGCTTATGAACAGTAAGATAATTTGGAGTATTATAGTTTTATTCTCTATAATTTTAACTTGTATTGCTTTGCTCTTGCTACGTAAAGAAAATCCAGGATACAAAGATGATAAGATGAAGGAGGACGCTAAAAGTTCTAAAACAATAGAAAAAACAACAGAGAGTAGTTTAAGGAAAAATTTTGACGATGAGTCTAAAATTATCCAAAAGCCACAAGAAGAATCTTCCCAAAAAATAGAAGATATTGAACAAAGTAATCCAGATGAAGAGTCCGCTCCCAAAGTAAATACACCAAGTACACAAAAAACAATTGATAAACCAGTAAACCAGTCTAATGTAGGAGAGAAAATCCTACTCAATGTATCTCCACAAGTTCAACATTCCTGGAATACGTGTGCTCCTACAACTGTAAGTATGATACTTTCTAGTCAAGGTATTACAGTTTCTCAAGAGTTATTGGCAAAAGAAATGCAAACGGATGAGACATTTGGAACTCATAATGTAAATGCTATTCAGATTTTAAATTACCATTTATTTGGTTATGTTACACCACAAGATAGTCAAGCTGGCTATCGATTAGAAATCGTAACAACATCTGATGTAAACTCTAAACAAATGCATCTTTTTAAAAAACGTTTGAAACAAAATATAGCAGACGGATATCCAATGTACTATACATTCGACTGTGCAAAGATTTATCCAGGTAGTTACGGTGAACATAATGTTATCGGTATTGGTTACCAATTGTCTGAAGATGGTTCTGATATTGCTTATCTATACTATATCGATCCATCTTATACTAAACAGGATCCAATTTATGGTGGCTTAAAGAAAGTAACTCCAGAAGAATTATTTGAAGCCATGCTATCATGTGTTGAACCTAACTATGCATGGTGAAAGTTAGATAGTGCTATAGTGCTAGATCTATGTCTTTTTAATGATAAAGAGATTACACAAAAAGTCTTTAAAAAAAGAAAAACGCATATTATCAGGTGTTCAAAAATCTTGATAATATGCGTTTTATAATGGAAAGATTTACTCAATTTCATATTCAAATTGAGTTTTTACCTAGTCTACTTTTTAAATCAACACAAAAATCCCCAATCGGAGTGATTGAGGATTCAGCATATTTTATCTTAAACAATCCCTTGCGCAATCATAGCATTTGCTACATTTTCAAAGGCTGCGATATTAGCACCTGCAAGGTAGTCAGTGCCTAAACCATATGTTTCTGCAGTTGTTTTAGCAGTGTTGAAGATGTTAGTCATGATGTCTTTCAAACGACCGTCAACTTCTTCACGTGTCCATGAAAGGCGAAGGCTGTTTTGGCTCATTTCAAGAGCAGATACAGCTACACCACCAGCATTGGCAGCTTTGGCAGGTCCATATAGGATTCCATTTTCCTTGTAGACTTTGATAGCTTCAAGGTCGCTAGGCATGTTAGCACCTTCAGATACACAGATAACTCCTTGAGCAACCAAGCGTTTCGCAGCTTCACCGTTGATCTCGTTTTGAGTCGCACATGGAAGAGCGATATCGTAGTTTCCAGTGTAAGTCCAGACAGAACCTTCGTAGTAAGTAGCAGTTGCTTTTTCTTCAGCGTACTCAGTCAAACGAGCACGACGTTTTTCTTTAACATCTGTAAGAAGGTCAAAGTCGATACCATTTTCATCAATGACATAACCATTTGAGTCAGATACAGAGATAACAGTTGCACCAAGTTCAGTTGCTTTTTGAAGCGCGTATTGAGCTACGTTACCAGAACCTGAAATCACAACTTTCTTACCAGCAAAGCTGTTGTCGTTAGCTTTAAGCATTTCTTCAGTGTAGTAAACCAAACCGTAACCAGTTGCTTCTGGACGGATCAAGCTACCACCAAATCCAAGAGGTTTACCAGTCAAGACACCAGCATCAAATTGGTTGAGGCGTTTGTATTGTCCGTAAAGGTAACCAATCTCACGGCCACCAACACCGATATCACCAGCAGGTACGTCAAGAGATGGTCCGATATATTTTTGCAATTCAGTCATGAAGCTTTGGCAGAAGCGCATCACTTCAGCATCAGTTTTGCCTTTAGGATCGAAGTCTGATCCACCTTTACCACCACCGATTGGAAGTCCAGTCAAAACGTTTTTAAAGATTTGTTCGAATCCGAGGAATTTCAAGATCCCTTGGTTTACAGTTGGGTGGAAACGAAGTCCGCCTTTATATGGTCCAACAGCTGAGTTGAATTGAACACGGTAACCACGGTTAACTTGAACTTTTCCATCACGGTCAACCCAAGGAACACGGAAAGAAATCACGCGCTCAGGTTCTGTGATACGTGCCAAGATATTTTCTTCAATATACTCAGGGTGTTTTTCAAAGACAGGCTCCAAAGTGCTGAAGAATTCTTCAACCGCCTGGAGAAATTCAGCCTCATGCCCGTTACGAGCTTTTACAGTTTCAAACACGCTTTGGATATATTCTTTAGCAGATGTCATATCGTTCTCCTTTTTGTTGTCATATTTTATTACATGAGACATTATAGCAGAAAATTTTTTCAGTGTAAAGAAAAAAACATAAATTTTCTAAAAATTCTTTCAATTTAAAATGACTGATTCAGAACATGATAAAAAACGAACCTTTTCTATGGAAATGGTTTTATTGAAAAGCAAAAGTCAAAGTATGGTATAATAATAGACATAAAAAGGAATCTGGAGGAACAGAATCATGGTATCAACTAAAACACAGATTGCTGGTTTTGAGTTTGACAATTGCTTGATGAATGCAGCAGGAGTTGCTTGTATGACAGTTGAGGAGTTGGAAGGTGTCAAAAACTCAGCAGCAGGAACCTTTGTCACTAAAACAGCAACCTTGGAATTTCGTCAGGGAAATCCTGAACCACGTTATCAAGATGTTCCACTCGGTTCAATCAACTCTATGGGTCTACCAAATAATGGTTTAGACTATTACTTAAACTATCTATTGGAATTGCAAGACAAGGAACCAAACCGTACCTTCTTTTTATCATTAGTTGGAATGTCTCCAGAGGAAACTCATACCATCTTGAAAAAAGTTCAAGAGAGTGATTTTCGTGGTCTAACTGAACTCAATCTCTCATGCCCAAATGTTCCAGGTAAGCCACAGATTGCCTATGACTTTGAAACTACAGATCGTATCTTATCAGAAGTCTTTGAGTATTTTACAAAACCATTAGGAATTAAGCTTCCACCTTATTTTGATATTGTTCATTTTGATCAAGCTGCAGCGATCTTTAACAAATATCCGCTCAAGTTTGTCAATTGTGTCAACTCGATTGGTAATGGTCTTTATATTGAAGACGAGTCGGTCGTGATTCGTCCTAAGAATGGCTTTGGTGGGATTGGTGGAGAATACATCAAACCAACTGCCCTTGCCAATGTCCATGCTTTTTATCAACGCTTGAATTCAGAAATTCAAATCATCGGAACAGGTGGAGTATTAACAGGACGTGATGCCTTTGAACATATCCTATGTGGTGCCAGCATGGTGCAGGTAGGAACTACCCTACATAAAGAAGGTGTGGGTGCTTTTGAACGTATTACTAAGGAACTCAAAGAAATTATGGCGGAAAAAGGTTATGAAAGCCTTGAAGATTTCCGTGGTAAATTGAATTATATTGATTAAATAAAAGTGAAACTAAAAAGAAAGGAGAAATGATGCTAGCAATAGAAGAAAGCCAAAAGCTATCTTTATCAAATTTACCTAGTTTGACCTTGTTTACAGGCGCTGATCAAGGACAGTATGAAGTCATGAAAACTCAGGTACTAAAGCAAATCAGCTACGATTCTGCTGATTTGAACTTTGCTTATTTTGATATGAAAGAAGTAGAATACAAAAGCTTGGAACTAGAGCTGGTCAGTCTTCCTTTCTTTGCGGATGAAAAAATTGTTATTTTAGATCATTTTCTCGATATAACAACAGCTAAAAAACGCTATCTATCTGATGACGAGCTTAAGGCTTTTGAAGAATATTTGGAAAACCCATCTCCGACGAGTAAATTAGTTATTTTTGCTGAAGGGAAGCTGGATAGTAAGAGACGTCTAGTTAAAATTCTAAAGAGGGATGCCAAGATTTTTGAAGCCATCGAGCCAAAAGAACAAGAGATGCGTGCTTATTTTCAAAAGTGGGCTCAGGAACAAGGACTTTCCTTTGATGGAAAATCCTTCGAACAGTTACTTATCAAATCAGGTTTTCAATTCAGTGAAATTCAGAAAAACCTACTCTTCTTACAGTCTTATAAGGATGATGACCGGATTACCGAAGAAGACATTGTTGAAGCCATACCAAAGACTTTGCAGGATAATATCTTTGATTTAACTCAGTTAATATTGACTAAGAAGATTGATCAGGCACGTGATTTAGTCAAAGATTTGACTTTGCAGGGAGAAGATGAGATTAAACTGATTGCCATTATGTTGGGGCAGTTCAGACTCTATACACAAGTGAAAATATTGCAAGAGTCTGGTCAGACAGAGTCCCAGATGGTCAGCAGTTTAGGTCACTATCTTGGTCGCAATCCGAATCCCTACCAAATCAAATTTGCCCTTCGTGATTCTCGAAGACTATCCCTTGATTTTCTCCAGAATTCTATTCGTCATCTCATCCAAGCTGATTACCAAATTAAGACAGGAGTTTATGAGAAAGGCTACCTGTTTGAGAAGGCTCTATTGCAGATTGCCAGCCAGTCAAATTGAGCAAATAACTTGAAAAAATAGGATGATTGCGTTATCATCTTTATATAGAAAGAAAAAGAGGTATTACAGATGGCTATTATCTTACCAGATCTTCCATACGCTTACGATGCATTGGAACCATACATCGATGCTGAAACAATGCACTTGCACCATGACAAACATCACCAAACTTACGTTAACAATGCAAATGCAGCTCTTGAAAAACACCCTGAAATCGGTGAAGACCTTGAAGCTTTGCTTGCTGACGTAGAATCTATCCCAGCTGATATCCGTCAAGCGCTTATCAACAACGGTGGTGGACACTTGAACCACGCTCTTTTCTGGGAATTGATGACTCCTGAAAAAACAGCTCCTTCAGCAGAACTTGCAGCAGCAATCGATGAAACTTTCGGTTCATTCGAAGAATTCCAAGCAGCATTCACTGCAGCAGCAACAACTCGTTTTGGTTCTGGATGGGCATGGTTGGTTGTTAACAAAGAAGGTAAACTTGAAGTAACTTCAACAGCAAACCAAGACACACCAATCTCAGAAGGTAAAAAACCAATCTTGGGCTTGGACGTTTGGGAACATGCATACTATGTGAAATACCGCAACGTGCGTCCTGACTACATCAAAGCTTTCTTCTCAGTGATCAACTGGAACAAAGTTGATGAGCTCTACGCAGCAGCTAAATAATCGCATTTGATAACACCCCTTTTTAGTTGGATTTTGGGTCTAGCTTTAAAGGTGTTTTTTTGTTTCCTTTTTTAGAAGTAACTGTCTCATGATTTTCCTTTGTTGGATAGACTTTATTTATGGTATAATGATAAGATAGAAAACGAAGGAGAAATCATGAATATTCAACAATTACGCTACGTTGTTGCTATTGCAAATAGTGGTACTTTTCGTGAAGCGGCTGAAAAGATGTACGTTAGTCAACCCAGTCTATCTATTTCTGTAAGAGACCTGGAAAAAGAGCTAGGTTTCAAGATTTTCCGCAGAACCAGTTCGGGAACCTTTCTTACTCGTCGTGGAATGGAATTTTATGAAAAGGCCCAAGAACTGGTCAAAGGATTCGATATTTTCCAGAACCAGTATGCCAATCCTGAAGAGGAAAAGGATGAATTTTCAATAGCCAGCCAGCACTATGATTTCTTACCTCCAACCATTACAGCTTTTTCTCAACAGTACCCAGACTATAAGAATTTCCGTATTTTTGAATCTACAACGGTTCAGATTTTGGATGAAGTAGCCCAAGGACACAGTGAGATTGGGATTATCTACCTCAACAATCAAAATCAAAAGGGTATCATGCAGCGGGTTGAAAAATTAGGCCTTGAAGTGATTGAGTTGATTCCTTTCCAAACGCACATTTATTTACGTGAAGGTCACCCCTTAGCCAAGAAAAAAGAGTTGGTCATGGATGATTTAGTAGATTTACCGACTGTTCGATTTACACAAGAAAAGGATGAATATCTCTACTACTCTGAGAACTTTGTGGATACAAGTGCTAGCTCTCAAATGTTCAATGTCACAGACCGCGCTACCTTAAATGGGATTCTCGAAAGAACAAATGCCTATGCGACTGGTTCAGGATTTTTGGATAGCGATAGTGTTAATGGCATTACCGTTATTCCGCTTAAAGATAATCTCAATAATCGCATGGTTTATGTGAAACGTGAAGAAGTAGACTTGAGTCAAGCAGGGACTTTATTTGTAGAGGTCATGCAAGAGTATTTTGATCAGAAGAGGAAAGCATGAAAAAAAGAGGAATAGTAGCAGGGATTATAGCAGCCTTGATTGTCTTAGATCAATTGGTAAAGGCGTATGTCGTTCAAAATATTGCTCTTGGTGAAATCAAGCCATGGATCCCAAATCTAGTTAGTTTAACCTATCTGCAAAATAGGGGGGCAGCCTTTTCTATGCTTCAAGATCAACAGTGGTTTTTTGCAGTGATAACTCTTGTAGTTATGGCAGGGGCTATCTGGTATCTGCATAAGCATATAGAGGATTCCTTCTGGACAGTCTTTGGATTGGTTCTGATTATTGCAGGTGGTCTAGGGAACTTTATCGATCGCATCAGTCAAGGATTCGTGGTGGATATGTTTCACTTAGACTTTGTTAATTTTGCTATATTCAATGTGGCAGATAGCTATCTGACAGTAGGAGTGCTTGTTCTATTGCTTGCAATGCTAAAAGAGGAAATGAATGGAAATTAAAATTGAAACAGGTGGACTACGCTTAGACAAGGCTTTGTCAGATTTGACAGAATTGTCCCGTAGTCTCGCCAATGAACAAATCAAATCAGGCCAAGTCTTGGTCAATGGTCAGGTCAAAAAAGCCAAGTATACGGTCCAAGAGGGCGATGTCGTTACTTATCAGGTGCCAGAACCAGAAGTTTTGGAGTATGTAGCTGAAGATATTCCTCTAGAAATCATTTATCAAGATGAGGATGTAGCAGTAGTCAATAAACCTCAAGGAATGGTTGTTCATCCAAGTGTTGGTCATACCAGTGGTACCTTGGTTAATGCCCTCATGTACCATATCAAGGACCTATCAGGCATTAATGGTGTATTGAGACCAGGGATTGTCCATCGTATTGATAAAGATACATCTGGGCTTCTCATGATTGCTAAAAACGATGATGCCCATTTAGCACTAGCTCAAGAATTGAAGGACAAAAAGTCTCTTCGGAAATATTGGGCCATCGTTCATGGGAATCTTCCCAACGACCGTGGAGTCATTGAGGCACCGATTGGTCGTAGCGAAAAAGACCGTAAGAAACAAGCTGTGACTGCCAAAGGAAAACCAGCAGTGACCCGTTTCCAGGTCTTGGAACGTTTCGGTGACTATTCTTTATTAGAGTTGCAACTGGAAACAGGACGAACTCATCAAATCCGTGTGCACATGGCTTATATCGGCCATCCAGTCGCTGGTGATGAGGTTTATGGCCCTCGTAAAACCTTGAAAGGACATGGGCAATTTCTTCATGCCAAGACTCTTGGATTTACCCATCCTAAAACAGGGGAAACTATGGAATTTACTGCTGATATCCCAGATATCTTCAAGCAAACCTTGGAGAAACTTAGAAAAGAACAATAAAAAAGGACTCAACTGAGTCCCTTTTTATTTGCGTTTTTTCTTAGCTTTTTTCATTTTGTTGGCCATGCGTTTCATGGATTGCTTCATGGCAAATTCACCGATTTTACCTTTGAGGCCTCCACCGAGCATCTGGCTCATATCAGGCATACCAGCCCCTCCGAGAGCAGACATATCAGGCATGCCACCTTGTCCCATCATTCCTTCAAGGGCGGACATATCCATGCCGCCAGGCATATTCTTAGGAAGGTTATTAGGGTTGATGCCCATTTGTTTCATCATCTTGTTCATATCACCAGACATGACACCTTGCATGAGTTGCTTGGCTTGGTTAAAGTCCTTAATGAACTTGTTGACTTCGATGAAGGTGTTACCAGAACCAGCAGCGATACGACGACGACGACTTGGAGTGAGCAAATCTGGATTTTCACGTTCTTCTGGAGTCATAGATGAGACGATGGCACGTTTGCGAGCAATTTGTTTTTCATCCACCTTCATATTTTGGACGGCAGGGTTATTGGCCATACCAGGAATCATCTTGAGCAAATCTTCCATTGGCCCCATATTTTGTACCTGATCCAACTGATCAATGAAATCGTTGAAATCAAAGGTGTTTTCACGCATCTTTTCAGCCATTTCAAGGGCTTTTTGCTCATCGTATTCTTGGGAAGCTTTCTCAATCAGAGTCAGCATATCTCCCATACCGAGAATACGGCTGGCCATACGATCTGGGTGGAAGGTTTCAATGTCAGTAATCTTTTCACCAGTACCAGTGAACTTGATTGGTTTACCAGTAATGTGACGAACAGAAAGGGCAGCACCACCACGAGTGTCACCGTCAATCTTTGTAAGGATGATACCAGTAACTTCTAATTGGTCGTTAAATTCACGTGCAACGTTGGCAGCTTCCTGACCAATCATGGCATCGATGACCAAGAGAATCTCATTTGGTTGTGCTAGAGCTTTAACATCACGGAGCTCATTCATGAGAAGTTCGTCAATTTGTAAACGACCGGCCGTATCAATCAAGACATAGTCGTTGTGGTTGGCTTTGGCTTGTTCCAAACCTTGGCGAACAATCTCAACAGCTGGAACCTCTGTCCCAAGTGCAAATACGGGAACATCAATCTGTTGTCCCAGTGTTTTCAACTGGTCGATAGCAGCAGGACGATAGATGTCAGCCGCAATCATTAAAGGACGAGCATCCTCTTCCTTTTTGAGTTTATTAGCAAGTTTACCTGCAAAAGTTGTTTTACCAGCCCCTTGCAAACCGACCATCATGATAATGGTCGGGATTTTTGGAGACTTGATAATCTCAGCTGTATCTGAACCAAGAACTGCGGTTAATTCTTCATTGACAATCTTGATGATTTGTTGGGCTGGATTGAGGGTATCGATGACTTCGTGCCCAATCGCACGTTCACGAACCTTCTTGATAAAGTCCTTCACAACTGGAAGAGCAACGTCGGCTTCTAAAAGTGCCAGACGGATTTCCTTGGTTGCTTCCTGGATATCGCTCTCTGTAATTTTTCCTTTTTTACGTAGATTTTTAAAGACGTTCTGCAAACGTTCTGTTAAATTTTCAAATGCCATGTTTTTCTCCTATTTTTTCAATTCAGTGGAAATCGTCCGAAATGTTGCAAACTTTCTAGTTCTTCGGGTGTAACTTCTTTCATGATTTCATTTGGATATCCCCAACAGCTAAAACCTATTTGCATAGCTTTGGAGATATCATTGGGCGAGATAATCTGTAGCCGACTAGGAAATGGTTCCTCTGCAACTAATAATTTACAGGGTATTCCTTTATAGATGACAAGATTTTCCATGATTACTCCCGATTGTCAATACTTGTTAAAATTTCAATTTGCTCTTGGAGAAAAGTATCCTCTGGATAACGCTCCAAAATCTGATCAAAAATCTGACTGCGAACAATGTAGTCAGAGTACATATGGAGTTTCATCTCATAATCTTCAAGAATCTTTTCAGTTCGTTTGATATTGTCATAAACAGCCTGACGACTAACACCAAATTCTTCAGCAATTTCAGCCAAACTATAGTCGTCTGCATAGTAGAGTTCGATATAGTTCATCTGCTTATCAGTCAAAAGGGCTGCATAAAATTCAAACAGAGCATTCATTCGATTGGTTTTTTCAATTTCCATAAGATTTATTATACCAAAAAATAGGCTAGACTGCTAGTAATGGATTGATTTTAGACACAAGTGAGAAAAAGCACTTTTAAAGGTTATTTTCTGACTAAGAATTCTTTTTTTGGTATAATGGAGTGTATTATAATGTTTTAGAAAGAGGTTCTTATGAAAGAATTAGAAACCGTGTTAGAGCAACGTTTTGAGCTTGTTTTTTCAGATAAACAATTACTTGAAACAGCTTTTACTCACACTAGTTATGCAAACGAGCACCGCCTCTTAAAAATTTCACACAATGAACGCTTGGAATTTTTAGGAGACGCTGTTCTGCAATTATTGATTTCAGAATACCTGTACAAGAAATATCCTAAAAAACCAGAAGGTGACCTGTCTAAACTCCGTGCCATGATTGTACGTGAAGAGAGTTTGGCTGGTTTTGCCCGTGACTGCCAGTTTGACCAGTTTATCAAGCTAGGAAAGGGAGAGGAAAAATCTGGAGGCCGTAATCGAGATACCATATTGGGAGATGCTTTCGAAGCCTTTTTGGGTGCCCTGCTTTTAGATAAGGATCTACTTACGGTAAAAGAGTTTATCTACCAGGTCATGATACCGAAGGTGGAGGCTGGTGATTTTGAGATGATTAAAGACTACAAGACTCATCTCCAAGAATTACTCCAAGTCAATGGCGATGTTGATATTCGTTATCAAGTGATTTCAGAAATCGGACCAGCCCATGATAAGATGTTTGAGGTTGAAGTCCTTGTCGAGGGTCAAAGTTTAGGTAGGGGTCAAGGACGATCTAAAAAATTGGCCGAACAAGAAGCCGCTAAAAATGCAGTTGAGGAAGGACTGGATTCATGTATTTAAAAGAAATTGAGATTCAGGGGTTTAAGTCCTTTGCTGACAAAACCAAGGTTGTTTTTGACCAGGGGGTTACAGCAGTTGTAGGACCTAATGGTTCTGGAAAATCAAACATCACGGAAAGTCTGCGTTGGGCACTAGGTGAATCTAGTGTGAAAAGCTTGCGTGGTGGGAAGATGCCTGATGTTATCTTTGCAGGAACAGAAAGTAGAAAACCTTTAAACTATGCTTCTGTGGTTGTTACCCTAGATAACCAGGACGGCTTTATCAAAGATGCAGGTCAGGAAATTAAGGTAGAGCGTCACATCTATCGTACAGGAGATAGCGAGTACAAGATTGACGGCAAAAAAGTTCGTCTTCGTGATATACATGATCTTTTCTTAGATACTGGTCTTGGGCGCGATTCCTTCTCTATTATTTCCCAAGGGAAGGTTGAAGAAATTTTTAATTCTAAACCTGAAGAACGTCGGGCTATTTTTGAAGAAGCTGCCGGAGTCTTGAAGTATAAGACTCGTCGCAAAGAGACGGAAAGCAAGCTCCAACAAACACAAGACAATCTAGACCGTTTGGAAGATATCATCTATGAGCTTGATAATCAAATCAAGCCCTTAGGAAAACAAGCAGCAACAGCTCGTAAATTTATAGAATTAGATAGTCAACGTAAAGCTATCTACTTGGACGTTTTGGTTGCACAAATTCAAGCAAGTAAAGCTGAATTGGATCTAACAGAAGAAGAATTAAACCAAGTTCAAGAACTTTTGACGAGCTACTATCAGAAACGTGAAGAGTTAGAAGAAGAAAATCAAACACTAAAAAAGAAACGTCATGATTTGCAAGCTGAAATGTCAAAAGACCAGTCCACACTGATGGATTTGACTGGTCTAATCAGTGAATTAGAGCGTAAGTTAGCCTTGTCAAAACTGGAAACAGAGCAAGTCGCTCTCAATCAACAAGAAGCTCAAGCACGATTGGCTAGTTTGGACGAAAAGAGAAATGCTCTCATTCAGGAGAAGGAAGAAAAAGAAGCAAATCTCAGTCAGTTAGAAGAAAATTTAGCGGTCAATACTAAGGAACTCAATCGTTTAGAAGCAGAATTATTAGCTTTTTCTGATGATCCAGATCAAATGATTGAGCAATTGCGTGAACGTTTCGTGGTATTCTTACAGGAAGAAGCGGATGTCTCTAACCAATTGACACGTATTGAAAATGACCTTGAAAATAGTCGCCAACAGACTCAAAAGCAAGAAGAACAATTAGAATCCTTGAAGGAACAATTGGCTTCTGCCAAGTCCAAGGCTAGTGAACAAGAGCTTGCCCTTAAATCAGCTAAAGAAGAAGTACAAAGCTTACTTGCTGAATACCAGACCAATGCCAAGCAAGAAGAAGAACAAAAGCAGGCTTATCAAAGTCGGCAAAATCAACTCTTTGACCGTTTGGATAGTCTGAAAAACAAACAGGCCAAGGCGCAAAGTTTGGAAAATATTCTTAAAAACCATAGCAATTTTTATGCAGGTGTCAAGAGTGTTCTCCAAGAAAAAAATCGCTTAGGTGGTATTATTGGAGCAGTTAGTGAACATTTAACCTTTGATGTTCGTTATCAGACAGCCCTTGAGATTGCTCTCGGTGCAAGTAGCCAACACATCATCGTTGAAGATGAACAGGCAGCGACTAAAGCTATCGATTTCCTTAAGCGAAATCGAGCCGGTCGTGCGACTTTCCTACCTTTGACAACCATTAAGGCTCGTAACATTTCAGGTCAAAACCAAGATGTGATTGCTTCAAGTCCAGGTTTTCTTGGTATGGCAGATGAACTGGTTACCTTTGATGCCAAGCTTGAAGCTATCTTTAAAAATCTGCTAGCTACCACAGCTATCTTTGATACAGTTGAGCATGCGCGTGATGCTGCTCGTAAGGTACGCTATCAAGTTCGTATGGTAACGCTAGACGGTACAGAACTACGAACAGGTGGTTCTTATGCTGGTGGTGCCAATCGTCAAAATAACAGCATTTTCATCAAGCCTGAATTGGAGCAGTTGCAAAAAGAGATTGCTAAAGAAGAAAAACTTCTTCGCCAAGAGGAAGAAAATCTGAAGTCAGTTCAAGAAGCCTTGAATGAACTTAGTCAAACTTTGGAGACCATTAAGTCCCAGGGAGAGCAAGCTCGTATCCGGGAACAAGGCTTGTACTTAGCTTATCAACAAACTAGCCAGCAGGTCGAAGAACTTGAGACACTCTTGAAACTTCAGGAGCAAGAATTAAACAACCTTAGAGGTGGAGATTGGCAAGTTGAAAAGGAAAAATGTCAAGAACGTCTCACAATTATTGCAACTGAAAAGCAAAAGATGGAATCTGAAATCGAAGAAATCAAGTCCAATAAAAATGCTATTCAGGAACGCTACCAAAACTTGCAGGAAAAAATTTCCCAAGAACGTCTGCTTAAAACAGAAATGCTTGGACAGAAGCGTTATGAAGTTGCCGATATTGAACGGATTAACAATGAACTTGAGAACCTCAATAACGAGCAAGAAGAGATTGAGCGTCTTTTGCAAGAAAAGGTAGACAATCTTGAAAAGGTTGATACGGAACTTTTGACCAAACAGGAAACAGAAGCCAAGAGTCAGAAAGAAGAAATTCAACAAGGACTCATTCGTAAGCAGTTTGAACTGGATGATATTGAAGGTCAATTGGATGATATAGCCAGTCATTTAGAACAAGCGCGTCAACAAAATGAAGAATGGATTCGTAAGCAAACACGTGCAGAAGCAACTAAAGAGAAGATTACAGATCGCCTTCGTTATCTTCAAGGTCAACTGACCGAAGAATATCAGATGAGCTATACGGAAGCTTTAGAACAAGCCAATCAGTTAGAAGATTTAGCTATGGCTGAACAAAAGGTCAAGGATCTAGAAAAATCCATTCGTTCACTTGGTCCAGTCAATCTGGATGCCATTGAACAGTTTGACGAAGTTCACGAACGCTTGGAATTCTTAAATAGTCAGCGTGATGACATTCTTTCAGCCAAAAATCTTCTTCTTGAAACCATTACAGAGATGAACGATGAAGTGAAGGAACGATTCAAATCAACCTTTGAAGCTATTCGTGAATCCTTCAAAGTAACCTTCAAGCAGATGTTTGGTGGTGGGCAAGCAGACCTAATCTTGACCGAAGGAGATTTATTGACTGCAGGTGTCGAAATTTCAGTTCAACCACCAGGTAAGAAAATCCAATCTCTCAATCTCATGAGTGGTGGAGAGAAGGCTTTGTCAGCTCTAGCTTTGCTCTTCTCAATCATTCGTGTCAAGACTATTCCATTTGTTATCTTGGATGAGGTAGAGGCTGCACTCGATGAAGCAAACGTTAAACGCTTTGGGGATTATCTCAATCGATTTGATAAGGACAGCCAATTTATCGTCGTTACCCACCGTAAAGGTACAATGGCAGCAGCGGACTCTATCTATGGGGTGACTATGCAAGAATCTGGTGTATCTAAGATTGTCTCTGTTAAACTAAAAGATTTAGAAAATATGGATGCTTAGTTAGTGCTCGTTACAAACTTTCAGCTAAGCATATAAAATGACCTTTAAAAAGTCAGAAAGGTTACAAAAATAAATTGAGGAGCTTATATGGATTTTGACCTATTCCTAATGATCTGTAATTATATTGGGACTATAGCCTTCGCGGCTTCAGGAGCCATCAAAGGATTTGGTAAACGTTTAGATATTTTTGGGATTAGTTTGTTGGCAATCGTAACAGCAGTTGGTGGGGGGATTTTAAGAGATTCTATTATCAGTCGCTTTCCCTCCGCTCTCGCAGATCCTGGACCGATTTATGTCTCTATTCTTGTAGCTGTTATTATGTATGCCTTTGTGACTTCAAAACAAGCCAATGCTAGTCAAGAAAAAAAATTCTATAAGTGGCTGAGAGAAGCTTATCTCATCTTTGATTCGATTGGGCTGATTATCTTTTCCTTGATTGGAGCGACAGCTTTGGCAGATAGTAAGTTGAATTTGATGTCTGCTGGCATTTTGGCTTGTCTAACAGGTGCTGGCGGAGGTATTATCCGAGACCTCTTGATTAATGAAGTTCCAAGTGTTCTAAAAGAGGACATCTATGCCCTTCTATCTTTCGTGATTGGAATCGTATATTACTGGCTAGCCTTTGTCCTTCATTTTCCAAGAATTACTGCCTTCATCATTCTCTCGATAGTTGGTTTTGTGATTCGACTTTGTATTATTAAATTCAGACTCTCTTTGCCTAATATGGATAAGAGAACTTTGAACTAAGGAATAAGCGAGACTTGTTTTATATATGCGTCTAATCTTGTATGGATTAGGCGCTATTTTTTTTGCAAATACGGGAAATATTTGATGAAATTAATATTATTTGGTATTATGTCTAAAATTTAAAATAAGATAGGAGCAGTAATGAATAATTTGCAGAATTCGGTTGATTTTATTAAAGAAATCGAGAAATTAAAGTCGGTAACAAGGTTTAATAGAACCCTTGATGGACGGTTTGAAAATAGTGCCGAGCATTCTTGGCAGGGTGCCATAGCTGCGATGGTTCTTCAGGATTATTATCCTGAAAAATTGAATATGGAAAAGGTCATGTTTCTGTTACTGATTCATGATTTAGGTGAGATTGATGCTGGAGATACTTGGGTGTTTGATGATGAAAAAAAGCTTCATGCTCATGATAGAGAGTTAGCATCTATAGAAAAAACAATGAGCCTCCTTCCAGAAGCAACATATGTGAATATGAAAAATTCGTGGTTGGAGTTTGAAAAAGGGCAGAGTCCTGAGGCAAGATATGCAAGAGTGATTGATGCATTGGTACCACTGATCAATCACTTGGAAGTGTCAGAATTTAATTATAATCCTAATAATATCAGTGCAGACATGGTATTAGAAAAGAAAAAGTTCATAAAAAGTGAATCAGAAGAATTATGGAAACTGACGGAAGACTTGATTCAGGAAAGTGTGGAAAAAGGCTTATATTTTTAATAACGACTGGAACTATAGATACAATAGAATATAGAGAAAACCTTGGAGTGTTTCCAAGGCTTTTTAGCTATCTATAGGTACTAGGAAAAAATTGCTAGAATAGATGATTTTTATTAGGATACCACTGTTTTGTAAAACGTTAAACTATATGTTATCAAAGACAGATTGTGTTGAGTACTGAATTATACAAAAATTACTAATGGATTGAAGAATTTGCATTGGATTATGCTGTAGAAAATATTAGTCAAATAAAATTGTTTTGTTTTCACTAATGCATTTCTTATTATCATCCCAATAGTTAATACTT
>NZ_KQ970819.1:132150-134478 GCF_001579645.1 Streptococcus infantis
ATCATCCCAATAGTTAATACTTTCAAAGCTTCCTTTTCTTAAATAAAGGGGTAGCCTTTTTCTAATTTCATCTTGCATTGGTATTTTATCAATATCTTTTAGATTCCACCATTTTGGCTCACCTTCATGAGATGTGCTTAGTTCACCAGTAAACTGAGTACATAAAAAGTCATAGAAGACAAATCTCTCATTACCAATTGAATTAGTAAAGCCTGAAATTCCTTTTAATTCAAGATTTAATGCAATGAGTCCAGTCTCTTCCTTAAGTTCCCGTAATGCAGCTTCAAAAAAACTTTCGGGGAATTCAACTTTTCCCCCGGTGGGATCCAGCCAGGAAAATTATCGTGCTGTCTATTAAGTAATAAAATTTCTTCATTTTTCAAAACGCAAATATTAACCCAGTTTTTGATTGTTTCAGTCATATTATCAACCTCCAACAAGTATTTTTTCATATGCAAGACTATATGTCAAGAACTATATGCTATTTATGATTGTGACAAATGTATCTCAGCCAAAGATTGATAATTTTTATGCAATAGATGATTAACTCTCAGAATAGACTTCAATCAAGAATTTTGGCAGAAAAGTGTTGAGAGGCTGGATATAAAAGAAGGCAAGCAAATCAGCCTGGCCTTCAAAAATGGCGTACCGATTGGTTTATAGAAGACAAGGTCGTGTTAATTCAGCACGCCTTTTTTTGATTTTTCTATGGTATAATAGAAGATAGATTTATAACTGGAGAATATGGGTATTTATGATTAAACTAGTCGCAACTGATATGGACGGGACTTTCCTGGATGAAGCTGGCCAATTTGATATGGAACGTTTAAAAAAGCTTCTCCATTCCTATAAAGAAAAAGGAATCTACTTTGCTGTAGCATCAGGACGTGGTCTTTTGTCCTTAGAGAAACATTTTGCGGATGTCAAAGATGAGATTATCTTCATTGCTGAAAATGGGAGTCTGGTTCGTTTTCATGGACAAGACCTCTATGAAGCAACTATGCCACGTGATTTTTACCTGTCAACTTTTGAAAAACTAAAAACTTCCTCTTATTTTGATGAGAAGAAGATGCTCTTGACTGGTAAAGAGGCTTGCTATGTCTTAGATACAGTAGATGAAATCTATCTTATGTTTAGCCATCATTATAATGAGAATATCCAAAAGGTGGCCAGACTGGAAGATATTACCGATGAGATTTTCAAATTCACAACTAACTTCACTGAAGAAACGGTTGACGCTGGAGAAGCTTGGGTCAATGAACATGTTCCTGGGGTCAAGGCTATGACGACAGGATTTGAATCCATTGACATCGTTTTAGACCATGTTGACAAGGGAGTTGCTATTGTCGAATTGGCTAAGAAATTGAATCTAGATATGGACCAGGTGATGGCCTTTGGTGATAATCTTAATGACCTGCACATGATGCAAGTTGTAGGGCACCCAGTCGCACCTGAAAATGCTCGTCCAGAGATTTTAGAACTAGCTGAAACAGTTATCGGACATCACAAAGACCAAACAGTTATTGCTTATATGGAGGGATTGTAATGGCAGATATTAAATTAATTGCCCTAGACTTAGATGGGACTTTGCTGACGACAGACAAGAAATTGACTGATCGTACTAAGGCGACTTTAAAGGCTGCGCGTGATCAGGGAGTCAAAGTGGTACTGACAACGGGACGTCCTCTCAAGGCTATGGATTTCTTCCTTAAAGAGCTTGGAACAGACGGCCATGATGACGAGTATACTATCACTTTTAATGGTGGATTGGTTCAGAAAAATACGGGTGAAATCCTTGATAAGACAGTATTCTCTATTGATGATGTGACACGTATTTACGAGGAAACTGAAAAACTAGGCATTCCCTTAGACGCCATTTCAGAAGGTACAGTTTACCAAATCCAATCAGATCAAGAGAGTCTGTATGCTAAATTTAATCCTGCTCTGACTTTTGTTCCAATTGACTTTGAAGATTTGTCTAGTCAGATTACTTACAATAAATGTGTCACTGCCTTTCCTCAAGAACCCTTGGATGCAGCTATTCAGAAGATTTCTCCTGAATTGTTTGACAAATATGAAATTTTTAAATCACGTGAACTCTTGCTAGAATGGTCACCAAAGAATGTTCATAAAGCGACAGGATTAGCTAAGTTAATTGAGCATTTAGGAATTGACCAAAGTCAAGTGATGGCTTGTGGAGATGAAGCTAATGACCTTTCGATGATTGGATGGGCAGGTCTTGGTGTAGCCATGCAAAATGCTGTTCCTGAAGTTAAAGCAGTTGCAAATGTGGTAACACCTATGACCAACGACGAGGAAGCCGTTGCC
>NZ_KQ970819.1:135319-136945 GCF_001579645.1 Streptococcus infantis
AATATGTACTGAAGGAGAATTAAAGTATGGGATTATTTGACCGTTTATTTGGGAAAATAGAAGAACCAAAAATTGAAGATGTTGTCAAAGAAGCTTTAGAAAATATTGACTTATCAGATGATAATGAGCAACACGAGGCATCGGAATCTGAAAATGCTGAAGTGACAGAACCAGAAGAAGTTATCTTACCTGCTGAACCTCAGGAAGAAACAAATGAAGACTCACCTGCAGTAGAGGTTGTAGAAGAAGCTATCATTGAACCTCTTGATGAAGTTGAAATTCCTCAAGAAGAAGCAATTCAAGTTGAAGAGGTAGAAAGCCCTCAAGTGGAATTGGCTCCTGTTGAAGAAATCCCTTCAAATGATAGTGATGAGGAAGAAGTTGTTCAAGCTCAATCAAACGAAACAGATCCGGAAATCACTGAAGAAGTGGAAGAAGATCTAGTAATCGAAGAAATTCCTCCAGTTCAAGAGACTGTACAGGAAAAATATGACCGTAGTCTCAAGAAAACTCGTACGGGATTTGGGGCTCGTTTGAATGCCTTCTTTGCAAATTTCCGCTCAGTCGATGAAGATTTCTTTGAAGAGCTAGAAGAACTCTTGATCATGAGTGACGTTGGCGTACAGGTAGCTTCAAATCTTACTGAAGAATTACGTTATGAAGCCAAGCTTGAAAATGCCAAGAAACCTGAAGCCCTTCGTCGTGTTATCATCGAAAAATTGGTGGAGCTCTATGAGAAGGATGGCAACTATAACGAAAGCATTAATTTCCAAGATGGCTTGACTGTTATGCTCTTTGTTGGAGTTAATGGTGTCGGAAAAACAACATCTATCGGTAAATTGGCACATCGCTACAAACAAGCTGGTAAGAAAGTTATGCTGGTTGCTGCGGATACCTTCCGTGCTGGTGCGGTAGCTCAGCTAGCAGAATGGGGTCGTCGTGTCGGTGTGCCTGTTGTAACGGGTCCAGAAAAAGCTGATCCAGCCAGTGTGGTCTTTGATGGAATGGAACGTGCAGTAGCAGAAGGTATTGATATTCTCATGATTGATACAGCTGGACGTTTGCAAAACAAAGAAAACTTGATGGCAGAGTTGGAAAAAATTGGTCGTATCATCAAGCGTGTTGTGCCTGAAGCACCTCATGAAACCTTCCTAGCTCTAGATGCCTCAACTGGTCAAAATGCTCTTGTACAAGCTAAAGAATTTTCAAAAATCACTCCTTTGACAGGTATTGTCTTAACCAAGATTGATGGAACTGCCCGAGGTGGTGTCGTTCTTGCTATCCGTGAAGAACTCAATATCCCTGTTAAGTTGATTGGATTTGGTGAAAAAATCGATGATATCGGTGAGTTCAACTCAGAAAACTTTATGAAGGGACTTTTAGAAGGTCTAATATAAAACAATCCTGCAAGAATTCTTGCAGGATTGTTTTTTGATTATTCTAAACGACCATCTTTACGATAGGCGATATCTGGTTGGCGCCTTTGTTGTAGGTATAGTGGCGGTTGAACGCAATACAACAAAGATCGTCTGTAAACAGCAACCGAGTGCGTACTACACACCCCCTATGTCAGGACTGAAGGTTTTACAGCTTACTGGTTGTGCTCAATCATGATGTGGTTACGGT
>NZ_KQ970819.1:136965-139153 GCF_001579645.1 Streptococcus infantis
CTGCGGTCGTAAACGATAGTGAGAAGTTGAATTGTTAAAGAAGGGGAAAGACCGTCTGATAAGGCTTAGGATAGTGTTTTCAGACGGCATGGTGTGATTTTTGTTAGATTTGCTAAATAATAAATATTTTTAAAATTGGTTATTCAAAATTTTTTAAATTTCCTCTAGTTTTTCTTTCATCAAGTTTTCTAGCCAGTCTTCAAATTTTTCAAATTCAGTATCCTCTTCCCACTCTTCAGGAGGAATATCAGGAAAAAAAACACCAAAATTTTCATTTTCTTTTGTAAGAAGGAAACCAGCTTGATCGCCAGTTCTTGGAATGGAAATAGTAATTAAGATATTAGGGAATAAATTACAATCAGTTCCTTCAAAAACTTGTTGTGACCAATCATAAAGCTCTTTAGGAGCTAAAAAATCGAATCCAGGTAGTAACTCATCTTGAAACAAAGTACAAGATCCTACTGTTAGAAGAAATTCTCTATATATTCTAGGGAATGTGACTTTATATTTTTTTTCAAAATCATTTATCTCATCTAAAGAAACATCATATCTTTTTTTAAAAATAAAATTTGATTTTCCATAATTAATTAAGTTTCCATTACTAGATTTGATTAAATCTTGTATATCTACAAGAATTTTTTTGAAATTATCCATAAATTAATATCCTTCATTCAATTTTTATATCTATTATCTAGGAACAATCTAGTTAATTATTCCTGTTGAGGGTGCTATTTGGCAAATGTGTTCGTAAGGTAGCCCCAGTACCGTGTATAGTTCCAGTATGAGGGTGTTTCACAGGAGTTGGACTCCACCATGTATTTGAACCACCATTTTTATGCGAAATAATATGATGAGGAGTGGCATGTATGCCCTGTTTCAAGTTCTCACATTAAGCTTTTTTGTCTTCGAGAAAAGTCTCTACGCATCATGCGATTTTGTTGGGCGCTTCTTTGTTTTGCGCTAGGTAGTTTATCCTTAATCAAACATTTTTGTCTTTGACTAACAGGAATCAGTGACCACTTATCAACATCATCCATAATATCATCATACTGGAATAATTCTTCTAGGCTTCTTATTCCGTTTTCTCTTCAAACCTAATGGACCAAACCAAGCATTTGTATTAGAAGCAAAACTATACAAATTGTTCCCACCTAATAGTAAGATAGGATCCTGATTCACAAACAGACCCGCATTAGGCTTGTAGTACCTATAGAAGTTATAATGCAGCCCCGTTTTACGGTCGGCATATTGGTTTTGTATGAGGAAGGGCTGGTATGCGCTATCCGTTACTCGAGTTTCCTCTTTCAGACGACCTTACTGGAACATTGGGTATCAACTCACCCTAGGACGACTATTTGAATTCCTGTTTAATCAAAATTAATTAATTAATATTAAATGTATAATTAAATTTATTTATCAAATGCGGTTGGATCAAAAACAGAGATATATTTTATATTCATTTTGAGAGCTTCTTCGAACGGAGGGTCATCTTCAGAAACTTCCAGTGCAATTCCTTCAATAATTTTTGAAAAAAAAGCTTCTTCACATTCATCGTAATAGAAACCTAAATTAGAATTTAAGATATCATTAATGGGCATTCCTATTTTAATAGTTCTGAATTTGCCTTGATATCCTTCTAATGCAGAAATTTTATAAATTTCTCCTGAAGTAATATCTACGTTAATTTCAATTGGGATATCAGTAAATATATATCTGCATGAATTAACATTAGTTTGAAAAAATTTTAATTTTCCATTTAAATTATATTCATTAATGATACTGGAGTAGTTTTTAATATTGTCTTTTAATCTGATTCCCCCTAAACTCTTCGCGGGGATAATTTCATCATAAATATTCATTATTAACCTTTCATATTATTCTGCAGGAAATCTTTGCGTTCCGCCTTTTCCAGAAGATACTTTCCAATAAGGTGCTCCCTCATAATGCCTAGGGCTCCCTGGGTGGTATTGAATGTAACGATCAGTAAATTCATTACCCCGTGAATTTAATTCTCTTAATGTAAATCCTTTATTGTCTCCACGAGTTTTACTCATTACGGCTTGCTGTATAATTTTTTCATTTGAGGATCAAATTTGTTGTGAACCATCAAAATTTGTATCTAACCCATCTATATATTTCTCAAAATCAAGGTGATATAGTTTTTTTAAATTTCTAACCCAGATAACAA
>NZ_KQ970819.1:139271-145525 GCF_001579645.1 Streptococcus infantis
TCAAAGAAAATATTAATATTTGTATCTGTTATTTCAAATATCCCGTTGTCTTGGTGAGATTCTTGGATAGCTGAGATAATTCTCTTAAATATTTCTTTATTTTCCCTAATTTCATCAATAGATAATGTTTGTAATCTATCAATAAAAAATAATTCATCCTCAATACTTAAAATAGAGGGTGAGTTTTCCAATTTTTCATTTAGTTTAAAAATAGTATTCATTTAAAATTTTTAATAATTCTTGATATTCCTTTACATCGAATTCAAGATCCATTCTGACCTTATAAATAAAACGATTATTTTCAAGTTTTTCTAATAATTCTTTCATGGTAACCACCTTTAAGTTATATAAAGCAAAGGATTGCTTCTGCTGGAATAGTTTATTTATTTTTAAAGTTAAGCGTTCAGTCCAATAGAAATAGATAACACATCTTCCTCATTGTCGAGTAGAGATATATCGATAACTTTATCTATTTTATGACTAAATAATTTTAAACAATAAAAATTAGGTTTGTTTATTAATTCTAGCCAATCGTTAATATTATTTATTTTGATAATAAACAAGGGGAATAATTCTATTGGTGTTTTAGCTGAATCATTTATTCCACCATAAAAGTATACATAAGCAATATCATTTGCCTCTGGTGCAAGAAAATTTAATAGTTCATTTTTTATCGATAAACTAAATTTTTCTTTTGATAATTCTATATTTCTATAGGGGGTAAAAGTACGATTTATTATTTCACATGAGAGTGGATATGGAATGATTTTTTCAGAATCTGAAATTAAATTATTTAAGAAATGAATTTCTTTCATTTTTTTCATTATATTATTCTGTTTTAAAGTAAAGATCTTATCTTCTAAAGTTGTCATGATACTATTTCCTATGTTGTACGGTTACATTTTCTTTGTATTACTCCCAAGAAAATGTACGATTCCCATTATTTCTTTTTTGACTAAGATTTCTATCCATTTTGGCAGTAGCTACATGCCAGTGTGTAAAAGGGTGTTTTGCAATCGGAAGGGCTGGTAAGCGCTATCCGTTACCTTGGTTTCCTCTTTCAGACGGCCCCAGCCGGTGTAGTTGCCAAACCAAACCAGGTTGCCTTCATCATCGGTCATCTCACGCGGGATACCGATTTGGTCGCAGTGGAAGTAGTGGGTTTGTTGGCGGCTTTCGCCGTCTTCGTTGGTCCAGTTGCGTACCTGTGCCAAAGGTTCGTAGCTGTCGGGATCGGTGTAGAGATAGGTGTAGCTGCCTTTGTAAGTGTACTCCTGCAATAGACGACCTTCATGCTGATCAGTAATCGGATTATTAAAGAACCAATATTTCAGACGACCTCAAAGAAAGTATTAAGATCGTCTGGAAAACAGAAACCGCGTACGTGCATACCGCACACACCCTACGTCAGGACTGAAGGTTTTATCTGGACTACGTCTTGCTAATCTGAATCTAAAGCTATTTGAGCATCTTCAGCAAAAGCAGATTTATCTTCAATTAGTTGACGAAGAAGTAATTTTACAAAAGGTAATTTTCGATGAAATGTTAAGACATGGAGTGCGGCACTATCTATTAACTCATTTTCATTTTTTTTGAGAATACTCATTGCAAATTCTGCTTCATTAACAGTTATTGGTGCTCTTTTTAAAATACTCAGTGCCTCAATTCGAAGGTAAATATCTTCATTAACATTATTGAAAAAATGAATTATTTTTTTAAATATTTCACTATAGTCAAAATCACCTATATATATTCTCAATATTTTGAATGCCTCATTACGAGAAAGATCAGACTCCTTTGGATTTAGGCCAATATCCAAAAGAAAGTTTGCTAATTCCTCAGACATATCCTCATCAACATAATTTTGTAAGAAATCTTCTTTATCACTATCATTATTAAGTTTTTGATAGAGTGATTTAAATTCTTCATAATGCATATTTTTACCTCAAAGTTATTTTTTCAAAATTAATTTAGACCTAAATTTAGTTATTTCGTCAGATGGCTTCAATTTCAATATTTCATCAGAAAGTCTACTTGAATTAGGCCCAATTATCGAATTTTCTCGGCTTTTCCCTTTCCTATCAGCACTCTCGGGAGCACCACCTGCACACATATCTGGTTCATGTAACCATACCCTCCCCTGCAGATTCTTTATCACTTGTGTACCTTCTTCCTCTCGCTTCTATAGTTGGGTCATCTCTAAAATTCCTAATTCTTTCTTGCAAGCCTTCTAACCCCTCTGTTTTTAAAATTTTATTAAATGCCCTAATTTGCTCTCTAATTTGGCGTTTTAACTCCTTAACATCAGTAACTTTATCTGGTTTTAAGGTATGATTATAAGTCAATATTTTGACTTTTAACCCCAAAGGATCAAACCATATTAAAGAATTTAAAGCAAACTGATACAAATTCTCCCCACCCAACAACCCAATCGGATCCTGATTCACAAACCGACCCGCATCAGGCTCGTAATACCTGAAGAAATTGTAATGCAGCCCAGTTTCACGGTCGGCGTACTGGTTTTGCAGACGGAAGGGCTGGTATGCGCTATCCGTTACTCGAGTTTCCTCTTTCAGACGGCCTAAGGGATCGAGTTCGTAACGGCTGGCAAGTTTACCCTGTGTGCGGTAGATTTCACGGTGCAGCCGATCACGTTCGATGTCGGAGATGACTTCGTCGTCGAGGCTGATTGCTGATATAGATGTTTTCGTTTTAGTTAAAGTAAATAAAGATTTGAGTATAGAGTTTAAAGTTTATCTAAAGATTTCAAGAAAATCAATTAACTATTACATCTTAACACAACCTATATATGATATTTAAATAAATAATATTATTTATTCAAACTTCTTTAGCAGTATTTTTCTAATTTTTGAAAACTTTTTAGATGAATTATTCTTGATTTCAATATAGAATTCATCATCAATTCTATTTTGATTCAATAAAATTTTTTTAACATACGGAATAACCTTCTTAGAGTCAATTGAAACTAAAAATAAAACTATCTCATTGTAAATATAAGAAGTTTCATTAAAATCTTTTAGCTTCCTAATTAATAGAGTTTCAATTGAATTTGATTTATAACCTTTCTCTTTTAAAGAATATAAAATCCATGACAATATCTTAGGATTTTTTTTATTTAAATTTCTAACTAGATAGTCTTTTATATATTCCCTTTCTGGAAGATATATAGAACTAAATGCAACAGAAATAATAATAGAATACTTATTTAAACTCCATATTAAATCTATATCTTTTTCTATGTTAGAAAACTCTTTTTCTCCTAAATTATAATCACGAAATAGGTATCCCAATGATGAAATTGCAGATGATTTAACTCTTATGCTTTTATCATTTTGTATAAAGCAAATTAATATTGATAGAATTTCTTTAAGCTGAATATCATTAAGTTTGATTTGAAACTGCCCTAAAATAAATATTGCAATTTCTCTATGTCGACTATATCTGCTTGTTAATAATATATTTTTAATATCATCTTTAATTTCATTATACTCATAAAATTGTAACCTTTTTGCTGCTTCATATTGAAAAACAGTATTTGAATTAAGTATTTTTTCGAATAATTCCTTAACTGACAATTGCTTGCATACTAAAAAAGCATCAAAACTTGAAATTTCTTTACCTACCATATCATTTTTTCCTATTGTTACATTTATCCTTGGAATGTCTTGAATGACGACAACCCCAAGCTTTTTGTGTTGACTTAGCTTGTTTAGCAGATATTTGTCCACAATCAATTAATTCTTTTAACACATCACATTTATCAGGTTTTTTTCCAGTAGTTCGAGAATATTCATTTATTTTTTCATAGACTTGATTAGCAACTCCTGCATCAGTCTCATAATACCTGAAGAAGTTCTAGTGCAGCCCTGTTTCACGGTCAGCGTATTGGTTTTGCAGGCGGAAGGGTTGCTGAAGGATGGATAAGTGAGGGTTTAGAGTTTCAGACTGCTTTTGGGGTTGTTAAATCTTGAAATTAATCCACACTTATACTAAAAATTATAATGAATGATTTTTAACTCTATTCCTAACTCAGATAATAATTGAATTTGATTTAAGGAGATTTTATATTCACGAGTAGCCTCATCGTTGATCCAGCTGTAAATTATAAGCTCTTTATTTAGTTTATATTTTTTAAATATATAGTTTAAATTTTTCTTTTTGTCTTCTATTTTTTGTATAACTTTATTAATTTTTTCATTTAAATTTTCCTCTTTATCTATACCAAAAGAATAGTAAGAGTGTTCAATTATATATTGAACCTTTTTGTTTGGTGAGGTAAATAAATCTCCCTTACTATAAAACTCGGCATTTTTAATATTAAGTATTTTGTCTATTTCTCTCATGTTAATATAATCATTTGATTCCATATAAAATGTTACTTCAATTAAATTATTCAGCATCATCGTAACCAATTCCTGTTCTAATAAATTCAGAAGAATTTTTTCTTAATAAAAGTTCTCCAGTTTTATTTTGTTTATAAACATCATAATGAGATACGGCTCGTTTACCAACATAATCAGCTTTAAACGCATGTGGAACTGTGCCTATTTGAACTAAAATCCGGTTCAATTCTTTTTGGTTAATTAGTTTACTATCTTTTGTATCTCCGTCATTACAACTAGACGACAATCTATATAAATCTACCCAAGCTTGTACATTTTGAGAATAGTTATAAAAATTGCTTCCTCCCCACAAACCGACCCGCATCAGGCTCATAATACCTGAAGAAGTTGTAATGCAGTCCCGTTTCACGGTCGGCATACTGGTTCTGCAGGCGGAAGGGTTGGTGAGCAGTTCTGAATATGTTGGTTTCATTCTTCAGTATGCCCCAACCGTAATAATTGCCGAACCAAACTAGATTGCCATCCTTATCGGTCATCTATCTCGGGATGCCGATTTGGTCGCAGTGGAAGTAGTGGATTTCCTGTTTGCTTTCGCCGTCTTCGTTGGTCCAATTGCGTATCTGTGCCAGCGGTTCGTAGGAGTCTTGGTCGGTGTAGAGATAGGTATACCTGCCGTCCGGGTGGACTTCCTGCAAGAGGTGGCTGCCGTCCCAAACGAATCCGATTTCCTCTTCAAGGCCGTCTGAAAAATAGAAACCGCGTACGTACCGTACACATCCTGCCTCTAGATTGTAGGTTTCATGCGGGCTGTGGCTTGCTTTGGGGAAATTCAATCATTATATCCAACTTTTGGTTCAAACATGTTCAACACGATATTTCTTTAAAATAGGATGATTCAATAGAAATTCTAGATATTTTTTACAAAGTTCCTCTCCGCATAATTTATACACATTAAAGAAAGTGGGAAGTAGTATATCGGATACTGTAGCGTAGTTCTCAAGTGCATCAATGAATTGTTCTTCATCTGATAACCCTCCTAGTATAAGTTGAGTAAAGTTTCTTTCATGTGATGATGTTTGTGAATCATAAATTTTCCAAACTCTTATGCGCTCTTTCTTCAATTCATCATTTGATAAGGCATTGGATAAATTCAATAGAATTTTACGACATGTATTTTCTGCTAATTTTATTAAAGTATCAGGTATTTGATTATGAATACAAGGACTAGATAAAAGTACGTTTTTGATGAAATCATGCGTAATTATCTGAACGTCATGATAATTCATGGCATCAATATCAAATGTATCGGTTAATTTTCGTCCTGCTATAATATCAGGTCTATTTACTTCAGTCATTTTAACCTCCATTACCGTCGCGAATTCTAAGATTTTTTAATACGTAGCTACAGGAAGAACATGCACGCATAGGTTTTCCTTTTTTGTCGATTCTGTTTGCTGTAGAGACGGAATTTTTTACTTATTTACTAAGCTCTTCCATATTGGTAACATTTGCCTTTTCTGCCCCTTTACTGAGAGCCTCTGCTTCAGCACATCTACCATGCATACGAGGATCAGAACGTTTATCAATGGGGACATTATCGTATGCTTCTTGAACAACGGGATGGGTAATACCTTTACCACCCTCTACAGTGCTAAGGCCAGTTATTGTTCCTCCGGGCACATTTGGTCTAGTCCGTGTAACTCTAGCACCAGTCAACCCTAAAAAATCAATCCATACGGAAGAATTCAAGCTATATAGATAGAAATTATTTCCACCCAACAACCCAATCGGATCCTGATTCATAAACCGCCCGACGTTCGGCTCATAATACCTGAAGAAGTTGTAATGCAATCCCGTCTCGCGGTCTGTATACTGGTTTTACAGGCGGAA
>NZ_KQ970819.1:146825-155994 GCF_001579645.1 Streptococcus infantis
CAATATTTTTTCTTTAATGTTAATCTGTGAATTATTTTCATAAAATTTTTTTAGGAAATCTCTTAGTTTATTAATTAAAAAAATTTCATTTTTCTGGTTTTTTTCTAAAAACTCGGAAATATTATTCATAATTTCATTTATATCATACATGACTATTTTTTACCTTTCATTCTTAAGAATCTTAATACCCATGTACAACTACTACACGGTGCTTTAAGTGTATCATCAGCAAGATTATAAGCTTCTGATGTTCCGTTTTTAACGATTTTTCTTAAATCAGATATTTTTTTATAATAACCTTAACCCTTTTTTTGATAGTACTAATGGATCAATCAATCCCAGCGCATTCATCGAAAACTGATAAAAGTTTGTCCCTCCCATCAATCCAATCTGATCCTGATTCACAAACCGCCCGACGTTCGGCTCATAATACCTGAAGAAGTTGTAATGCAACCCCGTCTCACGGTCGGCATACTGGTTTTGCAGGCGGAAGGGTTGGTGAGCAGTTCCGGATATGTTGGTTTCACTCTTCAGGTTACCCCAACCGTAATAATTGCCGAACCAAACTAGGTTGCCATCCTTATCGGTCATCTCTCTCGGGATGCCGATTTGGTCGCAGTGGAAGTAGTGGGTTTGTTAGCGGCTTTCGCCGTCTTCGTTGGTCCAGTTGCGTACCTGTGCCAAGGGTTCGTAGGAATCCGGGTCGGTGTAGAGATAGGTATATCTGCCGTCCGGCTGGATTTCCTGCAAGAGATGGCTGCCGTCCCAAACGAATCCGGTTTCCTCTTCGAGGCCGTCTGAAACTTTTTCGTTTTTCAGACGGCCTTTGCCTATCCTTCTGCCCAAGGCATCATAGGTGTAGGCCCAAGTCTCTTTGCTGCCGTCTTTTTCGAAAATTTCGGATTTAACCAGTTGGTCATGCAGGTCGTAGAAATAGTTCTGTACTTCACCGTCGGCCAGCTCGCGGTGGATCAGGTTGCCGAAGTGGTCGTAGTAATAGCTGCTGACGTTGTAGGTTTTTAGGCGGTTGTCGGGGACGGTAGGGCTATTGTGATCGGACAGGATATTGTGCGCGGGGTCCAAGGCGAACGCTTCATTACCCGCTTTGGTAATCCGACCCAGTTTGTCGTATTCAAAATGGGTTGTTCCCGTCCGTTGGTCGGTACTGTGGGTCAGGTTGCCTGCTTTGTCGTAGGCGTAGCTGCGGTTGACGGCCTAAGCTGATGCTACTGAGTTCTTACCTATCTAGGTCTGCGTCAGGTCGTTCAGTGCGGCGATTTGTTTTATGAAGCTAACTGTGTGCTTTAGGAGAATCTCTCTATACGAGCTATGACTTGTTTATTAGATCTTAATCTAATTCGCTCGCTTTGGCTTAGTAAAATGGTTGATCTTCTTTCGTAACAGTATGCTTTAACTTATGTTTTCAAGTAAATAATCAAATAACTGGTTTGCAATAAGTTCTGCGTGGGTATTTATAACGGGGAATTCAAAGTAATAATATTGAGATTCATATCTTTCTAATATGTAGCTGGGAATTAAAAAAAATTTATTATAGCAAGAAGATATTTCTTTTATAGAATTAGAAATATCTTCTAATTTATTACTTATATTAGTTATGTCAAAAAATAGCTCACTAAAACCATTATCAATATTATTAATTGTAATAAATGGATATTTATTTTGATTGCAAAATTCCCAGTGGTCAGTATAATTTTGATCTTTTTTATAAATAAATTTATTCATATAATCCTCTTATTTGAATTTGAAGTCAGTTACATTCTTCCTTTTTCCAGCTTTATCAAATATTGCCATGTAGTGAATAGTAAGCCCATCTATTTTTTTGCTAACCCCAATGGGTCAACCCACTCCTGCGCATTCGGCGCAAACCGATAAAAGTTAAATCCATCTTCCAACCCAATCGGATCCTGATTCACAAACCGACCCGCATCAGGCTCATAGTACCTGAAGAAGTTGTAATGCAGTCCCGTTTCACAGTCGGCATACTGGTTTTGCAGGCGGAAGGGTTGGTGAGCAGTTCCGGATATGTTGGTTTCGTTCTTCAGTTTGCCCCAACCGTAATAATTGCCGAACCAAACTAGATTGCCATCCTTATCGGTCATCTCTCTCGGGATGCCGATTTGGTCGCAGTGGAAGTAGTGGGTTTGTTGGCGATTTTCGCCGTCTTCGTTGGTCCAGTTGTGTACCTGTGCGTACCTCACATGCCCTATGTCAGGATTGGAAGTTTCATGCGGGCTACAACTTACTTATTCATCTTCATAAGCATCACCATAGCTTTGAAAAGAGGAATCTAACCAAAACCATTCTTTTTTATTTGAAACCAATTTCTCCAGTAGTTCTGTAAATGATTTAGCAATAATGGGAGACTCATCAGGTGTAGCATGAGTTTCTATAAAACTATCATAACAAAAACCAAATCTTTTTTCATTTAAGTCTATACTGATATATTGACTGAGCTCTTGTGAAGATGCAATCATGAACCAATCATTACTGATATCATCTGCCAACTCCTCCCAAATAACATCATCAGCTGGATATAGAATTTGGTTTGTTGGTTGCAATTCTGAAAGTGAACTGATTCTTATCTCACAAGAAGTATTAATATTAAGAATAGCATATTCATAATTTTCATAAAAGAATTTTAAATCTTGTGGCAAAGGAAAAGCAAATTCTGGTTTTGATACTGCTTTCAAAAATTGATGGCTACTTTTTTGTTCTAATTTTTCAATTAATTCTTTGATTTTCATAAAATACTCCTTAGGGCTGAAAGTTTTTGTTCAGACTACATCTAGCTTACTTGTACAAGTTATATTCTGTTTTTTGCTAAAAAAATATTTTCTAGTGTTTTCCTAAACGAAACCATATCAGTGTCTATATTTATTTCAATATCAATATGTTTCTCGATTTTCAAAGATTTCTGAATATCATCTCCGAAATCGAATGATAAAGTATTACCTTTTAAATCATATGCAACGTTATTGCTTTCGATTGAAAACGTTTGTTCATTGAATTCAAGGTATATTTGATCATCTTCATCTTGATTGAAGGTTAGGGTGAAATAATGAAAATTTCCCAAATCAAAGTAGATATATGACAAACCTTCATCATCGGACTCATCAAATGAAATTACTACTGGGTTCCACATAGATTTATTTTTCATTAGCAAACTACAACCTCACAATCAGATTCTCCAAAAATATACCCAATATATTCATTTAATTTTTTATCAGGTTGATATGTAATAATTAGATTTTTAATACTATTTTGATAAATTTTTTGGTTTTCTTGAAAATAAATAACTAATTTATCGGAATAAATTTCTACCTTTTTGAAACCACCTACCCCTGAATATTGTTGAGTATTAATTTCATAATAATAGTATTCTAAGTCATCAACTTCTCTTTGCAAAATTAAGTAATTGTCAGGATTAGGTTTTTCACTATCTGCAAATGCAATAGTAAGAATATCATCTTCTATTTTGTAATACGTATTTCTTGAAATAATTTCCATAAAATATTCCTTATCATATTGTTTCTTAACATTTTACAGGTGGAGGTGTTTGTCGTTTTTTCAGCTGGGCGAGGTGCTTTACGAGTTCTTTTTTGTAAATTTCGGCTTTAACCAGTTGGTCGTGCAGATCGTAGAAATAGTTCTGCACTTCGCTGTCAGATAGTTCGCGGTGGATTAGGTTGCCGAAGTGGTCGTAGTAATAGCTGCTGCCGTTGTAGGTTTTCAGGCGGTTGTTGGGGACGGTAGGGCTATTGTGATCGGACAGGATATTGTGCCCGGGGTCGAAGGCGAACACTTCATTACCCGCTTGGGTAATCCAGCCCAGTTTGTCATATTCAAAATGGGTCGTACCCGTCCGCTGGTCTGTGCTGTGGGCCTTGTGGAATTGTTGAGACTTCCTCCCTCACCTGCCATTATTGTTGTAGATGCTCATGAGCATATATACATTTAATTCCTTGTTTTATAGTGGTAATTAAATCATTAATTGTGTTATCAGATTCTAAAAATAATGGATTTTCCCAATCACAATTTTTAATTACGTAAACTTTGAATTTTCCATTTCTACCGATATGGGGATACCACCCAACATCTAAAATATATTTTTCATTAAAGAACTGTACTTGTAATAAATCTTCTTCAAATTCAAGTTTATTGAATTCATTAGTATTATTGAATAACCAAAATAAATTTTCATAAGTGATAATGCCATCTTTAAAATCAATTTTAGGTTCCATTTCAAATTGCTCCTAATCTTTTCAAGTATTCTTTTTTTGTAATTGGATGTCCATCTATTACTCCTTGAGAGCATTCAACTCGTATATATGGTGTGTCTATCCCTTCTGATGCACCAATAACTTTTCCAGTATCATACACTTTATAATGTACGTTTTTACCAAATGATGAAACTGGAGTTCCTTTTATCCAAGCTGTTCTTTCTAATGATTCAATATGAATTTCAGGCACCTGGAGCATTAGATAATCCGAGCGGGTCAACCCACTCCTGCACATTCGGCGCAAAAGCATACAAATTCTCCCCACCCAACAACCCAATCGGATCCTGATTCACAAACCGACCCACATCAGGCTCGTAATACCTGAAGAAGTTGTAATGCAGCCCTGTTTCACGGTCGCAATACTGGTTTTGCAGGCGGAAGGGCTGGTATGCGCTATCCGTTACCTTGGTTTCCTCTTTCAGACGACCCCAGCCGGTATAGTTGCCGAACCACAGCAAATTGCCGTCCTTATCGGTCATCTCACGCGGGATGCCGATTTGGTCGCAGTGGAAGTAGTGGGTTTGTTGTCAGCTTTCGCCGTCTTCGTTGGTCCAGTTGTGTACCTGTGCGTACCGCACATGCCCTACGTCAGGATTGGAGATTTCATGCTGGCTACAGTTTGCTAATTACTTTAATTTAGATATGTATAGAATGCCATTTCCCATCATAACTATCAAATTCTTTTACTGTGAATTTGGAAATTTATGCAGGCTACGGCTTGCTTTGTTTTATTTATTTATTTAAAGGATACAATAGAAGTAATTTTATTAATAAATTTTTTAGCTAAATTTTCATTTTCTTTTTTGAAAAATCGAATATCTAAGCCGTCATCTACATCATTAACTAAAATAAATTCTTCTTTCATAAATAAAAAATACCACATATCAGCATTAGGGCTTATAATCACTTCTTGTAATTCAATATCCATTCCCTTTATTAATTCATTGATTTCACTACTATCGAAAGAAAAATCTAATGGAAGAGACAATAGGGATTTATTAATTTTTAATGCTTCCATAATCATATCCCTAACTCTGCAAGTAATTTGGCACAATCGACACCATCTAGCAACTTTTTATTTACTGATTCTCTAGATTTTCTTGATGATTCTATAATATCTTCTTTATAATCAATATCGTTACTTCTGTTCAATAATAGTTGGTGAATAAATAAAACTATATCATTTACTTCCATAAGATTCCTTTCTATTTCAATAGGATAATTTCAAATAATACATCTGAAGGTGACGGAAGTGAGGCTGTGCGTCGCCTCCGGGTTAGGCGATTTGACAGAGGTCGTCGGAAAACCTTGCATTGGATTCAATGCTTTATCTAGATGACGATTATCATGTTTTTTATTTAAACATAGTTTAATTTAAAAACGACAAGCTTCCCCTCAGGATATTTACCTTCCCATCCACAAGGCCAAAACCCTTTAAAATAAGCATCTTCTATCATATTCCAAATAGGATGATTTTTCTTATATTTGTTGTTTAAATAACAATTAAATAAATCGGCATCTATATCACTAAATAAACTATCTTTTAATCCCTCCTCTAAGTGCAAGGAATTCAATTTTTTTTCAATTTCAGGAACAGCATATTCATCCCAAAAATTGTCATCTTCATCTGTAGATAGCTTTAAAATTAGTGAGTTTGATTCACGTAAATCCGCCCAAACAGTCTTTAAATCATACTGCTGATATGCATATCTTTGTGCTACTGAAATATCTTGAATAATTTTCCATTGGCTGTTTTGATAATTACCTGATACTTCTAATAAATTATTTTTTATAAATCCTAACATTATATTCATAATGTTACTCCTTTTTATGTTAAGTAATTAATCCAATCTTGTTTTGTTGTTGGTTTATATAAAGACTTACTTCCTGACTTAAGTGCCTTATGAATTTTGGATTGTAATAATTGAATTTTTCTAGCCTTTTCTCTATCACATTTAGAATTTTTATCAATATAATCTACTATTTCCATAATTGCTTGGTTATATCCTCTATGATAGCCCTTATGTTTAGAACAGGTAGTCCCTTTAGATAGAGATTCCGGTAACATAATTCCGTTACCTTTTCCATTAAGTTTAAATAATCCTTGTTTTTCTAGGCGTTGTAACAGTGGAGAATTATTAAACACCTCTACCGGAATTTTATGATGTGCTTGACGACCAGACCACCGAGTAGATTTAGTAATTGCTTCTCCCAACAGCTGAGAATTATTTTTTAGCCCCCAAACATCAACCCACTCCTGCGCATTCGGCGCAAACCGATAAAAGTTAAATCCACCTTCCACTCCAATCGGATCCTGATTCATAAACCGCCCCGCATCAGTCTCATAATACCTGAAGAAGTTGTAATGCAGCCCCGTCTCACGGTTGGCATATTGGTTTTTCAAGCGGAAACCGCGCGCAAATTCTACACACAAATCTACGTCAAGGATGGAAGTCTCATACAGGCTAAGGCTTTCTACTACTTGCTTACATAAAAATACGAGACCAATCATAGGTATATCTAGATTACAGTAAATCTATTATAGGTAATTCAAGAATATCTTTCGTTGTTAACTCTCCAATTTTCTTTTCAATAAAAGACAACTTCCTATTTTTCACTAATTTGTCATCATGGAACGCATATTCGTAGATTTTTCCATTTGTTTTATTATAGACATATCCATAATAATCATCCTGACCATCCTCATCTTCAACAAAATTCATAAAGAAAACTTCATCGTCTTGCTTTAATCTCTCTATTAATGCACTGTATAAGTTTGGCACCTCATTTACTACAAAATTTGTACATTCTAAAACACTTTCCAGCAAAATTTTAGAAGTTAATTCCTCAGACTCCATCAACTCAACTCCTATCGTTCTAAATAGTCTACTCAGGCTTGCGTCCATTTATCTATATTTCTTAATATCCTGTAAGGTAATTATACTATTTCTTAAATCATCTAAAAATAACAATTGAATTTCATATTCACGTTTTAAATTTTCGTCCTCTATTTTGCCATCTTCGGAGTATGGGAAATTCGCTAAAGCATCTTTCCAGTTAATTACGTTTTCAGCACATGCAGCAAAGTAATAACTATCAGATGATTTTTGTTGTATACCTAGTAACATATTTCGAATCGAAGTTAATAATTCTATAGTTCCTTGTGTTTCTACCATATCATTTAATGGATCATCATCATCCCAATTTATATCTTCTATAGCTTTTTGAGAGATTCCAATATTTATTTGGGAGAAATCATACCAACCAGCTTTAATGATAGCATCACAGAGTTCGTAGTTCACATTTGAATTAGTTATTTTAGTCATATTTTCATTTATTTTTTTCTCAATGATCAGTGCATTACAGCACCAAGCCGCAAATTTACATTTCTTTTGTAAATCCATTTGATCTAAAAGAGATTGTACTTTTTCAATATGTAATTCTATATTCATAACTCATCCTTTCATTAATCATATACACCACCAGCACCGTCAACACTTTGTTTACATCTTGAACAAGGTGCATTTCTTTGCTTGCTGCATAAAGTGTTTTACTTTCATTTTTCAATTCAACTTTAAAAATCGCGACAGTTGATTTTTCGATTGCACGTGCATCAGGTGTTTTTAGACCTCCTACCAAACCTATCACGTCTTGGCTTACAAAACGTCCTGTTTCTGAATCATAATAGCGGAAATAGTTATAATGGTTTCCTCTTTCATACGCCCCCAACCGGTGTAGTTTCCGAACCACAAGAGGTTGTCGTTTTTATCGGTCATCTCACGCGTGATACCGATTTGGTCGCAGTGGAAGTAGTGGGTTTGTTGTCGGCTTTCGCTGTCTTCGTTGTTTCAGTTGCGGACCTGCGCCAAGGGTTCGTAGCTATTGTATTGTAAGTGTCGGTAATGGTTTCGGGCAGCCATTGGGCGTTGTAGCTGTAGCTTGTGGTGTAACCAACAAGAGAGAAATTTGGTAGAGTTCGCCTGAAAGTATGTTTTCAGACGAACTCTACATCAATCAGTAATAAAATTGTTAAAGAACCGATAGTTCAGACGACTTAGAAGAAGATTTAGAGGTCGCTTGAAAAGCAGAAGCCGCGTGTATATTCCACACACACCCCATATCAGAATTAAAAGTTTCATACAAGCTACGGTTTGCTTTTTTTCATTCGAAAGAAATTTTTAACATTTTTGATAACCGATTTATAAAATATAAAATTGCCAAATGTTCATCTTGGTAACAATATTCTTCGGTTCTCAATCCTCTTTCAGAATAGAATATATGCCATTTTTTATTTTCTTCAACAATACATAATGATTCATCATTTACTTCATTGATTGAGTAACTATCTTCTGGTACTCCTTTATTTTTAAGATATGAATTCAATTCATTAATTTTTAACATTTTCCTATTATCACCTCTTCCAGATGCCAGATTCTATATGATTTAACAGATTTTGGTAATTCATCCTGTGTTCCTAATCCAATTTCTCCGAACAACGACATAATTTTACTTACAGCTACATTATCAATTGGTTTAAGTACCCTATATATGGTATAAGGCTTTCAATCAGAACCAGGAGGTAAGGCTGGGTATGGTGTTCCTACTGGAGATACAGATTGTCTCCGCCTAAAAGCCCAATCGGATCCTGATTAACAAACCGACCCGCATCAGGCTCATAGTACCTGAAGAAGTTGTAATACAGTCCCGTTTCACGGTCGGCATACTGGTTCTGTAAGCGGAAGGGTTGGTATGCGCTATCCGTTACCTTGGTTTCCTCTTTCATACGACCCCAGCCGGTGTAGTTGCCGAACCAAACCAGGTTGCCGTCTTTATCGGTCATCTCACGCGTGATGCCGATTTGGTCGCAG